>CAKMJT010000005.1 GCA_927407015.1 uncultured Proteiniphilum sp. | reverse complement strand
GCATGCATGACTAAAAATCCAATCACACCAGCCAGCGCAGCCACGGCTTTTTCCTGTTTAGCCATCCCGATGGCAACACCCATGGCAAAGATAACCGGGGTCTGGGCGGCGATTATCGCTGCCGGCACCGCATCGATGGCCTTGCCGTAATATTTCACATTGTTCTCGTTGTGGGAGACCACTAAAACATCTGTGATCACATTTTCTGCTACCGTTACACTAACGGTCAGCTCAACAACAACGATCTTGACTTCCAGGCCCTTTTCCAGGCCTGGGATGATGTAACCTGCACCTTGCAGGTAGACCAGCGGCGCGCCGCCGGCGGAGCTGTCGATGACCTCACCAGCGTCGTTGGTCAGGGTATAGTCGATGGAGACAGCCTTGTTAGCGGCGATCGTCATGGGGCGAGACCTTTTGCATAAGAATGAAGAACGGACAAGTCTAAACAAGGATTTGCCCGAAAGCGAAAACAAGTCAATATCCCGGAAAACGATTGAATCGAACATTGAACGTTTCGTAAGACTTACCGGCATCAATCCTTGTCATTGTCCGGTGTGTAAAACGGGTCAGATGATTAGAATCAGAAAACTTCCACCCATACGTTCTCCTCCGGGAGCTACCTGCAAACAGACTCATCCCCAACTTTAACTATCAGACCTAAATGCGCCTAAAGGTGCACAGGGTAGGGTATGTCATCCTGTTAAGAATAAGCGATCACAGAACCTTCCTTTAAGCCTGATTCATCCGAAAAACTTATACCGGAAAGCACAAAAACCTGCAAAATGTAAAAGATCGCTTGTCTATTTTTCCTTCCGAAAAACAAAAACCTTCAATAAGTACATAGCACAGTATAACGGGGGGTGTAGTTCAACACCGACTCATCGCTGGGTCGTGCCGACCGCTCAGAGTCCTATTATTAGCGGCTGGCTATTCATTTTTCGGTAATTTTCTAAATATTGCAGGCATAGTTTGTTCATCTATCGCTTCCATATCTATTAGCTTTAAGGACTTTACCATTTTAAGGGTGGTAGTTTTATAGTGCTTGAAATGAGGTGTCTGTAAATGAGATTCATAAGCCTCTTTGTCTTTGTATATTTCCAGAATCCTAATCTCGGTCGGATTTTCTTTCTCATACATCGGGAAGATTGAAATTACCCCCGACTCTAATCTTACAGAAGCCTCTGATTCTTCTTTAAGTATTGATATATATTCTTCAAGGTCTGTTGAATCTATTTCTATTTCAGAAATTCTTATCATCATATCATCAGCATTGAAGGTTTTTCTATTTTCTGTCTTTTGAGTACAAGAGTTTACAAAAATTAACACAATAAAGAATAGATATTTTATGTTCATCAACTTCATATCCAATTATTTATTAATTTTTTTAAGGGTAAAAGGCTCCCCAGGTGCCAATAGGACAATTCTTTCAGGATTATCAACCAATTTCCTCAACTCTTCAGGGTCTGCGTTAAATGGTGGGAAATCGGGTGCATCTACAGAGCCCCAATGATGTAATAATAATTTAGAGTTTGGATAAGCATTAGCTAATCTTATAGCACCTTCTAATGTAAAATGCCATTCACTATCGGAAAAATCAAATAGGATAGCGTCAGGACTTTGCATTGTTAAATGTTCTGGCATTAACCGTGAATCGCCTGTTGCCCAAATTGTTCCGTCAGGTGTTTCAATCCAAAATCCAGTACAATCTTCCTGTTTCCAAAATCGACCTTCGTTCATTTCAGGATAGTCGTTTTGCCAAGCATGGTCGGCAGGTGTTAGTGAAACTTTTACTCCACCAATTTTGAAAGAGTCTCCAATATTGTGTCCAAAAGAGGGTAAACCCTGATTTTTCATTAATGAATCAACATAAATTGTCGAATGAAATTCTTTGGTTACAGATTTCAAATCAGTACATGTTGGTCTACTGTAATGGTCATTATCACTATGGGTAACCAAAACAGCATCTAAACTAGGGACTTCATTCGCTTTAATAGGAAACTCTATCATTATTGGCATATCAAATTCTCCAAGCAAGGGGTCTATCATAAAAGTTGTACCTCTGCTGTTAATTAGAAAACCTGCCATTCCTAACCACCTTAAAGTCGTACTGTCTGATTCTTGAAATGCTTCTTCTTCAAAAGGTTGAGAGGGAGGGGCTTTAGCCTGATATTTCTTTTCAGTTTTAATTTCTTTGTTGTCGGTATTTTCCTTTTTTGCTTGTTGGCAGGAAAAAACCATCAAGACAACTGCGAGTATTAACAGTACTTTATTCATAACACTTCACTTTTAGATTAGATGTTGATGTTCGTATATCGGTTTTCATTGCACTACTTGCCGCTAACGTTTCGCGGCTTGGCGTAGTGGGGGATTTTTAGCACAAATGTTCAATCGAAGAACTGAACCCGCCATTACGCCAAACCGCTGTTGTGCGTAGTTATTCTTTGTTTATCAGTCGTTTATGTTTTTTCTTTAACTCTGTCGGTTTAGTAATATATACTTTGTCGTACAGTTTTATTTTTTCTTCAAATGTCATATTTACATAGTCTTGATTTGAGCACCACCACTTATAAAACTCAACAGGTTGTGTGGAATACGGAATCGATGCTTGAACGGGTCTGTCGTAACCTTTGAATTCGATTCTTGTTTTTAACCCTAATGCATCTTTGAAGTAGTCAGGATGGTATGCTCTTAATTTTGAAATGAGAAGGTCAAATACTTCTTTGTTTACTTTTAATGGTGTTTCCCTTCTAACAATGTCAAAAGAAATCGGGTCTTCTCTTAACCACTCTGATACTCTTAATGTCTTAATGCCATTATTGTTTGTGATTGTCAGTAAGTCTTTTAGAAAATAATACCTGTCAGCATTAGGATGGAAGATGTTTACGTTTGAATCTTCATCCTTATCTGTTGAAATTTCAACTGCCTTCAGATCTTTTTTTTTTAGAGTTTCGATTATGTCAACGTTATTAGCTTCACCACCTTTGTATTTGTCAAGTAGTATATCAACGTCTGATCCAAGGAAAAAATCTTCGATAAAGTCCCACCTTTCATTATTGGTGAAGCTTCTTAAAAAGAAATGATCAAAAATTTGATTGCTCAAAAAATGTCTTTCAAGTGTCTTTGATAAAAGGCTGTTTGTGTAGTAGGAGTTATTGGAATCTCTTTCAATCCTATTGGGATCGTTAATACGGATAAATACCATAGGATTCTCACCACCTTTAATTTCAAATGTTCCTAGTTCAAGCATTTCTAGGAAATAGCCAAGTCTAACATAGTTTATAGCATTAGTTTCTTTGTTAGTTACATATCTCTCAACTATTGAATTGTCAGTGTTGCCAAATAAATTGTTGAGCCTAGTCATTAATGCAGTAAAACTCGCTAAGTATTGCGTGTTGTAAACACGGTATTCATATCCATCAATACTCTTTCTTTGCAGCAAAAAGGCATTGCCTTCAATAACTCCTGGCTGTGTAAGTCTTCCAGAATAAGAGGAAAGAATAAATCTTGAAAGCTTCTCGGCCTTCTCGTTATCATTAAGAACATTATTTAACTTTTGCTGAAATTCATCTTGTTTGAAGAAACCATCTGAATTTGCAAAGATGGTTTGAACTGCATTCAATAAGTTCTGTAGCTTGATAAATATGTTGTTGAAACTATCAAGTCTTTCGAAAGACATTTTTAATTGAGGTATTAATTCAATGTGATCGTCTTTGAACAAGTTGCCCGTATAAAATTCTCGTTTTAGTATTGGAAAACTTTTATTTACGAAATGATCATACCATAACTTGTCAAGGTCAATTTCTATAATGTTATTTCCATTGCCTGATTTATCAATAACTCTAAATGTGCTTGAGTATTTACGTGTTAGGGTATTTAAGTCTTGGTCTGAAATTCTTGCGAATACTTTTACAAAGAGTTTTTTGGGTCTTGCTATGATTACATTGAATCTATGTTTAGCTAAATAATCCTTTTCAATCATCATTAATGCTGTTAGAACCTTTTGATCTAGATCCATTGCATTTTCGAAAATATGCCCAAAGTCATCTACAGATAAAAGTAGGTTTCTATTCTTGTTGTTTTTCAGATATGTTTTATGGATTTTTTTCAGCACTTCTTTAATTTGATATTGTCTAAGTGCCGACATTCCGTGGAGTGCTTTGGTATATCGTTGATCTTGTGAAGAATAATTTAACGCAGCAAAACCTTTTATTTCTGGTTTCCTTGCAACCCTACCAATTTCCTGAACATAGTCAGGTAATAAACCTGAAGGAGCGTGGTGATACACAACTTGAATGTCTGATATATCTACTCCCATACCAAAAGCTTTTGTTGAAATCATTATTTTTCTTTCACCACTCTTGAATTGTCTGTATGCAAACTCTTTGTTCAATGAATCTAATGACCCATAATAACCCGTTGCTATTTGTTGCTGGTCAGCATTAATTTGGTCTAAGATTTGTCTGATATGACGAGTGTAAGGAGTATATACTAAAGTCTTTAATTCTAGTTCGTTTATCTTTTTAATAAAGTCAACCGTCTGACTTATTTTGCTTGCTTCATAATTAATTGTGAACTTCTCATAATTGTTAACGATAAACTCAATGTCATTACGCTTTACTTGACCAATATATATGTGTGGGTTGTGCATTACTAAACTGTCAATGCTATCGAATACCATATCGTTAGCTCCCCCGTAAATTGCAGTTGCTGTTACTGCAACCATAGGGAATTTTAAATTGTGGAACTTTCGCATTTTTCTGATATGGTTTCCAAGAAACCAATAATCTACTCTAAAGTCACGACCCCAAGTTGTGATTAAATGGGCTTCATCAATAACTAACAATCCAAGCCTTCTAAAACCAATGAAATGAGTTATATCGTATGAAAGCAACAATTCAGGTGACATATAAAGGATGTCAATTTCACCACTTTTACAACTTTCAATAATCCTTTCACGATCTATTAAGCTTAATTCACTATTAATGTATGCTACTTTATCAAAATTTCGATCCTTGTCTATTGCATTAACTTGGTCTTTCATTAATGCAATCAAAGGGGAAACCACAATTGTTACATCTCCCTTTTCGGAAACATAGAAAGCAGGGAGCTGAAATAGTAGAGATTTACCTGCTCCGGTAGGAGCAGTTAAATACAAATCCCTACACGGTTCATCTTCTTTTGAATTTTCATATTCATTTATAATTGTTTCAACAATAAGACCTTGAGATAATTCTGCAATTTCATTACCTATGTTAGGGTTTTTATAAACCGAAATATTTCTAAAGGAAGCATCTTCACCCCAAAATTTAGTGAGTAATTTTTGTGTCTGATCATTTACTTTATAATCCGAGGAAATAGACGATTCTTCTAAAATGAAAAGGGTTCCGCCAAAACTCTCAAGTAATGAATTGATTTTCTTTAATGTGTCAAGTATTATAGGATTAAGTGGCTGTTTTGAATAAAACTTAACAACAGCCTTTTTTGACAGTGTATTTTGTTCAATGCAATTATTGATAAAACTATCCAATGAATACGGATCAGAACTAACATCAATGCTTTCCAAAGTCTGATCACTAGAAAAAGTTAGTTCCTTTGAGTCTGTAAAAATGTCAATGGATTCAAATGAATTAATTGGCGTTTTTATTGAGTAGTAATATTTATCATTAATAGCTAATTGTTCTGCTTGATAAATTGGTAATCTTTCAGGTCGCAACTCAATATTTTCCTTTCCTTCCTTCTCTAAATATTTGCTCTTATCAATTGGAAAGAGTTGTCGTAGGTTGTCTTTAAGAATTACAACCCTGTCTGTAAAGAAAGAAGGGTCAATATAATTTATTAAGTAACTAAATTGTGCAAAAGATAATAAATGAAAATCCTTTGTCTGCTGAAGTGTTGTGAAAATTTTTGCAAACCACTCTTTATTGAAAGTCAAATCGTCACTTTCTGAGTAAAATGTTTCAGGGTCTGCAAGAAAGTTGTTTATAGGGTCAGTATTAAGCAAATTCACTTGTCCTTGAACAACAAATATTTGATTTGGCTTGTCAGATTTAAGTCTGTCCGCATTTTTAAGAATTAGGTCTGTGTAGAATTCTTTAAACGTCATATTCTTTTTTCTTAGGTAGTGTCAGTCTTTTATAATTACGCACAACGTGTCATTTACGCAATAAATATACTACTTTCGTAAATATCCGATTTATAACATTCGTGTATGGATATCGATTTAAAAAAATTAATTTTTATAGTATTTTGTTTTCTTGTTTGTTACGTTCAATTTGATATATTTTATATATTTGCATTTACGAATGTTGCATAAAATCGGAAACAATGAGAACAGACGATTTGATAGCCGAATTTGAGCGGAAAATGATTGTACAACGATATAGTCCCAACTCAATTCAAAACTACAAGAGTGCGGTGAGGGGTTTCCTGGAGCTGGCTGAAAAAAAATACAGCCACCCGCTGGAGGTAACGGAAACGAATATTGAGAAATATATCTATTGGAAAATTGAAAAACATCATATCGGAGCGTCTTATCAGCGTTTGATAGTGGCTTCGATAGACAAGTTTTATCTCTCCATGTTCCATAGACAACTCAATATCAAACATCTTTATCCGCGTGTGAAGAATAAAAGTTTGCCTGTGTACCTGACAGCCAGGGAGATTGTCCGATTAATGGACAATGTGACCAACCTGAAACACAAATGTATTGTCCATCTGTTATACGGATGCGGATTACGGTTAAATGAACTGCTTCACCTGAAGCTGACGGATATTGATTCGAAAAACAGAATCATCCTGATCAGAAATGCCAAAGGGGGCAAGGACCGTGTGGTGATGCTCTCCCCCCTGTTACTGGAATCTCTGAGACATTATTACAAAGTGTATCACCCTGCGGAGTACCTGATTGAGGGGCAGGGTGGGGGTCTCTACTCCGAAAAGAGTGTACAGACCATCGTGAAAAATGCGGCTTCAAAGGCGGGGATCACCAAAAAGGTGACCCCTCATACACTGCGTCACAGCTTTGCCACGCATCTGCTGGAGAATGGTACGGATATCAGGTATATTCAGGAACTACTCGGGCACAAATCGGTGAATACGACCGAAATTTATACGCATGTTACAGATATTGCGCAATCAAAAATCAAAAGCCCGCTCGATTTACTGTGAAGCCGGCCCCACGCGTCCCCAGATGGAAGAGTTCGAAAACGGTCTCTTTGTCTCGGTCAAAATGATGCAATTCAACGAAGTGTTGCATCAGGTGTCCATTGATAATCTGAGTATCGTGATGATGAATAACCTGTTGATCACTTTTCTGGAAGAAAAGTGTAATCAGTTTAACCCCGTGAAAGAGCGTCTCAAAAAGCACACCAGGAGATTCTGGACTTTGGGAACCGACTATCTTGCCTTTGCCATGCTGGATGTGGTGATTGATATTATATCTTTATTTTGGACATGCTTGGCGAAAAAATTGAGACACTGGAGACCAAAATGGTGCTCAGCCACGACCGGAGGATTCTTGAATCAATCAATCTGCTCAAGCACGAAATCAGTGATCTGGGACGTTATATCAGACCTGCCAGGGAGATGATCATGAGCCTTGTGAAACTGGATAGTGACTTTATCACTTCGAAAAACAACAGCCTGAGTTGCACCTGCGTCACGGATATTTTATCGTCTGGGGAGTGATGCTGCTGATTGCAGCCGGCATGCTCTGGTATTTTAAAAAGAAAAAGTGGTTCTGAGACAAAAACAGTCAGGGCTTATATCCGGCAGTTTTTTAAGCTGATGGATATAAGCCCTGTATTATTCCTTTTACAGGAGAAATTTTTACATTTTTCCGCCGCCGTGAGAGCTGACGTGATCGACAACGGGAGAGATATTAAAATAAACTTTTTCCACACCGAACCGGTTTTTCCCGAGTGACAGATAATTCACCTTATTGCCTTTCAGAATTTTATCTTCTCCACCAAAGGTGTATCCCAGAAAAGGAAGGATATCGTATTCATGGGCTACCTTAATCACGTAGAACGGGGTTTTTTCCGACATCCCGTCGCCGGTGCCGACGATGGCATCCTGCACGATCCTTCTTTGACGGGCCACCTTCTTATACGCCTCCGTATTGTTCTGTTGTGCATAGACCAGTAACTTAGCGTTCAGTGCACGGAGGTTGAAAGGATCTTCCAGCAGGAGGGCATCGGCACTTTGCAGGATATTGGTATAGTCCTGCGGGGTAAATGATTTTTTCGAGAGTGCCTCTGCCAGCATCGCGTTGTGGGACGATGTGTCGGTAGGGACATAGCCGGGCTGATAGACATAGCCGAAGTAAAGATGCCTCCCTTCCTGCGGCGTCATCATGGCGTCGCTGGTCAGATATTTCTCCAGCAGCGTCGGGTAGTAATAGGAGGAGGAAGATGATGTCACATCTCTTTTGATCTGTGCAAAATCGGGTGCCTTGAAAAACTCTTCCTGCGCGTGTGCCGAAAAGATGATACCCGATAACAGGGTGAGGACCAGAAGCGTTTTTTGTATATGTTTCATTGTTGTATTTTTTAGTGACTATTATTGCTTGAACAAATGTACCTTCTTATTTTGATTTTAACAAATATGAAAGACTAAGAAAGCTTAAGATTTTGAGCGGGTTACGAATAAATGTTTATTGTTTACCCGAAACAGCAACCTCTCTGTTAATTTTGGATACCAGACCCTGCAGGACGCTGCCCGGTCCCAGTTCCACAAATTCGGTGGCACCGTCGGCGATCATCTGCTGTACCGATTGTGTCCACTTCACGGGGGAGGTGAGCTGTGCGATAAGGTTTTGCTTGATGGTGGCGGGATTGGTCTCGCCAATGGTGGAGACATTTTGATACACAGGGCAGAGGGGGGTTGTGATCTCTGTCGCTTCAATGGCTTGCTTCAGCTCCACCCTTGCCGGCTCCATGAGGGGTGAGTGAAAAGCACCGCCCACCTTCAGTGGCAGGGCACGCTTCGCTCCTGCTTCCTTCATCAGCTCGCACGCTTTCTCAATGCCGCTGATGGAACCGGAGATCACGATCTGCCCCGGGCAGTTGAAATTAGCCGGTACAACCACATCGTCGATGGCTGAACAGATCTCTTCCACCTTCTCATCGGTTAACCCCAGAATGGCTGCCATGGTAGAGGGATTTGCCTCACAGGCTTTCTGCATGGCCAGTGCACGGGCATATACCAATTTTAACCCGTCTTCAAACGTCAGTGCTTCAGCGGCCACCAGGGCCGAGAACTCACCCAGTGAGTGTCCGGCAGTCATATCCGGTTTGAATGCTTCTCCCAGGGTCTTTGCCAGTATCACCGAGTGCAGGAAGATCGCCGGCTGCGTTACCTTCGTCTGACGCAGATCCTCATCTGTTCCCGCGAACATGAGTTCCGTAATCCGGAATCCCAGTATCTCGTTTGCCTTTTCGAACAGCTCTTTCGCTAAGGGTGATGTTTCGTACAACTCTTTACCCATACCCACAAACTGGGCACCCTGACCGGGGAAAACATATGCTTTCTTCATACTTGTGTCAATTCTTATTTTGGTTCCTACTATTGGTTCTTATTAATAACAAGCAAAACCCTCTACGGTTCATTGCTTTTTAGCTGTCAGCTGTCAGTTATCAGTTATCAGTTATCAGCTTACGACTTATCACTTATCACTTTTTTCCCGGATCTCCACGCGGCGGATTTTTCCACTGATAGTTTTCGGTAATTCACTTACAAATTCAATTACCCGCGGGTATTTGTAGGGAGCTGTTACTTTTTTTACATGTTCCTGAATCTCTGTGGCCAGCTCATCGCCTGCTCTCGTTTTATACTCTTCTGCCAGCACAATGGTGGCTTTGATCACCTGTCCGCGTATCTCGTCAGGGACACCGGTAATGGCACACTCAACCACCGCGGGATGCGTCATCACGGCACTTTCCACTTCGAAAGGACCAATGCGGTAGCCGGAGCTCTTGATCACATCATCGGTACGTCCCACAAACCAGTAGTAACCCTCTTCGTCGCGCCAGGCCATATCGCCCGTGTGATACACATGATTGGCACATACCTGTTCCGTAAGCTTCTCATCGCGGTAGTATCCTATGAATAAAGACAGGGGCCGTTTTTCACCGATATAGATGACAATCTCTCCCTGTTCACCCTCTTCGGCAGATCGTCCGTCGTGTGTGAGCAGATCCATCTTGTATAACGGATTGGGAACACCCATGGAGCCCGGCTTAGGTTCAATCCATGGAAAGGTGATAATGGTAGGTGCCGTTTCGGTCTGCCCGAATGCTTCCATTATCTTAATGCCGGTCTGCTTGTAGAATGTTTCAAATACCGATGGGTTGAGCGCTTCTCCGGCCGTGGTACAATATTCCAGTGACGACAGATCGTACTTGCTCAGATCCTCGCGGATAAGAAAGCGATAGATGGTGGGAGGAGCACAGAACGAAGTAACTTTGTAGGTTGAAATCATACGGAGCATGTCATCCGGAATAAAGCGCCCTTCGAAATCGTATACGAACACACAGGCGCCTGCGATCCATTGCCCGTACAACTTTCCCCACATTGCTTTTGCCCATCCGGTGTCAGCCACAGTGAGATGTATGCTGTTTTCGTGCAGGTTATGCCAGTATTTGGCCGTAATGATGTGCCCGAGGGGGTAGGTGTAGTCGTGGATCACCATCTTGGGCAGTCCGGTAGTACCCGAAGTGAAATAGAGGAGCATGATCTCCTCATTGGAATTCACCTTTTCCGGTTTTACAAATGAAGCTGCTTCCTCCACCCCCCGGTGGAAATCGATCCATCCTTCCGGAACAGTCTCTCCGACCAAAATACGATGCTTTACCGTAGGTGATTGTGACATGGCAAGATTCACGTGCGCGATCAGCTCTTCATCCTCTGTAGCGACAATGGTTTTTATAGCTGCTGCATTGTTGCGGTAAATGATATCCTTGTCGGTCAGCAGGTGAGTTGCCGGTATTGCCACGGCGCCAATCTTGTGCAGCGCCAGGATAGTCTGCCAAAACTCGATGTTCCTTTTGAGGATGAGCATGACCATGTCTCCTTTTCCGATGCCCAGCGATTGAAAGAAGGAAGCTGTTTTGTCGGAAAGGATTTTCAGTTCTCCGAAAGTGAGGTCGCGGTGTGCCCCTTTGTCGTTTGTCCAGCAAAGTGCCTGTTTATGGGGATGGGTACTGGCCCATTCATCCGCCACATCATAGGCAAAATTAAAATGATCCGGAACAATAATGTCAAAATTATCGATGAAATCCTGATGGGACGCGAATGATGTTTTCTTTACAAATTTTTCTATCATAATAACCAATTATCAAACAATCATTATGCTTATGGGTATAAAACCACGGCGAGAAATTTTACCGGCTTGTCGTTGAGCGCTTTCATGCCATGCGGAAGGGATGAATCAAAATAGATGCTGTCGCCTTCGTTAAGGATCAGATTTTTACCGTTTATGTTCAACATCATGCTTCCTTCCAGGACCATATTGAATTCCTGTCCGGCATGGATGTTTCGGTAGAAATCGGTTTCCATCGGCTTGGGTTCAACCGTCACCACAAATACTTCGGCTACATTGTTGGTGAAGCCGGAGGTGAGTGACTGGTATTTGTAGGCCGAAACTCTCTCCACGCTCACCCCCTTATCTTTCCGGGTGATAAAGTAGGAGTTCATCTTTGGTTCGGTACCGAACATCAACGTAGCCAGGTCTACATTGAACTCTCTTTCAATACGCTGCAAAAAGGAGACCGAGATATCTCTTTCCCCTGCTTCATATTGCAGATACACATCTTCATCCACCTCCAGCCTGTGTGTCATCTCGCCGGAGGAAAAACCGAGAGCTTCGCGTAATCCCTTGATGCGTTCGCCTATTTGTTTTAAGTCTGTAGCCATTTTTATATGTGTTTATGGTTCCTTTTTATCATCACAAAGATAGTTTTTTTCTTTAAACAAACAGGTAAAGGCTCATGGCCATCACGACCATCCCCACCACCAGGCCGATGATGGAGAGGTGGTGCTTCCCGTAGCGTGATAGATAGGCACCGCCACGGCGATCCCTTCGGGGATATTGTGTATGGCGATAGCAGCGGTGATGGGTATAGCCACCTCGAGCGATGTCATTGCCGACATGAAGGTGGCGATCCCTTCGGGAAAATTGTGGATGGCGATGGTAATGGCGGTGAAGATGCCCGTCTGTTTCAGCCGGTAATTGGACTTCATCTCCTCTACGCCGTGCATCTCGTGCGGGTTCCGCGACTCGGGAATCAGGAAGTCAATCAGTGCTATCAGTGCTATGCCACCAAAGAGACCGAATATCATATAAAGCATGCCGGTTTTATTGCCAAAGATGTCCGACAGTGAAGCCAGTGACTTGGGCAGCATCTCCATGAAAGAGACGTAGATCATCACTCCGGCAGATAGCCCCAGCGCTATGCTGAGGAAGTTGGTGTTGGTGCGTTTCGCCACGAAAGCGATCAGGCTGCCTATGCCTGTGGATAAGCCTGCAAAAAGAGTTAGCAGAAAAGCAATAAGTATAGTCTGATGTTCCATTAGTTACCCTGAATAATTGATTTCATTATCTCCTGATGGATCAATCCGTTGGTAGCCACCATCTCCCGACCGAAAATATAGTTGCCGCCTCCGGTGAAGTCGGTGCATTTACCTCCCGCACACTGCAGGATGAACGCGCCTGCTGCCACATCCCAGGGTGACAGTCCCGGGTGGAAGTAGCTGTCACTGACACCTGCCGCCACGTAGCAGAGCTCCAGTGCGGCGGAACCTTTGATGCGAAAGCTGCATCTCCGGAACTGCTTCATCGCATTTTTCAGTATCGTTTCTCCCTTTGCGTCGAGGCTGTAGGGGATGCCGAACCCGATGTAAGCGTTTTCCAGTGTGGCGTGGCTACTCACCAGCAGCGGGGCATCATTGAGAAAAGCCTCTCCCTTCCCGGTGGCGCAGTACATCTGGTCCGATACCGGGTCGAACACCACACCCAGCAGTGTCTCTTTCCCTTTCATCAGGGCGATACTCACCGAAAAGGGCGAGTCGCCGTGCACGTAATTGGTGGTGCCGTCCAGCGGGTCAATGATCCAGGTGAACTCTTTCTCTTCAAAAGCTACAGTAGCCTCTTCGGTGAGAAACCCGGCGTCGGGCAGTACCTTTTTGAGCCCTTCCACCAGCCTGGTCTCAGCTTCCTTGTCGATATAGGTCACATAGTTGCGTGTACCTTTGAGCTCGATGTCATTCTTCATCAGGGCAGCCTGTTCCCTTTTCAGGTAGTCACCGGTTGAGCGGGCAATCTTCTTAACCTCCTCGCATAGTTTCTCCAAACTTATATTCCTGTTTTTATTTTCCATAGTCTTTGTTATACCGTCATTGTTTACTGTTGCAGGGGATGGATTGCTTGCGTACCCGTTATTTATCGGGGTACATGGAATCCCACCAGCGCGGATCATCTTTCAGCCATTTGGCGAACCAGGCATAGATGGCGTTGTTCCACGCGATGCGTTTGTCGTAATCGTAGATGGCGTGGTTCTCACCTTCCACCTGTATGAACTCCACCGGTTTATTCAGCAGTTTCAGCGCCGTGTACATCTGTATGCTCTCGCCGATGGGTACGTTCGTGTCTGCCGTGCCGTGCAGTAGCAGCAGCGGTGTTTTAATCCTGTCGGCACGGAACAGCGGGCTTTGTTCCACGTACAGCCGGGGATTGTTCCATGGATAGCTGCCCGCGCTTGCTCCCGCGCTGTAGGAATAACCCCAGTAGCCCTCACCCCAGTAGCTGGTGATATTGCTGATACCGGCATGGGAGACCGATGCGGCAAACAGATCGGTTCGGGTGATCAGGTATTGTGTCATGAACCCGCCGTAGGAGGCGCCTATATTCCCTATTTTTGTGCCATCGATAAAGGGGTGGGCAGCCACGAATGCCTTCACGCCCTCAATGATCTCGTCCGCGGTCTGTTCTCCCCAGGCATTGACATGACGCGCCGAGAACTCCTGACCATAGCCGGTAGTGCCACTCGGCTGCAGGGTGTAAACCACATAATCCTGCGCAGCGTACACGTGCAGGGGATAGGTGCTTTCGAAAGTCCGGCTTGTGGGGCTTGTGCCGCCGTAATAATACACGATGAGCGGATATTTTTTATCGGGATTGAAGTTGGGAGGGAGATAATAACGCCCTTCAATCTCATCGCCGAAAGAACTTTTGAAGCTCCAGTCCTTCACATCGCCGAGGATGAGCTTGCTCAGTCTCCCGGCATAGGGGTCGGAGACAAGCATGGACTCCATCGTTTTCAGGTTCAGCAGATAACTTCTGTTTGAGTTGGATACACTCACACCGGTATAGGTTGCCCACGGAGCCTTATCGGCCATACTGAACGAGCGGATGACATCCTCTTTGAGTGGTAGTCTCTCAAATTTCCCTGTGCGGGGCGTGTAACGGTAGACGCAGGAGCGGTCACCCTCTTCCACACGGTAGTAGATGTGATTATCGAGTGAGTTCCACTCCTGAGCGCTGATGGCAGGGTCGAATTCCTTTGTCACGGGAATGACTCGCTTGCTTTCCAGATCAAGGATGAACGATTGTGTATCATAGCTGTTGGCAATCTGTCCCTCCCTGATATTGAGTCCGATACCGTTGAAAGCCTCCGGAGCGCCGTGGATAAGCAGCTGCTTCCCGTCGGGAGAGAACTGGGCCGAGTAGCTGTAACGCTGGTCCTTCCAGATGGTGTCGGTCTCCATTGTCTCCAGGTTGAGCCTGTAGAGAGTGCTTTTCCGGAAGGGGCGGTCGGTGAGGTCCTCTTCGGAAGTGGAAAAGAGCAGATACTTCACATCGTCGGTCACATCATGGAGTGACGCCGTTTGTCTGCCGTAGGTGAGTTGTTGGGTGAGTCCCGTATCCAGGAAGTGACGGTAGAGGAAATAACGGTCGCGATAGCTGGATTGCCGGTCATCGATACCTATCAGTCGTTTCAATCCACCGGGATTACTGATTGTAAGGGTCTCCTTGGAAGAGAAGAAGATCGATTTTTCGTCCGGTGCAATATGAAAGTTTTCTTTCGGAAGGCCTTCCGCGATTATCCTGGATTCGACGTTCAGCGGATTGAACGTGAAAAGTGTTCTGCCATCCTCGCTGTCGGTCACATAATAAAGCAGATCTGATTGGGGCATCCAGTTTAGCTGTGTCCGTTGGGCCGTTTCGGAGAAGATGATCCGTTTTTGCCTGACATCGTAGATCTCGGTATAGTTTCTGCTATCGCCCCCCGGGAGGACCTCGTTAAGGCTGATCAGCAGAAACCGGCCACCGGGAGAGATGGAGGAGTGGTTCACCCTTTTACCTTCCACGATGTCTTTGATGTTGATGCGCCGCTGATTGCTGTTGTTGAACGTGTAGGTGAGCAGTGAGTCTGCTTCATCGGGCTTCAGCTCAATCTTCACCGCAGGGTCCGTCTTCTGTTCTGCTGAGGTGAGCATCTTAATGATGATGCGGGCGTTGTTGGTGAATCCGTTCAGACCGGTATCCACCGAGCCGGATTGATGCAGGCTGTCGTTCCATTGCGTTTTAGTTGCCCTCTTCACGCCGTCGACCCACAGTTCCAGCAGATTGGGCGATGTCACCGTGAGTTTCCCTTTTCCGTAACGGTCGCCCGAGACAAAGAACGACAACAATTGAAAGGCAGTGCCCTGTTCCGGCCCGGGCAGACGGAAATAACCGGCGGTATCGGGTGTCAGCGCTGTGAGGAAGCGTTCATGATCGGTGAAAGTGATGGCGTAGGAGAGCAGCTTTTCATCGGAAAAGGGGGTATTACTCAGGTTTGTACTATCCAGCATGACCGGTTTCTGTACCGATATGGGGCCGAAAGAATGTATCTTCTTCGGTATTAGTACCGGTTGGGCCTGAAGGCTCCCGGCCAGTAAACCCAGAGTGATGATGTTCCTGAAAAATTGTTTGTTCATATTTCGTTTATTAAACAGCGGTCAGCGGTCAGCAATCAGCTTTCAGCTATTGGCTGCAAATTGTATATGGTAAGCTGTCCGTTTTTATCTTCATTTATTATTTTCACTGTTCACTTTTCATACTTCATTTTTATCCTTCTTTGTTCGTCCAGACAAAATGATGGCTGAACATCTCTTTCAGATCGGGTTCCGTGTGGAAAAAACCATATACCGATGACCCTGATCCGCTCATGGAAGCGTAGACAGCACCCATATCATAGAGTTGTTGTTTGATGGTGCAAATTTCGGGATATTTTTTGAAAACGGGTGTCTCGAAATCGTTTTTCATCCGTTCTTTCCATTCGGAGAGTGGTTTTTTAACGATTTCTTTCAACGATACTTCAGGTTTGTGCGGTGTAATCATCGCATAAGCTTCCCGGGTGGAGATCGTTATCTCCGGTTTGACAAGCACAAAAAAGAGGTCACTTAAGTCGATATCCAGTGGCTCCAGTACATCTCCTATACTGGTGGCAAATGCCGGCTTATTGTGAATGAAAAAGGGGCAGTCGGCTCCCAGTCGTGCGGCAAGATGAGCCAGCTCCTGGTCGGAGTATCCCAGGCCGAAGTTGTCGTTGAGTAAACGAAGCATGAAGGCGGCATCTGAAGAGCCACCGCCTAATCCTGCACCGGAAGGTATTTTTTTGAGCAGATGGATGTCGATGTCCGGAATAGTGTGTCTGGCAGTCATCAGCTCCAGTGCTTTGATCACCAGGTTATCCTCTTCGCTGCCCTGAATCACATTGCCCGTTTGGAAAAATCTGTATGGCCGGGTTAGCGCAGGCTCTGTGTCCGATGTGGCAGGCAGGCTCCCTGTGTGGGGCGCCGGTGATGTGTATGACATCCCCGGTCTGCCTGATGTGGAATTCCCGTACGGGATGGTGGGCACGATCTCTAACGCCTCTTTCAGTGCGATAGGATAAAAAACTGTTTCCAGATTGTGATAACCGTCCTGCCTGCGGGAGACAATATGCAGGCCTAAATTTATTTTCGCATTGGGAAAACAGATCATATGTGTTGTTTTGTGCAAAGATATAGAATTTATCGGTATGTGATATCAGTTATCAATCGCTTGTTTCCTGGTTCAGGCAGCTGAAAACAGCTGTCCGTCACGTCGTGCGCTATAATTCAAAGGCAGCCCGTACACCGATCTGTTTGAATCCTGTCTTGTGAAATGAACCGAATATGCCTGCGTTAAAAAAACGGTTGCCGATGCCGTAACCCAACTCCGTGTAAGACACGATCTGGGGAGTGTAAAGATAACTCAGGTAGATCCTTTCCTTATCGGCAAAGTTGGAGACAAAAGGAATGTTCATAAGGATGAGGAAGGGCGTTTCGAATAGCGTATGAGCCTGTATGTAGGAATCGGAAGCGTTATACAGTTCCCTGCTCAACAGGTTGAAGATACCTCCCAGGCCGTCATTCCAGTTCTCAGGGAAGTTGCTTTTGGAGAAATAGACGAAATCGGCGAAATATTCGGTTTTCTGATTGATGAACATGCCTGTACCCAGATGATACTGAAGTGACTTCATGAGTCCAAAGGGTATGTTTTGACTGATATCAAATTCTATCCGGTTGTACTGAGAGGTGCTTCCCAGTATGTCCAGAAAACTGCGCGAGAGCTCCAGCTTAAAGGTGGGGAAGGATGAACGTTCGTATATTTTCAGTCTCCCTTCATACCGGTAATACTGCATTGGTGTCCAGCTGACGCGCAGGAATGGTGCGAACGACCGGCGTGTACCGAACAGGTTTTCCAGTGGGTCGCTCTCTTCATGCAGGGCCCGCAACATAACGGGACTGTTTTTACTCTTGCGGATGTGATAATCGATCCCTGTCTGCAGGAGCAACCCGTTGGATATCTCCATCGTATTGAAAAGTTTGAAATAATAATCCTTGTAATATTCCAGAGAGATATCTTCAAAGGTAAGCCCCTGATTCCTGAGACTGTCCTGTATCTGGTCGACAAAGAGTGAACTGTAGGTGGGATTGCCGTTTCCGATGGAAAAGGTAGCACTGCCCATATGAAAAGGGTAATAATTCCAGGTGGTGGTCAAATCGGTAAAAAACTCTTTCCGGTGGAACATATAACCGGCAAAAGCATTGATTTTGAGCGTGCGGTTTTTCTTTAAATCGACATTGAACGATAACTTCTGGCGGTATGTAACGCCGTCGCGGGAGCTGTAGCCGACCATAAACGGGTTCAGTAAACCCGAATAGCCAATTCTCGTGGATTTGTACTTATAATTGGAATTGACCACCATCCGCTGAGCCATTTGTTGCGCAATGTTCGCATTGGTGAGTGTGTCCCCGTTTTTTCTCCGTGCCTCCTTCTCTGCCTGTTGCTGCATGAACCGGGCAAGGACATCTTTCTCCCTTGCCTGCAAAGGAAAGGGCCTGATCTCATTCCAAAAGAGAGAGTCACTACGCACTGGTACTGAGTCTAAACGTACTTTATAGATATCGCTGATGTTGAGTGAACGGACAGGCTCCTCCAACTGCCGTAAACCAATCTTTTTATAGGTTATTTTCGCCAGATGTCTGCTCGACAATATATTACCCAGGTAGGATGCAGTCTGGTAAATGGTGAAACGGACAGGCAGGTAATTCGTGATCCACTCGTCTCCCATCGTCATCTCAAAGGAGAAGTCGGAAAAAATATCGACGCCCTCCCCCCTGAAGAAAATGACACGCCAGGTGCCTTTTTCCACAATAAAGGAGCCTTTAAGCAATTTTGTGTTTTCGTAGATTGGTGTGAAGTGAATATTGTAATAGGTTTTGTCATTTTCTTCAAACGTCTGGTATAACGTATAACGGTAAAATTTGGACGTACTGAAGCGGATAGGCATGAAAAAGCTCTCATCGTTGGTGGTTTCTCCGTAGATATTGATATTGAGCAGCTCAAACGGGATCATCTCGATATCTTTTCTGGCAGTGAGCGTCCCAGTCACCTGACGAATGTCCTGCACGTAACCATTGGGATAATCGAAACGGATATCACTGAATGTTTCTATCACTGCTTCATCATTCCCGGGATCGTGCAGCACAAATTTCGGAATATGGTGTGTATATTTGTAGAGGAAGTTTTTTTTGACCGTCTCCACGTACGTACGCATATATACCTCGGCAGTATAGTTGTCTACCAGGTCGTTGTATTTTTCAGCAGCGTTCATTGCCCGTTTCAAAATCGTATCTGTTGGCAGATCGGGTTCCATTGCGAAACCGTTGAAAGTGACAATGATCAGAAACAATAATTGTATGACGATTCTATTTTTCATTCCTAAATACAAACTTACATTTTTTTTTAAATCACAGTTTATTTTGCTTTGCGGGATGCTATTATTTAACTAAAGTTTTCCCCGTTGACGGGTCTGTTTGATCATATAAACAGAAAAAACCCCCATTTTATTACGCATCGAAAAAAAATGATTATATTTGTGTTTTAGAACATAGTTCTAGAACAGTTATGCTTACGAGGAAAAAAGAATTCATCGAATTATCGTCTTCATTGCCTGATATCTGGAAGATGCTGACGGACGTTGAACGCGACCAGCTGCGCAGCAATGCCCGTATTGTGCATTACAAGAAAAATGAGCTCATTTACCTGGAAGAAGAGGAGCCCAAAGATTTGATGTGCCTCTTTAAAGGGAAAGTGAAGATTTTCAAAAGCGGAGTGGGAGGCAGGAGTCAGATCATCCGGATTATTCGTCCTGTGCAGTACTTCGGTTACAGGGCCTATTTTGCCCGCGAACCTTATGTCACTGCTGCATCGGCATTTGAGGCCTGCACAGTATGCCTGATACCAATGGAGATATTCGAAAACTTCCTCCGCCACAATGGTGATCTGGCATTGTTTTTTATTCAGTTGTTGTCTGTGGACCTGGGAATCGCTGACCAAAGGGTTGTTAATTTAACACAGAAGCATGTCAGGGGACGTCTGGCTGAATCACTTCTTTTTCTCAAAGAGAGTTATGGTCTCGAAGAAGACGGCGCAACCATTAACATTTATCTGGCCAGGGAAGATTTGGCGAATCTCTCCAATATGACTACATCGAACGCTATCAGAACTTTGTCTAACTTTGTGAATGAACATATCATTACCATTGACGGGAGAAAAATAAAGATCATCGACGAGGAGCGTCTGCATAAGATCAGCCGCATTGGTTGATTTGCTTTTTTTTCTTAAAGTTCTGTCTTATTTTTTACAGTTTCAAAACAACTGCCTACCTTTGTGCCCCAATTGACATCTGAAGAATGATTCGAAAAATAGCCCGTTCCATACTTACTTCCTATTACAAACCGGTAGAAAAATTTATTGAAGATCCGCTCGGTACCCAGCGAAGAACATTGAGTTACCTGCTGGAGCACGGAAGAAATACCCTTTACGGAAACGTGAAACATTTTGAATTAGTCAGGGATGAAACCGATTTTCGCTCGAAGATACCCCTTATGGCCTATGAAGATTTGCGTTCCTACCTCGACCGCATCATTGTTGACAAGCATGAGAACGTGCTCTGGGACACACCGGTGAAATGGTTTGCCATGTCGTCGGGAACGACAGAGGATAAAAGCAAATATATTCCCGTCACCAATGAATCACTCTTCAACGGAAGCTACCGTGGCGGTTATCATATGCTGGGGATGTATACCGTGCATTATCCCGACACCTCTTTCATTCTGGGTAAAACGCTTGTCCTGGGCGGTAGCCAGCAGATAAACCGCATTGGCGATGGTATCTATACCGGCGATATCTCGGCCATTCTGATGAAGAACCTGCCCGCACTGGCCAGGAGAAGACGAACACCCGAAAGTATTGCCCTTCTGCCGGACTGGGAAGAGAAATTGCAAAAACTGGCCGATTACGCCATCCATACCGATATACGCTCTTTCGTGGGTGTACCCTCCTGGATGCTCGTGTTGTTGAAGAAAATTGTGGAGGAGAGGGGTAAGCTGATCTCCGATATCTGGCCACAACTCGAAGTGTTCTTTCATGGTGGCGTGAGCTTCCTGCCTTTTCAGGAACAGTATGAGAAATTGATTCCTTCTGAACAAATGCGTTACTGGGAGACCTACAATGCCTCAGAAGGATTCTTCGGTGTGCAGTATGCACCCGGTTCGAAAGAGTTGCTGCTCCTGCTCGATAACGAGGTTTATTATGAGTTTATCCCCTCGGGAGAGTGGGATAAGGAGTATCCGGAGACAGTCCCCCTGAGCGGGGTGGAGACCGGCAGGCAATATGCCGTGGTAATCACAACCAGTGGCGGTTTATGGCGTTATAAGCTTGGGGATACCATTCAATTTACCTCTACCGACCCTTATTTGTTTAAGCTGACAGGTAGGACCAAACAGTTTATCAACGCCTTTGGCGAAGAGCTGATTATGGATAATGCCGAACATGCAGTGGAAGAGGCCTGCCGTCTTACCGGTGCAAAAATTACCGAATATACTGTTGCTCCGGTCTATTTTGGGGATAACCACAACGGTGCACACGAATGGTTGATCGAATTTGAAACCGCCCCGTCCAGTATCGGTCTGTTTGTCACTCAGCTGGATGAGAGCCTCAAGAAACTGAACTCCGATTATGAAGCGAAACGTTCCTATAATCTTTCTCTCGATGTGCCTGTGGTGAGATCATTGGAAAAGGGTGTTTTCTATGAATGGATGAAACAAAGAGAGAAAATAGGGGGACAGCACAAAGTGCCGAGGCTCTCCAACGACCGTAAATATGTGGAAAGCATATTACATTTTATGGCGACGAAATCCTAAAATAGAATAAAAACAGGGTTCCTTTGTCTTTAAGTGAGAAAGATTCCGTAAATTTGCACCCTAAAACCGACTTGTATCGAAATGAGAATAAAATTAATCTGTTTTTTGCTACTCGCTTTGGTGCTGAGTTCCTGTAACGAGTACAACAAAATTCTGAAAAGTACCGACAGAGACGTGAAATATACGTATGCGAAAAAATATTTCGAAGAGGGTAAGTACAGTCGGTCCATCACTCTCCTTGAAGAACTGATTACCTTTATGAAGGGTACCGCCCAGGCGGAGGAATCATTGTATCTTTTGGCGCAAAGTCACTACAACTCACGGGATTATTATTCTGCCACCGAAGTATTCAAAACGTACTACAACACATATCCCAACGGAGAGTACACCGAATCGGCCCTGTTTTACTCGGCCTACGGCATGTACCTGGATTCTCCCGACCCCCGTCTGGATCAGACAAAAACCTATACGGCCATTGCTGAGTTTCAGAAATATATCGAACGCTATCCGCAAACGGAACGTGCCGAACAGGCCAAAACCTATTTGTTTGAACTACAGGAGAAGCTGGCCCACAAGGAACTTCTGGCCGCCCGGCTGTATTTGAATCTGGGGAATTACATGGGGAATAACTACGAATCTGCGGTGATCACCGCCCGTGAAGCGATGAAAAGCTATCCCTATTCCACTTATATGGAAGATTATCAGATCACGATCCTGCGTGCCCGTTACGAATTTGCCCAGCGCAGTACGCTCCTCACGCAACCGGAAAGGTATCGCATGGTGGTGGATGAGTACTTCAACTACAAGAACTCATTTCCCAATGGCAAATATATTGCCGAAGCTGATCGTTACTACCGTGAGGCACAGGAAAAGATTGAAGTTTTGCCCACAACCTGACAAAAAGAAAACAATTAATATTACAGAATATAATGGATTACAGAAAAATTGCTGCCAACTCAAACACGGAGACCCGTGACGTGATGAAGTTATCGGAACCCGTTGGAAATGTATATGAGATGGTTCGGATTATCAGTAAAAGAGCCAATCAGTTATCGATCGAGATGAAACAGGACCTGGATACCAAACTACAGGAATTTGCTTCCTACAGCGATAATCTGGAAGAAGTATTCGAGAATCATGAACAAATAGAGATATCCCGCTTCTACGAGAAGCTTCCCAAACCCTCTCTTCTGGCCATTGAAGAATGGAAAGAGAATGAGATTTATTACCGCAACCCTGCAAAGGAAAAAGAACTGTTCTGATTATATGCTGCAACGTATTCAGTCGCTTTTCCTGTTATTGGCTGCTGCAGCCATGCTTCTGGCAACGGTTACACCGCTCGCGTACTTTATGAATGAAAGTGATCAGGTTGTATTCGAGGCAATGGGTATTTATTTGAACGGGATTCTCAATGACTCTACCTGGGGATTGTTCGTGATTGGCCTTGTAAGCACTGTTTTGGCACTGATCACTGTGTTCGTCTATAAAAAGAGAATGCTACAGATACGCTTTTCAATCTTCAACATCGTCCTGATGATCGGTTTTTATCTCTATTTTGGCTTTCTGATTTATACGATATATCCTGTGGAGAGCCTCCAGTTTCAAAAGGTGGGTGTGGGTATCATCATGCCTGTCATTGCAATCATCCTCACCATCCTTGCCATCCGGAATATAGGTGCCGATGAGGCGCTGGTCAGATCCCTGCAGAGATTGAGAAAATAACACGGTAACAATATAGCCTGACAGCGGTTCTCCCTCCCGGGAGTGCCGCTTTTTTGGTATAAACCTTCGTGTATTCATCCGGGAGAGGAATCGACTAAAAACAGAGCAGCTGCTCCGGATGAACGGAACAGCTGCCCAATGATGACCGGCACTCATCGCCGGAACGGCCTTTTCAGAACGACCACTTTTCCGATGTTTTTTCGGTTTCAACCGGTACGTCGGCCTTTGTTTTGATCGGTGCG
Source organism: uncultured Proteiniphilum sp. (assembly GCA_927407015.1). Lineage (GTDB taxonomy): Bacteria > Bacteroidota > Bacteroidia > Bacteroidales > Dysgonomonadaceae > Proteiniphilum. The sequence goes on along the minus strand of CAKMJT010000005.1, from coordinate 137,059 downwards.
GATGTCTGATTCTGTACGCCCGTACCCTTGTAATATTGCATGACGCCGGGCATGATGTTCTCGATATTGGCAATACGCTTGCTGTCGGTGGGGTGAGTGCTGAGGAACTCGGGCACCTTCGCACCCTCTGCACTTTCAGCCATCCTGGTCCAGAAAGGTATGGCTACCTGAGGGTTGTAACCTGCCATGGCCATGATGATCAATCCTATTTCATCGGCTTCATATTCCTGTTTGCGTGCATAGGGCATCATGACGCCAAACTGTGCACCCAGCCCAAAGACGGTGTTACCCAGCTGCTGCATAGCCTGAGAGTTACCTAACAGCCCGCCGGCGATGGCACCACCATATTGCAGCGCTATCTGCTGGCTGAGCCTTTCGCTGGAATGTTGGGCAATCACATGGGCGATCTCATGCCCTATCACCACTGCCAGGGCCTCTTCGGTCTGAGTGACGGGTAAAAGACCGGTGAAGATGACCACCTTGCCTCCCGGCATCGCAAATGCGTTTACGCTGTTGTCTTTAACCAGATTATATTCCCAAGCATAATTCTCCAGTTGCGATTCGTAACCGTTATTTTTGTAAAAGGTTGCCACGGCATTGGCAATACGCGTGCCAATACGGGTTACCATCTGGGCATTGGCTGTGCCTTTTTCCAGCGGTGCCGTGCGCATGAATTCCTGATATTGTTGCAGACTCAGGGCAATCACCTCCTGGTTCGATACCAGCTGTAGCTGTTTTCTACCCGTAAATGGGACACTGCCGCACGAATACATCAGCAGCGCCATAAGTAAAACGGTAACTGAAAATTTCGCGGTTCTAAAAGACTTTTCCTTTTCCATAGTTGTTTGTTTATTTAGTAATCATTTGGTTTCTTTTTTTCTACCCTCTCCTTTTACACCTTCCCATCCGGAAGAAATAAGTAAAAACGGTATAAAGAGACAAGAAGCCTCATATAGTATAAACAGATGTAACGGAAAGAGGTTTACTGTTTATCTCTTTTTTTTCAAAGTATTATGGATATACCCTTCAGCATCAAAAGTGAACGGATTGTTTTCTGACAGGAAAAACAATTTTGAATTTACCCTCAATTTCCCTATCTTTGAGCAATTTTTTAAACAAACAAAAAACACCACAGGAAAAAGATACACGACTTCGGTTATCAAAACCGTAAGCGTACCATTTCGTTTATTAAACTGATGTATGTCTCCTAAACAAACAAACGACGACGATAGTACAGACAAAGACAAGTTGGGAGAAGAGGAAGAGATTGATTTTTCCTCCAAGGCGGTTCCGGCTTCCAAAATACCGGTTAAACTGGGCGACGACAGCACGCTCAATCTCTCCAAAATGTATCAGAACTGGTTTTTGGATTATGCTTCGTATGTGATACTGGAACGTGCTGTACCACATATCTCCGACGGATTGAAGCCGGTTCAGCGCCGTATCCTGCATTCCATGAAACGGATGGATGACGGCCGGTTCAACAAGGTGGCCAACATCATCGGCAATACCATGCAGTTTCACCCGCATGGTGATGCATCCATTGGCGATGCATTGGTACAGCTTGGTCAGAAAGATTTGCTGGTAGATACCCAGGGTAACTGGGGGAATATTCTTACCGGCGACGGTGCTGCTGCTCCCCGTTATATCGAGGCACGACTGACGAAATTTGCCCTTGAGGTACTGTTCAATGCGAAGACCACCGAATGGAAGCCATCGTACGACGGCAGAAACAAGGAGCCGGTCACGCTCCCTGCCAAGTTCCCGCTATTGCTGGCACAGGGTGCCGAAGGTATTGCTGTGGGCCTCTCCTCCAAAATATTGCCTCACAACTTCAACGAGTTGTGTGATGCCTCCATCGCTTACCTGGAAGATAAGGCGTTTAAACTTTATCCCGATTTTCAGACCGGTGGATATATCGATGTGGAGAAATACAACGACGGTGAACGGGGAGGTTCGGTGAAAGTGCGTGCTACCATCACCAAGCTCGATAACAAGACCCTCATCATCAAGGATATTCCTTTCGGCCGAACGACGGCCAGCGTCGTGGATTCTATCCTCAAGGCAAACGATAAGGGGAAAATAAAAATCAGGAAAGTAGACGATATCACCGCACAGAATGTGGAGATACACGTACAGCTCGCTCCCGGTGTATCGTCTGACAAGACCATCGATGCGTTGTATGCCTTCACCGATTGTGAAATCAGCATATCTCCCAACTGCTGTGTCATTGATGATAATAAACCTCATTTCCTGACCGTCAGTGATGTGCTACGGGTCTCTGTCGATACGACAAAAGGTTGTCTTCGCGCAGAACTCGAGATCGACAAAATTGAAAAGCAGGAGGCGCTGTTGTTTGCTTCACTGGAGAAGATATTCATAGAGGAACGGATCTATAAGGACAAGGAATTTGAGAATGCCAGGAATATGGATATTGCCATCACGCATATTGATCAGCGCCTGGAACCCTACAAACCCACCTTTATCCGCGAGATCAACCGGGATGATATCCTCAGGCTCATGGAGATTAAGATGGCACGTATTCTCAAGTTCAACTCCGACAAATCCAACGAACTCATCGCGAAACTGCTGGAGGATATCGATGAAATAAACCATCATCTCGATAACCTGATTGATTATACGATATCGTGGTATGCCATGCTGAAGGACCGTTATGGCAAGAATTACCCGCGTAGGACGGAGATACGCAGTTTCGAAAATATCGAAGCCGTGAAGGTGGCTGAAGCGAATGAGAAGCTCTACGTGAACCGTGAAGAAGGATTTATCGGTACCGGAATGAAGAAGGATGAATTTGTCTGCAACTGTTCCGATATCGACGATATCATCGTATTCTTCAAGGACGGTAAGTATAAGGTGGTGAAAGTGAGTGAGAAAATGTTTGTCGGGAAGAATATCCTGTATGCCAACGTCTTCAAGAAAAACGACCGGCGCACCATCTACAATGTGGTATACCGCGATGGCAAGCTGGCACCTCATTATATCAAACGTTTCCCGGTAACGGGTGTCACACGCGATAAGGAGTATGACCTTACCCGGGGAAAACCCGGATCACGCATCGCCTATTTCAGCTCAAACCCCAATGGGGAGGCCGAAACGATCAAAGTGATCCTGAAACCGAAACCACGTCTTCGCATTCTGCAATTTGAGAAGAATTTCAGCGAGATAGACATCAAGGGACGCAGTACCTTGGGAAATATTCTTACTAAGGCGGAAATACATCGTATCCAGTTGAAACACAAAGGCCTTTCCACGCTGGGAGGTCGTAAGGTATGGTTCGATCCCGATGTGTTCAGGCTCAATTATGAGGGTGGTGGGAAGTACCTGGGTGAATTCCAGGGTGACGATAAGATTCTCGTGGTATCCCAAAACGGTGATTACCATATCTGCAATTTCGATCTGTCCAATCATTTTCCTGCCAATATCAGTCATATCGAGAAATACGACGAAAGCAAGGTGTGGTCAGCTGCATTATACGATGCAGATCAGGGGTATGCATACCTGAAACGTTTCACCTTTGAGGCATCGGAAAAACCGCTCAATTTTATGGGAGAGAACCCCGCTTCACAATTATTTCTACTCACCGATGTGGTTTATCCGAGAGTAAAAGTTATCTTTGGCGGTGGTGATCATTTTCGTGAGCCGATGGAATTGGATGTGGATGCATTTATCGGAGTGAAGAGTTACAAGGCAAAAGGCAAGCGGATCGCCAACTACGAAGTGAAAACGGTGGAGGAGCTTGAGCCGGTGCGATTTCCCGAACCGGAACCGGAGCCTCAGGAGGCCATGAAGGTGGAGATTGAGGATGAGAATGGCGATACACCCGTCTCTGATGCTGATCTCCGTGATGAGATCACCGGACAGATGAAGCTGTTCGATTAAAGGATTGATCATACTGATGGTCTTACTGCTTCAGGTAGCGCACATCATATGAATGGATGGTTTGAGCATGAACAACGACGTGGGGATACAGGAGGATGGCCATTTCCGTGTTCCCTGTGTCGTTGGTTTGAAAGATAAAATTTGACGTATGAAAAGATTACCGATACTGGTTGGTTTTTGGTGCTGTTTGTCCGCTCTGCTTTTTTCACAGGAGGGTATCGCTCTGCCGGTCAACACCGTGAACCATTCCACGCTATTCGGCATCGGGAAGGCTTTTTTATCGGACAGTTATCTCTCGCCCCTCACCTACAGTGGTGTGAGTATGACGCTGATGCACGACAGGATCAAAGGGACGTCTCATCTGAACGCTAACCTGCTCATGCAGCAACAATTCCAGATACAGACGGCCATCACCCAGAACCCGACAGCTTCCGCCTCGGAATACTACGGAGACATCCGTTACCTGTTGAATGGCTTCTATCCCTTATACCAATCTGCCGGTTTCAGCCTCCTTGGCGGTGGCGGATGGGATGCTTCACTGGGCGGTATCTACAATGTGCGCAACTCGAACAATCCCGGTTCATTGAAAGTGTCTACCAACCTCAATCTCTCGGCAATGGCACTACTCAACTGGCGGACCATTACCTTTCGCTGGCAGGTGGTGACCCCTTTTGCAGGCATGTTTTTCTCACCGGAGTACGGACACTCCTATTACGAAATATTTACACTTGGAAATAACAAGGGAACGGTTCATTTCGGTTCGTTCCACAATCAACTGGCATTACGCAATTACTTCACGGTGGATATTCCGCTGAACAAGATCACTCTGCGTGCCGGATACCTGGGTAATTACTATCAGACAGACGTGAACGAGCTGGTGACAAAAATCGTTTCCCATCAGTTTATGTTGGGCCTGGCGATGGAGTCGATCCATTTCGGTGGAAAGAGAACACGCCGTAATCCATCCCTTAAAAGCGTCTATTATGAATGACAGACAAAGGGTTATCGTTACTGTTTCTTTGAATGGTCCCGGTACGGACTGAGTCTGTCTGGTTAAAAAATGGTTTATGAAGTATAATTTTGACGAAATTATCGACCGCACAAACAGCCACAGCGTGAAGCTGGAGAGATTGAAGCCAGTTTTTGGCTCTGACAACCTCATTCCCCTGTGGGTCGCCGATATGGATTTTAAGTCGCCTCCCGCAATCATCGAAGCTTTGAGACGGCGTGTGGAGCATGGCGTCTTCGGATATACTGTTTCTCCGGAAGCCTATACTCATTCAATTGTCCGCTGGCTGGACAGGCGTCATCACTGGCAGGTGGAAAAGGAACAGATCAGTTTCGTGCCGGGCGTGGTGAAAGGTCTTGCTTTCGCCATCGACGTGTTTACCGGTAAAGGAGACAAAATCATCATTCAGCCGCCGGTATATCATCCCTTCCGGCTGGTTCCGCAATCGCTGGGGCGGGAGGTGATAAACAACCCGCTACGGCTGGAGGAGGGTCAATATCATATGGACTTCACAGGACTGCGTGAAATAATCGCCAATAACGATTGTAAGATGCTCATCCTGTGTAATCCCCACAATCCCGGAGGAAGAGTCTGGTCTCCTGAAGAATTGAAAGACCTGGCTGAAATCTGTTACGACAACCGCATACTGGTTTTGTCCGATGAGATCCATTCCGATATGGCCATGCCCGGTTACAGGCATACACCCTTTGCTACTGTTTCAGAAAAGGCACAAACAAACAGCCTGACGTTGATGGCACCCAGCAAAACCTTTAATATTGCCGGAATAGTCAGTTCATTTGCGGTGATACCCAATAAAAAGTTACGGGATCAGTTTCTTGGCTATCTGGAACCCCGTGAGCTTTCGCAGGGCACCATTTTTGCCTATACCGCCACCACGGCCGCTTACGATGAATGCGAGGACTGGCTGGATGAAATGGTTGCCTACGTGCAGGGAAATGTTGATTTCGTACACCATTACCTGAAGGAAACTATTCCTCAGATAAAAACGATACTGCCGGAAGCTTCTTTTCTGGTGTGGCTTGACTGCCGTGATTTACACCTCTCTCAGCCTGAACTGGTCAGACTTTTCGTGGATAAGGCAGGGCTGGCACTGAACGACGGTTCCATGTTCGGCCCCGGCGGTGAGGGCTTTATGCGACTCAACGTGGGAACAACCCGTAAGGTGCTGGAGCAAGCGCTAAATAATCTAAAAAAAGCGTTGTCAGAATAAACATCGACGCCCGCTGATTGTTACAATTTTTACGTCCAATATTAATTACAAATAAACAAGGAAAAAATGAAAATTTCGGGAAATAAATATGTCACTCTCACATACGATCTGAACGTGGGTGAAGGAGAAGAGCGTGAACTGATGGAACAGGCAACGGCTGAAAGGCCGCTGGAGTTTATTTTCGGTACCAGCTCCATGCTGGAAGCGTTTGAAAAACAGATCGAAGGTCTCTCACAGGGCGATACGTTCTCCTTCAGGCTCACACCTGAGGAGGCATATGGTGATTACGACGATACCAAAATTATTGAACTACCCAAAAATATATTTGAAATCGATGGCAAAATCGATGAACTGGTACTCTTCGAGGGGAATACTGTCCCCATGATGGATTCATCGGGCAACCGCATGATGGCTTCCGTGGTTGAGATCGGTGATGAGGTGGTGACAATGGATTTCAACCATCCGCTGGCCGGTGAGACCATGCATTTCGAAGGATCGGTAACGGGCGTTCGCGAGGCATCGGCGGAGGAAATCGCTGCCCTGTTTTCCGGTGGCGGCTGTGGCTGCGGCTCCGGTGGCTGCGGCTCCTGCGGGGATGAGGGCGAAGATGGCGGCTGTAGCTGCGGCTCGGATACAGGAGGTTGCGGATCAGGATGCAATTGCTGAAACAGATGAATAAAGATCACAATATCCATTGTCTCAATAGGAATTGTGATTTTTTTTGTTGCGGTGAAAAAGGATCAACAGAGATATGAATACTTTCGGGAATATTTTCAGGTTAACAACATTCGGTGAATCGCACGGAGCTGCTGTGGGAGGAGTCATCGACGGATGTCCGCCGGGACTGGTGCTGGATATGGAGTTTATCCAGGCAGAACTGGACAGGCGGCGTCCCGGGCAGTCACGGATCACCACTCCCCGGAAAGAGTCCGACAAGGTGGAACTGCTCTCCGGGGTGTTCGAAGGGATGAGTACGGGTGCCCCCATCGGTTTTATCGTGAGAAATGAGAATCAGCAATCATCTGATTATGACAACCTGAAAGAGGTGTTCCGTCCATCGCATGCCGATTTCACCTATCAACAGAAATATGGGTTGCGCGATCACCGCGGCGGGGGACGTTCCTCTGCACGCGAGACCCTCTCCCGCGTAGTGGGAGGAGCCGTTGCCAGGCTCTGGCTAAGGGAAATAGGCATCAATATTACCGCTTACACCTCTCAGGTGGGAGAGATAGCGCTGGAAAATGATTATACCCGTTACGACCTCTCACTGATAGAGGAGACCCCCGTAAGGTGTCCCGACCCGGAGAAAGCAGAACAGATGATCAAACTGATCAATGAAGTGCGCTATCAGGGCGATACGATTGGCGGTATTATCACCTGTGTGATCAAAGGGGCACCAGCCGGACTGGGAGAACCTGTCTTCGGAAAGCTGCACGCCTCACTGGGGGCGGCTATGCTGGGTATCAACGCGGTAAAGGGATTTGAGTATGGGACAGGATTCAACGTCAACCAGCGCGGCTCGGAGGTGAACGATGTCTTCTTCAATGACAAGGGTAAGATCAACACCCGTACCAACCGCTCAGGCGGTATTCAGGCAGGGATCTCCAACGGGCAGGATATCTATTTCCGTGTGGCATTTAAACCTGTTTCCACCATTCTCACAGAGCAGCAGACGGTGGATATCCACGGTAACGACACCAACATCAAGGCCCGCGGAAGACATGATCCGTGTGTGCTGCCACGCGCCGTACCCATTGTGGAGGCCATGGCTGCGATGACCGTGATGGACTATTGTCTGCTGGCGAAAACAAAACAGTAATCGTTTTGCAGTTTTTTTATGCTATCTTTTATGCACAGTTTAAACTATTTATCCCGTCAAGCGTCAAAGCTGACACAGGAAAACTAAAACTGAAAGATATGAAAAAGTTATTGGCTACCGTTTCTATGACCGTGATATCCCTCATGATGTTTGCACAGGCAGACTACTCACTGTATACAAGAGATATCAGAACTTACACTGATTATTACACCGATGATCAGGTCATCGGATTATACGAAAACCAGTATGCGTTACCCCGCAATACCCTCCTGCAGCTTTTCAGCGGGTTCGGACTCGATTGGGGAAATGTCTCCCTGGGATTGGAACTAAGCAATTACCTCGGAGTGCCGGTGGGTGAAATACTCGGCATCTACCGTGAATATCCGGAAGGAAACGGATGGGGTGTGATGGCACAACGTTACGGTATCAAACCCGGTTCTCCCGAATTTCATCGGATGAAAGCGATGATGGGTAAACGAAACCGTAACTGGAGTAACATTTTTGATGATTACGGAAGAACCAGAAACCCGTCTGTGGCACGACGTAACCGTCTTCCTGTCAATGTAGGGCTGATCAGACTCGGTTCCATGTCGCCCAAAGAAATGGAACAGATCAACAAGGAGATTGAAAAGCGGAATAAAGAGATCAACAAACAGGAAAAGAAAATGAATAAGGAATGGGCGAAAGAGGATAAAAAACTCCACAATCAAAACAATAAAGCCCGTAAAGCGATGGACAAAGGGATGAAAAAGAATGACAGATAGTAATGTGAGGAATCTGATCAGATGAAGTCAATCTATATGATATTGTGTATGTTTTTGGCTGCCGGACTATTGTCTGCGCAGCCAAAAACCTTTCTTACGCCGGAAGACCGGCTCATCTTCGATCAATATCTCTCGTATATCGGACCTTATCGGCATCACTCCACCGATACGCTTCTGGAGAAAACGGCGACCTTCTTTTTGGGCAAACCCTACGTAGCCAACACACTCGAAATAACCGATGAAGAGATGCTGGTGGTGAACCTGCGTGCGTTTGACTGTACCACGTTCGTGGAGACGGTGATAGCGCTGACCCGTACAGCAAGGCAGGAAAACCCTTCATTTGATACCTTTCTGGCCGAACTGCAGATGATTCGCTACCGTAACGGCGCGATCAACGGATATGCATCGCGGCTACATTATACTTCTGACTGGGTCTATGATAACGAACAAAAAGGGCGGGTAAAAAATATATCGGCTGCTTTGGGCGGTACCATAGAAGAAGAATCAATCCATTTTATGTCTACCCACAGAGACGCCTACACGCACCTGAAGACCGATGATGCAGCCCTGCAGGAGATCGTTTCCATGGAGAAAGAAATCAATCAGAGAGGTGGATTTGCCTATCTCCCCAAAGCGAAGATAGCTTCCGTGGCCGGACGGATTCCTCATATGGCGATGATTGGTTTCACAACGGGTATCAACGGACTGGATACCTCGCATATGGGTTTCACATGGAGGAAAGCCGACAGGCTCACTTTCATCCATGCTTCGAGTGCAAAAAACAGGGTAGTGATCGATGAGAAAACAGTCAGCAACTATTGCGGGGGACAGCAGTCATGTACCGGCATACTGGTTGCCGAAATAAGGTAAGCTGGTTAAGGTCGGAGCCGTCGGATATTGCGAATTGGACTGTTTTCACCTGTAGGGTGTAAATCTGCTTTTTTATTCAAACAGATCATTCTCTTTATCCGTCATTTTTTTCTTCTTTCGAACTTTCAAAAACCAGATATCTGCTTTTTTGAAAGCGGTATTGACAAAAATGACCAGCAGTGTGGAGGCTGCCAGCTCCCAATAGAACCCGAAAGCGGCCAGACAGCCGAGCGCAGCACTACTCCAGATCGTTGCGGCAGTGGTCAGTCCCTGTACATTAGGTCCTCTGTGCAGGATCACCCCGGCACCCAGAAACCCGATGCCGGTCACAATCTGCCCTACCACACGGGTGGGATCGCCTTCAGCCCCCTCTACCACACGCAGGGAAATGAGTGCAAAGATGCAGGCACTGATTGACACCAGCGTGTGGGTTCTCAACCCGGCACTTTTGTTGTTTGACTCACGTTCCAGGCCCAGAGCTCCTCCAGCCACAGTTGCGGCCAGTATGCGTATGATAAATTCTATTGATTCCATTAGAAGAATTATTAAAATCGTTGTTTTACAATTCTTTTTGCGTGCTCTGCAAAGTTATTCATTTTTTGTTTTTCTTCTGCGCGCATAGCCGGTATTTTATCGCCGGGTGAAGGGATCAGCAAAAATTGCATTTTCCCTTGTCTATATTTTTTATGCACCCATACCAATGAATAGTCACAGGATTCAATCACTACCGGCGATAATGCATCCTTCCGGCTGATCACTATCTCTGCCAGCATGCCGCCATCCGTATGAATCCGCTGCTGATTGGAGATAAAGTTTCCCAGCGAATAATAGACGGCATTCCGTATCATCCCGTGCTCTCTTTCCACGACCAGCGGCTGTACCACATGCGGATGATGACCGATAATGATCCGTACACCATGCTGCAATAAAAGACGGGCCAGTTTTTTCTGACCGGGAGAAGGTGTATGGCGATATTCCTCACCCCAATGCATCTGGGCAATGATGATATCGGGTTTGTATAGCTGTGTGTAAATGAGATCGCTGATGATCCGGTTGCTGTCGTTCAGATTCACCCTGTTCGGTGCAGGTACAGGTAATCCGTTCGTGTCATAGGTATAATTGAGAAAAGCGATGCGAATTCCGTTTTTGATGATCATCAACGGATAATACAGCCGGCGTGATTCTTCCGATTTGAAGGTGCCGGTATGCCGGATACCCAGAGAATCCAGTATATCAATGGTTCGTTCCAGTCCTTTTCTGCCCCGGTCCGCCGCATGGTTGTTCGCCTGGAAAAAGATATCGAACCCTGCATCCTTCAGGGAAGCAGCAAATGCATCGGGTGAACTGAATTGAGGATAGCCCGTGTATGGCACTCCACCGAGGGTGGTTTCAAAATTGATTCCGGCAATATTGGCGGATGCAATTTCTTCTTTCACCAGATAAAAGCAGGAATCGTACTGATAACTTCCGTTACCGACCATGGCACCATGAACCTGGGGCATGTGCTGTATCGCATCACCGGCGAAAAGCAGGGTAACACGCTTTTCCTGCGAGCTGGCAGGATGAAACAGGCAAAACGATAGAAAGAAAGTGAATAGCGTTCGCATGAAGATACCTGATGTTAAGCGTTCATAGCCGGAAGATAGAGAAAAAGATGCCATCTCTTTCGGAAAGTCGCCGACCCCGCTGCTCAAACGTTGAAATACGGACCTCAGACCAGGGGTGGTCAGGAATACTGATTCGGCCGTTTCTCCTTTATTTCACCTGCCGGAGCGGTGTTCCCCGGTTTGGGTTGAAGCAGAGATTGAAAAAGGTCCGGATGATTGAGCACTTCCACCGCTTTATCGAATACCTTATCCCGGGAAAGCTGGTGAATGAGTACTCCTTTCTTGTAATAATAGCGCTGCACGATTTCAGATTCAATCATACTCCTGATATCCGCTTTGAATAATTCCAGGTCACGATCGAGATTGGGTTGTAATTTTGCTTCCAGCGCCTTGTATTCATCGGATGCCACATCCAGATAACCTTCAAATTCCATCATGTTTCTCAACTGCTGCAGAGAACGTTCGCTGAGTTGGTCATACCTGAAGTCTTTGGATTTGACGAATTCTTTGAACGCTTCATAGTCGGCATCTGTCAGGCGGAACTGTTCGGGTGGCGCAATTTTCTGGTGTTGCTGAACCCAGTTTGTCACATAATCGAAAATAAGGTGATCCGTCATGAGGTAGTAAGCGATGGTACCTCCTTTTTCCTGCGGAAGGGTGATGTCGGGTGTGATACCGCCCCCGTCACGTACTTCCCGTCCGTTTCTGGTTTTAAAAATGGTTGTAAGTGAGTCGGGAACACGGGCTACACTCCCATCCGGATTGCGGTGCGAATAATCGAGCGCCTGAATGCAACGGCCACTGGGAATGTAATATTTCGATGTGGTAATCTTGATATTCCCACCGTAGGGCAGATCGCGGGGTGTCTGCACCAGCCCTTTGCCAAAAGAACGGTTCCCTACAATCGCAGCACGGTCCAGATCCTGCAGCCCTCCCGCCACGATCTCAGAAGCAGAGGCAGAGCTGGTATCAATCAGCACGACAATCGGGATGACCTGATCCAGTGGCTGATTCTGGGTATGGTATGTTCTGTCCCATTGTTTTACTTTTCCTTTCGTGGAGACGATCTCTTCCCCTTTCTGCACGAAGAGGTTTACCACGTTGACCGCTTCATCAAGGATCCCTCCACCATTGCCGCGAAGGTCCATGATGAGTGATGTAGCTCCTTTTTTTTTGAGATCGGTAACGGTTTCCTTTACCCTCCCGGAGCTGTTGGTGGTGAAGCTGCCGAAGTAAAAATAGCCGATATGGTCGTCGGTGACCTCGGCATACGTGATAGGATCCATTTCAATTTTCTCGCGTACAATGACAATCGTCCGCTCCTTCTTTTCCCCCGGACGTTGTATCGTCAGTCTAAGTTCTGTTCCCGGAGTTCCTTTCAGCTTGTCGCTCACCTCCTTCACGCTGGCCTTGCGCATATCCTGACCATCTATCTCCAGGATAGCATCTCCTGCTTTCAGCCCTGCCTTATCGGCAGGAAGTCCCTCATAGGGTTCGTTGATGATGACCTGTTCGTCCTTATAGGATATAATGGCTCCGATACCGGCATACTCACCCGTAGTAAGGAACTGCAGATCGCCCATGTTTTCTTCCGAATAGTATTCCGTATAGGGGTCGAGCCTGGTAAGCATGTTACTGATGGTTCCCTGCACAAGATTATTCACCTCGATGCTGTCTACATAAAACATATCCAGCTCCCGAAGCAGGGAATTGAATATATCGATATTTTTATTAATGTCATAATAACGCTGATTTTTATCGTCTGCCGGTGATTGGGCCATAGAGTGCATCGCAGTGATTGCGAGCAGTACCAAAAGTAAGCTTTTTCTCATATTTTCCTGAAATACCTGTATTATTACCAATTGCAGTCATTAAAACTGCTGCTGTTTTCTTTTAGCAAAGGAACAAATTTTTTGCGAAAATGTCTCTCTCTTTTCGTTATATGTTCATAAATATCATAGACAAAGCCGAATATATTTTTAACTTTGCGTTCTTTACTGAATAAGTTTGTAAGGTTATGGCTACGCTTCTCCGCTATATGTTTCTTCCTCTTGTGGTTTGTTTATTCATTTTCGTGGTTACCTGTCTGATTGGTCCTGATAATGTGCCTGATATGCCCCGGGGAATTGCATGGGACAAACTGGCTCATTTCGGGATGTTTTTCATCTTGTCAGCGGTTTCACTGTTTGATTATTTCAAACTGCACAACGGCCATCCCTTCATTTTTCGATGGATACTCTGGGGATTCGTCATCCCCGTGGTATACGGTGCGGGAATTGAGTTACTGCAAAAATATCTCTTCACCTCACGTAGCGCGGAGTGGGGTGACTGGATCGCAGATATGCTGGGATCAATGGTTGCTACCCTTTTCGCAATAATTTATCTGCAAAAGGAAAAAAAAGGAAAAAAAAAGAAGAAAAAATATACCTTTGTAAATAGATCCTCCGAAGGGTAGTGTGTAACAACAGGTCGGAAAAGAAGAATATTACTGAGTGAAGCGAACTAAATATTTCAGGACTCCTTACTAAATAAAAATGAATGCCTTATGAAGTACGAAGATTTAAAGATTCTGGATGAATTGAAAGAGAAGGGTAGTATCACCGAAGAGGAATACCAGCGGGAAAAAGCCAAGTTGCTGAATGAGAATGATAATTCATCGGGCTACGCCAACAAGAATCCATTGTATGGCCTGAGTGAAAATACCTATTTAATGCTGATGCACCTTTCACAGTTTGCAGGCGTTATTCTCCCTGTCGCCGGTTTTGTGGTCCCCATTATTATGTGGGTAACCAATAAAGACTACAACGCTACTGTGGACAGTCACGGAAAGAACATCATCAATTTCATGATCAGTTATGCCATTTATGCTGCTATCCTGTGCATCACAGTCATCGGCATACCCCTGGCCATCATCGTCGGCCTGCTGTACATCATTTTTGTGATATTGGCCAGTGTAAAGGCAAATAACGGCGAGTACTGGAAATATCCTTTTACGTTTCAATTCATTAAATAATGGCTCAGGAACAGTTGATCAATTACTCTAACGTACAACTCAACCGCAACGAGAATATCATCCTGCGAAACGTAAATCTTACGGTAAACCGGGGTGATTTTCTCTATATCATCGGGAAGGTGGGATCAGGCAAAAGTACCCTGATGAAGAGCATGTATGGCGAACTGCCCATTGAGGCAGGAAGTGCCCGTGTATTCGACTATGAACTCACTACGATCAAGCGCAGTCTTGTTCCCTATCTGCGCAGGAAAATAGGGATTGTTTTCCAGGATTTTCAGTTGCTGATCGACCGCTCGGTGGAGAAGAACCTGGAGTTTGTGCTTAGAGCCACAGGCTGGAAAAACAAACGTGAGATCAAGGATCGTATCAACGAAGTGCTGATACAGGTGGGGATGCAGCACAAGACCTACAAGATGCCGCACGAATTGTCAGGAGGAGAGCAGCAACGGGTAGTGATCGCACGTGCCCTGCTCAATTCACCTTCCCTCATTCTGGCTGATGAGCCCACGGGTAATCTTGACCCCGAGACAGGGAGCCAGATCGTGTCGTTGTTGCAGGAAATCTCGGAGAGAGGTACCGCCGTGATCATGTCTACACACAACTATACCATTGTACAGGCTTTTCCGGGAAAGATCATGCGTTGTGAGAATATGGAACTGGAGGTAATGCATGGGTAAGGCTGTTCCTCCTTTCCCGTTTCCGTTACGCTCTTTTTTTTACATATCCCTCTTAACTATCTCTTTTTTTTGTACCTTTGCACCTTTGAAAAATTCAACAACATAAATACTTCACGATCGTGGCTGATACAAAGTACATTTTTGTTACAGGTGGTGTTGTTTCCTCCCTGGGAAAGGGAATCATTGCATCGTCACTCGGCAAACTACTACAGGCAAGGGGATACAAGGTGACCATCCAAAAGTTTGACCCATACATCAATGTGGATCCCGGTACATTGAATCCCTATGAGCATGGTGAGTGCTACGTGACCGTCGACGGTCATGAAGCGGATCTCGATTTAGGACACTACGAACGTTTTCTCAATATACAGACCACCAAAGACAATAACATCACTACGGGCCGAATCTATCAGAATGTGATTCAGAAAGAACGACGCGGAGATTATCTGGGAAAAACCGTGCAGGTGATTCCCCACATCACCGATGAGATCAAACGAAACGTGAAATCTCTCGGTGTAAAGAACAGGTTCGATTTCGTCATCACCGAAATAGGGGGTACCGTGGGAGATATTGAGTCCACTCCGTTTCTGGAAGCGGTGCGTCAGCTGCGCTGGGAGCTGGGGAAAAACTGTTTCTGCCTGCATCTTACCTATGTGCCATATATTGCCGCAGCCGGTGAAGTGAAAACGAAACCGACACAGCATTCAGTAAAAGAACTTCAATCTCTTGGTATACAACCTGATATGCTTGTTTTACGGACAGATCGCAAGTTGAATACGGATATTTTGGATAAGGTTGCCTTGTTTTGCAATGTGGAACAAGGGGCTGTGATGCAGTCCATCGATGTATCCACCATTTATGAAGTACCGGTGATGATGCAGAAGCAGGGTATGGATGAGGTGGTGCTACGCAAGATGAACATGCCCCTGGGTGGAATTCCCGATCTGGAAAGATGGAATGCTTTCCTTCAGAAGCGCAAAGATGCGAAGAAAGAGGTACGCATTAAGCTGGTAGGCAAGTATGCCGAACTACCTGATGCCTATAAATCAATCCACGAATCGCTCTCACAGGCAGCTATCTACAACGAAAGGAAACTGGTACTGGATGTATGCCATTCCGAGAAGATCACGGAAGAAAATGTGGCAGAGACCCTGGGCAATGCCGACGGAATAGTGATTGCACCGGGATTCGGACAACGGGGAATAGAAGGGAAGTTCATCTCGTTGACCTATGCCCGGGAGCATGATATCCCAACGTTTGGTATTTGTCTCGGTATGCAATGCATGGTGATAGAATATGCACGTTCGATACTGCATTTGAAGGATGCCAACTCCACCGAGATGGATCCACAGACGGTGTATAAGGTCATCGATCTGATGGAAGAACAGAAACATATCACCAATATGGGTGCTTCCATGCGCCTGGGAGCCTACGACTGTGTCCTGAAGAAGGGGTCGCTGGCATACAAAGCATATGGAAAGACGAAAGTGCAGGAACGTCACCGGCATCGGTATGAGTTCAACAACTTTTACAAGGTCCAGTTTGAAGTTGCCGGAATGAAGTGTACCGGTATCAACCCTGATTCAGACCTGGTGGAAGTGGTGGAAGTACCCCATCTGCGGTGGTACCTGGGAACACAGTTTCATCCCGAATACAACAGCACGGTCATTTCACCCAACCCGTTGTTTATGAGCTTTATGAATGCGGCTGCCAGCACGAGAGAACTAAGAAAAAAAGAAGCATAATTTTAATAGTATAGATTACCGCTGGTCATAGGCTGCGGCACGAAAAAATGGATAAAAATACAATCATAGGATTGCTGCTGATTACCGCAATTATCATTGGCTTTTCGATCTTCAACAGACCTAGTCAGGAGCAGCTGGCAGAGCAGCAACAAACGCGTGACTCCATAGAACAGGCGGATAAACTACGTTCCGGACCGGATGTGCAAACCATCACGCCCGACACCGGTACAGCCGCGTTGGAACAGGGCAGCAGTGTGTCCGATTTCTTCAGTGCGGGAAGCCCTCTGCAGTCAATGGCCGGTGACTCACTCCCTGTTACTGGGAATGGGATATCTGATACCCTTGCTGTCAGTGAGCCGCTGCCGGCCACCGTAGAGACGGTGGTGCTGGAGAACGAGAAAGTACGCCTCCTGTTATGTACCCATGGGGGAAATATCGAATCGGTGCAGCTGAAAGAATACCTTCGGTATACCGGTGACAGTCTCTTTCTGTTTGAGGGAGATGAAGCACGGTTTAACATGGATCTTTTCAACCGCAACAGTGTTCGCTTGTCCACCGAAAATGAGATCTTCACCCCGATCCGCAGTGCTGACGGGAGAACGGTAACCATGCGTTTGCAGCATACTCCCGGACAATACATCGATTTTGTCTACACCCTTCCGTCCGATGAATATATGATGAATTTCGATGTACGCGTGGCAGGGATGAGAAACGGACTTCATCCGGAAAGCCTCACCAACTTCAGGATGAACTGGGAACAGAAGGTGCGTCAGCAGGAAAAAGGAAGGATGTTTGAAAACCGCTACACACGCTTACATTATAAGTATGACCGTCAGGATGTGCAGAAACTAAGTGAGTCCAAAAACGACCAGAAGGAGCTGTCCGACCCGTTGAAATGGTTTGCGTTCAAAGATCAGTACTTCTCGGCGGTAGTGATTGGCCGGAAACCGTTCAACAATACAATCCTCACATCGGAGGTGCTGACCGAGAGCGAACATATCAAAAAATACAAGGCAGAGGTATGGGTTCCCGGGGAAGTGGATGCTGAGAGTGATCTGATCACCGCCGGATTCAACTATTATTTCGGTCCGGTACATTACAAAACCCTGAAGGCATACGACAAGGGGGTGAGCGACAGCTCACAGAAACTGCAGCTGGAGGAGATCGTCTATCTGGGTTACCGGTGGCTGAGCTGGGTGAACAAATGGTTCGCGATCCCGGTATTCAATTTCTTCCTTTCGATGAATTGGGGTATGGGGCTGATCATCCTGATACTGACGCTGATGGTGAAGGTGGTGATCTCACCGCTTACCTATAAATCCTATATCTCCTCGGCCAAGATGAGGGTGCTTCGTCCCCAGATTCATGAGATAGAGAAGAAGTTCCCGGGTAAGGAACAGGATATGATGATGAAGCGACAGCAAGCCACGATGGAGCTGTATAACAAGGTGGGCGTAAGCCCGATGAGCGGCTGCCTTCCCATGCTTATCCAGATGCCGGTATTGCTCGCCCTCTTCTTCTTCTTCCCATCGGCCATCGAGTTGCGCCAGCAGGGTTTTCTCTGGGCCGACGACCTGTCGACATACGATTCACTGATCTCCTGGAGCGGTGATATACCCTTTATCACCAAGTACATGGGGAACCACATCAGTCTGTTCTGTCTGCTGATGACCGCCGTCAACGTGATCTATACGAAATTCAACATGAACACGATGGATACGGGTCAACAGACCATGCCGGGCATGAAATACATGCCGATATTCATGTCTGTCTTCATGTTTTTCTTCCTCAATTCTTATCCTGCCGGATTGAATTATTACTATTTCCTCTCCACGTTGTATACGATTGTCATCACATTATTGATGAAACAGTTTATCAACGAAGATAAGATATTACTGCAACTGGAACAGAACAAGAAGAAACCGAAGAAGAAATCGGGATTCATGGCACGGCTGGCAGAAGCGCAGAAATTGCAGGAGAAGCAGGCGCGTGAGCGGGCAAAAGACAATGCCAAACGCAATTACCGTTAACAAACTATTTCGGTAAAACGATCAAAACGAGGGTGAAATCATTGTATGATTTCGCCCTCGTTTTTTTTCTCCAGTTCACTGCGACAACATCGATTATTCAATTCTCAGAACGTTTATTCCCATTTTGTGAATGCTTCATTTGATTCAGAATCAGGCGAGAGTAATGAAAGAAATAGGTAATTGTCAAGAATAATTCCTGATATAGTCATATCTGCCTGATTAACCCGCTGTGGTCTTCATTTGTTTTCCTGCATGACGGGCGGCAAGTAACTCGTCGAAATGGGTGGATGTGGCTACAATACTTTTGTATAGCTGCTGCAAACCCTCTGAGTCTGATGTTTCTGCCACGGCTTTCACGTAATTCACGTAGAGCTTCACGGTCTCGGTCAGTTCAATCCTGAGAGCCCTGGCATCGTAGGTAGGTTTCATCGTTTGTTTCTGGGGATGATCGCCGCAGAGCGCCTTGAAAGCATCGTTGGCAACCTTGATTTTCTTCACTGCCTCTTTCAGCTTCAGCGTTTCCAGGTGCCTGGAGTAACGGTCGGCGCTGAGATCGAAAAGCATATCATCTATTCCTTCGGTCTCAACCATCAGGCTTAGAAAGGGCAACGAATCGTATTTCCTGGTCCATAGCTCGTTTAAATACTCATAGGCAACGGCTTCCGGAGTATTGTCCTCGCTGAGTTCATAGACCTGCATCAATCTTCTGAAAACCGATAATGCACGGTCTCTCACCCTGTCCGCTTCGATGAGCTGCCTGTTCTTTTCATCATGCCGAATATGTACCTGCGTGTTCTCCAGCTCGTTCACATCCTTTTCCAGTGTTTTGAGATATTTCAACGCGATGGGGTTGGTGATCGGGTTTCCTTCTTCAGCTTTGCCGGATGAAATAAGCATTCGGACATATTCTATCAGCTCTTCCTGTGTTAATCTGCCGGGGTCTGTTTGTGTGAAAGCCATAACTAATTTTATTATGAAAATGGATTCGCAAATATAGTTTTTTATTTGAACAACTGTCATCCTATACCCATAAAATATACATCGCCGATAGGGGTGTGGAGAAATAGGACAGGATGCAGAAAAATGGCTGATTACGGGAATGGGTGAACTTAATATCTCGATATTTGTTTTAGTAAGTACAGATATTGTTCTTATCGGCATTGCTGATACTGAAATCAGTTCTGACAAAATAAAGCCTTTCCGGTGATATCAGTTGAAAGTTAAATACAAAAATGTTTTGTTATGAGCGAAGAAAAAAAAGTACTTGAATACGACGAAGATGATTCTCTGAAATTTATTCAGGAACATCTCCCTGAAGAGATGAAGAATGAGTTTTCCGACGATGAGATCAATTACATCGTAGATTTAGTCTATGAGTTTTATGAAGAAAAGGGTTTCCTCGACGAGGGCGATGACACGGAAATTGAAATCGACGAAGACGAACTGCTGGAATATATCTTCAAGAATGCCCGTAAAGATGCAATCAGAGACTATACCGATGAACAGATAGAGGCTATTGTCGCCGGCGAACTGGCTTATTGCGATACCCTGAATCTGTTTGACTGACAAGACATACAAATCTATTAACAGAAACATAAATATTAATTCAAAAATGAAACTGACTATGAAACAATTATCTAAATTATTCGCCATCGCCATATTGGGTGGCTCACTGGTGTTGTCAAGCTGTGGTGCAAGCAGAACCGTTAAAGGCGGAGGCATTGGTGCCGGTGCCGGTGCGGCAGTAGGTGCAGGCGTAGGTGCTATTGCCGGAGGCGGCAGAGGCGCAGCCATCGGAGCGGGTATCGGAGCCGTGCTGGGTGGTGCTGCCGGAGCCATCATCGGTAACAAAATGGACAAGCAGGCTGCTGAACTGGAGCAGATAGAAGGAGCACAGGTAGAAAAGGTGAATGCAGGTGAAGCCATCAAGGTTACTTTTGAATCAGGTATCCTGTTCGCTACCAATTCAAGTACGCTGAATTCAGCTTCCCGTGCTTCACTCGATAAATTTGCGACCTCACTGCAGAACAATCCCGATACGGATGTGAAGATCTACGGACATACAGACAGTACCGGAAGTGATGCCATCAACAATCCTCTGTCGCAACGCCGTGCCGAATCCGTCTACAACTACCTGGTATCGAAGGGTGTTTCCGGCTCACGCATCGTCTCTCAGGGTTTTGGTTCCACACAGCCCGTGGCTGACAACAGCACTGTTGCCGGAAGGTCTGAGAACCGTCGTGTGGAGGTGTATATTCTTCCCAACGCCAAGATGATACAGGAAGCCAAGGAACAGGCACAGTAGGACACAATCTTTTCACAAGCATGCAAAGTCGCGTTGCCTGAAGGGTGACGCGATTTTTTTACCTTATCTGACAATGGCAGAAGATTTATTGATCCCGAAGGATACAACCCGGGAAGAAATGTATGCATCGCTCTATCCTCAATTGAAAGCATTGACGGACGATGAACCCGACCTGATAGCCAACATGGCAAATATTGCTTCCGCGCTGAAAGAGACGTTTGGCTTTTTCTGGGTCGGTTTCTACAGGGTTGCAGGCGATCAGCTTGTACTGGGACCTTTTCAGGGTACTGTTGCCTGTACGCGCATTTCCTTCGGCAGAGGTGTCTGCGGTACGGCGTGGAAAGAACAGCGGACCATCCTCGTCCCCGACGTGGATCTCTTCCCCGGTCATATCGCCTGCAGTTCTCTTTCGCGGTCGGAGATAGTGATTCCCCTGCTGCAGGATGGTGTTGTCCGTGCAGTGCTCGATGTGGATAGTGACGAGGTGAACAGTTTTAGTGAGGTGGATGTCCGTAACCTGGAAAAAATTTCCTCCTTGATCATTTTTTAGGCCCGTTTTTTTTGAGATAAAAAAACTTAAGATTATCTTTGTACCCGCAAATGGAGACTGACGCCAGTTTGATTCATTGGCGAAAGTAGTTCAGGATGGGTAGAGCACGACCTTGCCCCAAAAGGAAAAGTGAAAACGGCCTTGGCAAGGTGACAGTGAAAAACAGACTGAAAGATCTTTGAAGATAGTATATTGCGAAAGTAGCTCAGGATGGGTAGAGCACGACATTGCCCCAAAAGAGAGGTAAAACCGACCTTGGCAAGGTAACAGTGAAAAACAGACTGAAAGATCTTTGAAGATAATATATTGCGAAAGTAGCTCAGTTGGTAGAGCACGACCTTGCCAAGGTCGGGGTCGCGGGTTCGAGTCCCGTCTTTCGCTCAAAAAAATCTCTCCTGATCAGGAATCAGGTTAATAAATAAAGATTACGCCTCAAAGCAACTGTTTTGAGGTGTAAATTGTTTGTACAAAAGTGATGTTGTCTAAGTCACTCTGCCGTCGGCCACCGAAAGGGGATCGTTTTCATACTGTTTGTAGAATTCTTTCAGATTAAAACGGCTATCATCGGTAGTATGGTGGCAAACTCGAGTTGTTCGTTGTATTTCTCGTTGTAATCGCCCCCATGAATAGCACTTTTCTGGGCATAGGTGATGAATACGGTGAAAAGTAAAAGCGTAATTAAAATAGATTTATCATAAAAATAGCTGAATCATTCATGATTGTCTCTGACGTAGTCGTTTTTCAGCGTCCGAAATAAAACGAAAAAATAAATCGTTCAGGGATATGCAAATGATGCATGTTGGATATAAGTCGGTAAACAATTCATTAAACTATTTGTTCTTGATCTGAACGAGTTATTTAAGGAATGATAACAGAGTGCCCACGTTTCGTTCCTGCCGGATAGTATACTACCTGTGCATGCGGAAATGAAGCTGTTAATGATATCCAGATTTCAGGGTGAAACCGGTTATTTTATGTTATATTTGTGTTCGAAAGCTTAGAACGATTATAATTAATGAACAAAATATATTTTTTGCTCATCCTGTTGTGTCGCTGCACGGTGAGCATGTTTGCATCCGAACCACCCGCTACGGAGGTAAGAGCAGTCTGGCTGACAACCAACTACGGATTGGATTGGCCGCGAAACAGAATCAGCCAGGAAGCGCAGAAACAAGAATTGCTCTCCATGCTGGACCACCTGCAGAAATACCATTTCAATACTGTCCTTTTCCAGGTACGGGCACGGGGAGAAGTCTTTTACCATTCCAATATTGAACCGATGTCGTCGTTGGTTGTTGCAGGAGGCTACGAGCGTCCTGCCTTTGATCCGCTGGCGTTTATGGTAGAGGAGTGTCACAAACGGGGCATGGAATGTCATGCCTGGATAGTGACCTATCCCCTGGGCGGTGACAGGCACGTGAGAAGTCTGGGATCGAAATCGGTGATTAAAAAGAATCCCTCTATCGCGAAGAAATTCAAGGGGGAGTGGTTTCTGGATCCGGGAAATCCCAGAACAGATGATTATCTGCTATCCATCGTGAATGAGATCGTTACCCGTTATGATGTGGATGGGATACACTTCGATTATATCCGTTATCCGGATAACAAGGGCCACTTCCCGGATGACGGGATGTACCGGTTGCATGGTAAGGGTAAGTCGCGTGCCGACTGGCGGAGAGACAATATCACCCGTTTCGTGACAAAGGCATACGATATGGTGAAACAGGAAAAACCGTGGGTGCAGGTCAGCAGTGCTCCCCTGGGGCGGTACAGGTCGTTGGGAAGCAATGGCCATGGATGGACAGCACTGGAGACGGTGTACCAGGATGCAGGCAAATGGATGAAGACCGGAAAGCACGATGCTGTATACCCGATGATGTATTACAAGGAACAGCTTTTTTATCCGTTCGTGGACGACTGGGTGTTGAATGGAAATAACCGGATTGTCGTTCCTGGTCTGGGTGCCTACCAGATGGTTGAGTTAGGATGGTCGCGCCAGGATATCCTCAACCAGGTGGATTATACACGCCGGAAGCGTGTACATGGACAAGCCTATTTCCGTGCAGAAAATGTACTTTCCAACACGAAAGGCATTCAACATTCATTGAAGGAATATTACCGGTATCCGGCCAAGCTTCCGGCAATGACGTGGTTATCCGACACTATACCGGAAAGGCCCGATGATCTCCGGGCTGAGAAGCTGACCGGTGGGGTGTTTGAACTCAGATGGCTGCCGGAAGAAAGGAACAGGAGGGTGACCTATAATGTCTACAGGAGTGAGAGTGATGATTTTAACAGGGAAAAACCGGAGAACCTGCTGGCGACCGGTTTAAAGGATCCCGTGTTTACCTTTGATGCAGAAGTCAACGACAAAGCCTGCTACTATTATGTAACCGTTTCGGATTCATATCATAACGAAAGTGAGGCAAGTATACCTGCGTTTTTTTATCACTCTGAAACGGTCAAATAAAGGCGTATAGGGTACAATACGCATGTTATGCATCTGATCTGTAAAGAAACTGAAGTTGACGTATGAAACGAGCATGACAATTATTATCACACACGTAGATGATTAAAGCGAGTTTCATACGACCCCTTAGTGTTAAATATAAAAGTTGTCGTATGAAAAGTCATAAAAATGAGATAAATTTGTAGCTATGGATGCCAATCAAAAATTGAAGAAACAGGTGAGGGATGAATTCATGGAGTATCTCACACTGCATAAACATCGCAAGACACCTGAACGTTTCGCAATTCTGGACCATATCTACTTAACCAAAGGGCACTTCGACATGGACTCGCTCTATAAATCCATGATTGATGTAAACTTTCGTGTGAGTCGCGCTACCTTGTACAACACCATTGAACTGCTGCTTGATTGCGGATTGGTGGTCAAGCATCAGTTCGGTGGAAACATGTCAAAATATGAAAGGGCCTATGGCAATGAGAATCACGACCATTTGATCTGTACCACCTGCGGTGAAGTGTGGGAAACCAAAAACAGTGATTTGCTGTCACAGGCACAGCTTAAAAAGATCAAGAAGTTCACGGTAAATTACTACAGCATGTACATTTATGGTACCTGTAGCAAATGCAGTCATGCCAAGAGAATGGAGCTGAGGAGACTGGTCCGTAACGGCAAAGACAAATCGAATAACAAATAGGAAATCAGGTTTTAACGGGATATACGGATGAACCAAAAACATCCCTC
Organism: uncultured Proteiniphilum sp.; assembly: GCA_927407015.1. Classification (GTDB taxonomy): domain Bacteria; phylum Bacteroidota; class Bacteroidia; order Bacteroidales; family Dysgonomonadaceae; genus Proteiniphilum. The sequence goes on along the minus strand of CAKMJT010000005.1, from coordinate 112,328 downwards.
ACATTTATCAAAGAAAAAATGAAAGTTGACGTAATTTTAGGCCTGCAATGGGGCGATGAAGGAAAAGGAAAAGTGGTGGATGTGCTCACACCCAACTATGAAATAGTGGCACGTTTTCAGGGAGGACCCAATGCCGGACACACCCTGGAATTCGAAGGAGAAAAATACATACTGAAATCCATCCCGTCCGGCATCTTTCAGGAAGGAAAAATGAATATCATCGGTAACGGTGTGGTCATCGATCCCGCGTTGTTCAGACAGGAGGCAGAGGCATTGGAAGAGACAGGACACACCCTCACCGACCGGCTTTACATCTCCAAGAAAGCGCATCTTATTTTGCCAACCCACCGCCTGCTGGATGCTGCTTCGGAGAAGTCGATGGGTGATTCCAAAATAGGCACTACCGGACGCGGTATAGGCCCTGCCTACACCGACAAGGTCAGTCGTAACGGCTTGAGAGTGGGGGACCTCTTCCATAATTTCGAGGAGAAATACCAGAAGGCGGTCAGCCGTCACAAGGAGATGCTGAGTCAGTATCATTTTGAATATGACCTGGAAGCGCTGGAAAAACCCTGGTTTGAAGGAATCGAAAAACTGAAGACATTTCACATCATTGAGAGTGAACATTTTATAAACAAACATCTTGCCAGTGGAGCCAGGGTGCTGGCTGAGGGTGCACAGGGCTCGATGCTTGACATCGATTTCGGCTCCTACCCGTTTGTGACATCATCCAACACCATCTGTGCCGGTGCCTGTATAGGTCTTGGTATTGCACCGAGATCCATCGGTGATGTGTATGGTATCTTTAAAGCCTATTGTACAAGGGTAGGCAGCGGTCCTTTCCCCACTGAGTTGCTTGACAATGACGGTCAGTTGTTACGAGATAACGGCAAAGAATACGGATCTGTAACCGGTCGCCCGCGCCGCTGCGGATGGATTGACCTGGTGGCGCTTCGTTATACGGTCATGCTGAATGGCGTGACCAAACTGGTTATGATGAAGAGTGATGTACTGGATACTTTCGAAACCATAAAAGTCTGTGTTTCGTATAACATCAACGGAGAAGTGACGGAAGACCTGCCTTTCGATATTTCAGAAGGCATTGAGCCGGTCTTTGTGGATCTTCCCGGCTGGAAGACCAATATGTCCAGGATGCAGTCGGAAGATGAGTTCCCTGAAGAGTTCAACAATTATCTCTCCTTTCTGGAAGAGGAGCTGGGAGTGCCCATCGCCATTGTTTCCCTCGGTGCCGACCGGACACAGACGATTATACGGTAAAGATGGCACGGTTTTCGCTCATGAACTTTTAGTTGAAGAAAATGTTTAATTAGAAAAAATCACGAAACTATGTCACCAGTCTGGATTCTTTTTATTGCCATCGCCATCGCGGGATGGGTTGTGCAGGGTATGTTGCAGAGCCGTTTTAAGAAGTACTCGAAAATAGCGCTGCGGAATGGTATGACCGGCAGGGAGGTCGCTGAGAAAATGCTGCGCGATAATGATATTTTTGACGTACAGGTGATCTCTGTAAGAGGACGCCTCACCGATCATTACAATCCGCTCAACAAGACCATCAATCTGAGTGAGCCGGTGTATAATTCCTACAGTGTTGCTGCTGCTGCTGTGGCTGCACATGAAACAGGGCATGCCGTACAGCATGCCGTGGGCTACGTGCCGCTGAAGATGAGGTCGGCACTGGTACCTGTCATCTCCAGCACCTCCAAATGGGTGATGTGGGTGATTCTGGCGGGCATCATCATGATACAGACGTTTCCTGCGTTGATATGGATTGGTATCGGCATGTTCGCGCTTACCACTCTTTTCAGCTTCGTCACGCTGCCTGTAGAGAAAAACGCGACCAACCGGGCACTTGTCTGGCTGAGCAGCGCCGGTATAACTGATGTCAGCAATCACACCCAGGCCGAGGACGCCCTTCGCTGGGCGGGATACACTTATGTGGTTGCAGCCCTCGGTTCTCTCGCTACACTCATTTACTATATCATGATCGCTACGAGCGGCAGCAGGCGATAATCATACACCTTCGTCCCGAATCAACCGACAAGCTGGAAATTTTGCTCTTGGAGGTCCCCACGGGATTACCACAGTATCTGTAATAGGGAATACGATTCTTTACACAAGACGGCAACAATTGCCGTCTTTATTTGTTTAGCCATAAATCAAGTGTTTGGCTATGAAGACAATCTTATTGACCGGAGGTTCGGGCATGATCGGGCGAAGGCTCTCGGAAATGCTCATGGAAAAAGGTTATAGCGTAATTTGGCTAAGCAGGGAAAGGCATGTGAATGCCAAAATTCCCCGATACTGGTGGGACTACCCTAAAAACGAAATAGACCGGGATGCACTGGAACAGGCCGATGTGATTATTCATCTGGCGGGATCAAACCTGGGCGAGGGTGCATGGACCCGGCGCAAGAAACAGGAGATCGTGGAGAGTCGCGTGCAGACAGCAAAGCTGTTGCTGGAAACAATTAAATTGATGTCCAAAAGGCCTGAGGCTTTTATTTCGGCTTCAGCGGTGGGTTTCTACGGGATGCATACGAGCGATAAGATCTACACCGAGAAGGATCAACCCGCCCGTAATGATTTTCTGAGCCGGACCTGTAAAAAGTGGGAGACTGCGGCATTTGGCTTTCAGGAAGAGCTGGGAGTACGTACCGTGGTAATCCGTACGGCTTTCGTGATAGCAAAGGAAAGCGAAGGCTTCAAGAAGATGCTGTTACCTACCCGGTTTGGCGTGGGGGCTCCTTTTGGTACCGGAAGGCAACAGATGCCCTGGATTCATTTGGAAGATCTTTGCCGGATTTATCTGAAAGCAGTGGAAGACAGCACGATACATGGAGTATTTAACGCTGCCTCCCCTGAATTCATCACCAATGCTGAATTTATGAAAACCCTTGCAAAGGAAACGAAGCGCCCTTTTTTCTTTCCGAGGATACCTGCTTTCCTGCTGCGGCTATTCATGGGGGAAGCTGCCGGGATGATTCTGGAAGGGAGCCGCATCTCTTCCCAAAAAATCATTGATACCGGTTATCAGTTTCTTTACCCCACTACCGGCAAAGCCATACAGGCTTCACTCCGGGACATTGTCTTATCCTAAAACAAAACAGCTGCTGAGGTCACTGCAGCTTTTACAGTAGTATGATGACTCATTTACAGAAAGAACCCAACTCGATCTATTTCGCCACAAGAGCCGAATGGAGAAACTGGCTCAATATAGAAAGACTCCGCTGGTTGTCCGAACGCAAATTACTACGTCCGGAGATTCAATAGAAGGTAGCAAACTTGCTCACCAAGGAATTTGTCTTTCCCCCGGATATCATTCAGGCGATTCAGACAGAGTTTTCAGGCTTGCGGATTAAAGAAGGGATACTCTTTTACAGCAAGGAATTCATTGTCGAGGAGTTTTTTTTCTTTTCCCGAAAGTGGTTTGTTGACGATCTCCTCGATGTGATCCACACAAAAGGCAAAGTTGCGGAAATCACCCGGTGGAATAATGATATCTGCTCCGGTTTGGAAGGTATATTTCAGGGCAGCAATGCCCATTTCGGGGTTGCTTACATCAATGGGCTTGACCCACGATTTGGGATAACTCTTGCGCTCTTCGTCATTGAGCCATTTGCGATGCACCAGCCCTTTTAAGGCAATCACACCCATACCCCGTCGTTTGGCATCATTGGCAACGCCTGAGCCCCATTGAGCCAGCATATCCATTAGCCAGTTGATGGGAAACATCACCGTATCGAAATCGTACATCGACATGACGCGCAACGCCTGTGTCTGCGAGTGAGCCGAGAAACCCACCTTGCGGATGCGTCCCCGTTGTTTCTCCTTTTCGATCATCTCCATGACACCGTCGGGCCCAAATGCTTTATCCACATCTTCGGACGTGGTGAGGCTGTGCAACTGGTAGAGATCGAAATAATCGGTATGCAGCATCCGCAACGATTCTTCAAACTCTTTTTCCGCTCCTTCCCTGGAACGTTGTGTCGTTTTGCATGCCAGATAATTCTCTTTTCGAAAAGGTTTCAATGAGATTCCGAGCTTCTCCTGTGCATCGCCGTAAGAAGGCGCTACATCAAAATAGTTGACGCCCCTGTCCAGCGCCCAGGCAACGTAATTATCAGAGGCAGCCTGGCCGTCTCTCCTTGAAACGATGCCGCCATAGACCACCGGAAATACATCATATCCGGTTTTTCCTAATTTTCGTTTAATGCTCTTGTTGAAGGATGTGTTGTGCACATCGGCTGGTTCAGTGAATGCCGCGGATACCTTTCCGGTCGCTCCGATCGCAACGGCGCCGGCGACGCTCCGTTTGATAAATTCACGTTTATTCATGATGTTATTAATTTGTGATTTGGAATTTGGGATGTCAGAAATAAGAATTTTGCTTCTTATATCCTATATCATATTTTGCTATCTTATTATATCTTAGTTTGCTTTGGCGATTCGGTAGAGACGTCCTTCATCCGTCACGGCATAGAGAGCGCCGTCCTTTCCGTCGCACACGTCGCGGAAACGTTGCCCTTCACTCTCCAGTAGGCGCTCTTCACCCACGACCTTGTTATCTTTGATAACCAGCCGTGCAATATGTTTGCTGCTCAGTCCTCCGATAAAAAGGTTATTTTCCCATTCCGGAATGTCATTAGAGCTGTAAAAAGCCATACCACTGGGCGACAGCACCGGATCCCAGTAGTAGACAGGCTGTTCCATACCCTCCTTTTGGGTGATACCCTCTCCCACAGCCTTCCCACTGTACTCTATCCCATAGGTGATGGTAGCCCAGCCATAGTTTTTACCAGGCTTGATCAGATTGATCTCGTCCCCTCCGCGGGGTCCCATTTCACTGAGCCACAAATCACCCGTTACAGGATGGATGGCGAGTCCCTGCGGGTTCCGGTGACCGTAACTGTAGATCTCGGGCAAGGCTCCTTCCGTATTCATAAAAGGATTGCCCAGTACAGGCTTTCCGTTGGCAGTGATATGGATCACCTTACCATGGGCCGTATTCAGTTTCTGTGCGTTGGGGCGTGTAGCCAGATCGGAGCGTTCACCCGTACTGACAAAAAGATTCCCTTTATTGTCGAAGACAAGGCGGCTTCCGAAGTGCATGCTGTTGTCATAATAAGGGATGGCACGAAAGATGATCCGGAAATCCTCCATCACTGTTTCATCGTCGGAGAGTCTGCCTTTGCCTACTGCCGTCAGTGAGCCCTGCGGCGTGCTTTCGGCGAGGGTGAAATACAGCATCCTGCTCGTCTCAAAATCGGGTGCGGGTGCTACATCCAGCAGACCTCCCTGACTCCTGTCGTCAACAGCCGGAAATCCGGTAATGTGGGCGCCCACTGATCCCGTGGTAGTGGCAATACGCAGGGTACCTGCCTTTTGGGTGATCAGCAGCCGCCCGTCGGGCAGCGCGGTCACCGCCCAGGGTGAAGATAATCCCTCTGCGATTATTTTTGCCTCGTAGGGTGTGGTCGTCTTCACTCCTGAGATTCTTGTCTGCCCTTCGAAAGCAGGTTGATAGTTTGTATTGGGTTCACGGGTTTCTACCGGAGGGTAGGCCGTTACAATCGGGGCTATCTTCTCTTGCTCTCTGTCCTTATTGCTGTCGTTGGTCTGTGCCTGACAGGTAAGAAAGCACAGTACGGATAAGCACAGCGTGATGATTTTATAATATTGCATTGCTTTTGGTTTTAGTGATTTCAGTCATTTTAATTATAACATTCAGATGAAACCAATGGTTTTGGCATTACTGTTAAAATGCAGTCAACGGCCTTTTTACAGACAGCTGTTCAATATCTCACTTGTTACATCGCCCGTGACGTTCCTGTTTTCCCCGAAGGCAACACCACGATCATTAAACCGACTGGACACCTTTTCGATGGTCTCCTTTCCGATCCCTTCTTCCGATAATCGGGTAGTTAATCCCAGTGAACGATAAAACTGTTCTGTCATGTCAATGGCTTTATCCACCCTTTCTTTTTCTGTCCCTTCGGTAATCCCGAAAATACGTTCTCCGTATTGCAGCAGTTTGTCTTTTTTCTGATCTTTTAGCACCCTGAGTGTGCCGGGCATCACGATAGCCAGTGAATGGCCATGGGTGGTGCCATGCAGCGCTGTAAGCTCATGTCCGATCTGATGGGTAGCCCAGTCCTGGGTGATCCCCATCCGGATAAAATCGTTGAGGGCAAGGGTGGCTGCCAGCATGTAATCGGCCATCAGGTCATAGTTCATGGGATTGGCTTTTATCTGCGGTGCGATCTCGATTACGGAGAGCAGGACGCCTTCCGCCCACCGGTCCATCAGGCGGGATTGTCCCGGAGTGGTGAGATACTGTTCCAGCACATGTGTATAGGCGTCGGCAAGCCCACACGCTATCTGGTGTGCGGAAAGGGAATAGGTCACTTCCGGATCAAGAATGGAGAATACGGGATAATTGCCTCCGAAGGCAAACTTTTCCTGTGTCTCTGACCGGGTGATCACCGCACCACCGTTCATTTCCGATCCGGTAGCGGGAACCGTCATCACGGAAGCAAAGGGTATCTGTTTTTCAGCCTCACCTTTTAACACGATATCCCAGGCATCGGCCTCGGAAATAATCCCGGCGGCAATAAGCTTGGTGCCGTCCAGTACCGATCCACCCCCCACAGCGAGAAGAAAATCAATGTTATTCAGTTTGCCTGTATGAATGGCTTTTCTTAGTGTCTCTACCTGTGGATTGGGTTCTATACCCCAAAATTCCACATAGTTGCGCCCTCTGAGCGCAGCCTTCACCTGGTCGTAAACACCGTTTTTTGTTACACTGCCCCCACCATAGGTGATCATCAGATTCACATTATCGGGCAACAGTTCTGATAGTTTTGCGATTTGTCCTTTTCCGAAAACCAGTTGGGTCGGATTGTGAAAGATAAAATTCTTCATATTTTTCAATTGCTTTGTAAAGTTGATGAAACCCGCTATCCATAACTTTAAGTGAACATGAAGTGAAGGCGGGTTCAAGACGCCTGCTATATTAAAAAATGTATTTGTATTTAATTGAACATCCCGAAAAATTATTTGTTCATCTATTAATATGAAAAGTAATCAGGAATCAATTCGCATTTTTGGGTTGGATGAATATAACTATCCCAAATTCAGGGGTAAGATCATCGATTTGTATCTGCATGCTTTCACAACCGGTGAATATGCACAGTATATAGAGCGGGAAGTAGCTGAGAGCACTATCGATGAACTGGTGCGCAGAGGATTTGGAAAGATGGCCTTTATCGGTGATCGGTTAGCGGGGGTGCTGCTCTGCCAGCCATTGTCATACGACAGTGAGTTTCCGGCAGGCGATTTCCCCGATATACCGGTGAAGAATTGTGTCTATCTGGCAGAAGTGATGGTACATGCCGATGAACGGGGAAAAGGGATTGCATCCATGATGATCACCCATCAAATGGAAACAATGCCTAAAATATATGCCCATGCTGTTATCCGTGCATGGGAGGAGAACGAACCCGCAATGTTGTTGTATCAAAAACTGGGATTCGTCCCTTTTTATTCCATCTCACAGACGAAACTTCGTACACCGGATGAAGCCTTTGAGATGAAGAAAATCTATTTGCATAAACCCCGCACACCTATAAAGGGGTAAGAAACTATTTCAGTGACTGCCCGATCACGGGCAATTATCCGCTAGAGAGAGCTACATATAAGATAAAATGAATTCATCATCATGAAAGGGTTATTGACACGAACAATCGATTTGCGGTGGGGATCACCCGAAGAAAAACGTCTGGAGATCCGTGATTATTTCCTGAAAACATGGGCGATTGACGAGCTGTTGTACGAACAGTTGAAATCGGATGAAGTGTTTTACCATCGCGGCGATCCCTTGCGGCACATCATCCTTTTTTACCTGGGGCATACAGCCGTATTCTTCATCAATAAACTGATACTGGCAAAGATCATTGACCAGCGAATCAATTCCCGGTTTGAATCGACTTTTGCCATAGGTGTGGATGAGATGAGCTGGGATGACCTGGACAACAAACATTACGACTGGCCACCGGTATCAGAAGTACGTTCCTACCGCGATGATGCCAAAAAGATAATCCTGGACGTGATAGACAACACATCGCTGGTGTTGCCTGTCGACGGGAATCATCCTTTCTGGATTATCATGATGGGTATTGAACACGAGCGGATCCACCTTGAGACATCATCAGTGCTGATTCGTCAGCTACCGCTCGATGAGGTGGTAGCGGGCCTCTTCGGGGAGCGTTGCCCTACAACGGACGGGACACCTGAAAACGGTCTACTACCGGTATCGGGTGCTCTCATGAAGCTGGGTAAACCAGCTGATCACCCGCTGTACGGCTGGGATAACGAATACGGGAGCTATGAGGAAGAGGTAGCCGATTTTCAGGCTGCCCGATACCTGACTTCCAACGGTGAGTTCCTGGAGTTCATCGATGATCACGGGTATGACACAGCGAATTACTGGACGGAAGAGGGATGGAACTGGCGCCGTTACAAGGAGGCGGAAATGCCGCTGTTCTGGCGCAGGGACGAAGAGGGCTATCGGCTGCGATTGGTGGCAGAGGAGATCCCCATGCCCTGGAACTGGCCGGTGGAGGTGAACTATCTCGAGGCAAAAGCATTCTGCAACTGGAAGAGTGTCAAAACAGGCAGAAATTTCAGGCTGCCCACGGAGGCTGAGTGGTATCGATTGCACGAAGATGTTCAGCTGAATGATGTGAAAGAGTGGGAGCAGGCGCCCGGCAACATCAATCTGGAGTATTTCACCTCACCCTGCCCGGTGGATATGTTCGCACAGGGACGCTTCTTTGATGTGGTCGGTAACGTGTGGCAGTGGACGGAGACACCCATTACCGGTTTTCCCGGCTTCAGGGTACATCCCATGTACGATGATTTCTCCACCCCCACCTTCGATGGAAAGCACAACCTCATCAAGGGTGGTTCATGGATATCTACAGGAAATGAGGCTACGCTGCACGCGCGTTATGCTTTTCGACGTCATTTTTATCAGCATGCCGGTTTCCGGTATATCGAATCCGATGCGCCTTTGTGGATACAGCAAACCGACTACGTGACCGAAGACGATGTGACCCTTTCCTGTGAAAACAACTGGGGGGATGCCTATACGGATGCACCCAACTTTAGTATTGCGCTGGCAACAATGGCCGATGAGCTGCTGGGGGAAAACACTGATGCCCGCATACTGGATCTGAACGCCGATACGGGGCGACTGGCCTTTGAGCTGGCGAGGAAGTACGCCGATGTGACCGCTCTCGATTTCACGGCACGCATGATCAGCATCCCCATCAAGCTGCAGGAGCAGAGTTACGTGCGTTACACGATGAAGGATGAAGGTGAGCTGATCTTCTATCGCGATATTGTTTTGTCGGATTTCGGTCTGACGGAGACGAAGAGCCGGATCCTATTCATGCAGGCCGATGCAATGAATCTGAAACCCAGTTACACGGGGTATGATCTGATTATTGTTGCCAACCTGCTGGAGGAGTTGAGTGACCCGCTGCAGTTCCTGTCGCAGATACACACGCGACTCAACAGTAAGGGAATCCTGATGCTGGTGTCTGCTTACGATTGGGATGCGGGAAAAACGCCGCGCAATAAGTGGCCCGGGGGCTTCAAGAAAGACGGCGAGCCGGTGACCTCTCTCGACGGAATAAAAGAAACACTGGCGACACACTTCGATCTGCAGCGCGAACCGCAGGTGATTCCCCTGTCTCTGAAAAAATCCTCCCGTATTTTCGAACTACGTAAGAATGAATTGACAGTCTGGAAAAAGAGAGATTGATGATTTCATTCACTCAGCCAACGGGTAAGTGAACTGAAAATATTCTCATTTTCTTTTTTCTTCTTCATTTCAACGTGAGAGGGAGCAAAAACCCTGAGCCCCCTGGGGACAATCTTTACATCGATCTCTTTCTCTGTTTCCACTGGTTCACCGTCTACATGCATCATCCCCGCACGGGTACGTCTGATGGTCAGCTTTTGGGTGATGAGTGTGGTCATTTTACTGTTCTTGTCAATATTCTTCGTGAACAGCTGCAGCGTGGTCTGGGGAATTTCAAACGCATGGAGTGGCTTCAGCAGGGAGACATTCATCTTGCCATCATCCATGCTCGCACCCGGAGCGATATACGCTTCGTTGCCATATTGTGAGGCGTTGGCACAGGTGAGCACGAAAGCCCGCTCCGTGATGGTTCCCACATCGTAGGTTAGTTCATATTCTTCCGATTTGAAATCGACAGCGCTCTCCAATATGTTGCGGACGTAGCCCAGCGGACCCCTTTTTTTCTCCTCGGCAAATCGGTCACTGATGAATGCGTCGAAGCCAAAACCGCAGGTGCAAAAGAAGATATGTTCGTTGGCCACCCCGTAATCGATGGTGCGACGGTTGCCTTTAAGGATGATCTCGATGGCTTTTTCCGAATCCATCGGAATGCCCAGCTCCCTGGCCAGCCCGTTGCCTGATCCGAAAGGGATAATGCCGAGTGTCGTGTCGCTGTGAACCAGCACTTTGGCTACCTCGTTCACCGTGCCATCGCCACCGGCTGTCAGTACATAACTGAATTTGTTCTTTACCGCTTCACTGGCTATCTCCGTAGCATGGTCGGGATAACCGGTGATGCGGATGACGACTTCATATTTTTTCTGGTCAAAAGCGGCAGCCACCTCCTCGGGGATGTTTTTCTTGGATTCAGTACCCGATACAGGGTTAATGATAAGGCACACTTTCTCTTTTTTCATATGACAGCTGTTTTATCTACAACGTTCGGAAACTCATTTTTGTTTTAACCCTTTTTATTTGCCCTTTCGTGCTTTGTTGCTTACTTTTGCACACAAAAAGAATGTTGAGCCCATGCTGATCTCCTATAGTTTAACTTTTGATATGGATGGAACTCTCCGGGACATTATTGATACCGATTTCTGCAGCGATCAATCTTCACCTGCAGGTGTGCCACTGGTCTTGGTACCGGATGGGTTTGGTGTGACGAACCACTATTCCCTGAATACCGGCGCCATGATCCGGTTAACAAACTTTCTCCTGAATCTGAGTCGCCTATGAAACCTACCTTTGTTTTAATTGTGATTGTCGTGTATCTCGGCGTATTGATGCTTATTTCCTGGCTCACGAGCCGTAAAGGGGCGGGGAATGATGCTTTCTTCCGTGCCAATAAATCATCGAGATGGTTCGTGGTGGCTATCGCCATGATCGGTACATCCATCTCGGGTGTCACCTTCGTATCTGTTCCCGGCATGGTGCGCAATCTGGATATGACCTATATGCAGATGGTGTTTGGTTTCTTTTTCGGCTACCTGGTCATCGCCTACATCTTGCTGCCCCTCTATTACCGGTTGAATCTGACCACGATTTACGGCTATCTGGAGCAACGCTATGGCCCCCGATCCTACAAGACGGGAGCCTGGTTTTTCTTGCTTTCGAAGATCGTGGGGGCAGCTGCCAGACTCTATCTGGTGGCTTTTATCCTGCAATCGCTGGTGTTTGATGCCTGGGGTATCCCCTTTGTGGTGACGGTGGTGGGTATCATACTGGTCATCTGGCTCTACAGCCATCAAAGCGGTATAAAAACGATTATCTGGACCGACTGGCTGCAGACCCTTCTTTTTATTACGGCTCTCGTGTTGATCGTCTGGCAGGTCTCCTCGAAAATGGGAATGAACCTTTCAGAGGTGACCAGGACGATCAGGGAGAGCAGTCACTCCCGTATTTTCGTTTTTGATGACTGGCACAGTAAGCAAAATTTCTTCAAACAGTTTTTCAGCGGCATGTTCATCACGATCGTGATGACCGGCCTCGATCAGGACCAGATGCAGAAAAACCTGACGATCCGAACGCTGAAAGATGCACAAAAAAACGTGGTCTCCTACGGGTTCGCCTTTGCCCCGATCAACTTTCTCTTTCTCTGCCTGGGTGTTCTTCTGCTTGTTTTTGCAGAACAGAATGGCATTACCCTGCCCGGCGTATCTGATCAGATCTTGCCGATGATCGCCAGTAGTTACCTGGGCTCTGCCGTCCTGGGTATCTTTGTAGTGGGGATTGTAGCAGCTGCCTTCTCGAGTGCTGACTCGGCACTCACGGCGCTCACCACCTCTTTCTGTGTGGATATCCTCCATATGAAGCTCGTTGTACAGTCGAAGGAACAGGAAAGCAGGGATATTAAAACACGGCGATGGGTACATATTGCCATCAGTATGGTATTTGTTTTGATTATCCTGCTGATCGAGGCGATCGGTTCAGACAGCATCATCAATGCCATCTACAAGCTGGCATCCTACACCTACGGACCTCTGCTCGGCCTGTATGTTTTCGGACTCTACTCCAGGGTGAAGCCCGCTGACAGGTATGTTCCCCTTGTAGCCATTGCTGCACCCCTGCTCTGTTTTGTCATTGAGATCGGGATGAAACAGCTGCTTGGCTATCAGGTCGGTTATGAGCTGTTGCTGATGAACGGACTGATCACCGGATCAGGGCTCTGGCTGATCACAATAAGAACAAAAACTAAAACAATATAACCTATGATTATTCAATCAGCCGAGTTCATCATCAGCAATACTGATTACCGCTTGTGTCCGAAGGACGGAAAGCCGGAATATGCCTTTATCGGCCGTTCCAATGTGGGTAAGTCATCGCTGATCAATATGCTCACCAACCGAAAGGGACTGGCACTGACCTCTTCCACTCCGGGGAAAACGATGCTGATCAATCATTTTCTGATCAACAATGAGTGGTATCTGGTGGATTTGCCCGGATACGGTTACGCACGCAGAGGGAAAGAGGGCCGGGACAAGATCCGGGTGATGATTGATGATTACATCCTGGAACGGGAAGCGATGACCAACCTGTTCGTGCTGGTGGATTCACGTCACGAACCGCAGAAGATCGACCTTGAATTTATGGAATGGCTGGGTGAGCAGGGCGTTCCTTTTGCCATCGTCTTCACGAAGGGTGACAAGCTGGCTGGCGGTCGTTTGAACACCAATGTAAATGCCTATCAGGAGAAGCTGCTGGAGAGCTGGGAGGAACTGCCACCCCTGTTCGTTACGTCGGCAGAAAAAGGACAGGGCAGGGATGAACTGCTCGATTATATCCAGGAAATCAATAAAACGCTGCACGGGTAAACCGCCCCTTAACTGTAAGAACCTCCCGCGATATCAAGCAGTTCACTGGTGATGGACTGCTGGCGTATTTTATTGAACTCCAGCGTCAGGTCTTTTATCAGGTCATCGGCATTATCGGTGGCTATCTGCATGGCCATCATGCGGGCGGCATGTTCCGACGTCACGGAATCGACATGCGCGGTAAACAGTTTTAATTTGAGCGTTTTCGGTATTAGCAGGCTCAGGATGGTCTCCGTATCGGGTTCCACAATATAATCGAGTGCTGTTTCCGTCGGTTTATCCACCTTTAGCTCTATGGGCAGGAATGTTTCGTGCATCACGACTTGTGAGCTCTTATTCCGGAAATGATGATAGATGAGCTCGACACGGTCAATTGTCCCTTTGAGAAACAGGTCCATCATTTCACCTGCAATATGCTGCATGGCCTCATAGGTCGGTTTTGCGCTGATGTCATCGTAGTTTCCCTGTATCTCCAGTCCCATATCGAGGGCGGCTTTCGACACTTTCTCCCCGATGGGCCAGACAAGGACATGATCGTTCCCGAGCGAGCGGTAGCTCTTCACCACTTCTCCCAGTTTTTGGGCTATATTATGGTTGAATCTACCGGCAAGGCTCGTGTTGGAGGAAAAAGCAATGATGGCAACACGCTGAACGGCTCGCTGTTCTGTGAAGGGTGAGACAAACTCACGCTCCTCACTCAGGAAAAGGTGCAGCAGTTGACTTAACTTCTGCTCATAGGGATAGAGGTTCTGAATGATGTCCTGTGTCTTCCGCAGTTTGGCTGAAGAGACCATCATCATGGCCGAGGTGATCTTTTGGGTGGATCGTATCGACTGGATTCTGCTTTTTAATTCCTTAAGTAATGCCATCTGCTTATTGATTCAGAAGCCGTACCGTATCAGCGGCTACGGTTTCGATGATCCTGGTTATGCTGTCATCAATGACTCCTTTTTTCAACTGCTCCAGGACATCGTCCCGATGGCTTAACTCCAGCGAAGAAAGGAATGCTTTCTCAAATTCAGGGACCTTCCCGAGCGGCAGATCTTTCAACAGCCCGTGGGTCCCGCAGTAAAGAACGGCTATCTGATGTTCTACGCTCATCGGCGAGTGAGACGACTGAACCAGCAATTGCTCGTTCTTCTGTCCTTTGTCGATGGTCATGGCAGTAACGGCATCCACATCTCCGCCGAACTTGGTGAAGGCGGCCAGCTCCTGATATTGTGCCTGATCAATTTTTAGCATACCCGCCACCTTCTTCATCGCTTTCACCTGTGCGTTTCCACCCACACGCGAGACAGAGATACCCACATTGATGGCAGGACGCAGGTTTTTATTATAGAGGTCGGTATCCAGAAAGATCTGTCCGTCGGTAATAGAGATCACATTAGTAGGGATATAGGCCGATACATCGCCTGCTTGTGTTTCTATGATGGGCAGGGCTGTCAGCGAACCGCCTCCTTTGACCCTTCCTTTCAGACTTTCCGGCAGATCGTTCATGTGTGTGGCGACCTCTTCCTGTGAGATTATGTTTGCAGCACGTTCCAACAGCCGGGAATGGAGATAGAAGATATCACCCGGATAGGCTTCACGCCCGGAGGGGCGACGGAGTATCAGTGATACCTCACGGTAGGCTACAGCCTGCTTCGACAGATCATCATAAACCACGAGTGCATTTCTTCCCGTGTCACGGAAATATTCGCCGATGGCAGCGCCGGCAAACGGTGCAATATATCGCATAGCGGCCGAATCGGAGCCATTGGCGGATATCACGATGGTATAATCCATCGCTCCGAAATCGGTGAGTGTTTTCACGATGGATGCAACGGATGACCCTTTCTGTCCCACGGCTACATAGATACAATACACCGGATCTCCGTTCTCGAAATTTTTCCTTTGGTTGAGGATGGTAGTGATGGCAATGCTTGACTTGCCAGTCTGCCGGTCCCCGATTATCAGCTCACGCTGACCGCGGCCGATGGGGATCATGGCATCCACTGCTTTAAGGCCTGTCTGCAAAGGGGTGTTTACGGGCTGACGAAAAACGACACCCGGCGCTTTGCGCTCCAGCGGCATCTCCAGCTTCTCCCCCTTGATGGGTCCCTTCCCGTCAATCGGATCACCCACGGGCGTGATGACACGTCCCAGCATACCTTCTCCCACAAAAATGGAGGCCATGCGACCTGTCCGCTTTACGGTGAAACCTTCCTTGACATCGCTGGAAGTACCCAACAGGATGGCTCCCACGTTATCCTCCTCCAGGTTCATCACGATGGCCTGCATGCCGTTGTCGAACTCAAGCAGTTCGTTCGATTCGGCGTTGCGGAGGCCGAAAATGCGGACAACGCCGTCGCTCACACGGATGACGACACCTGTCTCGTCAAATTTAACGTTGGTATCAATCCCTTCCAGCTGCATCCGTAACACCTCTGACACTTCACTAACCTTGATTGCACTATCTGACATGTTCTCTCCTTGTTACTCTGTTTGCCTGTAAACTATTGAATTTGCTTCTGACACGGGTCAGCTCTCCCGAAACGCTTGCATCCCATCTGTAATCACCCAGGTGTAATACAAAGCCACCTATGATCCCGGGATCCACAACGGGCTCCAGCTCTATCTCCCCACCCACGATTTTTTCAATTCGGATGCCCAGCCGCCTCTCTGTTTCTTTGTCGATACCGACAGCCGTGATCAGTTTTCCGTATTGTATATTGTACTTTTCCCGGTATTGGTCGATGAACCGCAGGGCGATGTATTGCATGCTCTCTTCGCGTTCATTCTTCAGGATAAGATCGATCATCTTGTCGAGTGACGAAGGTACACTCCCTCCGCAGGCCGTGACGATGACTTTTTTCTTCTCCTGATGGGGCAGTGACGGATTCAGGATCACATTGTTTAATTTGGGGACCTCTGAAAACATTTCTGTCAATATCTTCATCCGCGCATATACCTCCTCCTGCTGCCCCAGATCGATGGCGTAATTCAACAAGGAGGTTGTATAACGGGAGGAAATCAGTCCGCTGTTCATTTCATTCAGGATTGGGATATTTTTATTTCTTCCATCAAGCTATCGATCAGGCTTATCTGCTCTTCCTTCGTGCCCAGTTTTTTCCGCAGGATTTTTTCGGCCAGATCTACCGAAAGCAGTGTGACCTCATTCCGAAGGGTAAGGAGCGCTTCTTCTTTCTCTGCTTCTATCTGCTGGCGGGCGGAAACGATCAGTTTGTCCGATTCCGTGCGGGCTTCTTCCCGGGCTTTTTCTATCAACTGCTCCTGTAGCCTGGCCGTTTCCCGTAAGATATTGGCTTGCTCCAGCCGGGTTTTAGAAAGCAAAGCTTCACTGGTTTCCTTTAGCTTGCTCAACTCTTCACGAGCTTTCCGGGCGGAAAGGAGCGATTCCTCGATAAAATTTTTCCTTTGTTCCACCATCTTCAGTATGACCGGGAATCCGTATTTCGTCAATACAAGCACCACGATACCGAAAGATAACAGCATCCAGAAGATCAGGCCGGGTTCGGGAGTCAGCAATGACATACCTTCAAGTGATTAAAGGATGAAACCACAGACTACCACGGCAAACAGGGCGACACCCTCGATAAGAGCTGCCGAAATAATCATATTCATACGGATATCAGATCCTGCTTCGGGTTGACGGGCAATGCTCTCCAGCGCTGAAGCACCTATTTTCCCGATACCGAAACCAGCACCTATCGCCGCTAGTCCTATACCCAGTGCTGCACCAAAAGTGCCTAATCCTGTGGCACTGGCTGCCTGCAATAAAACTGTAAGTAATAACATAATGTTTCTTTTTAATTGTTTATCGTTTTATTATAATTGTTCTTCCTTCGTTAATACATTCTTTTTGCCATGCGATTCCATTCTTGCCTGGCCGATGAAAACGGCCGAGAGCAGCGTAAACACATATGCCTGTATATAGGCAATCAGCAACTCCACGAAATCGATGAAGACGGTGAAAATGACCGAGACGAATGTCATGGTACTATTCACGGCTGAACCCATGCTTACGGTGACAAAGATAAGCATTGTAAGCCCCAGTACGATGGAGTGTCCCGCCATGATATTGGCAAAAAGACGGATCATCAGGGCAAAGGGCTTTGTTAGTGTTCCTACAATCTCGACCACCGGCATCAGTGGAATAGGCACTTTCAGCCAGGTGGGCACGTCAGGCCACAATATATCTTTATAATACGCTTTTGTGCCCGTCAGGTTCACGGTGAGGTACGTGATGAGAGCAAGTACCATTGTCACGGCAATATTGCCCGTTACGTTGGCACCCCCGGGAAAAACAGGGATCAATCCCATGAGATTGTTGGTGAAGATGAAGAAGAATACGGTGAGCAGGTAGGGGGCATACCGCTCGTAATCTCTTCCGATAGAGGGTTTGATCACTTCATCGTTCACCGACAGGATGAACATCTCCATCATCCCGATAAAACCTTTCGCGGCTGACAGGGGATTTCTTCTCAGCGACCGGGTGACCGTCATCATGACAACGATAACCAGCAGGGAAGAGAGCCACAACGACAAGGCATTTTTCGTCAGTGAAAGATCCAGGGGACGTACAGCATCGCCATTGTTAACCGACTCCACAACCTTTCCCTTGTATTTCCCCGATGAAGCTATGCTAAAACCGTTGTGTGCCGTGGCTCCATGCTGAAATGCTGAGGACATAAACAGATGCCAGCCGGATGTTTTGCTGTAAAGGATCACCGGGAGAGGCACAGTCAGGTGCCAGTTGCCATTGCTCACAATCTGCCATTCGTAAGAGTCGGCAAGATGCTCCAGGATGAACTCTTTCACATTCAGCTCTTCCCGTGAATCGGCATTGTTTCCGGCAGACACGGGGAGGGGTGTCAGAAAAAGTAAGAGGAGAACCGTAAGGCTAAATATGTGTAACCTGCGTTTCATTGATCAATACGTTCCCTGGGAGGTTTATTCTGATCTCCTTTGTATTTGAAATACATCTCCATTCTCATATAGATGTAGGTTTCCCATATCATGTTGATCACATAAAAAACAACGAAAACAATGGCAAAACTACGGATATCCTCTTTGTCCACAATCCAGTAAATGAATATGATAGCTGCAGAAATGAATATTTTGATCATCCGCAGCAGCATGTATACATTGACCACTTTCTGGGGGTTCTCGAGAGAGGTGTGGTTGAAGACATAGATAAAAATCAACCCCAGCAGATAAAAGAATACGGGTATCACGAAGTAACTGTCTGTCAGTATCTCCGGAAAGAATTCCTTCAGGATAAACCATATTCCGAACCCGGCAATGAGCAGCATTACCGTATGAACGATTATAAAATATTTTGTCAACTTTTTCATCGTTTCCTGATTGAATCAATACAAACCGTAATCTTATTGTTGTTCATTTCCACAAATCCGTCCGTTACCTCCATCTCCCGGATATGCCCGTCGACGCTGAAAGAGAGCATCCCCTTCGAGAGCGACGAAATAATGGGAGCATGATTCCTCAGAATCTGGAACGATCCCAGTGTACCCGGTAAAGTGACTGAATCAACTTCACCGCTGTAAAAAATCATTTCGGGGGTAAGTATCTCCAGTTTCATCGGTTCATTGTGTGTGAGGTTGACTTTCTGTTGTTTCGGACTGCCTGCTCATTTCCATCAACTGATTGCCCTTCTCTATGACCTCTTCAATGGTGCCCACATTCATGAAGGCAGCTTCCGGGTAACCATCCATTTCACCATCCAGGATCATTCTGAACCCCTTGATCGTATCTCCGATGGAGACCATCACACCCGGATGTCCTGTATACTGTTCTGCCACGAAGAAGGGCTGGGAGAGGAAACGTTGCACCTTGCGGGCACGGTTCACCGTGAGCCGGTCCTCGTCGGAGAGCTCTTCCATTCCCAGTATGGAGATGATATCCTGCAATTCCTTGTATCGCTGCAATATCTGTTTGACGCGCATGGCGGTATCGTAATGTTCCTTGCCGACTATCTCCGGATTGAGGATGCGTGACGATGATTCCAGCGGATCCACCGCCGGGTAAATGCCCAGTGCGGCTATTTTCCTGCTCAGCACCGTGGAGGCATCCAGATAACTGAAGGTTGTTGCCGGTGCGGGATCGGTAAGGTCATCAGCAGGGACGTAGACAGCCTGCACCGACGTGATGGAGCCATATTTCGTGGAGGCAATGCGTTCCTGCAGCGCTCCCATTTCAGAAGCAAGGGTAGGCTGATAACCGACGGCTGAAGGCATCCGCCCCAGTAAGGCAGATACCTCGGATCCTGCCTGGACGAATCGGAATATATTATCGATGAAGAGCAGTGTATCACTGCCTTCGCCTCCCTGATCACGAAAGGATTCGGCGACGGCCAGCCCGGTGAGGGCGACCGAGGCGCGTGCACCCGGAGGCTCGTTCATCTGTCCGAAGATGAGTGTTGTCTGTGACTTTTTCAGCTCGTTGAGATCAACTTTGCTCAGATCCCATTTCCCCTGTTTCATCTCCTTCCTAAACGCATCGCCATAATTGATGACACCCGACTCAATCATCTCCCGAAGCAGGTCGTTCCCTTCACGGGTTCGTTCACCCACACCCGCAAAAACGGAATAACCGTTGTGTCCTTTGGCAATGTTATTGATGAGTTCCATGATGATGACGGTCTTGCCCACACCCGCACCGCCGAAAAGGCCTATCTTACCCCCTTTTTGATATGGCTGGAGTAAGTCAATGACTTTGATTCCTGTCAGGAGAATTTCCTCAGAGGTTGTAAGGTCTTCAAACCTGGGTGATTCACGGTGAATTGGGTATTCGCTTTCGCGGCTGAGAGCTGGCAATCCGTCGATTGCTATACCGGTGACATTCATTAAACGCCCTTTTATCTGCTCTCCGACAGGTACACTGATGGGATGTCCGAGTGATTTCACATTCAGACCACGACTTAATCCGTCGGTACTGTCCATGGCCACTGTTCTGACCGTGTTTTCTCCGATGTGTTGCTGCACTTCGAAAATGACCTCATGTCCGTTTTCCCGTACAACAGAAAGGGCATTGTGAATAGCAGGGAGTCTCTTCTCCTCCAGCTCCGACAGCTCAAAATAGACATCCACCACTGGGCCTATGATTTGGGAAATGCGCCCGATTAATTCAGTCATAATAAAAGAAATAGATGATTCTACGATTAATAATTGATGACCATTATTGCAAAGGTACAAAAAATACATTCTCAGAGAATGAATTAATTTTTATTTGCATTGAGCAGTCTTCAATTGTACGTTCAAAAAATCCAGTGTAAGATGTTTTAAAAAAAGGGAAGCCTCCGGCTGTTGTAGACGGAGGCTTTCAAATGATGAGCCACAAGCGAGACTTGAACTCGCGACCTACGCGTTACGAATGCGTTACTCTACCAACTGAGCTATTGTGGCCTGTTAAGCGAGTGCAAAAGTAAAAAAAATATTGATACCAGCCAATCCGTTTGGTGTTTTTTATTGACTCAAACAAAACGGGCGGCATTCATGCCGCCCGTTTATCAGGTTATGCTATGCAGTTTCTCTTATTTCTTCACTTGAATCTGTTTTCTGCTTTGCTGGTTGCTCATGATTTTGTAAGCTACCGGTGAAGCGACGAACAAACTGGTCACCGTACCTACTACAACACCAATGAGCATGGCAAATACGAAGCTTCTCACGGCATCCCCTCCGAAGAAGAGGATACAGATGATCACCAGGATCGTACTTAAACCTGTGTTGATGGTACGCGCCAGTGTGGCGTTCATGGAGTCGTTGAAAAGCTCCCTCAACCCTCTTTTCGGGTAGAGATGCATGTATTCACGCACACGGTCGAACACCACAACCTTGTCGTTGATAGAGTAGCCCACGATGGTCAGGATGGCTGCCACGAAAGTCTGGTCTATCTCCATGGAGAAAGGCATTACCTTCCAGAGCAACGAGTAGATGCCGATCACGGCAAAGGCATCCACACCCAGTGCGGCAACAGTACCCATTGAGAACGACCAGTTGCGGAAACGGAAGAGGATGTAAAGACCCATGCAGATCAGGGCGATGGTCAGTGCCAGAAAGGCATTCCTGATCATGTCCTCGGCGATGCTGGGCCCTACCTTCTGTGAACTTTGAATGTGATCCTCAATAGTCTGTCCGGGAGTGATGTATTCCTCCAGCCCCTGGCCAAGGAGATCTCTGAGTTCCTGTTCCACATTCTCTCCATCAGCGTCAATCATGTGGTTTGTGGAGATTCGCACCTGATTGCTGGAACCGATCGTGATGACACGTACCGACTCACCGAAAAAAGGAGTTAATGCGTTCTGTATTTCACCTGTTTGTACGGGTTTGTCGAAGCGAACAATATAATTGCGCCCACCCGTGAAGTCGATACCCACACTCATCCCGACAGATAACAGGGATACAATGCTGACAACAACAAATAGACCCACAATCAATAAAATCTTCTTGCTGTTATGTATAAAGTCGTAACTGTATTCCTTGAAGATCGCTCTCGAAAAATTAGTATTGAAATTCAGATTCAGCCATTTTCCTTTTGCGAAACGATTCTCGTACACCAGACGTGTGATGAAAACAGCGGTGAGGAACGAAGCAGTGATGCCAATGATCAGGGTAATGGCAAATCCTCTGATTGCCCCTGTACCGAAGATGGCCAGGATGATACCGGTGATGATCGTTGTCAGGTTAGAGTCGAGAATGGCTGAGAAAGCGTTCTTGTAACCATCTTCCAGTGCACGGCGCAATGTCTTGCCTGCTGCCAGCTCCTCCTTGATGCGCTCGTTGATCAGCACGTTCGCATCGACGGCCATGGCCAGTGAGAGGATCATACCGGCAATGCCGGGGAGTGTGAGCACCGCCTGGAAGGCTGCCAGGGCACCCAGGGTGAAGAAGAAGTTCAATAGTAATGCTGCATTGATCACCATACCCGGCGTAAAACCATAAAGCAGGCAGGTGAAGATGAACAGCACGATCAATGCTATGATGAAGGAGATAAAACCGTCATTGATGGCTTCCTGTCCCAATGAAGGGCCGACCACATCTTCCTGGACGATACGAACGCCGGCCTGCATTTTACCGGACTTAAGCACGTTCTCCAGGTCCTGTGCTTCCTGGGGTGTGAAGTTGCCGGTGATGGATGAACGTCCGCCATCGATACGGCCATTGACGGTCGGTGCAGAATAGACAAATCCGTCCAGGATGATGGCAATGGACTTGCCTACTTCGGCCCCTGTGATGGTCGACCAGCGACTGGCTCCTGTGGAGTTCATCGTCATGGTTACTTCCCAAGCCGAGCCCTGCTGTCCCTGGTCGGCACGGGCATTGGTCACCACATCACCTTCCAGTGCGGGACCACGTTTGCTGCCGTCGCCTTTCAGTGCGAACAGCTGGAAGTAGGTCTCACGCTGGTCTATTGGTTTGAATCCCCATTTAAATCTTACATCCGCAGGGAAAATATCCTTGTAACGCTGCAGCAGGAAGTTGACGGCAGCAGTATCCAGCTTGGATACGCTTCCCACAATCGGTCCAGTGGCTCCACCCATGGCAAAATAGGGCTCATTGAAATAGGCTGCAAAGCTTTTCGTGATGAGAATCTCTTCTTCACCATCCAAAACGGGGAGAGAGAGAGAATCGGATAACGCCAGTGAGTCAGTTACCATCAGTGAATCCTGTACAGCCACAGCAGTGGTGTCTGTTGACACTGTATTTTTTGCCGCTGCATATTCTCCCGATCGGGCATTCATCTCATTGAAATAAATACCCAGTTCGTTGACATTGTAGGTTTTCCAGAACTCGAGATTGGCACTTCCCTGCAGGAGGTTGCGAACACGTTCCGGCTCTGTAATACCCGGTAATTCCACCAGGATGCGTTCGGCACGGTCTAACCGTTGTATGTTGGGTGCAACAACGCCAAACCGGTCGATACGCGTGGCCAGT
Source organism: uncultured Proteiniphilum sp. (assembly GCA_927407015.1). Classification (GTDB taxonomy): domain Bacteria; phylum Bacteroidota; class Bacteroidia; order Bacteroidales; family Dysgonomonadaceae; genus Proteiniphilum. The sequence goes on along the minus strand of CAKMJT010000005.1, from coordinate 89,178 downwards.
ACGTTGAACGAGTTATCGGCAACACTGACCAGTTCATTGCGTAATACGGCAATGACATCGTTGTTGGAGGCTGTTGGACTTACCCTTTCACTCATGGTGACACTGTAGATGTTGGCCAGCCTTCCCTCCGGGTTGATTCGTTCGTAGTTTTGGTGGAACAGCGTGATGAAATCCGACGAACTGCCACGGCGATTCTGCACGATGGTCTCCCTCAATGCCTGATTGAAAAGGGGATCATCGGTATTTGCCAGAGAGCTGAGTACTTGTGCTGCGTCGATCTCGAGCACCACATTCATACCTCCCTTAAGGTCCAGTCCTAACCCGATTTCTTTCTCACGTACTTGTTTCAGTGTGTAATTAAGATACACTTTTTCGGTGGATAAGGAATCAAAATAATGATTTTTCAGTGCTAAGTTTCCGCCGGCGTATTGATCCGCTTTCTTGTTGTATTGTCTTCCAACAACTGTGAAAGAGAGATAAAACAAACAGATAGCTGTCAGGATAATACTGAAAACTTTAATAAGTCCTTTGTTTTGCATTTCAATATTACTTTTATTTACAATTTATTCTTTTGTAGGTTATTTATTGATGTCCACGAGTTAAAATTAAGGCATATAGCACACCCTTTCATTTTGAGCGTGCAAATATACGTTTTTTTTATCTTTTTAAGAACAATATCACCGGATTATTTTCTGTGAAATAATCCGGTGAAAACTAAAATGATGTATGCTACGTGATAAACAGTCGACTGTTAAACCGGCGTTACCCGTGTAATGGGTGTTGTGCTTAATTATTCATGGTGGTGGTCATTGTGAAGCCAGCTGTCCCGTTCAGTCAATAAACCCCCTGTTTTTTAACAGATAGACCGGATTGGGCTCCGCACCCCGGAATTTCTTGTACAAAATCATCGGATCCTCCGTGTTGCCTTTGGACAGAACATACTCGCGGAACAAACCTGCCGTTTCCTGATCAAAAATACCCTTCTCCGCAAACGCCTGGAAAGCGTCGGCATCGAGCACTTCCGACCACAGATAGCTGTAATATCCGGAGGCATACCCCTCAGGACTGCTGAAAATGTGAGAGTAGTATGTACTTTTGTATCGCGGAATGATCTCATCGATCAACCCTATTTTTTTCATCGATGCTTCTTCAAAGGCATTGACGTCATAGGTCTGTTGCGATGTCTGGGTATGGTAATCCATATCGAGCAGGGCGGCGGCAACAAACTCGGCAGTGGTGAAACCCATATTGAATTTACCGACAGCCTCAATTTTTTCAATCAGTACATCGGAAATCACTTCCCCTGTTTCATAATGTTTGGCATACATCTTCAGTACCTCCGGTTTGAAAGCCCAGTGTTCCATGATTTGAGAAGGCAGCTCCACAAAGTCACGTGCAACGCTGGTTCCGGACAATCCGTCGTAAGTCACTTTCGAAAGCATGCCATGGAGGGCATGCCCGAATTCATGGAACAGTGTTTCCACATCATCCAGTGAAAGCAGGGAGGGCGTATCGGCGAGCGGCCTGGTGAAATTACCCACGTTGTAAATGACAGGGCGGATATCTTCTCCGTCTTTGGTTGTCTGTTTGCGGAAGCTGCTCATCCAGGCACCGGCACGTTTGCTGGCACGCGGGAAGTAATCGGTATAAAAAAGTGAAATATGAGATCCGTCGGCATCTAAAACTTCATACACCTCTACTTCGGGATGATACACCGGGATGTTGTCCAGTTTTTTGAAATTGAGTCCCCAAAGCTTGTTGGCAACCATGAATACACCTTCGCGAACGTTCTCCATTTTGAAATAGGGACGCAACTCCTCTTCGTTGAGTGCATATTTCTCCTGACGCAGTTTCTCGGTATAATACCACCAGTCCCACGACGCCAGTTTAAAATCGCCGCCTTCCCTGTCGATGATTGCCTGCAGCTCTGCTGCCTCTTTCTTTGCCTGCGGCAGCGCATATTCCCATACATCATTCAACAGCTTATATACGTTCTCCTTATTCTTGGCCATACGATCCTCCAGCGCATAGTGGGCAAAGGATTCGAATCCGAGCAGGTTAGAGCGCTCGAGACGGAGATTCACGATTTCATTGATCAGTGCCTTGTTGTCGAACTCATTGTCGTTATTGGCACGCATATACATTGCCTTATAGAGCTTCTCACGCAGGTTTCGATTGTCGGCATACTGCAGGAAGGGTATCCAGCTTGGCTTTTGCAGGGTGAAGACCCATTTACCTTCCTCATCGGCAGTATTGGCGGCTTCTGCAGCAGCACTGATCACACTCTGAGGCAAACCCTTGAGGTCTTTTTCATTGTCGACGACCAGCTTGAAATTATTGGTCTCTTTCAATACATTATCGTTGAACTGAATGGTAAGCGCCGACAGTTTCTTATTGATCTCCCTGAGCTTTTCCTTGTCAGCCCCCTCAAGCATGATGCCGGAACGAACAAAGTCCTTGTACCTGACTTCCAGCAGACGGAACTGCTCGGGTGTGAGATTCAGTGATGAAGCGTTGTCGTACAGTGTTTTGATCCGTTCAAACAGCTTCTCGTTCAGATTGATGTTGTCGCTATGTGCCGTGAGTCTGGGCGACATCTCAGCCTTAATCTTCTGCATCTCTTCGTTGGTGTCTGTTCCTTCCAGTCCGAAGAATACGGCAGATACACGGCTCAGGACAGCTCCGCTGTTGTCGAGTGCCAGTACGGTGTTCCCGAAGGTGGGTGGTTCCGGGTTGTTGACAATGGAATCGATTTCTGCCGCCTGCTGTTCCATGCCGGCCTCAAATGCCGGCACATAATCATCCACCGTGATTTTGTCGAAAGGAGGTGCCCCGAAAGGAGTGTCGAACCCGGCCATAAAGATGGCTCCTTTTTCAGCCGATGTCCTGTCGGACTTCTCAGCCTGATTGCATGCGAATAATACCATAAATGCAAATGAAATGAATAATAGTTTCTTCATACGATCAAAAATAAATTTTACATCAATTGGAATGGATCCCGATCTTCGGTGAAGTCGACGGGTATCCCTGCGGGCTTCGAACGTTGATTCAAAAATCGATGGAGTCAACTTACAAAAATCCCCCTGTCAGTTGAAAGTTTGATCCGGCCCGCCTCAAAAGAATTTCAAAATATTGACTAATGATTTGTGATATAATAATTTGTGAATCTTCCTCGTTTAATCGACAAAGATAAACAATTTTCTGCTTTTGAAAGTATAATCGGCACAAAATCAAGCTGAACTTCATTCGGGTGGTGGAAACTTCAATTTTGGTTTTTTTTCTCTGTTTGGTTTTGCCAAGCTGGAACCCAATGAGGCCATCGTAATGATTTTTTTCGGAAATACAGGGGCGTTTTGAAGGATACCGGTTTCTTCTGGGTGCATCCCTTTATGACCAAGAAGAAACTGTCTATGCGTGCCCGCAATCTGAACGTGAATCCGATCAAGGTCAACGACAAGGTGCGTAATCCTGTGCTGATCGGACTGGTGCTGGTCTGGAAACTGAAAGATACGTACAAGGCGATGTTCGAAATTGATGCACAGACCATGGCTTCCACCAGGGAGGGGGCTGCACAGCCGGTGTTGAACACCGGTTCTTTGTACCAATAAAATAAACGATAAACAAAGGAGTAATAGATGCCGAAGAATGAGAAAACAACCAGGAATTTCGCATTGCGACTCGATTCGGAGACGATGGAGACTATCGGGAAATGGGCCGCCGATGAATTTTGCAGTGTGAAGTGAATCGATCAACCCATTTACGGAGGCTTTCTGCGACTTTGAAACAGATTTTTTTGTAAATTTTCATTATTTAACTAATGGAATTCGTTTATTAACTAATCAAAATAGTTGAATAACGAGAAATATTAGTTATGTTTACAGCGTCAATCAATCATAAATATAAAGATGAAAGAATTAACAGCCAGGGAAGAAGAGGTTATGCACTATTTTTGGGAGAATGAAGCGCTCTTTGTAAAACAGCTTGTGGAAATGTATCCCGATCCCAAACCGCACTTCAATACACTTTCCACCTATGTGCGTTCGCTGGAGGAAAAAGGTTTTTTGTCGCATGAATCCTTCGGCTCTACTTATCGCTATTACAAAATCATCAGTGAAGAGGCATACCGCAACGGTACGTTGAAGAATGTGGTGAGGAAGTATTTCGGTAATTCCTATCTGAGTGTGGTGTCATCACTGATTAAAGAGCAGAATCTCTCCGTGAAAGAAGTGAGAAAGATGCTGGATGAGGTGGAGAAGTTGAATGCTAAAAAATAATATCCATGTACCCATTTCTCTATTATCTTCTGCGAGCATCTGTGGTGATGATGTTTTTTTATGGTTTCTACAAGCTTCTTTTCGGTAAAAACACCTTCCATGCCATCAATCGGTTTTTACTGAATGCGATGGGTCTGCTTGCAGCAATCCTTCCGTTGTTTCGTTTCAATCTTATCCACGATTGGAACAGAGACCCAATTGCCGAAAATCTTCCGTGGGACATTTCAACGATTCCTGTTTCGGATATTTCCGGGATAAAAGAACCACAACCGGTTTTCCCCTGGACAGAGATGTTCACGGTGATATTTATTGCCGGTTTTTTATTCGTACTTATTCGTTACCTGATCGGACTGACCCAGATCATCGGTATTATCCGGAATTCGCGGAAAGAAAAACTCTCTGATAATACGATACTCTGTGTGAGCTACAATGATATTGCACCTTTCAGCTGGATGCACTTTATTGTTCTGCCGGGTAGAGATTTGTTGGAAAACAATCAGACAATTATCCGGCATGAACAGGCCCACATCCATTTGCACCACTCGTTCGACATGATTTTTTTTGACTTGTTCACTTCTGTTTTCTGGTTCAATCCCTTTTCCTGGTTGTTGCGCCGTGAGATTCAGTCGGTGCATGAATATCAGGCAGATCAACAGGTTCTTACCATAGGCATCGATGTCAAACAATATCAACTATTATTAATCCGCAAGAGCGTGGGCGAGCAAAAGTTTGCTCTGGCAAACAATTTCCGGCATCGCGATTTGCACAAAAGAATCACTATGATGATGAAAAACAAGAGTGACAAACAAATGAAATGGAGCTATACAGCCATCCTGCCTGTGTTGTTACTGGCAATGATGGCACTTTCGGTCCCAAGATTGAATGCGGGTATTACCGAAAAAGCAACAGAAGATGCTATTGAAAGTATCAAGAAGGAAGGTGATTCGATAGTTCTGTCGGAAGAATTTGTTGACTTAACTAATGATTCACTTGAATTAGGGAAGGTGAGAATTGTAGCAATAGAAGATTCAATCTTAGTATCGGGTAAAGTGAGAGAGCAAATAAACACTACCCATACTGAAAAGAAAAAGGTTGTATCCGACAAAATAGAGGATGAGAAAGTGATCGGATTCGGATCCATGAAAGGGAAAGAACCGATGTCTGTCATCTCCGTTGAAGGAGTTGGAGCCCATCCACTCTACATTCTGGATGGCAAGGAGATAGAGTCGATAAGTGACATTGACCCTGATCTTATTGGGTCCATTTCTGTGCTCAAAAACAGGTACACTACTGAAAAATATGGTGAAAGAGGCAAAGATGGTGTAATTCTCATCACTACTAAAAAGGGGGTGAAAGCAGCATTCGGACTGGATGGGGATGTTAAACCACTTCTGATCCTGGACGGAGAGATACAGGATGCTGCATTTGATCTGAATTCCGTTTCACCCTTTGATATTGATTCGATATCTGTATATAAGGATCAAACAGCTGTGGAACGATATGGTGAAAAGGGGAAGAATGGGGTCATAGTGATTACCCGGAAAAAAGCGGCTAATTGAATCCATAGGCAGCCTTGCGCATCTCTGAGGCAGATTGAAAGGGTTTGGGCGGATTCAGGTATTGTTCCAGAAATTGATAGACCGTGAAGCGGATCAAGTTTGTTTGATCAAAGATAATCATAACTTCGCCATAGGAGTATACGCATCGTGATAAAAGATCAGGGTGCGTTTCTCTTTTTTTGCTTTATCCAGAAATCGCTTTTTCTCTTCCATGGCGACAGCCACACTGTTGTCATAGGCAGAGAGCCAGCTCAGCGACAAATTCAGGGAAGTGGGCACCACATCACCCGGGTATGCATAATTACCCTCCTCCGTTTGAAACAGTACGACGATCTGTCCTGGTGTATGTCCGTCATAGAGTTCAAGCCGGATATGTTCATCGAACTGCATATCCCCAAGCACAAACTGCAGCTGTCCTGCATCATAAACCGGCTCGATGTTCTCGGGGAAAAAGGAGCCTTTCTCAAACAGCGACGGGTTTCTGTAGTTCTTCCATTGTGCGAGACTCACATGATAGGTGGCATTGGAGAATGTGGGAACAGCTTCCTTTTGCTCATTTAAAACGGTACTCGCTCCACAATGATCGAAATGCAAATGGGTGAGAATCACATCGGTTACCTCTTCCGGTTCGTACCCAATCTTCCGGATTTCCTCCACAATAGACTTTTGCCTGTAGGGTTGAAAAAATTTTAAACGGGCATCGTGCTTGTCTCCCAGACCGGCATCCACGAGTATCCGCCTATCCTCGGTTTCGATAAAAAGGCAGCGCAGCGACATCTCGCACATGTTCTTATCGTCCACCTTATATTTAGCCGACCAGTATTTTTTCGGTACCGGGCCAAACATCACACCACCGTCACCTAAGAAATAACCCGATTCAATAATATGAAACGAGCATTTAAATCCTTTATTCATAGGTCCCATATTACTGCAAGTTCCATACGCAAAAAAGAAGAAATTAGAAAATCGTATGAAAGCTGCGCATTATTTCGTATTTTTGTGGCAAATTTAGTGAAAATTTCGGTGATCCTGTCGACCGTGTCCATAACTCTCAGGAATGAATATCCCAAATAAACAAGATAACATCGCTGAATATCTCCTCTTCATGTGGCAGACAGAAGATCTTTTGCGTGCCTGTGAGCTTGATATCGATAAAGTACAGCAATCCCTCATCGATTCTGTTGATCGAACCGATGAGGAGACCAAAAATATCCGTGACTGGTACGAAGGACTGATTCTGATGATGAAATCGGAAGGCCTTCAAAAAGAAGGGCATCTGCAAATCAACAAGAATCTGCTGATTGATCTAACGGATGTACACCTGAGGCTGCTGAAAGATCCCAAAGAATCGGAATATATAAGTACCTATTACAATACTCTTCCACATATTGTCACCCTGCGGGCTAAATCAGGCAATATGAAAGCCTCTGAGCTGGAGACCTGCTTTACGGCATTGTACGGATTTCTTCTGTTGAAGCTACAGAAACGGGAGATCTCGGGTGAAACACAGACAGCCGTAGCACAGATCACTGCACTGCTGCGCTTGCTTTCAAAGAAATACAAAATCATGGATAGTGAAGAGATGGGATTTTAGATGTGGAATATGGGATTTGGGAGGTGAGATTAGCGAAGTGGGATTGAAGAGTGAAAGCAGAGTAAATGACAGGCTGTATCGAAACCCGTAAATAACAAGAGTAATGGCTATTTTTACAGGATTTAGTAAGACGCTGGGCGGGACGGAGAAAGATACGCCAAAGCAACAGTATTATTACGGACTGGTACAGAAAAATGTATTGGTCACCGGCGCTGACGGTCAACTGGGCAGTGAACTGAAAGTGATGAGTGGACGGATGAATCTGCCCTTTCGCTTTCATTTCACCGATGCAGCTCAACTGGATATCGCCGACAGGCATCAGATCGCTGCTTTCGTCACCGATTATCAGATACAGTATATCGTGAATTGCGCTGCTTACACAGCAGTGGACCGGGCGGAGACAGATGAGATTAAAGCATATGCCGTTAATGCAGATGCGGTGGAAAATATTGCCCGTGTTGCTGTGCAGTATGGCGTGAGAGTGATTCATATCTCTACCGATTTTGTATTTGATGGCAGCTCAACGGTTCCCTATACAGAACAGATGATACCCCATCCGTTGTCGGTCTACGGCAAATCGAAGCTAAGAGGAGAAGAAGCATTACAGGCCATTGCCAGTGAATGGATCATCATACGTACCTCCTGGCTCTATTCCGAGTTCGGAACCAATTTTGTGAAAACAATGATCAGGCTCATGAGTGAACGCGATCAGCTCACCATCGTGGCTGATCAGCGGGGTACACCCACCTATGCTGCTGACCTGGCCGAGATGGTACTGCATATCCTGCAATTCTCGGAGGAGAAGGAATGGAAAACTGGAATCTATCATTTTTCGAATAAGGGAGAGACCACCTGGTTCGGGTTTGCAGAGGAGATCAGGAGATTGTGCGACCTGAAGAGGTGTCGTTTGATTCCTGTCAGGACTGAAGAGTATAACTCAGTGGCAGAACGACCTGCCTATAGTGTGATGAACCTCTCAAAAATAACCCATGCATTCAGTGTGGTGATACCCCATTGGGAGGAAGCCCTGGAACGTTGCAAAAGGAAATTAGAAATTAAGAATTAAGAATTAAGAATTAAAGCTGATCGCTGACAGCTGAGAGCTAATAAATATGACATTACAACAAGAGATAGAACGCCGACGTACCTTCGCCATCATCAGCCACCCTGACGCGGGAAAAACCACCTTGACGGAGAAACTGCTGCTCTTTGGCGGAGCCATTCATGTGGCGGGAGCCGTTAAATCGAACAAGATCAAGAAGACAGCCACCTCCGACTGGATGGAGATCGAGAAACAGCGCGGTATATCGGTCGCCACGTCGGTGATGGGCTTTGAATATGAAGACCATAAAATCAATATCCTCGATACCCCGGGTCACCAGGATTTTGCAGAGGATACGTTCCGCACACTCACGGCGGTGGATAGTGTCATTATAGTGGTGGATGTGGCGAAAGGGGTGGAGGCGCAGACACGCAAGCTGATGGAGGTGTGCCGTATGCGTCATACACCGGTGATGATTTTTGTGAATAAGATGGACCGTGAGGGGAAGGATCCTTTCGATATCCTCGACGAACTGGAAGAGGAGCTGCAGATCGCTGTGCGCCCCCTGAGCTGGCCCATAGATATGGGGGACCGTTTTCGCGGTGTGTACAATCTGTTTCAGCAGAGCCTCGATCTCTATCAGCCCAGTAAACAGGTGGTCACGAAATCGGTGAAGCTCGATATTCTTTCACCGGAACTGGAAAAGCATATCGGCGACAAGCTGTGGAAGAAACTGCGCGACGATGTGGAACTGATTACCGAGGTTTATCCTGATTTTCAACGGGAAGAGTATCTTGCAGGAAAGCTGGCTCCGGTGTTCTTCGGGTCGGCACTGAATAATTTCGGAGTGAAAGAGCTGCTCGACTGTTTTGTGGATATTGCTCCGTCGCCGCGGAGAGTACAGGCAGAGGAGCGTGTGGTAGACCCCTATGAAGAGGCCTTCAGCGGGTTCATTTTTAAGATACATGCGAACATGGATCCCAATCACCGTTCCTGCATCGCCTTCGTGAAGGTTTGTTCCGGCAAGTTCGAGAGAAATGTGAATTACAGGCACGTACGCTACAACCGCATGATGAAATTCTCATCACCCACGGCATTCATGGCGCAGAAGAAGGAAATACTGGAAGAGGCCTATGCAGGCGATATCGTAGGCCTGCCCGATAACGGCAACTTCAAGATAGGGGATACCCTGACCTCGGGCGAGGATTTACACTTCAAGGGGCTGCCCAGCTTCTCTCCGGAGATGTTCAAGTATATCGAAAATGCCGATCCCATGAAATCGAAGCAGCTGCAGAAAGGTGTTGAACAGTTGATGGATGAGGGGGTAGCCCAGCTCTTTACCAATCAGTTTAGCGGTAGAAAAATCATTGGTACGGTCGGACAGCTCCAGTTTGAAGTCATTCAATATCGTCTGCTGCACGAGTATGGCGCACAATGCCGCTGGGAGCCCATCAACCTTTTCAAGGCATGCTGGATTGAAAGCGATGATGCGGCTCAGCTGGCCGACTTTAAGAAACGGAAGTATCAGTATATGGCATTTGATAAAGAGGGGAGGGACGTCTTCCTGGCTGAATCAAACTATATCCTGATGATGGCACAGCAGGATTTTAAAAATATACGCTTCCACTTCAACTCAGAATTTTAATCTTGGGCCATATGTATCGTCATCTGCGGGAATGGGATATTGAGGCCTTTTGAGTTCATCGCCCCGTAGACCTGTTCATTCAAATCGAACGTCACCTGCCAGAAATCATCCGACAAAACCCAAACCCTCAGTACAAATTCAATGGAACTGTCGCTCATCTTCACCATGCGGGAGAAGGGTGTGGGGTCTTTCAATACCAGCGGGTGCTTTTCTGCGATCTCAATCAGCAGTCCTTTCACCATTTCCACATCCGATCCGTAATCTGCATTGACTGGCAAATCAATACGCCGGTTGGCCTGCGTACTGTAGTTGACGATATTTCCGGTGGAGAGGGGGCCGTTGGGTATATGGATAGTTTTGTTATCGAAAGTGATGAGTGTGGTATAGAGAATGCCAACAGATTGCACTGTTCCGGCTACACTCTGTGCTTCGATATAGTCCCCTCCCTTGAAGGGTTTGTTAAAGAGAAGCATCACCCCGCCGGCAAAATTGGCCAGGTTATCCTTTACAGCCAGTCCCAGAGCCAACCCGGCAGAGCCTACCAGGGCGACGACAGATACGGTTTTTGTTCCTACGATATTAATAATTAAAATGATCAGTGTGGCAAAGAGCGCGATATTCAGGATGTTTATGAGAAAACTGCGGAGGGCACTGTCATCGATTCTTCTCTCAAAAATCCTTTTGGAGAGTTTCGTCAGACGGTGGATGATCCATTTTCCCACATAAAAAATGAGTAGAGCAATCAGCAGTTTACCTAAAAAATCAATGCTTCCGGTGAGAAACTGGTCGAGCAGCTCCTCGAACCGTCCGCTTTTAATCAGTTCGGCTGTGGTGGCCGTTTGTGTATTTACCCCGGAGGAAGTGCCAGGGTTGGCGGTGTCTGCCTGAGTCATCAGGATATCAAAGGGCATATTTGTTTATACATATTTTAGTGAATACAGATGCAAAGGTAAATATTTTTTGATTAAATTTGCCACCTTCATCGGCACAACAAGGTTCTTATGAGATTATTTTATTCTGTCATCCTGTTTCTCTTCCTTCTTTCCATACCGCTTTCCGGCCAAAATTATGAAGTATGGGTAGACCGTTCGGCCGATTATATCGAAAAAGACAAACTCGACAGTGCCGCCATTGCCTTGCAACAAGCCATGGCGCTGGATCCGGCGAATGAAAATAATCCGGTTTTATTACTAAACCTGGGAATCATCCAGCGTCAACTCAGTCAATACGAAGATGCTTATATTTCATTGACAGCATCCATGGCGAACAATCCGATGCCGGATGTGGTGCTTCACAAAAGGGCTTCTCTTTTGTGTGATATGGGCCGATTCGATGAGGCGATGGAAGATTACAGCTCACTCATACGTCTTTACCCGAATGATGTGGAGGCTTATTACCGAAGGGGATTGCTGTTTCTGGAACAGAACAACAGGGCCAGGGCAGAAGCTGATTTCCAGGTCTCGGAAGCGATTGATCCCGACAATATGTTTACAAAGCTTAGTAAGGCTTTGATGTATAAGCTGGATGATAATTGGGCGGCTGCCGAAGGAATCTACACAACGCTTATTCAGTCTGCCCCTACACCAGATCCCATTTTTTATTTGAATCGTGCGGAGTGTTATGTGAACAGGGATCAGATTTTCAAGGCGTCGGCCGATTTACGCGCTGTAGGAGAATCCCAGAGAGATAACCCCTACTTTTATTTTCTTCGGGGTCGCGTCCGTTATGAACAGTTCGACAAAACAGCTGCCTTGGAAGATTTCAGGAAAGCGAAAGAATTAGGATATGAGTCGGATATTGTAGAGGAATGGCTGAAGAAATCAGAAAAATAGACTAACATTTACAATCTATATTACAACATGATGAATAGAAAACTACTTTATTTGGGAGCACTGATGTTGCTGATTGCCTGTTCTGCCACCACACGCATACCAGATGTCAACAGTTTGACAAAGAACGAAAAACAGGCAGGTTGGGAATTGTTATTCAATGGGAAGGATTTTTCCGGATGGAGACAATACAACGGAACAGAGATGCCAAAGAATTGGCAGATCGAAGAAGGTGCCATGAAGGTGATGCCTGCCAATCCTTCGAGGCTGGGACAAGGGGGCGGTGGCGATATTATTTTTGCCGGAAAGATGTACACCGATTTTGAACTGTCGCTGGACTGGAAAGCAGGTGATCAGGCCAATTCGGGGATTTTCTATTATGTGCATGAGCTGCCCGGCAAACCCATCTATTATGCTGCTCCTGAAATACAGGTGCTCGATAACGAGAACGCCAGTGACAATAAAGTGGACAGTCACAAGACCGGCTCACTCTACGACATGATTGCTGCCGATCCCGCTACCGTGCATCCAGCCGGTGAATGGAACAACATCGTGATAAGGGTTAAAGAGGGAAAGGTCACCCATGTACAGAACGGGAAAAAGGTGGTGGAATATACGCTATGGACGAAAGAATGGGATGATCTGGTGCAGAACAGTAAGTTTAAAAGCTTCCCCGGTTTCACCGATGGTATTGCTCATGATGGGTTTATCGGTTTGCAGGACCATGGTTATACGGTCTGGTTTCGTAATGTGAAGATACGGGAATTGTAAGCCATACAAACAATATGTTTCATGTACGGGTGTCTCACTAACGTGATTCACCCTTTTTTACGCTATCTCCTGTCTGCAGGTAAACATACTAAGGCAACACTCCGGTTCTGATATTTTTGGGGTAACCTTTATTTTTATCTTCCCCGATATTCGGTTTTTCGAATATAAGATGTATTTTTATTGTTTGAATCATCAAAACCAAAACTATATGGTAGAGGCAAGGTCATTCATCATCCGTTGATGATCTTCCCATGGAGCATACACCTTAATAAAAAACATCATATGAAGTGGATTAACAGGAACGATAGCGAAGCCAACTTCGAGGACCGGAGAGGTAAAGGCAGAGGGAAAAGAAATGCAGCCGTGGGTGGCCTCGGTGCAATTGTCATCGCCATCATTGCCCTCCTGCTGGGACAAAATCCTTTTCAGGCAGTTGACATGGTGAACAGTATCGCACCCGGAGAATCCACCGAGGTGGTCGATCCTTCCCGTGTGAATGAAAACGAAGCACTGAAAGTGTTCACCCTGGGTGTCTTTAACAGTGCCAACGATGTATGGGAAGAGATCTTCAGGACGCAGATGAGCCAAAACTATGTGCGACCCACACTGGTCACCTTTTCCGATGAAACAGTGTCGGAATGCGGCGGTGCGACTGACGCCGTGGGCCCTTTTTATTGCCCTGCCGACCAGAAAATGTATATCGATCTCAATTTCTTTCATCAGCTGAGAACAGATTTTGGTGCTGAAGGCGACCTGGCAATGGCTTATGTCACTGCCCACGAGGTGGGTCATCATGTGCAGAAGCTGCTGGGTATTATCGACCAGATGAACCAATACAAAGGCCGCATCAGTGAAGCCGAATATAACAAACTGAATGTGAAGCTGGAGCTTCAGGCCGATTTTTTTGCAGGTGTGTGGGTCTATCATGCGCAGCAGATGAACGTGATTCAACTGGAACCGGGCGATTTGGAATCGGCCATCAGTGCAACAACAGCAGTAGGGGACGACACCATCCAGAAGAGATCGATGGGATATAGTGTGCCTGATTCATTCACCCACGGTACTTCAGCCCAACGCACTTACTGGTTCAAAAAAGGAATGGAAACAGGTGATATCAGTCAGGGTGATCCCTTTAATGATCCCAGCCTGAGGTGAACATTTCTGAATTTCCCGGGTGACATACCGTTCTTTTTTTCAAAGACACGATAGAACGTGCTCTTGCTGGCAAACCCGGACTGTATTGCGACCACATCAGGGGATAGTTTCGCGTTCTCCATCGAGGTAAGCATCCGTTCTGCATGACGTATACGGTATTCATTCACATAATCACAGAAGTTGGTTTTACATCTGCTTTGAATCAGTCGCGAGACGTAGGTACGGTTGGTCCCCAGCTGAAGAGCCACATCACTCAACCGCAGTTCCGGATCCCTGTAGACCTGTTCCTTTTCCAGCAGTTTCACCAGCTTATCAAAAAGCAGGTCGAACTCTCTTCCCGACATCACTGCTGTATCACCGACAATCGGGTTATTCTCGCCGTCAGACAGGTCATTGGAGAGGTCCCGTATGGTAAAATGCTGTTTGTAACCCACATAGCCAATGCCAAATAAGGCTACTGAATGGGTGATGGAGGGAATGGCAAGCAGATAGGGAAAAGCCGCGAAATAATCTTTACCGATTAGGTTGGATACCATTGAGATGAAGGACGTTATGACAAAGAAAAACAACAACAGTTTGATGATAGATAATTCCCTGGTCCTGATATTCGAATAGAAAGCACGCACTTTCGTATTGAATTCCCTGATCAGCCGTAATCCGAAATAAAGCGTCAGAAAGACCTCCAAAGCAAATATCAGCTTGAAGAGGTGAACCCTGAACAACTGCATATCGACTAACAGGGGATAGTTCCCTGTAGGTTTACGGTTCTGGTAGAGTACCTCGTGGGTGAATATCTCAATTTCCTCCGGACTCATCAAAAGATAAATAAAGGTTGAAAAGAGTGCCAGCATGAATGCAGGAAGCAGGATCCAGCTCCACTTCAGGTCTGCTTTCAGATCTTTTGTCAGCAGGCGGATATAGTAGTAGAAAAGAGGGTATACAGCGAGCGAGGTGAATACCCATACACTGTCGAGTACCCGGTAAACATCGTAGTTTTGATTGAAATAAAAATAGTGCGCAATGTAATTCACCAGGGCAACGGAAAGAAAGAGGGTTAAAAACCGTTTTGCAGCGTTTTTCCGTCTGTCAAGGAAGAAGAGTATCAGCCAGGATAGAATGATGAAAACCGGCAATGCGGTGAAAAAATAATATGCCATATCAACTCCTTACTTTTTTGTTTTTAAGATTCACCCTGTTCGATCAGGGTCGTGCATCAGAAGGCCTGACCGTATTCAATCGTTCGTTTGAAAGGATTCCGCCGCAAAATCCAGGTAGTGCTCCCAATCCGCCGCAGTGATATTGTGTTCTCCCTCACGTATATGGTAGGCCATCGCCTCTCCCCGGACCGGAGTGTTTACCGGAGGCATGCTGACACCGGTCAACCCGTTTAATCCGTACAATCCGTAAACGGGCGACGCAAAGACGCAGGAGAGAAACTCTCCTCTCGGGTCTGCCCAGAGATCGTTGGAGGCGCTTGCCACGTAAAGAGGTCGCGGTGCTGTCAGAGCCAGCAGCTGATGCTGATCAAACGGCAATAGCTCTTCCCTGTCATTATAGCGTGTAAACTTTTCGGCAAACCAGTGAGGAAAAGCATTGTTGATGATCCGGATTGTCTCACCGAACCTTCTGCGTGAGATGGCTGCCCCTCCGCAGCCGGAGTTGTTGGAGACCACCATGGCGATACGCTCATCTTTCGCTCCCGCCCAGAGAGCGGCTTTTCCCAGCCGGGAGTGACCGATCACAGCCACCTTTTCCCTGTCAACCCGCGGATCGTTCTCCAGATAGTCCATCACCCTGGACAGTCCCCATGACCATGCCGCTATCGATCCCCAGGTTGCCTGCTCATCAGCCGCATAAAGTGCATGGACGCCATTCCGGAAACCGTCATCGAAGTCCGGGTCAATATCTCCATAGTAAAGCGTAGCCAGCCCGAACCCCTTCTCAATGATCTTCTCAACAGGCCATCTGCCCGAGAAGGAGCCTCTGCCCCGCTCATCGGCCCTGTTATTCACGGCATGGGTGACCTCACTGTTTCTCACCCAGCTCTCCGTGATCCGTACATCGGGTTCAGCCGTGACGGTATGATTGCCATGGAAATTATATCCCAGAAAGAGCGGGTGGCTGGTACCTTCTTTCGGGAGATAAAGCAGAAGCGCCATTTTGAGTGACTCATTATTCAGGCTCAGTTCGATGAGGATTTCCTGTCTTACCGCTTTCCCGTTGCATGCCATCTTCTCCGACAGGATGGTGCCCTTGACACTTCCTTTCCAGGGTGGAGTGACACCGAACATCTCTTCTTCAAAAAGGGAGATCAGTTCCTGTCTGCGCAGTTCCCAATCACCCGTGTGGCGGACCTTCGCACCCTGTTCAAAGGTGAGAGGGTCGGGCAAAGAGTAGATCGGAACAAGCTCCTCGCGGTAATTCACATCATTCTGTGCCGGTAAAGGGAGCGTACCTATCCAGACCATCAGCAACAGAATCATGTTTTGAAATGCACGGTGGTGAGTGATGGCAGGAATATTATTTCCCGACCGGTCAGTCTGATTTTTTCCTGTGGGCCGCATTTTCCCACTATGACAGGCTTTCTTCATTTCCCTCCTTGCTGCTCTTTTAGGTTGTGTTTTCAACATCTTGAGTATAGTTATCGTGTTAAATTTGTATCGGCTTGGTTATCAGTCCGTCCTTTGATGGATTGAGATCCGTTCCGGTGTATTGTCTGCGTCTGATCTCAGCTTACATCGCAGCACAAATATAAACCATATTTCCAAAAGAAAAAAAATTCCTGGTATTTGTCTTATTTTTTGCATCTTTGTCAGTATAAATTGGAGAAGACGAATAAAAATTTATATAACATATATCTAAAATGAAATTCAATCGGCGTCACTTTATCAAAATCACAGGAATAGCTACCTTCGGCAGCATGTTGAACAGCCCTTTGCAAGCCAACAATACAGCACTTTACAATGCGCCGAAAAAGGAGAGTGCCGGTTTGGGTGTCCCCGAAAACAAGATTGCTGAATTGATAGAAACCAGCGTGGTGTCCAAGGAACCCGGCAAATACCTGATTGTTGGGCAGACAATGGATGAGAATGGGCATGTGGAGGCAACTGAACCGTTTACAGAACCGCAGAAGCCTTCAAAGGTGACCTGGGTTATCCAGCAAGTGTGCAGCTCAACGATGGATTTATCGATGTCCGTAGTCTCCCTGAATTCGGTTCCATTGGAATTAGACCGGCAGATAGCCAGATTAAAGCGGGTCGAATTAAGAATTCCGGCCTGGACAATTGAGAAAGGGAAAACAACAATAAGGATACGTCTTTCAGAAAATTAATCAAGCATACTTTCAATCAAATTAAAAAATATGAAAAAGTTATTACTCCTGTTTATTCTTACAATTTTTATCCTGTGTACTGTACAATCATGTAACACAGGCCAGCAAAAAAATGAGGCCGATAGTGCGAATTTCCTGGAGGAAAATGTAACCTTTGCCGCAGCACAATATGCGTTGTTGCTCGATAAGGTGGAAGATTCGGCAAGGATTGTAAATCCCAAGTCCTTTATCGACGGGAAAATGAAATATATTCCCCCTCAGGAATGGACCTCAGGTTTCTTCCCCGGCAGTCTCTGGTATCTCTATGAATTGACAGGAGAGGATCAATGGAAGCCGATGGCCGTAAAATATACCGAATCATTGGATACCATCCAGTACTATACGGGCAACCACGATGTGGGATTTATGATCTATTGCAGCTATGGTAACGGACTGCGTTTAACCGGTAATGAAGCCTACAAGGATGTCATCATCAATGCCGCAAAATCGCTCTCAACACGCTACATCCCCGAAGCCGGCATTATCCAGTCGTGGAACGCCAATCCATCAAAAGACTGGGAGTGTCCGGTGATCATCGATAATATGATGAATCTGGAACTGATGTTCGAGGCAACTAAGCTTTCGGGCGATTCTTCATTCTATCACATCGCTGTGACGCATGCCGATAATACCATCAAGAACCATTACCGTCCTGACTATAGTACATGGCATGTCATCGATTATAGTAAAAGTGACGGAAGTATCAGGCACAGAAATACGCACCAGGGCTATTCCGACGAGAGTGCCTGGGCAAGGGGCCAGTCATGGGGTGTGTATGGATATATCGTTTGTTACAGGGAGACGAAAGATCAAAAATACCTGGATCAGGCAGAAAAGGCATTGAATTTTATCGCCTATCACCCCAATTATCCCGAAGACGGTGTTCCCTACTGGGATTACAATTCGCCTGATATTCCAAATACATATCGGGATGCTTCTGCCGGATCTATCCTTGCATCTGCTTTGTATGAACTGTCTGCCTATTCCGATAAAATGGATTACAAAGCTTGGGCGGATAAGATTGTTGCTTCCCTTGCAGGCACGGCTTATCGTGCACCGTTGGGTGATAACGGTGATTTTCTGCTGATGCATTCCGTGGGTAGTTTACCCCACCATTCAGAAGTGGATGTTCCCCTGAATTATGCCGATTATTATTTTCTGGAAGCGCTGAAACGAAAAAAAGATCTGGAGTGAATGCCCTTTAGTAACCATTCCATGAAGGAGAAATAATTTTGAAACAGAGTAAAATGAAAAAAATAATTTTATGGGTTTCGATGATTGTTATTTCAATCAACACCTATTCTTTTGAGAAAAGAAATATGCTGCAGAAAGAATCTGAAACGACCGGATTAGCCGGTGCACTTGTCAGGGATTTCTCAGAGATTGGATTTCCTGATTATCAAAACCGGGACTTCTGGGATAATCTTCCTGCTGCCATCCGTCAGCAATATATCGATGCTGCAGAGAAATACCTCGAATACAACTGGCCTGTAGTTAAAGCCACTGATTATCTGGAAATCATTCGTTCCGGTGACCGCAGACAGGGTGTCTATTCTGCACCGAACAATGCCCTCCAATCTCTGGTTATGGGTGAACTGGTAGAAGGTAAAGGACGGTTTACCGATCAGATCGTCAATGGTGTGTGGTACTACAGTGAACAAACATGGTGGGGTTGGTCTGCACACCTGACAGCTCAAAAAGCAAAACATGGACTGCCTGACGTGAATGAGCCAGTCATCGATCTGGGAGTAGGAGAAATAGCCAATGTACTCTCGTGGACATGGTTTCTTTTCAAAGAAGAGTTTGATAAGATACATCCGCTGATCGCTCAGAGATTGAAACAGGAAATCATGAACAAAGCGGTGATACCCTATTACGAGCGGGATGATTTCTGGTGGATGGGTTTTGGCTCACGCTCAGTGAACAACTGGAATCCATGGACTAATCATAACCTGTTAACGGCTATTCTTATCCTGGAAGAGGATCAGCAGAAGAAAATCAAAAATGTGGAGAAGGTTATCCGCTCCCTGGATGTTTTTATCAATACCTATCCCAGTGATGGTGGCTGTGATGAAGGCCCTTCCTACTGGGGAAGAGCGGGAGCATCATTATATCAGTGTCTTGATTTATTAAAGAGAGCGAGTAACGGGAAATTTGATGTGTATGATAATCATTTGATTAAAAATATGGGGTCTTATATATATAAAGCATATATTGCTTATCCCTATTTCATCAATTTTGCTGACGCGGATGCAACAACGGGAGGAAGGCCTTCCATTATTTACACCTATGGTAAAGATACGGGAGATAGGGTAATGCAGAAATTTGGAGTCTTTCTTGCGCACAAACAGGGATGGGGAGAGGAAAAACCCGGAGGGAAACCGGATGAACAGATCATGCAGTTGTTATATCTCAATGAAATAAAAGAAGCAGAGGCAGAAGAAGCGCTTGTAAGTGATTTCTGGCTGCCTGAGACAGAAGTGGCAGGTGGCAGGGATAAAGCCGGCACCTCTGATGGATTCTTTTTTGCAGCGAAAGGAGGGCACAATGCGGAAAGCCACAACCACAACGATTTAGGATCGTGCGTACTGTACTTTAACGGTAAACCGTGTCTGATTGACTTAGGGCGGGAGACCTATACGGCGAAAACATTCAGCAATAAACGCTATGAAATATGGACCATGCAATCGCAATTCCATAATCTGCCAAAAATCAATGGATTTGATCAACTTCCGGGAAGAGATTACAAAGCAAAGGAGACAGGATTCAAGGCAACAGACAAACAGATTGTTTTTTCAACTGACATAACAGACGCCTATCCCGGGGAGGCTGCCATACAAAAATGGGAGAGAAGGTATCAATTAGACAGAGGAAAACGGTTTATCATAAAAGACAAGTTTCAATTCAACCAGATTCCGGAAAATCCAACCACTTTGAATTTTGTTACTTATTGCAAAGTGTCGGAAAGCAAGCCCGGCACTTTACTGCTGCAGGGAGAGGATTTCACATTGGAGTTGGCATACAATACAAATGCAGTTGATCCTGAGATTGAATTTATTGAGATCACTGATCAAGGACTAAAGCGTTATTGGCCCAATGGTGTAACAAGGGTTATATTTACGCTGAAAGATCCCGGGATGACAGGCGAAAACAGTATTGCGATCGTAAAAAAATAATCAGGAAACAGCACACAATGAGTAAGTTATTTATCATTTTATTTTCAGTTATATCTTTTTTTTCTATTTCAAACACTACAGCTTCGGCAAACCCGGATATGGAGCTTGTAAGGGAGCGGATTGTCCATGAACTCCTGGGTTCAGGCGTCGACAATGATCAGACAGTCTTATTCATGAGAAGCCTGAACAGTGAAGGATTTTGGCCAGAGATAAACTATGAGGATTTGTCGAGGACGGCTTTTGAGAACGCAAAGCATACTTCCCGTCTGGTTTCTTTGGCCCGGGCATGGAGACACCCCGCTTCAGCTTATCATAAGAGCCCCGTACTGCTGGAAAAAATAGAATCAGCCCTTGCCTTTTGGGTGAAGCATGATTTTATTGGCGAGAACTGGTGGAACAATGAAATAGGCACTCCCGATGCATTGGCAAATATATTGCTGCTTGTGGGAGATGAATTGCCGGAAGCACTGGTGCAGAAATCCCGTCCCATTCTTGGCAGAGCTCATCTCGAAGCGGGAGGAGCGCGTCCCAGCGGAGACAGAATCAAAATAGCCGATATTTATGCCCGGAATCTGCTGTTCTTTGGCGAAGAAAGACGATTTGAAGAGGTTGTTCAGGTAATCGGAAATGAGATCAAATTTGAAACGGGTAGGGGAATGCAATATGATTACAGTTTTCATCACCGTGAAGACAGGGTGAACAACACGCTGTCATACGGGCTGCAGTTTGCGGATATCTTTGCCGTTTGGGCAGATTATGTTTCGGATACCCGATATGCATTCACTGAAGATAAAATAAAAATACTGGTGGATTATTATCTTGATGGGATTTGTAAGATGATGCCTTTCGGTAAATCACCTGACCTGGGCGCCAGGAACAGAAGTATTAGCCGGCCCGGTGCTTTACGGCCGATGGGAACAAGAACTCCCGAAAAATTGCTGAAGGTGACGGATTACAGAGATAATGAGCTGAAAGATATCGTGAAAGTTCGTACCACTGATATTGAATCAATCCGCCCTCACTCCCGATTTTTTTGGCATTCAGAATATTTCAGTCATCAAAGGCCTGCCTATTTCTCTTCCGTTAGGATGTATTCCAAAAGGAATTGCAATATGGAGGTACCATACAATGGCGAAGGATTATTGAATCATTATTTAGGAGATGGTGCGAATTATGTATATGTGGATGGGCATGAATATGACAATATTTTTCCGGTGATGGATTATCAAAAGATTCCCGGTACAACCATCCTGCAAAAGCCTGTGCTTGAACGGGAGAAGAATATTCAGAAATGGGGCCTTACGACCTTCGTCGGTGCCGTGACTGATGGCCGGTACAGTGCATCTGCTTTCGACTTTGTGAGTCCTCACGACGGCACTAAAGCAAAGAAGTCGTGGTTCTACTTCGACGACGAATATGTATGTTTAGGCAGTGGCATAACCTCAGATATGGATTATCCCGTGGTGACCACGTTGAATCAGACCTGTTTAAAAGATGAAGTCATAGCCTACACAAAAGGTAAGGAAAGCATTCTGCAACAGGGGGACAGAGCGTTGAACGAGGTCCGTTGGGTCTATCATAACGGTGTTGCCTACCTTTTCCCGGTACCAACTACCGTTCATTTATCCAATCAGGCGCAGACAGGTAGCTGGTCCTGGATTAACAGGCAGTCAAACATTTCTCAGGAAGAGATCCGTATGGACATATGTAAGATTTGGCTTGATCATGGCATTCACCCACAAAATGAGAAATATGAGTATATTATACTACCCGGCGTCAATAAAAAGTCTCTGGTCAGAAAACTAAAGAAAACGGCTGTCGAAACAATGGTTAACACGAACGAGCTTCAGGCCGTAAGACATCAAAAGCTAAACATCGTCCAGGCGGTATTTTACCAGCCGGGGACGCTGAAGATTTCCGAACAGATCTCAATTACCACAGCTAATCCCTGTATGATGATGATTGAATTCAGGAGAAACAGGCCGGTCAGAATAACGGTATCTGATCCGAACAGAGATCTTGAATCACTGTCATTCTCTCTGACCGTCAAGGTTCAGGGCAGGACAGATCTGTTATCTGAATGGGATGAAGAGAAAAAAACAAGTCATCTGACACTGAAACTTCCGACGGGGATTTATGCCGGAAAAAGTAAGGTTATTCAGCTTTAGGAACAGAAATAGCATGAAATGAGACTATCTGTAGATAAAGAGATCCTATTACAGCCATTGAATAAGTACACCCGGCGAGAATCGAACTCGCATCGTCGGAACCGGAATCCGGTATTCTATCCATTGAACTACGGGTGCATGGTTGTCATTATTTGAATGAGTGGTTATCCCATTTCAAAATAATTGAATCACCTCTCAGAAAAGGTTTTATTTCGGCTATTAAATCATCCGACAAATGTCGTTTGTAATTGAATGTCAGTGTCATATCGTTTCCGGTGTCACCGAACGCTGCCGAGATCGGATAAATATCCGGCAAAGATACGGCATATTTATAATTTTCCGTCTCTTTTTTCGAAGAATCGAAGAAATTTTCTGCAGAAATGGACGGGAGAAAGGTACTTTTTTCCAGTTTTCTCCAGTCTGTGGTGTAGAACGAGATATTGCTGTCACATACATCTCCGCAAACGGTTTTAATCACGCACACAATCACGGAGTCTTGGCCCACCGGTAATAGTTTCAGCTGGGTGATCCCGATATCGGAGGAACGGATCTCCAGGTAATCACTGCTTTGCCGTATTTTGCTTATCTCACCAAATGTATAAGGTACCGTTGTTTTACCCGTATCTACCAGCAACATGGTTTTGTTGTCTTCCGAGACACCCGGCAGGATATCAGCGGGCATCGACTGAAACAAACTGCCGATGGTCTGGCTATAGCCTGTCAGGGAAATAAATATGAAAAATAAAAGGATATATTGTTTCATCTGATTTTTTACTGGTTTATTCTGTGAGAATTCCTATCTGCCTCATCTCTACCGACGGCTTTCCGCCATCAACACCACTGCGTGTTTCCACCTGAAAAAAGCGACCGTTGACAACCCTATCGAATGGCACATGCTGTGAGATTGGATTGTTCCTGATGTTACTGAATTCTCCCTTTTTGACTTCCTCCCATGAGACGCCATCTTCACTGATCAGAAAAGCATAGTTGAAAACAGACTCTTTTGATTCATCGGGACTGTAGGTAAATCCATTGATGGAATAGATCTGTCCCAAATCAACGATGAGTGGATTTTCGCTTGCTATTCTCCAGGCGTTGGAAGAAATATCCGATAAAAGGGTGTCCGCTTGTTTGTTTTCCAGTGCGGGTGCGTAGTAAGCGCCCACACTTTTGATGTTGGCAATATCACGTGTTTCGGCAACGGTTACCCTCAATTTCGAAGGAGCTGTATCCTCGAATCTCAGCAGCCGCTTGTAACCGATGGTGGTACCTCCCGTCAGTTTTACCCATTTATTGTGCACGAGTCCTTCCACGCTGAATTCCTCCACCCGCTGTCCTTTTTGGATATCTTCCTGTAGCATGACCGTGTTGATGGTTTCGCCCGGTACCACGTTAAATTCTTTGGATGCTCCCGATCGGGCTTTCCATGCAAACTGACCATCCGTAAGCTTGTCGTTCTTGAAAGTATTGGTGATGTAAGTGCCGAATTGTCTCAGTCTTTCCACATCCACTTCATGCAATTTGCCCCTGGTATCCGGCGGAACGTTAAGCAACAAGACGGAGTTCATCCCCACCGACCGGTAGTAAATATCCACCAGTTGCTGTAGTGTTTTCACCTGATGATCCTGTTCCGGATGGTAAAACCATCCCGGACGTATCGACACATCTACTTCAGAGGGGTACCAGTATAAAGTCTTCGCTTCAACGATGAGTTCACGGCTTCCCAGATCCTCGGCCGTGGGAGAGATATTCAGTCGTCTGTTTTCGTGTGTGACAGCATCATTGATATCAGGATTCAGGGGGGTTACACTCCACTCGGTTTCTCTTCCCAAACCCTGCTCGTTGCCTACCCATCGAACATCGTCTCCCATGATTGCCTTTACGGCATTGGGCTGCAGACTGTCTATCACCTGGTAAAACCGGGCCCAGTCATATTCCTGTACTTTGCCATTCGGTCCTTCCCCGTTGGCACCATCGAACCATACTTCGTTCACTTCGCCATAATGGGTGAGCAGTTCCATGAGTTGTTGCACAAATAGGACATTATATTTCGGAGAGTCGCCGTAGCTTCCGGCATTTCTGTCCCATGGCGATAAATAGACCCCAAACTTCATATTGTGCTTGTCGCATGCCTCTTTCACTTCTTTCACTACATCGCCCTGACCGTTGTGCCAGGGAGAGGAAGCTACGGAATGGGCCGTGGTTTTCGTAGGCCAAAGACAAAAACCATCGTGATGCTTCGCTGTGAGGATGATCATTTTAAAACCTGCCTCCTGCAGAGCAGTGACCCATTGTTCTGCATCGAAATCGGTTGGATGAAATAATGCCGGGTCTTCCGATCCGTCACCCCATTCCCTGCCCGTGAATGTGTTCATTCCAAAGTGAATAAATGCTGTCAGTTCCAGTTGTTGCCATTCATACTGACGTGGTGTGGGCACGATATAGGCGGCCAGCTTCACTTTTTGGTCGGAAGTAAGCAGATCCGGATAGGTCAGTTTCTTCTCAAAATAAGTATTCGCTCTCTGGTTGCATCCCATCAGGATCATGACGGATAACAAAAAGCCGGTAAAAAAAATAATATTTCTCATTTGATATCTCTTGAATGATTGGCAAACAAAGTTACTCTTTTTGGCTCAATAGTAAACAAAAAAAGCCACCCTTTTGGGATGGCTGAAATCGATTTCAGCTTAGCTTCGTATTGAATTAAAGCGCAGCACCTTCTTCCACAACAGCGTTTAGAGTATCAGCAGCAGCAGCTTCAGCAGCTTCAATAGCAGCCTGGATACTGTCAGCCTGTACTTTAGCAATACTGTCTAATCTGGCTACTTCAGCAAGACTGTCTTGTGTAGCTTTTTCAGCATTCTTCTGAGCATTGTCGCAAGATACGAAACCCAATGTTGCGATTGTAGCAACCAATAAAAGTACTTTTTTCATTCTTAAATAAATTAAACGATAAATAATTTTGTTCAATAAATCTGGTTGTTTCCTTTTCATAAGAGGATGCAAGTAAACTTGCCTTATGCTCATACGCTTAACGAAAACATTCCATTTAAAAACGATACAAAATTACATTAAAAAACATGTTCTAAAACATATTCCGGCAAGTTATTTTAGTTAAATGATGTTAAGTGATTGTTAATCTTATAGATTCCTCCGGGTAATCATTCCACAGTACGGTAAAAATGCGCACTCAAAAGGGTGTTTCGTTGTCTCTGCGACATGTTTGGGTGAATGATTTAATGGTTAACGGTTCTCTGTTAACGCTTGCAATAAACAGAAAAACCCCAAACATTCTCTTCTCGGCATGTGCATCAAACCTGTACGGCTTATCAACTATAGAGAAAGCGTTTAATGCTTTTTTTGGGTGTTTTCTCGAATTCGCCGTCTGTTATCTCAATGGAGCTGATTTTTTCGTAACCGGCGACTGATTTATTGAGTATGCCCTTGTTCTCCTGCATAATCTCTTCGAGTCTTTCCCGGGATATATTGTCGGCAGTCACTGATGCCGCATCGGGGTGAACCAGCGCGACCAGTTTGAAATCGCGCAGGACGACTACGCTCTCAGCAATATAGGGTAAGTTATTCAATTTCGATTCAATTTCTTCGGGATACACATTCTGTCCGTTTGCTGTCAGAATCATATTCTTGATACGTCCCTTGATAAACAATCGTTTGTCTTTCATGATTCCCGAATCGCCGGTTCTGAGCCATCCGTCTTCGGTGAAGGCTGCTGCCGTTGCTTCCGGATTTTTATAATAACCCTTCATCACGTTTTCTCCCCGTACCTGAATTTCGCCGGGTATATTTTCCGGATCATCAGAGTCGATCCGTGCCTCCATTATTCCGTCCAGAACAGATCCACAGGATGTGGGGACGAAATCGTAATGGTTGTCATAAGAGATAAGGGGAGCACATTCGGTCATGCCATAACCAATGCTGAAAGGGAATTTTATTCTATAGAAAAAGGCTTCCACTTCAGCGTTCAATGCTGCACCGCCAATGATTACCTCCCTGAAGTTTCCTCCCAGCGAGTCAATCAGTGATTTTTTTATTATATTCAATATGAGATGGTTTATTCCGGGTATTTTCAGCAGCAACCTGACAATAGGATTGCCGGTAATGGGCAGTATCTTTTTTTTGTATATTTTCTCGAAGATCAGGGGAACAGTTATGATCAGGTGGGGTTTAACCTCCTTCAATGCGTTGATAAGATTTTGCGGAGTTGGGATCACACCCAGCAGTGTGATGTGAACACCGGTTGCCAGTGCATAGAGAAAATCGAAAGCACACCCGTAAACATGAGCCATCGGTAAAAAGGCCAGATTCCTTTCTCCGGTGAAGAGCAGATCCAGTTTTTGACCGTAAGTGACATTTCCTGCAAGGTTGTTGGCGGTGATCATCACACCCTTGCTGAATCCCGTTGTTCCGGATGTATAGTTTAGGCAAACAACCTCATCGTTACTTACTTCGGGATAACGAATATCCTCTTTTGCAAATCCGTTGGGATAGTTTCGCCTGAATGTATCATCAAGTGAGTTTACTTCTTCCTTCACACGCCCATCATTGCTTTTCAGCAGTGAATAGGAAGGTATTTCAAATACAGGTACATTTACTTTTTCATGATGCAGCGTTTCCCAGAGAGAATCGTTTATAAACACCAGTTTCGAATCGGAGTGTTTGATGATATACACGATACTTTCCGGACTGAATTCATGCAGGATGGGTACAATCACGGCTCCATACGTGATGGTCGCCATAAACACGACTGACCAGGAAGAGTGGTTTTTGCCGATCAGCGATATCTTATCTCCCTTTTGAATCCCTATAGCCGTGAACAGGAGATGAAACTTCGCAATTTCCCCTGCCAGTTCCCCGTAGGTATAAGATCTGCCCCCTTTGTAGTCAGTCAGTGCAGGCAGATTAAAATTATTCCTGAAACTATTTTCGTATAATTGAATGAAATTCTGTTGAATCATAATTGCACATTTATGCTGGAAATGTGCAAATTTAATATCTAAAAATTGATTCCCAAAGAAAATAGGGTAATAAATAGGAGTAAAATTGTAATTTTGTGGTCCAAAAGAATAAATTTACCCAAAAGTGTCGTTCGAATTGTCTATCACAGCAAATTATTCGGTAAAGCGACGTAGCATTTATGATTGATCAGTCTATTTTTGAAAATAAGACAGCCTCTTACTATACACTGGGCTGTAAATTGAATTTCGCCGAAACGTCGGCTATAGGGAGGCAGTTGCTTCATTCAGGTGTGACCCGCGCCCGTAAGGGACAGCAGGCAGATATTTGCGTCATCAATACCTGCTCTGTAACGGAACTGGCCGATAAGAAAGGGCGGCAGGCCATCAGAAAGGTGATACAGGAGAATCCGGCTGCTTTTATCGTGGTCACCGGATGTTATGCGCAACTGAAACCGGAGGAGATAGCCGGTATCGATGGGGTTGACCTTGTCCTGGGTGCGGAGCAAAAGCTGGATGTGGTGAAATATCTGGATGATCTGAAGAAGAAAGATAAAGGAGAGGTGATCACATCGAAAACGCACCGGATCAGATCGTTTGTGCCTTCAGTCTCAGCGAACGATCGAACCCGATATTTCCTGAAGGTGCAGGACGGCTGTGATTATTTCTGTTCATTTTGCACCATTCCCCATGCAAGAGGCAGAAGCCGCAACGGTTCCATCGCTTCTCTGGTGAGGCAGGCGGAGCAGGTGGTGCAGGAAGGAGGGAATGAGATCGTGCTCACCGGTGTGAATATCGGCGATTTTGGACATACGACCAAAGAATCATTCTTCGATCTGATCAAAGCGCTGGATGATGTAGAGGGGATTGAGCGGTATCGCATCTCATCTATCGAACCCAATCTGCTGTCAGACGAGATCATCGATTTTGTGGGTGCTTCAAAACGTTTTGCACCTCATTTTCACATGCCGTTGCAGGCGGGCAGTAATGCAGTGCTCAGGCTGATGAAACGGCGTTATGATACAGCGTTGTTTCAACACAAAACGGAGAAAATAAAGAAAATCCTTCCCCACGCCTTCATTGGTGTGGATGTGATCGTAGGCGTAAGGGGTGAGACGGATGATTATTTCGCGCAGAGCAAGGCATTTATTCAATCGCTTGATATATCCCAGTTACATGTTTTCACCTATTCGGAACGGCCCGGTACACAAGCCCTCGAAATAGACCACGTGGTGGATCCCAAAACAAAACATGTCCGCAGCAAGGCATTACTGGATCTGTCGGAGGAGAAACTGCTCCATTTTTATGCCTCTCAAAAGGGAACAATCCGAAAAGTGTTGTTCGAGCACACAAAACGTGGCAACAAAATGCACGGGTTTACCGAAAATTATGTAAAATTGTATGCCGATTATGATCCATTGCTTGTGAACAAGGTTTCTGATGTGGTTGTGGGCGGGTACGACGAGGATGAAATGGCGATGAAAGCGGTTTTTTGATGGATGACGATCGTAGAAAAAGTGTAACCGGTTCTCTTTTATATGCAGTGGTGTATCTTCATGCACTACTCCCTTTTTGGGTGCTGTATCTGCTGTCAGATATTCTTTTTATGCTTGTGTATTATCTTATAAGATACAGGAGAAAGCTTGTCCGAAAGAATCTGGAGAACTCTTTTCCGGGAATCCCGAAGAAAGAGATCACGAAGATTGAACATAAATTTTATCATCATCTGTGTGATTATTTCGTGGAGACGATCAAAACGCTTCATTTGTCGGAGGATGAAGCACGCAGAAGAATGAAGTTTGAGAATCCGGAGATCATCAACCGACTTACGAAAGAGGGCAAATCGTGTCTGTTAAGCCTGGGCCATTACGGTAACTGGGAGTGGGTACCTGCCATCGTAACGCATTTTCAGCCCGGAATAGAGCAGGGGATGATTTACAAGAAACTGCACTCACAGGCTTTCGATCAGCTTTTCCTGAAGATCAGGAGCCGGTTCAGTTCTCAGCCACTTGAAATGAAGAGTGCTTTCCGAAAAATGATCAGACAGCAGCAGGATGGAAGAACCATGGTTGTCGGCTTTCTTACGGATCAGCGACCCCCGGGATATCTCGACGACTACTGGACGATCTTCCTGAATCAGGATACACTGGTTCAAACCGGAATGGAGAAGATTGCCAGGCACCTCGGATTGTCCGTAGTCTATCTCGATATCACCAAAGTGAGAAGAGGTCATTATGTGGGGAAAATATGCGTTATCAGCAAAGATGCCAGCCAGGAGACTGAATTTGCCGTTATGGAACGATATATGAGAAAGCTGGAAGAGACCATTCTGAAGGAGCCTGCCTATTATCTGTGGTCTCATAATCGCTGGAAGTTTCAGAAAAGAACAGGACAGGAAAGTAACTAATCTTGCAATTATCAAAGTAGAGAGAGATGTCAAAAACATCGGTTGTTATATTGAACTGGAACGGGAGAAGGCTGCTGGAGCAGTTTCTGCCTTCTGTGCTGGCACATTCACAGGGCGATGCGTGCAGGGTGGTAGTAGCCGATAACGGCTCATCGGACGATTCCGTTGCATTCATTGAAACAAACTACCCCGACGTACAGCTTGTCATCCTTGATAAAAACTACGGTTTTGCCGGAGGGTACAACAAAGCACTGCAGCAGGTGGATTCTGAATATGTGGTTCTGTTGAATTCAGATGTGGAAACCACACAAGGCTGGATAGAAACCCTGATCTCTTTCATGGAGTTGCATCCCGATGTAGCTGCGGTGCAGCCCAAGATTCGCTCGTATACGGAGAGGGAACGGTTTGAATATGCCGGTGCCTCAGGTGGTTTTATCGACAGGTATGGCTATCCCTTCTGCCGGGGGCGTATATTGGCGGTGGTGGAGGAAGACAACGGCCAGTATGATGCTGTTATCCCTGTCTTCTGGGCAACCGGCGCCTGCCTGTGTATCCGAAGAAAAGATTACTTTGATGCGGGAGGACTGGATGACCGTTTCTTCGCCCATATGGAAGAGATCGATCTCTGCTGGCGGCTGAACGCACGGGGCAGGAGAGTGATGTGTATCCCCGCATCAGTCGTGTATCATATTGGCGGAGCATCCCTGAGCAAGGATAACCCGCGAAAAATGTATCTGAATTTTCGCAACAATCTGCTGATGCTCTATAAAAACATACCTCAGCCGGTCTATCGGTCAACCTTTCTCATCCGTTATTTTCTTGATTGCCTGGCGTATCTGCATCTGCTCCTGGAAGGTAAATTCAAGAGTGCCCATGCTGTCGTGGAAGCGTACAGCGATTATCTGAGAATGAGAGATTCCTGTAGCCCTGCGCGACAGGAGAATCTGAGAAGAACTACCGTACAATGGATACCCACACAATTCCGGAAAAGCATTCTGTTGCTTTTTTATGTGAAAGGGAAAAAAACATATGAATCTGTTATGACGATGGAGAATCAGGCTACTCAAAGTGAAAACTTACCGTAATCATTCGTTGTGTGGCTTTTGACAAAGCATTCGCATATCTTTGCAGACTCTCATCCTTCAGGTCGGTCCTCTCTTTTTCCAGAATATCGATCAGGCCAAAGCTAAACTTCAGCTCAGGGCTGAGCTTGAAAAGCGGCAGGTAGAAGTCGCATCCCACACCAAACTCCATTCCAAAGTCGTATGGTTTTAAACGAACAGCCTGGTTCTTTCCCGAAGACAGTTCCATGCTGCCATAGCCTCCCAATAGCATATAAGGTCTGAAATTGTCGATTCTGTCTCCCGCGAATTTAATCAGCAGTGGCAAAGCGATGTAGTTATTCCTGATGCGTGTGGAGAATTCCTCCCCTGACGATTGTTCCCGGAAAACAAACTGTTTATCACCCAGATAAAGAGACGGGATAACGCGCAGATTCATGAACCGATTCAGGTATAGATTGCCGATGATGCCCACGGAGAACCCGGGCGAATAACGGGGGATCTCTGCGAACCATACCTCTCCGTTTTCATCTGTGAATCCTGACTGCGTAAGGATAAGATCCTGGGTTTGCAAGCCGAGTGTAAACCCCAGATGAAACAACCGCTGGTCGGCATACGGCTGGTTTTGCAGTGTATGGTGCTGTCCCCGGAGGTAACCCGACAAAAAGAGCAGCAGCGAGGTAAAACAGATCTTTATTATCTTCATTCCATTTTTAAACGATTTTCAGTGCTGCTTATTGTTTGAACGATCGGAGAAAGATATCTGAAAACTTTTTTATATAATAAAAAAACTCACTACCTTTGCATCAGCAAAAACCCATTTACATTAACTAACTTATTATTTATTATGGCTTACGTAATTAATGAAGATTGCATTGCTTGTGGCACCTGTATCGACGAATGTCCTGTTGATGCAATATCGGAAGGCGATATCTACGTTATTGACCCGGACGTATGTACTGACTGCGGTACTTGCGCAGAAGTATGTCCCACCGAAGCAATCTATCCGGCATAAATAGACTGGTACTTACAGGAAAAAAAAGAGGGTGAATCACAGGGTGATTTTCCCTCTTTCTACTAAAAAAAAACGCCTCTTATGGAGGCGCTTTTTTTTAGCATCTTCACCTATACTGGTTAAGCGTTCACTTTTGCCATGTGGGCAACCAGTTCAAGTACTTTGTTGGAATAACCCCATTCGTTGTCATACCAGCTGATTACTTTTACGAAGGTCGGGCTTAACTGGATACCTGCTTTTTCGTCGAAGATAGAAGTGCGTGCATCGCCGATGAAATCACTCGATACAACATCTTCACTGGTATATCCGAGGATACCTTTCAATTCACCTTCTGAGGCTTCTTTCATTGCAGCGCATATTTCTGCGTAAGAAGTCTCTTTTGCCAGACGTACGGTTAAATCAACAACAGATACGTTCAGGGTGGGAACACGCATAGACATACCTGTCAGCTTGCCGTTCAGTTCGGGGATCACTTTACCCACTGCTTTGGCAGCGCCGGTAGAGGAAGGGATGATGTTGGCTGAGGCAGCGCGGCCACCTCTCCAGTCTTTGGCTGAAGGACCGTCTACCGTCTTCTGTGTGGCTGTGGTTGAGTGAACGGTAGTCATTAATCCTTCCAGCACGCCGAATTTGTCGTTGAGTACCTTGGTTACAGGTGCCAGACAGTTGGTTGTACATGAAGCGTTGGAAACGAATTGTTCGCCTTTGGTGTAGGTCTTTTCGTTCACACCCATCACATACATGCGGGTATCATCCTTGGAAGGAGCAGACATCACTACATATTTTGCACCGGCATCAATGTGACCCTGTGCTTTATCTTTGGAAAGAAACAGACCTGTAGATTCAACTACGTAATCAGCGCCTACAGCATCCCATTTCAGATCTGCCGGGTTTCTCTCAGCTGTAACACGGATGGTATTCCCGTTTACAATCAGGTTGCCATCTTTCACATCAACCGTTCCTGTGAACTGACCGTGGATAGTGTCGTATTTTAACATATAAGCGATGTAGTCTACATCGAGCAAGTCGTTGATACCCACAATCTGGATATCGTTTCTGTTTTGAGCTGCACGGAAAACAAGGCGTCCGATGCGACCGAATCCGTTAATACCTACTTTAATCATACTTAATTGAATTTTATTTGTTAAAAGTGTTCATTTTCAACTGATCGTTTCCAAGCGAAGGCGGTAGGCAATGCTGCTTGCCTCATGCCCTTATGGCTTATCGAAAACGTTCCCAAAAACCATCTTTCTTATTGAAATGCAAAAATACAAAATCTTTTCTTTTTAACGAAATTATTTGTATCAAAAAACTGTAATTTTTTGATTTTGAGACTGACAAAGAGACAGATTGTCGCTTATCAGTAATTTGTTTAAAATAAATGAAAGGAAAATGCAAAAAGTGTAAACATTTGGTGAACAAATCTTGTTATCATTGGAAATACAATCGGTATTCGATTTCTAACTGTATAAATAGTATTATCATGGGAATTTTATCTTGGATTTTACTGGGACTCATTGCCGGAGCCATCGCAAAGGCAATCCGCCCGGGCAAAGATCCCGGCGGTTGGCTGGTAACCATCCTGATTGGTATCATTGGTGCTTTCGTTGGCGGATGGATCGGTTCATTCCTCGGATGGGGAACAGTAGATGAGTTCAGTTTCAGGACACTGCTTCTTGCCATTGGCGGTTCTTTACTCGTGCTGTTTATCTATGCACTGGTAAGAAAGAGAAGCTGAGTTGTATAACGCAACAGGAGGCTGCTATCACGATGTAATTCATCCTCCTGTTATTTTTTTCTTATGCACCGGTTAATCGTGCATCGTTATTCCGCTTTCGCTTCCTTGTTCACATATGAAATAGCCAGGTCCGTCAGTGACAGGTCTGCCGATTTTTCTTCATGCAGGCTTGTCTCCAGTAACTGGGATACTTCATATAGCTCCAGGGTTTTCGCCAATTCGGAGAGACTGCCATACGTTGCTATTTCATAGTGTTCCACTTTCTGGGAAGCAATAATGATTGCCACATCACGAACCATGGTCCCTGCTTCGGTGTCCTCCAATACGCTTTCACTTTCCTTTAAAATACCGTCAATGGCATCACATTTTTTCCTGGCGGGTTTTTCACCCAACAGCTTAAACGCTTCTTCAAGCCGTTTAAGCTGGCCTTCCGTTTGAATGTAGTGTTTGCCGATACTGCTTTTCAGTTCTTTCGAGGTGACAGCTGCTTCCATTTTTTTAAGTCCCTTCAGAATCTCATTCTCCGCATAATAGATATCCTTGAATGCATCTGCCAGAAATTCCTGAAGCTTGCCTTTATCTTCGGCTTTCAGTTTGGGCACTTTTTTTTCCTGCGTTGCAGCAGCTTTATCATCCGTTTCTTTTTTTGATGTTGTCATAATCTTGATGTTTTTAATTGTAATTTTTAAAATGAATATATACTGATAAGGCAGTGTTTTCTTATCTGTCCCAGTAACGACCCTCTTTGATCGCTTTCACAAAATCGGCAGGGGTGCCATCTTTCACAATACCGCTCTCCGTCGTCAGGTCACCGCCCATCATATCGAGGATAAATTTGACAGCTGCGCCATTTCCCGATAGTGGTTTATAATGGAAGTAGGTATCCCTTACGAACTCCTTGTAACGCGGATCGGATTGCATCCCGGTAAACATCTCCGCGGTTCCGTCAGGAACAGCAGTGGCGTCAAACAGCACACAGGAGGTGGTAAGCACCGAATCATCCACTTCAATCTCATTGCCTTTATTGTCTTTGATTGTTCCGAGATGGGAAGCAACCACTCTTACCATTGCACCCTCACCCGTGAGTGTCTCCTTCAGTTTTTTCAATTGAGCTCCGTCCACACCTTCATCACAGAGAATGGCCACTTTCCGTGTTCTGATAGAATCTTTCTTCTGATTCTTCAGGATGCTCAATGCAGGAGATACCTTCAGTTTGGGTTCCACCATGATGGTTTCATATTCTTCCCGTTTTGCCCCGGGACGGTGCTGCATGTTCTCCGGTATGCCCTCAGGAACAGGGATCCCCAGCTGTCCGGCAACCTGGTTGGCCAGCTCTTTATCTACCATATTGATCATCTTCAGCACATTCTGACGAATAGCTATCCGCTTGACTTTCCCCAGTTCAAAGCTGAATGCATCGGCGATATGTTTTTTCTCTACTTCCGTCTGGCTGTTGTAAAAAAGCGTAGGCTGCGAATAATGATCGAGAAAGCTTTGGCTTCTGGCGCGTACCTTAACGGCTTCGATGCGTTCCCGGTGACTGGTGAATCCGCCTTCCTCCTTAGAGGACTGCAGCGGATAATTATCACTGATGGTGTTGGGGTGGTAACTGGTTTCATCCACAGGAATGGTCATCCTGTGCATCCCGTCTTTCTGGTTATTGACTACCGGCACCACAGGACGGTTGATGGGTATCTCATGAAAATTGGGGCCGCCAAGCCTTGATATCTGTGTATCGGTATAAGAGAAGAGACGTCCCTGCAACAGCGGATCGTTAGAGAAATCAATGCCTGGAACAATATGTCCCGGATGAAAAGCTACCTGCTCTGTTTCGGCAAAGAAATTGTCGGGATTACGGTTCAGTGTCATCCTGCCCACAATCTGCACGGGCACCAGCTCTTCCGGTACCAGCTTCGTGGGATCAAGCAGGTCGAAATCGAACTTGAACTCATCAGCTTCCGGAATAATCTGTACCCCCAGATCCCACTCCGGAAATTCACCGGCCTGTATGGCATCCCACAGATCCCGTCTGTGAAAATCGGTATCTTTTCCTGCGATCTTCTGATTTTCGTCCCATATCAGGGATTGCAAGCCAAGGGTCGGTTTCCAGTGAAACTTCACGAAGAATGATTCATCCTTGTCGTTGATGAACCGGAATGAGTGGGTACCAAATCCATCCATCATCCGGTAGCTCCGGGGAATAGCCCGGTCACTCATCAGCCACATCACCGTGTGAAACGTCTCAGGAGAGGTAGATACAAAATCCCAGAAGGTGTCATGTGCAGAGGCTGCCTGTGGTATTTCGTTGCGTGGTTCAGGCTTCACGGCATGGATCAGGTCCGGGAACTTGATAGCATCCTGTATAAAAAAGGGAGCCACATTGTTACCCACCAGATCAAAAATACCTTCCTCCGTGTAGAATTTCACGGCAAACCCTCTTACATCCCGTGCCATATCGGTTGAACCGCGTCCCCCTTGTACGGTGGAAAAGCGTACGAAGACAGAAGTCTCTTTCCCTTTCTCTGTAAGAAATTTAGCCTTTGTAAATTGCGGAATGGGGTTGGTGACTTTAAAGACAC
Organism: uncultured Proteiniphilum sp.; assembly: GCA_927407015.1. Taxonomy (GTDB): domain Bacteria; phylum Bacteroidota; class Bacteroidia; order Bacteroidales; family Dysgonomonadaceae; genus Proteiniphilum. Next base: position 52,822 of record CAKMJT010000005.1, on the reverse strand, counting down.
CGTGCGCACCCGATCCCCGCGCATGTACAATGCGCTCGGGGATACGTTCGTGATCAAAATGGGTGATCTTTTCACGCATGATGAAATCTTCGAGCAGGGAGGGTCCGCGTTCACCTGCTTTCAGTGTGTTACTGTCATCGTTGATACGGAGTCCCTGATTGGTTGTCATCTGGTAGCCATACCCGCCTCCCTTGTTCACGGCAAGGTCTTGCTGCTTGGCGTTGTCCGGTGTCAAAGGGCGTACTTCAAGTGAAACTTTCTTATCGGCTTCAATCATCTCCACCGGAAGTGGATCCTTTAATTCAATCATCGACACCTTGGCCGGCTCAGCACCTTTTCCCGGAATACCCGGGTTCTTCTCTGACCGGACAGCATTCTTTTTTTCTGGTGCACTGTCTTTCTTCATTTGATTGTTTTCTTTTTTCATGGGTAATTTTTTATTCAATCCAATAATGATTCACAGATACAAATCAAGATCGGACAATCATCCTTTGATGAGACCCGGGTATCGAACATGGAATCTCAAATCCGGATGTGATGAGTGCTGTCTTTCTTGATTCTTAGGGATAATATCCAACAGGTATTCAATCAAAGCGCATCTCTCATCGCCCTGATCATGTCGTGGGAGGCCTTGATCTTTGCCTGTTGACGAATAATCAGGGTGCGTTGTTCAGGAGTAAGATCTTCACATTTCAGTGCCTTTTCATATGCTATGAGAGCTGCATCTTCCCCATTTTCGCAGTTGTCGAGGATTGTTTTTCTGTCTGCTCCGGAGAAGAATGCCTTCACATCCATCCAGGCACGATAAATCTCACCACTAAGATATGTACCCTCTTTGATCTCTTCACCAGTTTTGGCAATCTCGGCGGCCAACTCGGTGTGGAAGGATTTGCTTTGGTTTACTCTCTCCTGAAACAGGATTCTCAGGTCGGCATCATCGGCTTTCAATTCTTCAATCGCTTTTTGATAGCCCTCTACTCTGTCGTTGTTGATCAATATAAGATCATTCAACGTTTCAATTTGATTTTTTAAGTAATCCATCATCTTCAATTTTATTTAATTCATATAATGCACATGATTTGAACATACAGATTTTTTCAATTGTTCAAAACTGAATTACTAATAAAATATAAATAAGAAGATTAGAGATAGAGAGCCACCTTAAATCAGCATAATATCACGATGAGTTTATAGGGATATATTTTACTTTCCGGTTTTATTATCCTGTTTCATGCCCTTCTTATACAGGATGATATTAGTTTTTTCGGTTGTAACCAGACAACCATAACGGACCGACTCTAAAACCGGTTTGATGATTGCAAGGAAAGCTGCTACTTTAGATTCGGAATCAATCATCTCGATGACCAGTGGCAGCTTCTCACTCACTTCCCAAAACTTATAGGAATGAATCACCGAGCTTGCTCCATATCCCAGAATACCTTTAAAAACGGTTGTTCCCGCAATACCGTAATCCTTAGCTTTCAATACGATATGTTCATACAACAATCCTTCTTTATACTTGTCGGTTGAACTGAGGTAAATGCGAAGAACCAAAGCGGATGAATTGTTTTCCATGTCAAATTGCTTTAATGATTAATCTGCCGAAATAGACGGCAAAAAGACCCAGCACGAAACTTAATCCAGAATAGGTTGCAAACCGGATGAATTCATTGTTCTGCAACAGGATAAATGCATCATTGGAGAAAGTAGAGTAGGTGGTGAACCCGCCACAAATGCCTACGGTGAGGAAGAGTCGCCATTCGGAGGACAGGATATCCCCTTTTTCCGACAGGCCGAACAGTATACCGATGATAAAACTCCCGATTATATTCACGGTGAAGGTGCCCCACGGAAAAACCGAAAAGAGGTGTAGCTGGAAATATCTTGAAATCAGAAATCGAAATACAGTTCCTATAAAGCCACCCAAACCCACAATGAGAATCGACCTAATCATTATTATTCTTGTTTCAATCGTATAATAATATCTGTTATTCAGTATATTATACGTTATTTGTAAATTATTAATTTATAAGTTCCGGTCATTCTGCATAGACCTCATTCCTGAAAACAACCAAACGCCAGGTAGAAGCAGCAGCGATGCGGTAAAGAGCATTAAACTGCCAGTGGTTTTACCACGATGATCCCTGCAATCATTGCTATACCAAAGCTCAGCAAAGTTTGAAGATGCAATAGTACGAATTATTGCTGAATTATGCGATAAAAATGAGTATTGTTGAAACATGCAATAATGGAATATATAGTGCCATGGGGTAATTGAGCCTAAACCATTCCCGGGATAAGCCAAATAGCGGCTATGACCATCATTGCCGAAACGGGCGGAGATATGAGTGTCTTTGAAAGTAGCGATAAGATTGAGCTGTTTTTCTGTCGTTCATGATCTGATAAATACAACCTGCCTCAATCTGACAATTCCTGCATTCATCCTTCTGTTTTTTCGATTCGGTAACAGGGTGATATTTCCCATATTCCATCCTTTTCACTATCTTTGTGCCCGCATTCGACCCGGAATGTAATCATCCCCGAAAAGCTTTCGGGAATTTGTAACAAGTTATTAACAATCAGAAATATAAAATAAAGTATGTCAGACGACAAGAAAATTATTTTCTCCATGGTAGGGGTCAGTAAGTCCTTCCCTCCACACAAGCAGGTATTAAAGGATGTATATCTCTCATTTTTCTATGGGGCAAAAATAGGTATCATCGGATTGAACGGATCGGGAAAATCGACATTGCTGAAAATCATCGCGGGCATTGAAAGAGAGTACCAGGGTGAGGTGGTGTCAGATAAAAGCTTTACGGTTGGCTACCTGGAGCAGGACCCCAAGCTGGATGACCATAAAACGGTCATCGAGATTGTACGCGAAGGGGTGCAGCCAGTCATGGATCTGCTGGCTGAGTATGAGGATATCAACCTGAAATTCGGCCTTCCCGAGTATTACGATGATGAGGAGAAGATGAACCAGCTTTTTGCCCGCCAGGCAGAGCTACAGGACAAGCTGGATGCTGCTGACGCCTGGAGTATCGACAACAGGCTGGAGCGGGCCATGGATGCCCTCCGCTGTCCGGAAGAAGATGAACAGATAGGTCATCTGTCGGGGGGGGAACGCCGCCGGGTGGCATTGTGCCGCCTCCTCTTGCAGGAGCCCAATGTACTGCTGCTCGATGAGCCCACCAACCACCTCGATGCCGAGTCCATCGACTGGCTCGAGCAGCATCTGCAGCAATACAAAGGTACGGTGATCTGTATCACCCACGACCGTTACTTTCTCGATCATGTGGCCGGCTGGATTCTCGAGCTGGACCGTGGTGAAGGCATTCCCTACAAGGGAAATTACACCTCATGGCTGGAGCAGAAAACAAAGCGGATGGCACAGGAAGAAAAGCAGGTCAGCAAGCGCCGTAAGACGCTGGAGCGTGAGCTCGACTGGATCAACCTGGCCCCCAAAGCCCGTCAGGCTAAAGGAAAGGCACGTCTGAACTCGTATGAGCAATTGCTGAATCAGGACCAGAAAGAACGTGAAGAGAAACTGGAGATCTTTATCCCCAATGGGCCGCGACTGGGGAACAAGGTGATCGATGCCCGGGGAGTGGCCAAAGCCTTCGGTGATAAGCTGCTGTTCGATAACCTCAACTTCATGCTGCCACCCAACGGTATTGTGGGCGTAATCGGACCCAACGGTGCGGGTAAAACCACCCTTTTCCGCCTTATCCAGGGCAAGGAGACACCCGATAAGGGGACGTTCGAAGTAGGGGAGACTGTTGTAACTGCTTATGTGGATCAGGCACATGAAGCCATCGATCCTGCCAAAACAGTCTATCAGGTGGTCTCCGGAGGTACGGAGTTTATCCGTGTCGGAGGCAAAGAGATCAACTCACGTGCTTACCTGGCACGGTTTAACTTCACCGGTGCCGATCAGGAGAAGCTGTGCGGTGTGCTGTCGGGCGGGGAGCGTAACCGCCTGCATCTGGCACTCACCCTTAAAGCTGAGGCGAACGTGCTGCTGCTCGATGAGCCGACGAACGATATCGACGTGAACACACTCCGTGCACTGGAAGAGGGACTGGAGAACTTCGCCGGCTGTGCCGTGGTGATCTCCCACGACCGCTGGTTCCTGGATCGTATCTGTACGCACATCCTCTCCTTCGAGGGTAATTCCGAGGTGTTTTACTTTGAAGGCTCATACAGCGAGTATGAGGAGAACAAGAAGATGCGTCTCGGCAATGTAGAGCCGAAACGGGTACGATACAGGAAATTGTAACAGGATGTAAGATTTTTATCTTTGTGGCGTTCTACTCTTACTGCCAAAAAAAAATAAAATTGCCTTGCCTGACCTGAACGTCGGACCAGGATATATGAAGATGATGAGAAAATCGATATTTATTGTACTGATTTCTATTCTACAGATTACGCTTTATGGGCAAAACAGTTACTATAAAGGTAAGGTGGTTGGTGCACTGTACAAGACGCCGGTACCCTATGCCGTTGTTTTTGTGGAGCATACACAGATTGGTACTGTGGCCGACAACGTGGGGAAATTCTCGTTTCAGGTTCCCGATTCGCTGAAGAAAAGCAGGCTGTCGAGCATGGGGGAGGGGTATCGTCTGACCTACCTCATACCGGATAGCTTCAATCTTGCCGCTTTGCACATTGCATTGCTGCCTCAGGAAACGGGACAGGATACTATTTCACCGCTGGCTGGTGCGGCAGAGAAATTTGGGAAGTTCGGCTCATTGCTGAACAGGGCGGCTTTGTTAGTGATAAATGACTGGATTTCATTGGGCGATCCTGAAACCAACAAGTTCGATTTTGGCAGGATCCAGACCTTTCCCACCTACAACTCCATTGAAGGAGTTCGCCTCAGGGCAGGTCTCGCTTCCAACGCACGGCTGAGTCCGCACTTCTTCGTGAAAGGATATGCTGCCTACGGCTTCAGGGATCAGAAGCTCATGTACCGCGGCGAAGCCATCTGGTCGTTCGACCGGAAAGCATACCATGATGAGGAGTTCCCCAAAAACAACCTGCGGATGGTATACGAGAAAGATCTCTATTCACCTGGAGAGATGCATCCCCGTGCACTGAACGACCTGCTGCTGATCACCTACCGGCGATCGCTCAACGAGGCCACCTACCGCAATTTTGCAGAGATCAACTACGAAAGAGAATATAAAAACGGATTGGCACATACCATCTGGATGAGGAAATCACGATTGGTACCGGAGGGTGCATTGCAATTTGAACAACTTCAGGGAGATATGATCTTGTCTGCGCATGAACTCAATACAGCCGAAATGGGACTACAGCTGCGTTATTCCGTGAGAGATGCCTACGTACAGCAGAAACGCAAACGCCGGCCTATTGAGATGACCAGTCCCGTATTTTTCCTCTCTCATACGATAGGGCAGTACGACTACTTCGGTGAGGAGAAGCCATGGCACCGCTCGGAGTTCTCTGCCCAGAAACGGTTCCTGCTGGGTGAAGCCGGCAGGATCGATGCCGTGGGTGAGGTGATGAAAATATGGAATGCCGTACCCTTTCCCCTGCTGGTCTATCCCAATCAGCGACAGCGGCATCATATCGAGAACAATGCTTTCTTCCTGAACAGGGCTCTCGAGTTCATGGCCGATGAACAGGTTACCTTCCGAACCACGTTCGTGGGTGATGACCTGTTGCTGTCAAAAATAGCGTTGCTGGACAGGCTGGGAGTAAAGGAGCTGTTCTCACTGAGAGCCTCCTATGGCAGATTGAGCGACAAGAACGATCCTGAGCAAACCTCTGATCTCTACAGGTTCCCTGCTGTTTCCTACAGATACGGATCTGCTCCTTATCTGGAAGGAACCATTGGGTTCACCAATATCTTAGGATTGTTGCGTGTGGAATATGTACATCGCTTCACTTACCGTGATCATCCCGACGCCTTGCTGGGGAAGATCAGGGTTGATGTAACACTGTAGCAGAAGGCCAGAGTACAGCTATCAAAGACGAAGATTGAGTCTTTTGATGGACATGAATGTTACATTGTAAGAAAGAAACCAGTGACCCGGTAACAATCGAAACGATTAATCAGACAGGACAAGAATGACAACCCGGTTAAACAGTATCAAAAGGACTGCCAGTGATTTCTGGATCAGCGTCTTCTGGAGTAACCCCTCTCATCTGTGGGCTTTGAAGGTGACGGTATCCATCGCCTTTCTGCTGATTCCTGCCGAGTTGCTGTTCCACAATTCATTCATCGCCACCACCCTGGCACTGGGCGTGGTGACCATGGCGCTGGGGGAGACAGATGTACATCCGCGGGGACGCATGAAATCCGCCTCGATAGCCCTGATCCTCTTTTTTATAACCAGCAGCCTGGTGGGTATTTTATTACCATTCCCTCCTTTGTTTGCCGCGCTGCTTTGCCTCCTCACCTTCTCACTGACACTGGCAGGAGGAACGAACGCAAGAATGCAGGGTGTCACTTTCGGGGCAATGCTCATCTTTGTATATACGATGATGGGAGCAGGTAACAGCGAGAGATGGTTCTACCAGCCCGTGCTCTACACCTTCGGCGCGACCTGCTATTCAGTCGTTTCCATCCTGTTGCTGCATTACAGACCTTACCGCCTGCTCAAGGAACAGCTGGCGCGTGGCTTCCACTATCTGGCGGAATATATCGACCTGAAAGCCAATCTCTTTCCCAGCAACCCGCAGGTGCAGATGAAGGTCAGAAACCAGCTGGCACAGAAGAATATTGAGCTGGCCCAGCAGATCGAGACCTGCAAGAATAATCTCTACAGTTACTCCGCAGAGAGCAACCAGGAGACACGCCCGTTGGTGGATGACTACTATAAGAAATGGTTCCTGTTGCAGGAGATGCAGGAGCGGGCCATCTCCAGCCACGAGCAGTACGACCTGCTGACACGTGAGGTGGACAACCGTGAACTGATGGAAGGGTTTGGTCAGTTGATGCGGGAACTGGGAAAGGCCATGCATCTGTATGGCGACTCACTGCTGACGGACCAGCCTTACAGACACCCATTGTCACTGAAATGGACGCTGTCGGCTGTACAGATAATGCTGGAAGAGGAGAGGGGAGGATCTCACTATCTCACGCTCTCCCTGTTGATCAGAAACCTGATGGGACTTGAACAGAATCTGCGGGAGGAAGAGACCCTTAGTGCGCAGATAGACGTCACCGTGTTCAATACCCGTAAACCGGAGAGAACGCGTTTTGCCGACCTGCTTACCACGGCACATCCCCGTTTTAAGTTTGCCGTACGCCTCACGCTCAGCTGGTTGCTGGGGTATGGCATCATGCAACTGTTTCATTTCGAGAAGGGAGCATGGATACTGCTCACCTCGCTGATTGTCTTCCAGCAGACCTACAGCGCTACGCGAATGCGTCTATTCCACCGTGTTTTCGGAACCCTTCTCGGGGTCATCCTCGGGGTGACCTTAGCCCATCTGCTGCCTACGCTCGCCGGGCAGATTCTGCTCCTGCTCACCGCTATTTACCTTTTCTTCTATTGGCTGAAAAAAAACTATATTGTAGCCGCTATATTTATCACCATTTACGTCCTTGCTGCTTTCAACCTCCTTTCCAGTCAGGGGATTGCAGTGATGTTCCCCCGTATTATGGATACCCTTATCGGAGGTGCCATAGCCTATCTGGTGGTGCGGTTTGTGTGGCCCGACTGGCAGTACAGGCAGTTGCCGCAATTGTTGCTGCATGCGGTGATGAAGAACAAGCGCTATTTCGAGAGCATCTATGAAGGGACGGTCACGGAAGAAGCGTATCTTCATAACCGGCGCACTGCTTATAACGCCGACAATGCACTTACCTCCGCCTGGAAAGGGATGCGGCTGGAACCCAAAAAGACCCGGCAATACGAGGAAAGCGCTTTTAAACTTACCAATCTGAACCACGCACTGCTCTCCTATATCTCTGCCTTCGGCATCCATAAGCATGCGGAATACCTTACACCGGAGGAACGCACGTTTTGTCGCGATGTGAGTGTGGTGCTTCACTACGTGACCGAACTGCTGACGGGTTCTGCCGATGAGTCACAGCTCGAACCGTTGCTTCAGGCAGCCAACTGCTGGGAGGAGAGCATTGAAAAACTGCAACAGGATGAAGCCAACAGGAGAGCGGGACTGATATACAATATCGCCCATGTCTCGCGCGAGCTGCTTGTAGAGGCAAAAGCAATGGAGAAACTGTATGCAGTGAGTTGAGTGAACGGGAATCCTTTTTATGAATGCAAAAGCGTTCTGTTGATTATCGGCGAAACGTTTTTTTTGTGTTATCTTTGTACCCTCATTGCGATGTAGTATCACGACACACTGCTATGGTGTGAACGTTGATGCGCATCAGACATCAACAAGATCGGAACTGGGTAAATGGTAACAATATTAGGCATAGAGTCCTCCTGCGACGACACCTCGGCGGCGGTGATCCGTGACGGGGTCATCCTCTCCAACGTGATTGCCGGACAGGCAGTCCACGAACGATATGGGGGCGTGGTGCCCGAGCTGGCGTCGCGGGCACACCAGCAGAACATCATCCCTGTGGTGAACGACGCGCTGAAACAGGCAGGGATTACCAAAGAGGAGGTGTCGGCAGTGGCATTCACCCGGGGACCCGGTTTGCTGGGCTCACTGCTGGTGGGGACCTCCTTCGCCAAAGGGTTCTCCTCCGCACTCAATATCCCCATGATCGAGGTGAATCACCTGCAGGCACATGTGCTGGCGCATTTTATCAAGGAAGATCAGAACGATACCGATCAGCCGTCGTTCCCCTTCCTCTGCCTGCTGGTGTCGGGAGGTAACTCTCAGATTATCCTGGTGAAGTCGTACAGCGTGATGGAAATCATCGGGCAGACCATCGACGATGCGGCGGGTGAGGCATTCGACAAGTGTGCCAAGGTGATGGGACTGGGATATCCCGGCGGGCCGGTAGTCGACCGCCTGGCGAAGCTGGGTGATCCGGAACGGTTCACCTTCAGCAAACCCAATATTGCAGGGTACGATTATAGCTTCAGCGGGCTCAAGACATCGTTCCTCTATTTCCTGCGGGATGAACTGAAGAGGAATCCCGATTTCATTGAACAAAACAAGAACGATCTCTGCGCTTCGTTGCAGAAGACGATTGTCGATATCCTGATGAACAAGCTCTATCATGCAGCCAAAGATCTGAGAATAAAAGAGGTGGCTGTCGCAGGCGGTGTGTCGGCCAACTCCGGTTTAAGAAATGCTTTTGAGCACTACAGCCGAAAATATGGCTGGAAAATACATATTCCCAAATTTGCCTATACCACCGATAATGCGGCAATGGTCGCCATCACCGGGTATCATAAATACCTGGACAAACAGTTTTGCGGTCCCGACGTAGTGCCATATGCGAGGATATCCATTTAAAGAATTGTGAAATAAAAACATATATAGCGAGATTTAATATATAAATCCTATGTTAGCAACAGAAAATTCCATTATGGAGGAGAACAAAAAAAGCCTCAATTTTATTGAAGTCATCGTAGAGAAGGACCTGGAAGAGGGGAAGAATGGCGGACGCATACAGACACGTTTTCCGCCGGAACCTAACGGTTACCTGCACATCGGACATGCCAAGGCCATCTGTATTGACTTCGGTATTGCACAGAAATATGGCGGCGTCTGTAACCTCCGTTTTGATGATACCAACCCCGTGAAAGAGGATATGGAATATGTCGATTCCATTATGGAAGATATTCAATGGCTCGGCTTCCAGTGGGGTAATGTTTATTATGCATCCGATTACTTTCAGCAACTGTGGAATTTTGCCATTCAGCTGATCAGGGAAGGGAAAGCTTATGTCGATGAGCAGTCGGCCGAGGACATCGCCCGGCAAAAAGGAACACCCACGCAGCCGGGAACAGACAGTCCCTACCGCAACAGACCCATCGAAGAGTCGCTGGAGCTGTTCCACAGGATGAACAGTGGCGAGATTCCCGAGGGGAAGATGGTGCTGCGTGCCAAAATAGACATGGCATCCTCCAACATGCATTTCCGCGATCCCATCATCTATCGTGTGATCCATATCCCGCACCACAGAACGGGAACGACCTGGAAAGCCTATCCGATGTACGACTTTGCCCATGGCCAGTCGGACTACTTCGAGGGTGTGACACACTCGCTCTGCACGCTCGAGTTCGTGGTACACCGCCCGCTCTACGACTGGTTCATCGACCAGCTTGCCAACAGCGATTACCGCCCTCATCAGTATGAGTTCAACCGCCTCAGCCTCACCTACACGGTGATGAGCAAGCGCAAGCTGCTGCAGCTGGTGCAGGAGAAGCTGGTCACAGGATGGGATGACCCGCGTATGCCCACCCTCACCGGTATGCGCCGCAGGGGTTATACTCCGGAGGGTATCCGCCGCTTTATCGATAAGATAGGCTATACGAAATATGACGGCATCAATGATGTCTCGCTCCTCGAGCATGCCGTACGTGAAGACCTCAATGCACGGGCCATGCGGGTATCCGGTGTGCTTGATCCGGTGAAGCTGGTGCTCACCAACTATCCCGAAGGACAGACAGAGGAGATGGAAGCCATCAACAATCCCGAAGATGAGTCGATGGGATCGCGCCCGGTAAAGTTCTCACGGGAACTTTGGATTGAACGGGACGATTTCATGGAGGAGGCACCCAAAAAATATTTCCGTCTCACGCCGGGCAACGAGGTTCGACTCAAGCATGCCTATATCGTGAAATGTACCGGTTGTAAAAAAAATGAACAGGGCAACGTGACGGAAGTGTATGCTGAGTATGATCCACAAACGAAAAGCGGCATGCCCGAGTCGAACCGAAAGGTGAAGGGAACCATTCACTGGGTCTCCGTACCTCACAGCACGGATGCAGAGGTGCGACTCTACGACCGTCTCTTCATGGTGGAAGACCCGTCGGCGGAAAAAGAGAAAGATTTCAAGCAGCTGCTGAATCCCGAATCGCTCATCGTGAAGCAAGGGTGCAAGGTGGAAGAATATCTGAAGGCAGCACAACCCCTCGATCGCTTTCAGTTTCAGCGCATCGGCTATTTCAATGTCGACAGCGATTCAACGGATGGAAGGCTTGTCTTTAACCGTACGGTAGCACTCAAGGATTCCTGGAAGAAACAGAGCAATTCCTGAAAGAGAACAACTGATTTTTATCAATAACCGCGTATAAACGGGTGCTGTATTTTTTTAGAAATGCATAGGAGAATGGACGACAACGAATTGGATATCACATCTTTGGTTGAGAAGTACGAGCAAATGCGCGCACTCGGCAAGAAGATGTACTTCGATGCCGATGAGTTTGCCCTGCTGGCCGAGTATTACAACGCTGAGGGGGACAACGAAGAGGCAGAGCAGCTGATCGGGGAGGGGTTGAAGATTCATCCGGGGAGTCCCGAGCTGATGCTGTTGCAGGTCAAGACGCTCGTTTTCTCCGAGATGTATGAGGAGGCGCTCGATTACATGAAGCTGATATCGGATGATGGCGGGGTGGACCTGGCATTGCTGAAGATTGAGGCATTGCTGCACCTGGACCGCTACCCTGAGGCAGATAACCTGATCAATAAGACACTGGAACAGGACCTGGTGATGGATGACCTGTACTATTTCATCACCGAGGCAGGGTATATGCTCAACGATGTGGATAAATTCGACCGTGCGATCACCTTTCTCGAGGAGAGTATCAAGATCGATGATACGAACACCGATGCTATCGTTGACCTGGCATATGCCTACGAGATGAAAGGCGACCTGGAGAAAGCTATTGAATACAACAACCGACTGCTCGACATCGATCCCTATTCCTACGACGGCTGGGTGAACATCGGCAAGCTCTATTCCATGAACGAGCAATATGATAAGGCGATCGATGCGTTCGATTTTGCACTCACCATCCGGGAAGATGATGTATCGGTGCTGAAGATGAAGGCGCTGTCACTCTATCTGAACGACAACACCTCCGAAGCAATCTCCATATTCGAGGAGTGTCTCCGGAAAGCACCTGATGACGAGACGCTCTACGATTCACTGCTCGAGGCATACGAAGCGATGGAGCAGTACGACGAGATGATGAAGCTCATCGACAAGAAAGAGGCGCTGTTCGGCAGCGAAGGCATCATGGCCAAACGTGCTTTCGTACATATCAGCAGGGAGGAGTTCGAGGAAGCCAGGGAGCTCTTCTCCCGCATTCCCGAAACGGAGAAGGAGTCACTGGACTACTACATGCTCGAGGGTGAACTGGCGTTTCAAGACGATAACTTCCTGCAGGCAGAGGTGTCCTATATGAAGGCAGCCCTTCTCTCGGAAGGGAATGAGGATATCCTGGACCGGCTGGCCAACATCAGCGTGGCACAGGAGAAATTTGAGCAGGCTGCCTCCTATCTGGAAGAGCTGCTGGAGATAGCTCCCGACTTCCCCACGGCCAAATCGAGGCTGGCTTTCATCCGCTTTGAGATCGGCTCCAAGGAACCGTTCGACGAGATCATGAGTCAGTTCTCCGATGAGGAGCTGCGTGCTCTCCTGAACCTGCTGACGGGTAACGAGGAGACCGATTTCTCCGGTTACAGCAGGGAGAAGATCCTGACCCAGCTGAACGAAGCGCGCGAGAACAGGGTGCTGTTCAAGAATATCAAGTACTGAGGATATCTTGTTGTCATACAGCGAACGTCAGTCATCAAAGAAGGACACTTCACCGGAATCGATATCATAGAGAGCGCCTGCAAGCATGATCCGGCCTTCTTCCACCAGTTGATTCAGTAAAACGCTTTGCTCCCGGATCCGCTGCATCATTAAGTGCACATGGATCCTGCTGACATTGGCGACAAACGCCCAGTTCCTGCCATTTCTGTTCACACGGGTTGTGGCTTCCTGATCAATGGCCGGTTTTATTTTTTGGAGTAATCCTGTCAGATGGCCTGACTGAATATTGTCGCACGCGCTTTCGAGCGCCTTTAAAGGTGTGATCTTATCCTGACTATCTTTGGTATGCACCCACATTATGGCAAAACTGAATCCTGTCCGTACGCATTCGCACCCCTCTTACTCATCATGACTGGTAGTCATAAATGAATACTGATAATCCATGGGAATGATATCCAGATAATCCTCTACGCTGCCACCTTTCAGACAGGTTTCAATAATGCGGCGACCGGTAGGATGGAGATCTGGTGTGAGATATTTCGGCAATTCAGCTCTGAAGAAATCATACAGCATTTCAGCTCCTGCGTCATAACCGGCTTCCTCCACAAGCGGTTGCTTGTGTACCTGCAGGAAGCGGGAAGGTATTTTAGCCCCTTCAATGGTCAGGTAATTCAGTTCAAAACCCAACAAGGGACAGCGTGCATTCTGAAACTGGTCGCTGCGTAGTTTCGCATTGCCCCGGCGGGTAAGGTATTCACGCATCAGTAATTGGGGTTTGAACCCTACTTTCCAGACGCCGATATATTGATTCGGCACCAGCGTGTAGCGCATCCGCGGTGTGTTGATGATCTGGTCGAGCAGCAGATTGGCGTGGTTGATCATCTTTCCGGTGGCAAAAGGCCAGTAGGACCCGACACCCTCACTGCCCATGCCACCACCATCCGTAATACTCGGGTTGGCATGTCCGCGGGGAGAGACCAACCGCCACAACCAGGCAAGAGCAGGGGGGAGAATATGGAACAATCCCAGAATACCATACGACGGATTTTCCAGGGAGCAGGGCGGGGTCCTGACGCCGAAGCTTCTGACATCCACCGTCACGGGAGTTGATACGATATTGGGCATGATATGGCGGGGAACAATCACCCGTGGGTTGGGGCATCTCTTACCGGGGCTGTCTTCCGTATGGTCCCAGATCAGCGCCGTACTGTCGGGGTTTGCCTGTATGTTCAGGAAGAGCAGTGGTTCTTTGGGCCTGATGGTCAGCTTTTCCAGAAAGGGCTCATCACCGTACTCTGTGATGCCATCCACCCGTATAAACCAGGCATTTTCTGCATCCAGCACGGTGAGCTTCCCGTTGTTCTTTTGAATGGAGGGATGACATAAGGCCATGTCGTCGGTCACCGGGTTAAACGAACAGAAGATCGGGAAGTTGATCAGCCTTCTCTCCCCAGTGATGCTGTTCGTACCGATCAGCACCTGTCCGTTTTCCTCCCTGACAATGTTCTGGAGCATCTCACTTTTGCCGCCTCCGCTAGCACCTTCATGCATAAAGGTGGTGATATTGTCGTATGGACTGACCGCCTGCACGGTAGAGCAATGTGCCGTAATCCACCCTTCTTTTTCGCCTTTCGTCAACAGTGCTCCGTAGAGCCCTTTCTTGGCACTGGGACCGGGATACAGATTATAGGAGAATATCTCGTGCAATGCCTCCGTTCGCTTGTGAACCACGATTTGTTTGCCGTTGAAATTGGTATGCCGGAAGGTCGGCGCAACGTATATGGCCGATTCCACTGAAAATCCTTCGGGGATCTCATCAAGGGGAATGATCTGCTGGAGCATGGCAAGCCCCATCGCGAAGAAACCGGCATTGGCCGGTACGATGGCGATGCCTCCCGACCCGATATTATTTCTTCCGGCGAAATAAAAAAACAGCGCAAGATCCTGCGATTGAAGCCAGCTGACCGTCTCTTTTCGTAACAGGTCGAAATCGTATCCCATCTTCTCACTAAACCGATCCTTGTCGGTGGGCAGGTTGTCGCCAATCAGCATGGTATCGGGATCCCTCCGCCTCATATAGGCCTCGGTGTAGTTCGCCGAGATGCCATTGGTTACCCGGTGGATAACCGCCTCTGTAACTATCTCATCATTGGGTAGCGCATACTGAACCTCAAAACGGTTGTTGTCTGCACCCCCTACGGCCGCAACAGCCAACTGCTCCACCCGGTCGAAAACCTGAAACGATCTGCATCCGCTGAGTATCTCCGCTGCATCGTTGGGTAAACCTACTTTTTTCTTTTCCAGAATCTGAAATAAATTGCTCATGTCCTATGCGATTGAATGGTTGCTATCATTTTGCTGAAGAATCGCACTGTGCGTTGCTTCATTTTTTTTTCCGGCTGCAAAGATAGTAAACATTACTTAATAAATAAAGTAATACTTAATATTTATATGTACAGATTAAAAATTGGCCGGCGATTGAATCCAGAGCATTTCGCTGATTCCGTCAGCATTATTCACGGCATCCCTCGAGAATCTGGCATTGAAGTAGATGCTGTCACCCTGTTTCAGGGTATACGTCTTCTCTTCCATGTGAAATCTTATTTCACCGGATAGGATATGGCAAAACACCTGACCGTGTAAATCAGCGAACAGGTTTTCCATTCCTGACGCCTTGGCAAACCGAACCAGATAAGTGTCCATCTGTTTGTTCAGATCAGGGTGGGATAACAGATATACGTTGGTGCCCGACCGGTTCTGGTCGGCAAGTTTCATCTCATTTCTTGTTACAACCGGGTTGCCGGCGAGGGCTTCATTTTCACCCAACAGCTCACCCACCGTGGTGTGCAGGTTTTCCGCGATGCTTTTCAGCGTGACAATGGAAGGGGTTGACTTGGATTTCTCGATTTGTGAAAGGGCACTCGGACTGATCCCTACTTTTCCGGCCAGTTCATTCAGATTAAGCTTGTGCAGCTCCCTTTTCTTTTTTATTCTTTCCCCAATACGGTTCATATACGGTAATTTTGGGCAAAGATATAAATTAATAAATTAAGTAATACTTCATAACGCAAAAAAACACCACAAAAAAAATCATTTCTGCGGTAAAGTCCGGCAGAAAGCCCTTCCATCCCTTGTAGGATTGAATCAGGGCTTCCGGCAGTTTTTTTCAATCACGTACGTTTACTGGTTCTCGGCCATCTGTTTTACTTCTTCCAGTCCTTTGGTAAAGCCTTCATTCATATGGTCTTCATATTCAGCTTCCACATCAACGGATATGGTCAGGGTGGTGATTCCATCCTTCTCACTCAGCAGGTATTTCTCATAAAATCCCTCCCCGTATTTTTTCTCTTCCGCTCCGTTTACTATTTCACCCTGATGGTTAAAGATGACCTCATAAGGTCTGTCCAAAAGCAGTTCTGACGGAATCGGAGAGTGGGGTAGTGGGTCTGCCGATTAATGTGGACAACTGGTGAGCAGCTTACACATCTTCGTTGCATGTTGTCATTCCCATCCAAATTTTCAGAAAAATTAACGAATGATCATGCAAGGTTTTTCCTTTATGGCGCTTTAATGATTGAAGCAAAAAAAATAGTAACGTATAAAACTACAAAATTATGAAGATTACCCATTTACTTTTCACGACGGGGATATTACTCGGCATGCTCGTTTTGCCTTCCTGTCTCGACGATGACGATGATGTAAACCGTTTTTATCCCAATGCACTCGTCACCGTAAAAGAGGCAGCCGACGAAACGGTGTTTCTGCAGTTGGACGACAACACCACCCTGTTGCCGGTGAATATCACATCACATCCCTTCGGCTCCAAAGAGGTCAGGGCTCTGGTGAATTACGATGAATTAGATGATCCCAGCCAGGCGTATGATCAGGCTGTCAAGGTAAACTGGATCGACAGCATCAGGACAAAATCCATGGCACCCAACCGGGGAGCGGAGAATGACGAGGTATACGGCAACGACCCTGTAGAGATCGTACCCGACTGGGTCACCATTGCCGAAGACGGCTATCTCACCCTTCGTTTCCGGACAATATGGAGTCATCAGGGAATCACCCACTATGTCAATCTTATCCCCACCAACAATCCCGCCAACCCCTACGAGGTGGAGTTTAAACACAATGCCAACGGCGATGTGTCCGGCAGGATAGGTGATGGCCTGGTTGCTTTCAGGCTGGATCAGCTGCCCGATACGGAAGGAGAAACCGTGAAACTGAAGCTGATATGGAAGTCGTTCAATGCCGACAAGTCGATGGAGTTCGACTACCGCACGCGTGCAGCCACACCGGCATCTTCAGCCATTGCCGCAGAGAGAAGCGTTATTCCATTGCAATAAACCCGATTTGTGAAAACAACACACCCTTTCAGTATCCTTACCATATTTTATTACTGAAAAAACAGGTAAGGTTGTACATTTGCAATCAAGTACAACCTTACCATACAATCGGGTGAGCGTATGGCGTTACAGGTCCGGACGGTATTGGTCAATGATTGAAGAAGCAAACAGTGAGCGGGAACTCATTCGGCAAATTGTGCAGGGCAACAGGATGGCCATGAAACGATTTTACGATGATCATTCCGGGTATCTTACCGCGGTATGTGCCCGTTACATCTCAAACAGGGAAGACATCAAGGATGTTTTACAGGAAAGTTTTCTGAAGATATTCAAAGCCATTCCTACGTTTACCTACAAGGGATCTGGATCGTTGCGGGCGTGGTCGGTACGCATCGTGGTAAACGAAGCGTTAAAGCATATCAGAACAAACGAAAAAATGCAGTTCACCAGCCTTGCGGAGGGGGATTTACCGGACCAGACAGATGAACGGGACCCCGATTTCGAAGATATTCCCGCATCGGTCATTCAGGAGATGATCCGTACTCTTCCTCCCGGATACCGGACCGTCTTCAACCTCTATGTATTCGAGCAAAAAAGTCACAAGGAGATTGCCTCCATCCTGCACATTGCGGCAGACAGTTCAGCCTCCCAGTTACACAGAGCCAAGGCCATATTAATGAAAGAGATAGAGTTATACCGGTTGAAAAAGAAACATGATGAACGATCAATGGCAAGATAACCTGCGCGACCGGATGAAGGGTCACGAGGAGCCTGCACCTGAAGGGGTGTGGGAAGGCATTGAGCAACGTTTTACTGCCGGGAGGATGGGTGGCGTACTCAACCGGAACCGTAAACTTCGGGTGTGGGGCAGATGTATCGGAGCAATGGCTGTGGTGGCCGCGGTGGCAACGATGC
The DNA here is from genome assembly GCA_927407015.1 of uncultured Proteiniphilum sp. Classification (GTDB taxonomy): domain Bacteria; phylum Bacteroidota; class Bacteroidia; order Bacteroidales; family Dysgonomonadaceae; genus Proteiniphilum. Next base: position 34,888 of record CAKMJT010000005.1, on the reverse strand, counting down.
TGTTGTTGACCGTCTGGCGCAGCCCTTCAGATAATCAGCCCGACGCAGTGTTCACCGGGAAAAGTACCCCAATCACTCCTCAGCAGGAACAACCGATCGCGGAAACCGGAATGACAGACAAAGAAGCACCGGTCACCCTCTCCCGGGGCAGCCAACCGGTATCGAAACGACAACCATCCTTCCATGTACCCGACATCCTGCTTGCCGGGAGCCGGGATGAAGAAATAACAGGCACGGAATGGGAAAATGAAAATAGAGCCGGCCAGGCAGGTGAAAACGATGACAATGCGGGCCCGCCTGCAGCAAAGGAAGCAATCAACCCGGAACCGGAGAAGACCAGTGAGGATTTTACAGGTCAGGATCAGAACCAGTCTGCTTTGGATTTCAACAAGAGCGGTGATCCCTTATTCGCCATGTCATTACCAGGGCGACCTCCAGATCATTCCCGATGGCAGACCAATCTCTCCGTGTCCAATGTTCCCTCCGGTGCCGCAGAAACCTATTCCGGATACGGCACCTTTGCACTGACAGAAACAGTGGAGGAACAGTATGGTTTTATTTCCAATCACATCAGGGAGCAGGTATATACGGATGTGGAACATCATCAACCCGTTACATTTGGCTTCACTTTACGATACAACTTCAACGAACGATGGAGTGTAGCCAGCGGATTAACCTACACGCAACTGTCGTCAGAGCTACGCTCGGGAAGCGGCAATTATTACTATAATGACCGCCAGACGCTGCATTACCTGGGTGTACCGCTCAACGTCGCATACACAATCTGGCAGAACCCGAAAATTGCGACCTATCTCTCTGCGGGCGAGCTGGTAGAAAAGAACGTGGCAGGCAGGTTGTCTTCAGACTATTATCTCGACAATGAGTTGGAAATCAGTACCCGGGAGAAAATATCTTCGAAAGAGTTGCAATGGTCCGTCAATACAGCAATCGGGTTGGAGTATCAGATTTCACATTACATTGGTCTTTATGCTGAACCCGGTATTGCCTGGTATTTTAAGAACGGCAGTGCGTTAGAGACCATTTACAAGGACGACCCCTTCCATTTCAACCTGAGACTCGGCCTGCGGTTCACCCTAGGTGACTGATGATTTTCTGATTCGCCACGTCCGGCTACTCTGGCAGATACAGCAGCACCTATAAGGCAGTCTTCACTGATTCAGCCAGGGGAGTGGTTGGCCTGCCAATCAATGCGGAGAGCTGACGGGAATCATCAAACAGATCATCCTTGGATGCCGAAACATCTCAGCTGGCGATGGCAGCGGCAAGATCACCGGGGATCTCAAAACTCTCCAGTATCCGTGTATATTCAGATTCCGTCAGGTTTTTATAGGGTATATTTTTACCGGTCTGGTTTGAGATCTCGGTCGCCAGGTCGGCCAGCGTATAATAGGAGTCTCCGGCTAATTCGTACACTTTTCCCTTGTGGATCACGTCGGTCACAACCACTGCTGCCGCTTCGGCATAATCGGCACGGGCGGCAGAGGATATTTTTCCGTTGCCGGCACTGCCAATAAAGGCACCTCCGGCCAGTGCGCCGCCAATGGAGCCGGTATAGTTTTCGGTATACCAGCCATTGCGCAGGATGGTGAAATCGATACCGGAAGCTTTTATCGCTTCTTCCGTCGTCATATGCTCATTGGCCAGATTCAATGTGGAGGAGTCGGCATGCAGCAGGCTGGTGTAAACGATCCATTTCACACCGGCCTTACCGGCTGCCTCAACCACATTAAAATGCTGGTTGGCCCGCTGGCCAATTTCGTTGCCTGAGATTAGCACCAGCCGGTCTATCCCGGCAAGTGCTTCTGTCATCACTGCTGGATGGTTATAATCAAAGGTGCGTACTTCCACACCCAGAGCCGATGCTTTCGCCGGTGTACGAACCAGCGCCACGATATTTTCAGTGGGAACTCTCTTTTTTAATGCTTCCACCACAAGGGTACCCAATTGCCCGGTTGCTCCTGTTACTGCTATTTTCATCTGTTTTGTTTTTTAGGTAAGTTTTAATTTCGTACTACTTGTCCACCGACATGATTTGTCGTTCACCCCCGTAAATAAACAACGATTCCGGACGTATTGTTTTATTTCAGGATCAGTTTGATGTCCAGCGTGAAGTTGTCGTCAATCACTTTGTCACCCAGGTTGTTAAAGAATGACTTGGATCCGTAGCGCACACCAAATTTTGAGCGGTCGACCTTCAGTTGTGTCGAGTAAACATTTTCTTTTCTGTTGACCACAAACGATATCTTTTCCGTCTTTCCCTTGATTGTCAGCAAGCCCGTGACGAGCGCTTTGTCTGCCTTAAATTGACCAGCTCTGGTTATTGTAAATGTAGCGGTGGGATGATTGTTCACACCAAAGAAATCGTCCGATTTCAAATAATCCACCAGTTGCTTGTTGTAACCGGCATCTTTCAAGTCGTCATTGGTGATGCTGTTCATGTCAATCACCACGTTCCCGCTTACCATCTCACCATTTTTTAACGCAAAAGATCCGCTCTGTAACTGAATTTTTCCATTGTGTGCGCCGCCGATTTTTTTACCGGTCCATAGCACCTGTGATTTGGACAGGTCAATTTCACTTTTTTGTGCCCATGCCGAGAGAGTCGTTGAAAGGAAATACGCAGCATCAGTGTGTCTTCCAGAGCTTCAATATTGTATTTGGAAGGTGATTGTGTGAAGAAACTTTCCAGGTAACTGATCCAACTGTTGTCCATCCTGATCTGGTAGATGTGTTCTGTTCCTTTTGAATCGATATAATAAGAGCGCAGACAGCCTATGGTGATAAAATACAGGTATTTGCAGGTTTTGCCCGATACCGGCAGATTTTCCTTTTTCCTGATGGAACACGGTTCAAAAGCGGACAGGATAACCGGCTCATCTTCCGGAGATATTTCCGTCCACTTTTTAATATAATAGAGCAGTTTGTTATCTTCTGTCATTTGGGGTTCAGTCATCAATCAGCTGCCTTGTGGAAATAACCATCTTTACCGTGTATGACTACTGGGACTTATAAAACTGTAATTCATGACGCAGCTGTGCTATCTCCGATTGCAAAGAGCGCACTCTTTGCAGCATATGGCGAAGGGCATCGATACCCTCCACGTTGATATCCATCTCATAATACCACCGGATAAACTGTTCCAGGTCAGAGAGATCTTCGTACTCGATAAACCGGTCGTCGTCCAGATCAATCACCCGGATCAATCCCACTTCATGGAGTGACGCAATGAAGGTTTCCTCCACCTCATAGATTCTCAGACATTCGCTGTATCGTAATCTGTTTCCGCTCATTGTTTCCTTAATTTCGCCAATTCGGTGAATAATGCTTTCTCCTTATCAGAAAGATGATCGGGCAACTGCACCTTCAGCGTCACAAACAAATCCCCGAAGCGGCCTTCCTTTTTATATACCGGAAAACCCTTGCCCTTCAGCCGCAACTTCGCATTGGGCTGCGTACCGGGTTTGATGCTCATTTTCACCTGTCCGTCGAGGGTATCGATCATTGCTTCTCCACCCAGTACAGCCGTGTAGAGGTCGATCGGCACTTCGGTATACAAGTCATCGTTGAGCCGTTTGAAGGCAGGATCATCCTCAATGGTGAAGGTGATATAGAGATCCCCGCCGGGCCCGCCGTTCACTCCCGGCTGACCGTAGCCTGCCAGCTTGATCTTCTGTCCGTCGGATACCCCTGCGGGAATGGTGATACGCACATTTTTGCCGTTTATCACCAGTGTCTGCTGATGCGTCTGCCTGGCCTGACGGAGCGTCAGGCGTAACCCGGCCTGGTAGTCGCCACCCTTGAAGCGGTTACGGCTGGCGGCTCCGCCTGATCGCCGGTTGAAGCCGCTGCCGAACATGGAATGGAAAAAGTCGGAGAAATCGTCATCCGAAAAATCCCCTTCGGTATAAAAAGTCTGTCCACCCTGATTGCTCCATTGTTGCTGACTTCTTTGCTGCTGATACTGCTGTTGTGCTTTCTCGTACTCCTCTCCATGTTTCCAGTTTTCACCGTACTTATCGTATTGGGCTCTTTTCTCCGGGTCGCTGAGCACCTCATTGGCCTCGTTCAGTTCCTGAAATTTCCTGTGCGCCTCTTTGTCGTTCGGATTCAGGTCGGGATGCATCTTACGTGCCAGCTTGCGATAAGCCTTTTTGATCTCATCCGCCGATGCATTCCTGCCGACGCCCAGAATCTTGTAATAATCGATGTATGGCATTTTGTGTGGACAGTTTAACAACAGACTGACATCCTGAAACTATTTGTTCGCAAAGTATTATCCAAGCACATGATGAGCAAGCACTTTCTGGACATCATAGACATTCACCGACTTATTAAACTGCTTCCTGATGCTTGGTTCCGTTTCGCTGGAAATCCAGATTTTCAATTCCGCTTCCAGGTCGAAAGTACCGGCAGTCTCAATGCTGAACCGGGAAATGCTCTTATAGTTGATTGATTTGTATTCTCTTTTTTTCCCGGTAACACCCTGTACATCTACCATAATGAGCCGTTTATTCGTGAAGATAAATGTGTCACGAATGAGCTTGAAGCCCACTTCTATTTCTTCTGATTCAGTCAGCAGCTGACCGTACTTTTTCTCCAATTCTTCCTGGCTAACCGCTCCTGCGTTTCCAAGTAATGCCGAAAATAATCCCATACTTCAATTTTTAGGTAAATTTAATCCAATGATTCATTCAAATCCCACCCTGTGAGATTACAACGTAAAAATAACTGATTTTTTACATATTCGAATGTTGTTAACCGGAAATATGATCAAAATAAAGAGAACAGATCATTTCCAACTGTATAACTGCATACAGGGAACTGCATCCGAAACATTGCCTATTTCAGATCATATGCATTCTCTGTAACGGGACCTGACCATACCGCTCCTCCCAAATCGGTATTCAGGCTCACGGCAATGTGTGCAAACTCACTATCGGGTGTGGCACCATGCCAATGCACGATATCCGGAGGTATTTCCACATAATCGCCTTTCTGTAAGAATCGGGCGGGTTGTCCTTTAGCCTGATAGACCCCCTCTCCTTTTGTGATAAAAAGGATCTGGCCACCGGGGTGTGCATGCCAGTGTGTCCTTGCTCCCGGAGCAAAGGTGACATTGCCTACGCTGGCATGCAACCCATTTTCCGTAGTTCCCAGCATGTTCAACCACACTGTCCCGGTAAAATTGGGACTGTTTGTCAAGCTGCCTTTGGACGACCATGATTCATTTTGAAAGGTATCTTCTCCACTGTTCCCTTTTATACCGGCATTCAACAGTTCATTCAAAACAGACTGAGCCTCCCGGGCTTCTTTTTTACCCATTTTCTCTTGTATGATTCCGATGAATTCATTTAACTGGCCGGGTGTGAATCCAAGATGCAGGCAAATATTCAAATGCGAACGCAACATGGGCTCAGCCCTGCCGATGCTACTGAGTACGGATATGGTAACCAATTCACGCTCAGCAAACGTCAATACATCACGCTCAAAAATATCGGCAAACAAATGTTCTTTCAGGAATATTTCAATAACAGGGGCAAAAGCAGCATAACCACTCCGGGTGTCTGATTGCGGGACACCGGTCAATGCTTCCAGGATCTCTTTGCCCCGTTCGTACTTACTCCTCTCCTCATTTATGGGTGAAGCATCGTTCCCCACTTCATCCGTTATCCCCTTTTCTTTGCGCTCATCAAGCACTTCCATGAGTGTTTGTAGACCCCGGATGCTGCGGGGAAATCCACAATATGCATAGAGATGAACCATCGCTTCTTTTACCTCATTCACCGTTAGTCCGGCATCCAACCCTTCGTTCAGTGCTGTTTTCAACTGCTGCAATTCACCTTTTGCCGTGTATGCTGCAATCGGAATCAGGCTTTGTTGCTTTACACTCAACGTATCATTATCTCCTCTCCTATTTTGGGCATTCAGGTTTCCTGTCACACAAAAAACGATCATCAAAACGGTGAAAGCACGAATCATCTTCTCTCTCATTTGCTTGCTATTTATTCTAATAATTCAAGTTTCGTATGCTGCGTATTCAGCTAAATATTTACTGAAGTTAGATTATTACTACGTTCAACAGAGCTAAAACAAGTTTTAGCTCTGTGTTCACTGATCGAAATAGTTCGACTGACAATGTTTTGTGATCCATACTAACCGATGCTGGTTCAAATACCTCCTCTCGACTGAATACGAGTCCTGCATTCGGACGCCTTTTCAATCACATCCAGTCTTGATTTCCTGGGATCGGGTTTGCCAACAATTTTACCATCCGCTTGGATGTCTAAGATTTCTTCTTTTGCAGTATCGTAATTGGGCCATACAGGCAACCCTTCACCATTGGGATTCCCTGTTTTGGCAAAATTGGCCCAGTAGGTGTTCAGGATACGAGCCACTTCTTCATCTACCGCTGTAGTTTCAACAGTACCCCGGCGACTGTTGAGGTTGTTAAAGACATAGGCGATTTCAGCCCCGTGTCCGGCTCCATAGGGCATCCGTTCCCGCATGTTGGCAGGGACATAACCGTAATGGAAGATATAAGCCGGTGTATCACCGGCGGCAAAGATCCTTGCCGCAAAGCGGGCAGGTTCGGCCCACACCCAGTCGGTGTTAAACAATGTTTGTACCTCGGCGAACTCTTTATCCTCCCAAAGGTCATAGGCGGCTTTTGCTTCATCCTCCAGTTCACCGAACAGAGAAAACAGTTCTTCTTTTGAGCTGCTTGAATTAACAAAGTTACCCCCGATTTCGGCACTGCAACTCCCTGTGATGAGCGGAACGCTTGGATGCCTGCCGGCCTTATAGGCACTCTCTGCCGTTTCAACCACCAGTTTGCCATCGAGAATAGGACCGGAATAAATTCGAGGGCCTCCCTCTCCATCATTTTCCTGTCCACCATCTACAATCTCCTCTACGCTCAGGGCACGCAACTTAGCCAGTGCATCTGCATCCGTACCCGCAATACCCTGTTTGCGGGCAAAATTGACTCCGATGGTTTCGGCTGAAACAGGATACAAGGGATCAGCGTTTTCGGTGTTAATCGGTCTGCCGGTGAGCACCCCATCCCTGCTGCCACCGGAATGACTGATTGCTTTGTGGAAAAGTCCGTTTGCCTGGGGGATTGTAAGCAGTGAGTGTATCGCAACCCCTCCGGCCGATTGTCCAAAAATTATTACATTGTCAGGGTCACCACCAAAAGCAGCAATGTTCTCCTGCACCCATTGAAGCGCTGCAATCATGTCCATAAAAGCATAACTTCCTTTCGGTTCATCAGGATGCTCTGCTGTTAATGCAGGGAAAGCAAAGTGTCCCAGGCGCCCGAGCCGGTAATTGAAGGTCATCAGGATGACACCCTGTTTGGCAAACGCATCACCAGCCGTGACAGGGCCTGCGCCACTGCCTCCCACAAAAGCACCCCCATGGATCCAAACCATCACCGGAAGTTTGCTTTCCGGTTTAGCTCCTTTCGGAACCCATAGATTCAGGTAGAGACAATCTTCCGATGTCCCTTCCCGGATGGTACCAGGAGCGGCACCCCATCCAGCTTGTGCGCAGTCAGGTCCAAACGTCAGAGCATCCAGTACTCCTTCCCAGGGGATCACAGGCTGTGGCGGGCGCCACCGATATTCACCCACCGGCGGTGCAGCATAGGGTATGCCTTTAAAAACCGACACATCATCGACAGATGCTCCCCGAAGTTGACCTGAAGATGTTTTGATTACGGGTCCATCAATTTCAGCAATATCATTTGCCTGTTGAGCATTCAGGGAACAAACAACGACTGATAAAATAAAACCTGATACTATTCTTTTCATTTCTATCTTTTTATCTGTTAGCCCAGCTATCAAGCTGCTCCAGTGTCACATTGAAGAAGCGTTTGTTCTTGTTCAGTGAGCGCATTGTCGCCATTTCTTCATCGCTTAACGCAAAGTCGAAAATACTGATGTTTTCCCTGATATGAACGGGATTTGTCGCTCCCGGAATTACGGAGAAACCCTCCTGTATATGCCATCGGAGTATAATCTGGGCAATGCTTTTATCATGAGCATCGGCAATTTTTTTGATCACCGGGTCGGATAACAATCCCTTGTCGCCATGTCCCAGCGGATACCAACACTCTATGATGATGTTGTAAGGTTTTACCCACTCACGTATGTCGTTTCGCTGCGCATAGGGATGACATTCGATTTGCAACGCCACAGGCTTGATCTTCATGTGATCGGCAATAGCATGGAAGCGTTCTTTGCTGGCGTCAAAATTACTGATTCCCAACGCTCGCACCTTCCCTGATGCAACGGCTTTTTCCATCTCCTTCCAGGCCTCGATGTAATCACCAATTGGTTGATGGATATAAAGCAGGTCGATGTAATCGGTCTGAAAGCGTTCCAGAATTTTATCAATCGATTCCAATGTATTACCATCTGCATAGTCGGAAACCCATAACTTGCTGGCAATAAAGAATTCCTCACGCGGTATACCGCTTTCCTTCATTGCTTCACCCACGGCTCCCTCCACACGGTATGCAGTGGCACAGTCCACGTGACGAAAACCATTTCTGAATGCCTCCAGACAAGCCTCCTTTGCAGCTTCGTACGAGATGGCAAAAGTGCCTATCCCCAACTGGGGCATCTCCATTCCGTTGTTCAGTTTCAGGGTTGGCACAGTGACTTTGGCATTCTGTGCAGTAACATGATTGATGCAACCAAATAGGAACACAACCACCATTAGTCGAAAATAATTGATTGATACTTTCATCATTTTATGTTTTGAATAGATTTATCATTATGGCAAGTATTCACCAAAAAATTCCTTGAGCTTGGTTGAAGCCTTCTCCACATACTCCGGCACATAATAGGTTTGTATATGGGTCGCACCTTCAATCAGGAACAACTCTTTTTTGTCAGTGCCTGTAGCCAGTTTGAGTGCACTTTCGGTCATGTAGTAGGTGTCTGCTTTGCTCCCTGCGATCATCAACAGGGGCTGGTTGATCAACGCCATACGGTCATTTGCATCAAAAGCCATGAGATCAATCAGGCTGCTGGTGGTATACCGGAAAGTGGAATTGGGGTGCGCATGGGTACGGTGATAATAGTAATGACCTTCGCGATAGAGGTCATAGGGCATTTTATCAGCCATCTCATCGGTTGTTTCGGTGTCAGCCATATAAAGCACCTCACCCCCCGCGGCTTCCTGCGCACGGGCATCAGAAGCCTGTTTCAGCCGTTCCTGAATCGTCTCCAGTTGCGAGTCCCTGAATCCGTTTCGTCTGACCATTCCGGAGTTAAACATGCTGAGGGTTGCCACCGCCTTAAAGCGTTTATCGGTCTGTGCTGCCGCCAATGAATAGCCTCCGCCGCCGCAAATACCCAACAATCCAATACGTTCAGCATCTGCTCCTGCATATTGTGAGATATAATCGGCCATACCCCGGATGTCTTCAATCCGAAAGGCAGGCTTGTCCGTGTTACGGGGTTCTCCCCCGCTGGCGCCCTGGTAGGAGGCATCGGCAGCAATGGTGATGTAGCCCGATTCCGCCAGTCGCTGTGCATATAGGCCGGCAACCTGTTCCTTGACGCCCCCGTTGGGGTGTGCCACCACGATTACCGGATAATTCTTTGCCGGGTCATAATTGGCAGGGGTGTATACATTGGCTGAAATCTCGATACCATGCAACAGATAGTTCACCGGATGAATATTTACTTTGCCCGGCAGGTTTTCTGTAATGGCACCCTCATAAACCAAACCAAAAGGATTATCGATCTTTTGCTGACCCAATAGAATCATGCTGGTTGTTACAAACATAACGATCAAACAGGTAATTTTATCCATTCTTTTCAATCTCATCACTTTATCTGTTATTTGTCTAATCCCTTACTTTTTAACCACTCCGACATCAGGTCGGCAATTTCCACATTGTTCAAATCGGAAAAGGGGAAATGGGTATTGCCTTTGATGCCGATTTCAGGAAGATGTACCACCGTTACATCTCCGCCATATTTGTTGACAGCATCCCGCCACAACCGAGCCATCTCCAGGCGCACCCTCCATCCGTCCTGTCCCGGATTGGGGTTGGGCTCCTCGGGAATATTGTCACCGTAATAAATCACGATGGAAATTTTTGTCAACTGTCTAAAATCCTCCATCGGTATGCCAAATGCTTCGAGTACCCAGCCAGCACTGGGGAGAGGTTCGGGCACTTCCCCCTCCGGGAACAGGAAACCGGATCCCGGTTCATAGCAAACGATCCCTTTCACGTTTTGATTCTTTATGGCGGTGAGCCAGCCCATGCCACCCGAATGGGAATGCGTGACCAAAACAGCTTCACCGATTTTGTCAAGAAGTGCAGATACCGCATCCACGTTGACATTGATATCAATAGGCCCGATATTTGGGGTCATGCTGCGAAAATATTGTTCGAGTGCAGCAGCGTCGCGTGAGAACTGCACCCCTTCAAAATAGTCGGGCCAGATGCCAATGCGGAATGTGCCGAACCAACCCTGTTCATCGGGGATAGGATCAATTGTCGCCGGTACGGTGCTGCGGCCTGCATCTCCCCTGCGTGGCTGGTCAATGACATACACCGGAAACCGCCTTCGCAAAAAGATATTCTGATATCCTTCCCGCCCGTCGGGTGTAGTCTCCCAGGTTTTGGAAAACTGTCCCAACCCGTGCCACATCACCAGCGGATAGTTCCGTGCATTGACAGGTATCTGGTAAAAAACATAGGCATGATCACCATGAAATGTCTGCCCCTCCGGAGTCTGGTTATAGGGGTCAAAAATTCCCGGATTTTCAATGACGGTTCCCCCGACGGCGAAGCTGCCTTGTTCTTTTATTTGTATGATATCGTTACTTTGTTTCTCATCCTTGTTGGCACAGGATGAACCCAAAAGCAGCAGGAACATTGTACCTACGATCAACGTTGTTTTCGGGTGATTTTCTTTTGTCAATTTTGTCTTCATCAATCGATGTTTTTTATTACTGAATGTCAGATTGTCTCAGGTTGTTATCGGTCGATCAATTTTGCGGACCCTTCTGAATACCTGTCACCCTGAGGGATTATTTTTGCAGCTTCGGCATCTATTTCCTTCAGCTCTTCCTCCGTGAACGCAACAGTGGTTGAAGCCACATTTTCCTCTAACCGCTCAATTTTTGTGGTTCCCGGAATGGGAACAATCCAGGGCTTTTGTGCACTTATCCAGGCAAGTGCAATCTGCGCCGGAGTTGCATTTTTACGTTGGGCTATGCGCTTCAGAAAATCGACAAAAATCAGATTCGTACGGATGTTTTCCGGCGATAACCGTGGAACGGTACTTCTGAAATCATCCGGCTCAAATCTGGTGTTTTCATCGATTTTCCCGGTGAGAAAGCCTTTACCCAACGGACTGAACGGAACGAAACCGATTCCCAGTTCCTCGAGGGTGGGGATGATTGCTTCTTCCGGTTCGCGCCACCAAAGGGAGTATTCGCTTTGCAAGGCCGAAAGAGGCTGCACCGCGTGTGCCCGGCGGATGTTCTGCACACCGGCTTCCGACAGACCAAAATATTTCACTTTCCCTTCCTGAATTAATTCTTGTACAGTACCTGCCACCTCTTCAATGGGTACATTGGGATCCACCCGATGCTGATACAATAAGTCGATGATCTCCACCCTTAGCCGTTTTAAAGAACCTTCCACCGCTTTACGGATATGTGTTGGCCGACTGTTTAATCCCACTGACTTGCCATCCTGAATATCAAATCCAAATTTAGTTGCAATCACCACATCATCCCGTAAGGGAGCAACAGCCTCGCCCACCACCTCTTCGTTCGCAAAGGGCCCGTACACTTCTGCGGTATCAAAAAGAGTGACGCCCAGCTCAACCGCTTTTCTGATCAGCTTGATAGCCTCATTTTTGTCGGTAACGGTTCCGTAACCGAAGTTTATTCCCATACAGCCTAATCCTAATGCTGATACCTCTAATCCCTGGGTGCCTAATTTTCTTGTTTTCATCCTGTACATATTATTTATTTTTTGTTCTGAGAGCAAAAGGATTCATTTGATTTTACAAAGTTCAGATATCCTGACCAATAAATGTTTATACAGATTACGGTTTGAACTACCATTTTTACTGATTTATCCCGTAAGATAGTAATATAAATGAGGATATCCGTATTTTTGCAGCTGAAATATTGAAAACTATGGAAGGAATTTTCAGATTTGATACGGTAAACGAATACAACCTATTGAACAATCATGAAACACTACACCCGTTGGTGAGCGTGATTGATTTTTCAAAAGCCAATCCCAGAACATGGGGTAAGGAAAAGAAGGTAAGAATCAATTATGGACTGTACTGCATATTCCTGAAAGACGTAAAGTGCGGTGATATCAAATATGGACGCAACTATTACGATTACCAGGAAGGTACACTGGTTTTCGTTTCACCGGGACAGGTGATGGAGCTGGATAATGATGGGTTGGTTTATCAACCCAAAGGATATGCGCTGGTCTTTCATCCCGACCTGCTCCAGGGCACCTCGTTAGCGAAAACTATCAGTGAATATAATTTCTTCAGCTACAAGTCCAATGAAGCATTGCACCTGTCGGAACGCGAAAGGCAAATTGTACTGGATTGTTTTGCGAAAATAAATTATGAGTTACAACAGAGTGTGGATAAGCACAGTAAGAAACTCATTGCCTCCAATATCGAACTGTTCCTGAATTATTGCGCCCGTTTTTACGACCGGCAATTTATCACCAGGGAAAATGTCAATCAGGGAATACTGGAGAAATTTGAAGAGAAGCTGAACGACTTTTTTTCATCGGACAAGCCACTCAGAGTTGGTTTACCCACCGTAGCTTATTTTGCCGATGCACTCCATTTGTCGGCAAATTATTTTGGCGATTTAATTAAGAAGGATACGGGGAAAACGGCAAAAGAATATATTCAGTGCAAGATTATTGACCTGGCCAAAAACATGATATTCAGCAAGGATAAAACCATCAGCGAGATTGCCAGTGAGCTGGGTTTTAAATATCCCCAGCATTTTACCCGTATGTTCAAAAGTGAGACAGGTTTAACGCCCAATGAATTCCGGAATCAGAATTAAGGATACTGTCCGTTCACCATGTTTTCCCTGATTTAAACCATACACTGTCTGACTTCATGCAGCAGGCGGGGTACCTTTTGATAAGGATCACCGGCCCCCAGTGTTTCCAGAGGGAGATATCCCCTGTAGCCGGCTTTTTTAATTATCCCGGATAATTTACATAAATCGGTTGGGGTTTCCTTCCCATCCATCCACACATTCTCCTTAATCTGCCAGGTAACGGCTTTCGCGATGTTCTTCTCAATCTCTCTATAGGGATCGGCCTCCCGGTAACTTCCGATATCGAGATTCAGGCCCAGCCAGTCGGAATCCACCATTTCAAAGATGCGATCCACATCTGCAGCAGTCCTGATAAAATCATTGTGGTTCTGTATCGCGATGATCACACCCATCTCCTTACCGTAATCACAACAGGTACGGATGTCATGAGCCATCCATTTGAATACCTGATCGCGTGAGAATCCATCATGCGGGTTCGTTCCGGAAAATATCCGCAAGTTGGGTGCTCCCATCTTTGCCGCCACCTCAACCCATTGTCTGATCATCTCCACATCAGCCTTGCGCGCAGCTGGATCAGGATTGGCAAAATCATTGCGTACACCGGTTCCGCTGATGTCGAGTCCCAAAAGAAAAGCTTCCCGCTTGAACTCGTTGATGAAAGCCATGGAGGGTGGGGCAGGATAACCCGGAAAATAATAGCCCGTGGGATCAATGGCATCAAAATTGTGTTGTGCACAAAAATGGAGCACATCAAAAAGATCAATCGCTCCGTCTCTGAGCAGCTGATTAAAAGAGTAAAGATTCAGACTGAGCTTGAATCTGTGCGACAATACGGCCGGCTTTTCCGGGATATTGGAAAAAGAAAAAGAAGACAATACGGGTATTGTCGGGATAAGAGCCATCATTTTTAAAAAATCGCGGCGGGAGTTTTTTGTTTTCATTGCATATTGAATGTATAATAAGTCGCCATCCAGCATGGATGTCAGTGCATTTTTTTCTTGTTCCTTTTCATTGAAGTATGTGATTCAGTGAGATCTGTACCCGCCCATCAGGGCAAATAACCCACGGGAACGTGCAGTACCTCACTGCGCGATTCATTGATAATCTGCAATATGCCGAAAACCGTACCTTCATAGCCCGGTTCCACGGTAATTTCATCCACCAGCTTATACTCTACTTCAATAGTGCCCTCAGCATCTGCTTTCACATAATATGATCTGAGTTCCAATGCTTTTGGAAACAAGATGATTTTATAGTTCCCCGCAGCAAGGGTCGTTCGTGGTATTTCAGTTTTGGCAAAGCTGTTGCCGGTCGTATGCACTTCCATCACACCATTATACTCTCTGTTTACAGGAATAGGAGGATCTACAGTGTGGATATATGTATCGGTACAGGAGAGAAGAATCACTGCGCAAATGAGAATGATGTTTTTCTTGATTTGTTGCATGGTTGTGTTGCATTAAAAATGGTATGATATAGAAAGATTGAGTGGTATATGGGAGAGATTGGGTTGAGCATTCTCCGGCAGTGTGGTTTTCTGTTCACTCAGGTTGATATGTACCTCTTTGATCTTACCGTAAAAATAACCAGTTCCCAGACCTATTGAGAAATGGGGGGTAAGAAAATAATCAACACCCAAATCGATCTGAACACCCATATTTCCACCAGTGAACATGGCCGAGTTGTTATCCACTTCCCCTGATGACTCGAGATAGACATACCCAACCGACAAGGCACCAGTACCCAGTAGTTTACCTGTTGGCTCCAGCCACCGGGCATAGATGAGTGAAGGGGCAATAAAGATGATCTCATTCTGTTCCGCTACCTGCACAACGCCGTAATGTTCCCCTGCATCAAATAAAAGGTCGGTACTGGCAGCATCTGTCGTCAGGTAACGGTATTTAGCCCCGAATCCCAGTCCGTTGTTCAGCAGATAATGCACGTTACCTTCTATATTTGGCCCCCACTTCAATTGTCGCTGATAGTTATTATAGTCATCATTGTGGATGAAAATTTGGGATTCTCCTTCATTGGGGTCGGTATGTAAAAAATAACCGTATCCCCCCGTGACATTCAGTCTGAAATGCGGAAGTTCCTGACTGGTGGCTGATAACGTTACCGCTAACAGCGTAAATACGCAAATGAGAGTTTTTTTCATCGAGATAGATATTTTAATGTTTTTCTGCCGAAGCTTTTCATACGGTTATAGATTCATTATCGAAATGATAGTGTGTGTCTAGAAGCAAAAATACATTATTTTTCTGATTCATTCAAGAAACCAGAATCTTTTTTCAGGCCAAATAAACCATCTACCATCATGCCTTGTTATAACAAACAGGAAGTATTCACCCTAAAATATTGATATGATGATCAAGGTTGCGATTAATGGATTTGGCCGGATAGGACGTCTGGCTTTCCGCGAGATGACAGGAAGTAAGCAGGTGAAGACTGTTTCGTGGTATGACAATGAAATGTCGTTTGTTGCACAAATGATTCGCACGGCAACTTATTTCAGTAATCTGTAAGAGATAAAAAACCATATAACAAACACGGTGTATTTGCTTGTTCACAGGGTTTGGTTTTCCCGGGCAGTCGTGAAATTCCTGCGATACCCGCCGGCTGTTGCTTTATGGGTGTAGCCGAATGGTGTCGGTCTGTCTCATATCTCCTTTTGAAAAGCTAGCACATCGAGCACTTTGTTGAATTTTTCACCTATGTTTTTAAAATGAGCACACAGGGTATATCCCGATTTCTCAAAAAGGGCAATACTATCTGCGTTGTCACCGGTCACTATGGCAATCAGATTTTTTAATCCATTCTCTTTCGCCTGATGCTCCAGATGCTCCAGGGCTATTTTACCGATACCTTGTCGACAGTATTCCGGTTTCAGGTACAGGGTCACTTCGGCTGTTCTGTCGTAAGCCTGCCTTTTTTTATAATTTGTGAGGTAACAATACCCTGTGATCGTATTGTCTGCGTAAATGAGGTAAGACAGATAGAGTGCATGATTGACGTATATGAATTCCTTTAACTGGTCAATCCGGATAGGTTCTGTATGAAAGGTCGCTGTCGAGTTTTTGATGTACCAGTCGTAGATATGCTTTACCTCCTGCAGGTCCTGCTCTTTTATTTCTTCAAATCTGATTTTCATTCTATTTTGGGTGATACCGTCAGAAATTCATTTGTTCCCATTCGGTTTATAATCCTGCTCACGGGTCATCACTGTAAATGCATCCTTGTCCTCCCGGCATAAAGGCCGGAGACGAATCTTATCGGATGCAAGGGTCTTATTAAAATCGATGGCTGTATGCAGCATAGGGCGCCTGTTTTGAATGATGAATAATGATTCATATTCCGCTGATGTGGAATACCATTTCGATGCGATTGACTTTGCCGGACTTAGAAGGTGACGGTTTTGTCTGCCCAAACGACTACATTGACACAATCAACCATGTTGGAAATAGGACAAGCTTCCGTGCTATCCAGATTGCGTGATTTTAAACAAGTGCCACAGGCAAGGATCTCGCCTCCAACGTCAATGAATTTTCTCAATTGTTCATCCACATTATACTTCTCATGTGTTAAGCCCTCACATTCAACGGCTTCTCCCATTAAAAATAATTTTACTTCGTGCCCTTGTTTCTTTGCTGTAATGGCAAAACGAAAAGCATTCCATGCTTTTTCGTACTCTTTTGTCTCGAGAATAATCCCAATTTTCATACTATTGCTATGTTACTATAATAATGTCAGATAAAGTCTTTTGAACTTTAACCTCGCTTGATCATTCGTGAAACGCCAATCAATTTTAGCGTCTTTATTATTTCTGCCTCGCTGCCATGCCCTAACTTCCTTCGAGATGGTATCCAAATCTCCTATTCTTCTATTGAGGCACTGCCTGTTCAAAACGTTATGTCGAAACAAGTAATATTTTAATGTCAACGTTAAAGATATTAGCAATCTCCAACTGAATGAGTTTTTGCTGTGTCTGCCCTGCATGACCGCTAACGTTTGGCGGTATGGTTAGTTGCCGATTTCGAAGCACTTTCCTATCAAGATACGATGAATTTGATGCAAGGCAGGAAGCCCGAATACGCTACAAGCCCCGCCATTATTTATACGCGATGTTGTGCGTTCGTGCATTTTATAACTCTTTTCCTGTTTCAATATCTTCATATAAATTACTTACATCACATTGGCTTCAAATTCCTATTAAGTCTGTCAATAATTTTTATTATTCGAGTTTGACGGGTTTTCTCAGATTTGGCATCAAAATAAAATCCGGTATATGTACGCTGTATCGAATCCGACATAGCCTGTAAATTCGAATAAGCGAGCTCATGAGGCTGAATGATTTCCTTAAACATCTGTATTTGTTCATCGTCAATAAGGATATGTTTGGCATTATCCCATAAACCGTTTTTCATGGCACGTTCTATGGCTTCTAAACCCTGCTGGGTCATTAAACCCTTTTCCATAAGAGTTTGTGCCAGTTCTTTGTTTTTAACAGACCATTTGCTTTTAGGTAAACGTCGTGCAAAATATTTTTTATAGGTATTGTCGTCAAGAGATTGCATTTGTCCGTCTATCCATCCGTGACAAAGCGCCTCTTCCAATGCATCACCAGCAGAGAGTGTGTCAAATTTCCCCTTTTTGCTAAAGAGTAACCATATTCCATCGCGCTCTGTTCCATACTTACCAAGCCATTCTCGAAAAGCTTGTCTATCTGCGAATGTCAACATTTTATCCATAAACAATCTAAAAGATGTGACAGCGTAAATTAATCAATAGAAGGTTTGGTCAACGACCAATGGCTTTGGATGATTTTCCACTTGTTATCTTCTTCAAGTCTATACACTTCTGTACAATTCTCTTTCCAGAGGGTTTCGCCTGAGTACGAATGCAGAATGTAGGTCAGAACTGCCATTGTATCGGTTGATTGTACAATGGGATTTATTATTTCGAATTTATCCATTTTTATCTTTCCCCGCATGCTTTCATAGAACTCTTTTATTTTGTCCCAACCGTCAAGCCGCCTTTCATGTGCAGGGTCAAAATAAGTAAAGTCCTTTGAATAAAGTTCGAGATAGGGAGAGGGATTACCATTGTGCCATGCATCGAGAGCCGCTGTCTCCAAAGCAATGATTGTTTCCGTAATAGTAAGTTTATCCATGATATTTTATTTTGAATTGATAATTATTCTGTTTTGAGACTCTTCAATTGTATTTCATTTGTCACCCAAGGCAATGATTAATATTGCTCAAATTGTCATTTAGGACGATGCAGCATGACGCACAACATCTGTGTATATGCCATGCTATTGCGTATGCATTTCATATATACTTCGGATCCGTTTTTCTAATATGCATATTATAAGTACTTTATAAGAATAGTCTGTTTTTAATGTAATTGCGCATACAGATTATATAAATTGCTTTTTATAGGTTGTTTTCTTATAAATCAAGATTATCCAAAGGGTTTTTTATCTGATCAAATCCTTTCGTTGTGATATGGGTATATATTTCAGTTGTTTTACTGCTGGCGTGACCCAGTAGCTCCTGAATGTACCGTAAATCTGTGCCTGATTCTAACAGGTGCATGGCAAACGAATGGCGCAACGAATGTACGGAAATATTTTTACTGATACCAACTTTCGTTAAAGCATTTTTTAATAAATTTTGAACACTTCGACTCGAAACCAACATATCTTTTTTTGAGTATTCAGGTGGCACTATGGGTCTGATATCTTTCAAACGTATAGAATTACATCCTGCAAGTTTAGTTAATTTATTCATATTCACCTGCAAATTCCGGTACTATTTCTTTTTGTTGATATTAAAAAATGTGAATGAACATCTTTTGTGAAATATGCGTGAGAAAACGATGGCTCAGACGAAGAACAGGAGAGTTTTTCTTTGTACTGGAAGGATCCATTGAAGTGCATTACGGTACGGAGAAAAATATCCTGAATCAGGGAGATAGCATCTATTACGATTCTATTTCTGCAAGGCACATATTGCCAAATACTAGATACCCCGTTACGTCTTCTTCGTGGATGCTTTTCCAATGAACGGCAGCGGGAAGATCCGGAAATTCCGCCTGCGGGAGATGGCGCTCGAGTTGTGCGAGAAAGATGACATTAAGATTCTTTGAAGAGTTAAAAAGCCATTGCCAGGGTCACTTCATGACCTGCGACAACTGTATCTGTCACAAAATCAGACTCTTTTACTGTTTTATCCCGACGGGAGTAAATATTTATAAAAAATACCTTATATATATGAATATTAAAAGAAAATATATTAAATTTACCCCCTGATTAAAATAGTTTATTTATTCCATGAAACCAAAAAAAAGTGCGGTGTCAGCACGTTAAACTCTGACGTAGTAACTATGAAAAAGTATTGTCTTTTCTTCTTCGGTTTTTCGGCTCTGCTTTTCGTACTTGTTTCATGCTCCAAGGAAGAAAACAAAGATGAATTGTCGGAACAGGATCAAAAACAAATCGTATTGGCTTTGTTCAATGCGGGTTCCCAGGGAGTGAATCAGGGTATGAACAATGAAAGTGCCGTAGCCACGGAATTTACAGCAGATACCGATTTCCGGAGTCTGAGCTATCCCCTGAATTATAACGGAACCTACGTCCATCCCGATGGAAAAGGAGGAAGTATCGAGCTGACCATCAAGCTGGGAGGTGTTATCAATTACAATCAGGATCCCTATCAGTGCCTGGGAGGTTTTATCCTGATTGACATCGCGGAGAAAATTAATCACTTCAGGGTAGGACTGACCAATGGAAGGGAAGTATATCTAGATACAGATCAGAGTGTTAATTTCCTGGGTACGTTTACATTGCAACCCGGATGTGCATCGTTTGTGCCGGCTGAGTCAAACTTCCGGATTGAAGGCCGTTATCGCTGCAATGGTATTGAATATGATGTTCAACTGATGGGACAAATCAATGCCAACGGAACCTGTGACAGGATCAGCGGAACAGTCAATGGCATTATTGTGAGTTTTGACTTTTAATCATTATCACGACAGGAATAGATCTGATGGATTTATATCAGACGTGAGTGAACATCAGCATTAAAAAAGGTATCCGTTGAAGGATACCTTTTTTCGTTTGATATAGTCTGCTGAAATCAAACTTATCGGGTGGAGAATATCGGAGTCGAACCGATGACCTTTTGACTGCCAGTCAAACGCTCTAGCCAGCTGAGCTAATCCCCCTCATTTTTTGTGGTGCAAAGATAGAGATTTTGTTTATATTTGCAATCGAAACAGCTGAAAAAATAAAAAATCACGAAATATGATTGTTTTCAATACCACTTTCCATGTGGAAGAAGCGCTTCATGAAGAATTCATCGAGTATATGCTGCAGCATTTCATCCCCATGTCCACCCAAAGCGGATTGCTGATATCACCCCGCCTGGCGCGTGTATTCGGCAAGGAGGGTGAGGAAGGGCATTCCTATGCGATGGAATTCACCGTGGCCGATCTAGTGACGCTGGAACGCTGGAATACGGACGAAAGCCAGATTGTATACGCTCCTTTACTGGAAAAGTTCAGGGATAAACTGATCGGATTCTCCACAATAATGCAGACAATTGAATATTAGCTTTCCGGATAAATGCAGAAAGAACGGATAATCATGGGGATAGACCCCGGTACACAGGTGATGGGTTACGGTATTCTCAGGGTACTGGATAATAAACCCTCCCTGATGGCCATGGGGGTGATGAATCTGGGTAAGTATGGCGATCACTACCTGAAGCTGGCGAAGATCTATGCGCGTATCATCGGCCTGATCGATGAGTTCCTGCCCGATGAGCTGGCCATTGAGGCGCCCTTCTTTGGCAAGAATGTGCAGAGCATGCTCAAGTTGGGCCGTGCACAGGGTGTGGCCATGGCTGCTGCCATCTCGCGCGATATCCCGATATTTGAATATGCACCCCTGAAAATCAAAATGGCCATCACCGGCAATGGAAGGGCTGCCAAGGAACAGGTGGCCTACATGTTACAGAATATCCTCCATATTCCCGATGAGAACATGCTACCACAGCTCGACGCTACCGACGGTCTTGCCGCCGCTCTCTGTCATTTCTATCAGTCAAACATCTCCACCGGCGACAAGAAATACAAGGACTGGAAGGATTTTGCCAGCCACAATCTGGATAAAGTGAGAAAATAAAGATTTTTTTTTCTTTTTTTGATGCTTTCCTTGCATTATTTTTTATCTTTGCCATGTGAAACGGGCATTGAGAATGCTTTCAACGTGCTGTACGATGAGCAGAATGCCCGCAAAAATCGAATGGTATGAATCAACTTGTTTCCCACATAGAGTTTTTGCTGCACGAACACAACTGCGTGATTATTCCCGAATTTGGTGGGTTCGTGGTAAACACCATTCCCGCACGTAGAGACGGTATCGCCACATTCCATGCACCGGTGTGTGAACTCGTATTCAATCGTGATCTCATCCACAACGACGGATTACTGGCTCAATCCTACATGAAGAGCGATAAACTCACCTTTGAGGCGGCCATGCAGAAGATAGAGCTGGCTGTACAGGAGCTGAAAATGCAGCTGCTGGAGCAACGACAGGTGGAACTGGGGAAACTTGGATCATTCACACTGAACGATGAAAAACGATTAGTGTACAGTCCGGCACCTTTTGTAAAGCCCGCCTTCTTCGGACTGGCCAAAGCTACGCTGAAGCCGCTGATACAGCTGCATGCCCCGATGACTCCGGCAAAGGCGGAAAACGGGCAGCGGAGATTGCGGACCCTTGCTGTCAGCGCTGCTGCCGTGGCTGCCATTGCTGTATTCATGTTTATCCTGCCGGTGAACGACACGACGATTGGCCGCCAGTCGGCACAGATGATCTCGGAGAGTGGTCTGTTTCGTGCAAGGGTTGCACAAGCCCAACAACCGGTTGCTCCTGCAACGGAGGTGACGAATGAATTACCTGCCGATAATAAGGTAGCTGCCGATGATGGAGAGATCAACGCTGCACCTGAGCAGATGATGGATGACAACCAGCCTGTATATTATATTGTGATGGGTGTATATGAACGGAGTGACGTGGCAGAACAAATCACCGCGCAATTGCAAAACGAGGGTTTCCCGCAGACCAAATGGCTGAAGCGCCCCGGACGCATCGATGTCTATGCAGCCACCTTTGTCTACAGAGCGGAGGCTGAGACCTATTTAAGAGAAATACACAGAGAGCATCCGACTCACAGAGATGCCTGGATTTTAAAACGATAGATGATTATGTCATTGAAATGTAACATTGTAAAAGGGTTTTTACTCTATTGGGTATGCCAGCTGTATAAAGCAAGAAAGAGATTGGTACCCCCTGAAGATAAGTTTCGTTTTCCGGACTTTCAGTAAAAAAAGGATCCCCGGGCTGGCTGCAGTTCGGGGATCTTGTTTCAGATACGTTCCGTGAAGGAATGGCTGCACTGCGTTCAAAAGTGATTTTTTTTCTTTTTTTCTCCTTTTCTGTCTTACCTTTGTACGAAGAAAAAAGTTGAACGATGATGGAGAAAGATTACGAAGCAAAACTGATGGGTTTATCCTACCCCAAACCCGATCCTTACGGATCCCTGTCGATGCCGGTCTACCATACACTTGCCTATGAGTTTGCCACTGCCGAAGAGATGGAAGCTGCCTTCTGCGGTTGCACCGCAGAGCACACCTACTCACGGGTAACAAATCCCACGGTAGAGTATTTCGAGGAGCGCGTGAAAGCAATCACCGGTGCGTATGGTGTCACGGCCCTCAATTCGGGTATGGCGGCCATCAGCAACACCTTCCTGACACTGGCATGGAACGGGAGCAACATTGTCACTTCACGTCATCTCTTTGGGAATACCTACTCCTTTTTCGTGAATACGTTGAGTGCTTTTGGGGTGGAAGTTCGTTTTTGTGATCTGACCGATCCGGCCGATGTGGCGGCGCATCTCGATGCTAACAGTTGCGGCGTGTTCGTGGAGGTGATCACCAACCCGCAGATGGAGGTGGCCGACCTGACTATGTTAAGTAGGGTGGTGCATGAAAAGCACGTCCCACTGATTGCCGATACCACGATTGTCCCTTTTACCACATTCCACGCAGCCGATTTTGGTGTGGATATTGAGATAGTATCCAGTACCAAATATATATCTGGAGGAGGCACCGGCCTGGGGGGACTGATCATCGATTATGGCCGGTTCGACTGGAATCAATCACCCCGCCTGCGGCCGGTGGCCGGTGAATCACCCTCCGCCTTTCATTATAAGCTGCGTCGTGAGATACACCGTAACCTGGGTGCCTACATGACACCGGAGGTGGCTTATATGCAGTCGCTGGGACTGGAGACATTGCTGGTGCGCTTTGAAAGACAGGCTGTCACCAGCAAAGAGCTGGCTAAGAGGTTGCAATCAGTCCCTGAAATAGAATCGGTGTCCTATACTGGCCTTGGGGATAATCCTTTTTTTGAGGTGAGTCGGCGACAGTTCGGCGATTACCCCGGTGCCATGCTGACGTTCGGCATGGCATCGAAGGAGCGGTGTTACGTCTTCCTGAACAAGCTGAAGCTGATCCGCCGTGCCACCAATCTCTTCGATAACCGGTCGCTGATCATCCATCCGGCCAGCACCATCTATGGCAGCTTCACCCCCGCACAGCGCGTGGAGATGGATGTGAGGGAGAACACCATCCGCCTGTCGGTGGGACTGGAGAGTGCAGATGCGCTGTTCGAGGATATCTGTCAGGCTTTGAAGTCATAAGTTATAAGCAATTGGCGATCAGCTTTCAGCAATAAGCAATAAGCTGTCAGCTTTTTAGCTGGGGTTGGTGTTGCTTTCAGCGGCTTTTGTTATAGCTTTTACTTGTCAGTTTTCTGCTGTGAGCAGTGAATCAACCAGGGTGTTGAACTCATCGATAAACTCCTGATAGAAAAGTCCGGTAGCCGGGCCGTTGAAACCGGTATGTATCCTGCGCACTTTCCCCTGCCTGTCGATGAAGATAGTAGTGGGATAGCTGGAGAAGTTATCCAGCTCCGGCAGCGCTCCCGCAATGCTTTCCTTACCCACTTCACCGCCAAAGAGAACCGGATAGCCGGTATGGTATCTCTCTGTCAGTTGCGTGATCGCTTTCCGGGCATAGTCGAAATCATCTTTCCGCTCAAACGCAATACCGACTACTTCTACACCCCGTTCCTTGTTCTCTTCGTACCAGGGGGCAAGAAAAGCCATCTCATCGAGACAATTGGGGCACCAGCTGCCGAGGATGGAGACGATCACCACCTTGTCGCGGAAGCGTTCATCGCTTAGTGAGATAGGATTACCATCACTATCCGGCAGGCTGAACCCGAGTGTCTCGAATCCCGGCTTCAGCCTGGCAAGCGAGTAGGGGTCGGCCAGCGCTGCTTCATTGTTGCGGCTTCCCGAGAGTTGCGTCGTTCCGCGCGCAGTATAGAAGGTCCCCGTAAAATGATCATCATCGGTAAAGGTGATCTCAATCAGGTAGGGACTCAACCCGCCGAAAGCTGATAGCTGAACGCCATCCTGTGTATAGGCTCCTTCCAGAAATCGCAGGTCGCCCGAGTTGGTCAGGATAGAACCGGTGACCATGGCATCATCGCTTTGGAAGATACCCACATTGTGGGTGGTGTCTCCCTTCTCCCCGATAAAATGCACCTCCCACTTACCGTCGACGGCTATATCGGTGGGATTCTCTGCCGGTGTGAAACGGGCTTCTTCCCCGTATTGCGCGGTAAAAGGTACGCCGGGATCATTCTCCATATAATTCCTGATGAATCGCCCTTCGATACGGTTGGCTGTCACCACCCCCCTGATGACGGCATCGTAAGCCACAATGGGAATAACGAGGGAATCGTCCTGAAGCGTGACACCGGCCAGCTCCACTCTTTCTTCCCCGTTGATCAGTATGACGGTAGCCGTGTCGGCTGAGACATGGTGCACCTCGAACAGGAAGGGGGCCTGCCTGTTCCCGGCGACGGCCAACTCACCGCGCCATATGCCGTCTTGCAGGGTGCTTTTTCTCTCGCAGGCAAGGATACCTGCCGCGATAAGGATCAGTAATAGGATTTTTTTCATATCAGTGTTTCTTTTGTGTCTGTTGAATGATTATTGGCACGGAAGGTTGTATCACCCTCTCTTTCAATTTTTTCCTATCTCCTTCTCTTTCAACCCTACAAAGGGTATTCATCGAATGCGTAGAGCACAGTGGAGAGATAGCGTTCACCGGTGTCGGGAAGAATCACCACAATCTTTTTCCCTGCATTTTCCTCTTTATGTGACAGCTGTAAGGCCGCATAGACGGCTGCCCCTGAAGAGATGCCCGCGAGCAGTCCCTCTACCGATGCCAGCTTGCGGCTGGTACGGATGGCATCGTCGTTGGAGACGGTGATCACCTCGTCGATCACCGACGCATCGTAGGTGCCGGGGATAAAACCGGCACCGATACCCTGAATTTTGTGAGGACCCGGATTACCGCCGCTGAGTACCGGTGAATCGGTGGGTTCCACGGCAACTACCCTGATGGCCGGATTCAGCTCTTTCAGTCGTTTGCCGGCACCGCTGGCCGTTCCTCCCGTACCAATCCCGCTCACCAGAATATCCACCTGTCCGTCGGTATCCCGCCAGATCTCTTCACCGGTGGTCCGGTAATGAATGGACGGGTTGGCCGGATTCTCAAACTGCTGCAGGATCACTGCATTGCCCAGTTCGGCCTGTAATGCCTTTGCTTTCGCGATGGCACCCTTCATCCCCTCGGCACCGGGTGTCAGCACCAGTTCGGCACCGAGAGCCTTTAGCAGGTTTCTTCTTTCGATACTCATGGTCTCGGGCATCGTAAGGATAAGACGATATTTCTTGATGGAAGCCACAAAGGCAAGCCCGATACCGGTATTACCACTGGTGGGTTCGATGAGAATGGAGTCGGGTTTCAGTAACCCGCTGTTTTCCGCCTCTTCGACCATGGCCAGAGCAATACGGTCTTTCACACTTCCCAGCGGATTGAAACTTTCGAGCTTCGCAATAAGGTGCGCTTTGGCTCCTTCCGCCTTTTCCAGTTGGTTGAGCTGTAATAACGGCGTATTGCCGACCAGCTTTGTTAGATTTGCTGCGATCTTTGTCATAAGGAATGAATTATTTTTGAACAAAAGTAGTGGTTATTTCCCATGGCTGAAATAGCATATTTATGGTATTTTTAAATAAAAGGCCGGTAGAAATTATTACATTTGTCGCTCAGTAAAAAAAAGATGTTGTGGCGGGAAATTATATATTAGCAGATAATCAGGATATTACCCGGATAGGGTTGATCTCATTGCTGAGAGAGATGGATGGCGAGGCCGTGATAGCTGAAGTTTCCACCTGTCGTGAGCTGCTGGAATCATTGCGGACTAGCACCGGCTCCGTGGTGATCGTCGATTACAGCCTGTTTGATTTTATTTCCGCAAATCACCTTATCAACATGAAAATCGGTGCCAAAGAGTCGTCATGGCTGCTTTTCAGCGATGAACCCGGGGAGCACTTCCTCCGGCAGCTGCTGCTATCGGATCCCTCCATCAGTGTTGTGATGAAGCATGGCACACGGGATCAGATCAAAGATGCGCTGGTGCATGTGGCTGCCGGTGAGGTCTACTGGTGCGATTTTGCTGAATCGGTGATGAGAACGGGTGTGCCAACGGTGAAGGTTCCGGATCAGCTTACGCCAGCAGAGAAAATTATTGTCCGTGAAGTGGCGCTGGGAAAAACAACCAAGGAGATCGCGGCAGAGAAGTTCCTGAGTTTCCATACGGTCAATGCCCATCGTCGCAATATATACCGTAAGCTGGGCGTGAACAGTGTGAACGAAGTGACGCGCTATGCGCTGCAGGCAGGGCTGATCGATCTCATGGAGTATTATATCTGATGATTGATTTTCCGTACTCCGGTTCACAGACACGGTAAAAAAACGATGCTTACTCTTCCCAGGGTATGGTACTGCCTGTTTTAGCCGACTTTTTAGCAGCTGCCAGGATCTTCACCACCATCACATTGTTCTGCAGTGCCGACAGATCGTACGGCTGCGGTACGATGTTGCCGCGGACCACGCCGGCAAGGTAGGAGAAAGCATCATTACGGTCTGCAGGCAGGGCAGGGGCGGTCAGCTCCGTTGCATCTTTTTTTCCTGTTTCCCGTATGATCATTGCCGAGGCGTCCATGCAATTCACATAACCCGACGCACCATACAACTGCATATCTTTCCGGCTGTAGGGCCAGTTCCATGAAGCCTGTATCACCACCTGTGCCTTTGGATATTGAATGATGATGGTGGCTTCGTCATCCACCCCGGGGTAGACCAGCGGTTTGTTGGTGTGCGTGACTGCCGTCACCGAGACTGGTGCTTCCCCCTGCATCAGCCAGGTGGTGATGTTTGCACCGTAGCAGCCGAAGTCGTTCAGTGCTCCCGCACCGTTGCGCACGGGATCGGTGAGCCAGGACAGAAACTGTGGGCTGCAGCCGATCTCTACCGGACCCTGATGGCCAGTGTGAAATGTTATTTTCCGGATTTCCCCGATAGCTTTCTCGTCACGGGCAACAGCGTACGCTTTGGCATTGCTGCCGTACCAGGTGGTTTCGTAATTGGTGAGCAGATGAATATTGTATTTGCCGGCCAGGGAATCCATTCTCAGGACATGTTCCCTGCTGACAGCCAGCGGCTTCTCCACCATCACATGGATGCCCCGCGGTGCGCACGCTTCCACCACCTCCAGGTGCCCGTAGATATCGTTGTATGCCATCACCGCCTCGGGTTTCGTATGGCGGAGCATCTCACCGAGGGTAGGGTAGACCAGCTTTCTGTCGAACCCGTATTGCCGGGCATACTTTCCCACCAGGGCCGTGTCGGGCTCTGCAATACCTACAATCAGGATATCGCCTTTCACTTTGCGTCCCAGCAGACCATGGATATGATCATGCGTCAGTCCCACTATACCTATCCTTACCGGCTGCTGTTGTGCCGGGGCAATGAAGGCGACGATGAATGCGGTTACGAGAAGGAGGATGATACGGCTTGTTTTTTTCATTGGGATATGTTGGTATGCTTTCGTTGTATTATTTTTTTTCAATCACGGTTTTTCCACGATCTTCCAGATGGCCTCTACCCATATATCGTTGTCATTGAGCGACGGGATGAAGGTGAATTTCTCACCGCCAGCCTCCATAAAAAGTCTGCGTGCTTCGATATCGATATCATAAAGTGTTTCCATATTATCCACCGGAAACCCCGGGGCGAGTGCTGCCACCTTCTTCCATCCCAGCCCGGGCAGATCGCTGATATCGTGGTTCAGGAAAGGTTTCAGCCAGTTGTTGCCGCGCTGTGAGGAATACAGAATCAGCGTATCGTGCAGATTGATTTGCAGTTTCTCACAAAAAAGGCGGTTGGTCTCTTTCAATTGATAGACATAATCGAACTCTTTCCCTTTTCTCCAGGCCGCTTCCACCTGAGAGACGGGCAGGCTGTGATAGGAAAATACCACTCTGTTGATATCTTCAAGATAGGGCCTGGCCTGTTCTGTCAGCGCGTGGATGTAGGCGGGATGCTGATAGTAGGGTTCCACGAACTTCAGCCGGAAAGAGTGAGGGCGCTTGTAGAAAATGCGGCCGATCTCGTCGGTGATGGTTTCTGTGGTCGATTGAGCATAATGCGGATACAAAGGGAAGATGATCACCTCATGCAACAAGGGACACTTTCTTTCCAGTTCTTTGAATGCTTCGGCAATACCCGGTTCACCGTATCGCATGCCAATTGCCACGGGAAGTCCCTTCTTCGACTCCAGCGCATCCGCCAGCCTCCGCATATGGTACAGCAACGGCGATAGGAGAGGTTCTTCGCTGCGCCATATCTGCCGGTATTTTTTTGCCGATTTGGATACAGACAACGGTGCAATGATTTTGCGGGCAAGAAGAATGGACAACCATTCGGGGTACCCGGTCAGATGTGGATCCGACAGCATGTCGCCGATGAATTTTTTTACATCAGCTTTTTCTGTACTCGCAGGAGTGCCTATATTAAGTAATAAAATACCTCTCATACGCTGGACAGTCGTTACGGCAATCGCCCGATAATTCCTGAATGTTATACTATTCAACAAAAGTTTCCAGCAGCCTGGAAGATTCTCCCGGGATGATCATGACCGATTTGGTGTCGGCAGGGATCAGCATTGACTCACCCTGTCGGATGATGTCCGTGTTCCCCTTGTCATCTTTGATGGTGCAATGGCCGGCCATACAGATATAGATGACGAACGAGTCCAGGTTTGTATAGTGACGCATCATCGGGATATCCATCTCCAGCAGCACGGTGGTGAAGTAGGGACACGTCACCAGCTTCACGGGTTGGTTGACGTTTCTCTCGTAATCAGTCTTGTATGAGTCATATACCCTGTAGTCTATCGCATCCTTGGCCAGTTCCGTGTGGAGTTCTCGTGAGCGGCCGCTGGCATCCTTACGGTTGAAGTCGTAGATACGGTAGGTGATATCGGACGTCTGCTGGATCTCTGCAATGAAACAACCCGCGCCGATGGCATGTACACGGCCGGCAGGAAGAAAGAACACATCCCCGGTTTTCACTTCGTGTTTCTGAAGTGTGTCGGTGAAGGTGTTGTTATGGACGGCCTCCACATATGCTTCGGGGGTCATGTTTTTTTTGAATCCGGAATAGAGGTATGCACCGGGGGTTGCATTCACGACGTACCACATTTCGGTTTTCCCGAAGGAGTTGTGACGTGCTTTACTCAGGGCATCGTCGGGATGCACCTGGATGGAGAGATCATCTTTCGCGTCGATAAATTTAATGAGCAACGGAAAGGTATCTCCGAATCTTTCGTACACTTTCTTTCCCGCCAGTGCCTCCCCGGCGCGGATGAGCAGTTCGTCGATCGACGTCCCTGCCAGCGGGCCGTTGGCGATGACGGAAACATTGCCCTGCACGCCGGAAATCTCCCAGCTCTCACCGATACCGTCCTGTAAAGATTTCAGATTCTTGAACCTGCAAATATCCGATCCGCCCCACAGCACGGGTTTGAGGATGGGCTCGAATTTCAGGGGGTACAGTTTCTGTGTTTCTTCGGAAATAAATTTTGTTTCTTTATTATCTGTTGTCATAGTCTAATTATTCTGTTTTTTCTTCATCACCATCGCGGTGCGGGCAGGCAGGTATAATTTCAGCCAGCCTTTATCGTCCGATACATACAAGGGATCATATTGAGTGAAATGAGAAATGGTGTCGTCGTTCAGGCCGAAGCCGCCAAACTCACGGCTGTCGGTGTCGAGGACGATCTCATATTCTCCCTGGGGCACGAGGATGCCATAATCACTGTACGACTGCTGCGGGTGAAAGTTATAGACGAACAGCAGGTCTTCACGACTGTATGCCAGGATATTATCGTCGTCCTTGTCCCATATCTTCACCAGGGCGGTTGACTGGAAATTGGGTACAGACCTGATCAGTCGGATCATCGCCTTGTCAAAATCACCCAGATAGTGATATTTTAAATTATGGTCGTCGGAGAGGCTCCACTGACGCCGGGCATATTGATAAGACCAGTTGTTTCCTTCGCGGGGGAAATCGATCCATTCGGGATGCCCGAATTCGTTACCCATGAAGTTCAGGTAACCCCCGTTGATCGTGGTAGCCGTTACCAGACGGATCATTTTGTGCAGTGCGATGCCGCGGTCCACAGCAAAGGAGCTGCTCATCAGTTTCGACATAAACCAGTACATGTCGGCATCGATCAGCCTGAAGATAATGGTTTTGTCTCCCACGAGCGCCTGGTCGTGACTCTCCGCGTAGGAGATGGTCTTCTCATCGGAGCGACGGTTGGTCGTCTCCCACCAGATGGCGCTGGGGTACCATTCTTCATCTTTCTTTTCCTTGATGATCTTAATCCAGAAATCGGGTATGTTCATCGCCATACGATAGTCGAAGCCGTAGCCCCCGCCTTCCGGTTTTACAGCCAGCCCGGGCATCCCGCTTACCTCTTCGGCAATGGTGATGGCATGCGGGTTCACCTCGTGGATGAGCTGGTTGGCCAGCGTGAGGTAACAGATGGCATCGCCGTCCTGCCCCGCATTGTAATAATCACTGTAGTCGGAGAACGCTTCTCCCAAACCATGACTCAGGTAGATCATCGATGTCACGCCGTCGAAACGAAAGCCGTCGAACTGAAACTCCTCCAACCAGTATTTGCAGTTGGAAAGCAGGAAATGAACCACCTCATCTTTTCGGTAATCAAAACAGAGTGAGTCCCATGCAGTGTGATTCCTGCGCTCAGGGTTGCTATGGAAATAGAGGTCATAGGATCCATCCATCCGCGCAATGCCTTCGGTTTCGTTTTTAACGGCGTGTGAATGAACGATATCCATGATCACGGCGATGTCCATCCCGTGGGCCGTGTCGATCAGCTCGCGCAGCTCATCAGGGGTACCGCTCCGGGAGGAGGGTGCGAAAAAGCTGGAGACATGATAGCCGAACGAACCGTAATAAGGATGTTCCTGTATGGCCATGACCTGAATGGCATTGTAGCCGTTCTCTTTCACCCGGGGAAGGATCAGCTCCCTGAACTCGTTGTAGGTGCCTACTTTTTCTTCTTCCGTAGACATGCCCACATGCGTCTCATAAATAAGGAGTGGTGTGGTGTCGGCGATGAAATGGGGGTGCCGGAAATGGTATCTCTCCTCCGGTTCCCACACCTGCGCACTGAAGATATAGGTCTGTGCATCCTGTACCACCCGCTTGCACCATGAGGGAATTCGTTCTCCCGAGCCACCTTCCCAGCTGACGTGCAGCTTGTACAGGTCTTCATGATGAATAAGGTCATGCGGGACGCTCACCTCCCAGACACCGTTATCACTCCGTTTCAGTCTATAGGCTTCCTGTCGCTGCCACTGGTTGAAGGTGCCCACGAGAAAGATCTCTGCCGCATTGGGAGCCCATTCACGGAAGACCCATCCTTCCTGCGTCTGGTGTAATCCGAAATAGAGATAGCCGGTAGCGAAATCAGAAAGCCTGATTTTACCCCCTTGTGTGAGATCGGACAACCGTTTGAGGAAATAGTTGTGGCGCCCTTCAATTGCATTGGCATGAGGTGCCAGCCACGGGTCGTTTTTGATGATGTCCAGCATTGTGCAGCAGGTTAATCAGGGTTAAATCACAGCTACCTTAAGAATGATTTTTTTCGATGGGCCATCACCAATAAGAGGTGCATGGCCGTCTTCGGGAGAGAAGATGACAAACTCACCAGGGTGTACCGTCACGTAGGCCGATGGTGTGTCGCTGTACAGTTCAAAGTCGTTGTTCTCATCGTATCCTGTTTCAGAAGAGGCCAGGGAAGAGAGGGAACGCCATCCGAATGTTTCGGCTTTCGCCACCGGTATCTGGATATCGATGTACTTCCTGTGTGTCTCCAGTTTGGCTTCTGCAAGCGGTTTCAGTTGCACATCAACCACCGATGCCTTTAACAGTTTACCCTCTATTTCAGTCGTACCGGCCTCCATATTGTCCGGATCAAGCTGACTGATATATTCAAATGCTTTTTCGAAAAGAGGATGCAGGCTGAAATAATTGGCTGCATTGGCAAGGTTGTCAACAATCATAGGATTCTTTTTAATAGATAATCAAACAGGGCAAAGATAAAGAAATTGTACTGATTTCGCTATCTTTTCGACTTCAAAATGAACACTGCAAAATAAAATTGAAAAAAAAAGCCCTATCTTTGTTCTGATCTATGCACAACTGACTGAGATAACACTTTGAAACGGGAAATTGACCTATACACCGCGGGCGACATGGTTCTTGTGATCGGATTGTCTGACGACAAAGAAAGGACGTTCACCACAGGAGGGTTGTATTTCAATGCCCCAGGATATTAATGAATGAATTTTATGAAACAAATTATACACGTTTTTTTAATAGTTGTCCTTTTCACGGGGAATCTGTTCGCACAGAAGGTGACGACAACCTGCAGCCTTGGTTTTACGTTCGAGATAGGGGCTGAGAAGAGTTGGGGATTCAAGGAGCCTGTTGTTGTCGGAGTCACTCCCGGTTCTCCTGCCGAGCGGGCAGGGCTGAAGCTGAACGATATCATTCTCTCCGTGAACAGTAACGGAACCTATCTGCAATCCTACAATACCATCCTGTCGTGGTTCAACCTGAACGAGACGGAGATAACCCTTGCCATCCGTAATTTTGAGTATTCCTTCAGGGAGATAACCTTTGCAAAGGATTGCCGCCACAGCAATGCCATCAGTGAGGCACAGCTGGCGCCGGTGTTTGCGTTCTACAGCCTTGAGGATGTGCAGGACAGACGTTTTCTGATGCCGGTGAAAACGAAAACGAACAACGATGCGCTCTATCACAGCTATCGCACCTTTAGCTTCGCTCCTTCGGATGAGGCAACAAGGGAGCTCGATGAGCGTATCAACGCCGTCTTTATCCGTGCCCTGTCAGAGAAAGGATTGCAGTATAATCCCGACGATCCCGATTTCATCATTCAAACCTATTATAGTTACCAGAAGAACCCGCAGTATAAGGCAGATTCACCTACATCCGGGAGTTATCAGCCTGTTTGGCGGTTTGATACCAGGAATCACCGAACAGTAAAGGTGCCTCTTTATGATCCTTCCGAAGCGGTCAGGGTGGATGATATCGCTTTCAATCTGGAGTTCGGTTACCGCTTTTTTGACAGGAAATATATCGATGCGGGAGGGATGACGTTGATCTGGGAAAGCGAAGTGAAGGAGCGGTTAAGCGGCAACTATAATCTGGTTGATTACCTGGAGATGAACCTGCCGCTGCTCCTGCTGAAGTTCCCGTACCCCGGCAACCTCTCCTTTGCAACCTATCAGGTGAAATACCTGAAATACAATTACACCGGTATAGGATATGATATGAATGACCTGAGAACCGTTGTTTCAGTGGATCCCGGCTCACCGGCAGCGGCGGCGGGAATACAGCCCGGTGATGTGGTGACGAACATCCAGGGGCAGCCGTTCAATCATTCTTCCTCCCGTTCACTCACGGAAGGGTATCGCCTTTTTCTGGGTGAGACAATGAATCTGAGGGATAAAAATACCCGCTATACTGATTCAAACGGTTTCAAGGAATGTATGTTCTGGGATGTGACACACTACAATAAGGTGGCGGAAGCTATCTCCGATAACCGGAGGTACAAAGCGGCCTTTTCCTATCTCTTTAATTTCAACCAGTATATCGACTGGACGACTCCTCTTACCAATAATATAGAGGTAGAGCGCAATGGCAATCCGATGAGTTTTGCGGTTACCCCGCGGATCACCACCAGTTCTCATATTCTGGTCTATTGAGCCGCCTCCCCTGGGCTGTTGATAAACATTTGTTTTTTAGTCTATTGGTTGACTGAAGCAGATTCTGGAGAATGGGATGCCAAATATTTTCTTCAAATATTTTCGTAAATATTTGGATGGTATCCCCTAAATTTACTACCTTTGTAACCCTTTCGAGAAAAAGGAAATTCGCCAAAGAGATGGCGATTTAACCAAACTGGTTGAGAATCGATTTGAACTTCTGAAGAGAAGAAAAAAATTAAAAAAACTTCATCAATTGTTTTGGAATTAAAAAATAAGTTTCTATCTTTGCACCCGCTTTTGAGAGGAACACCTCGGAGAGAAGCGAGCGAGAAGCGATCTTTAGATATTTACATACACATTTTATAAGACATAAAGCAGAGTATACAAGGGTCTGA
>CAKMJT010000004.1 GCA_927407015.1 uncultured Proteiniphilum sp. | reverse complement strand
TTCCACCTCTTCCCATTCCGAACAGAGAAGTTAAGCCCAATGGCGCCGATGGTACTGCACACAAAGTGGGAGAGTAGGTAGCCGCCGTTCTTTACCACAAGCCCTCTGGAGTTATCCCGGGGGCTTGTTTTTTTTTGTGGCTCTGCTGACGATCACGGCCAACGTGAAGTTCTCGGAATTACCGCAATTGGCGTTCCTGCAAAATGTGATGGATGAGATCAACAGAAGAGGGTCTTTGGCGGTCGTATTGACCTATACGTCTACCCACAATCTGACAAACCCGGTCACCCTGACGATAAGGACGGATACCCGGTTCACGTTTGAGTAAATAAGCGCTGAGTATGTGCTGATCAATTGCATAAAAAAGGTTGCCCACAAGGCAACCTTTTTTATGTTATACATTACAGTGTAAACTGATCAATCTACATCATTCACCGTCACATTGTTCAGTCTGGCGAGGTCAACCAACTCTTTGTATTTTTCTGCTAATACCTTCATCCGCTTATTTTATGGTCAGGTTGTTCACGACTTGTTCCGGGTTCAAAGCATTTAATTTTTCCATTAACACGGGAAGATCTTTCTCTTTGATTTCACCGGTAAGCGTGATGATTCCATCCTGCACAGTAGCTGTCACTGTTGCATGGTCCTTGAGGGCATCGGCCAATCCCGCATTGATGGCAGCATCGAGTGCTGTGTAATCGGGTGCAGGGGGAACCACTTCCAGCTGATTGACTACTGACGTCACATTTTCTACTCCGGCAACAGTGCTTTCTGCGTATGCCCTGGTGGCATCATCCTTCACCGTGCCGGTCAGTGTAGCTACCTGATCCTGTACGGTTACCGCTACGGCAGCCAAATCGGGATTTGCAGCCAAAACCTCTTGTGCAGCTTTCTGAACGTCTGCATCATTCACTTTCTTACAAGAAGAAACACCAACTCCAATTGCTAACAGGAGTGTAAACAATGAAACTAAACGAAATACTTTCATAACTTTTTACTTTTTTTGATTAAACGTGATCATTCTATTTTATAAATGACAATGATAAAACGCATGATAATTAGAAAAGTTTACGAAAACAACTGTTTATTTTGCAATACTGTTCCATTTCACTTAGAAAATCCGCGTGTATTTGTGGCAATAAGGTTTGGTACCTTTATGCTCGTAATACTGCTGATGATAATTCTCCGCTTTCCAGAAGGTGGAAGCAGGTTTCAGCATGGTTGCCACCTTGTATCCCTTGCCGGTCAAAATACCGATTAGTTTTTCGGCGATTTCTTTTTCCGACAGACTGGAATAGAAAATACAGGAACGGTACTGAGGACCGATATCCGGTCCCTGTCCGTCGGTCTGTGTGAAATCATGTGTCTCAAAGAAAAGCTTCACCATTTCCTCATACGATGTGACCGCCGGATCAAAAACCACCTCTGTGGTCTCCAGGTGCCCCGTATTCTTCTGGCATACCTGCTCGTAGGAGGGGTTTTCCACATGTCCGCCCATAAAGCCTACGCTGGTCTGTTTCACGCCGGGTGCCTTCATGAAGAAGTACTCCGTACCCCAGAAACAGCCCGATGCAAAATAGGCCATAGTCAGTCCCTCCTGCCTGGCGGGCAGAAACTTCAGGGAGATGGAGTTGACGCAATGACGTGTCTGTTTGGCGGTATATCCTTCACCCAGGAAAACATGGCCCAGGTGCGCTCCGCAGTTGTTGCAGATGATCTCGGTACGGCGGCCGTCGGCATCGGTAACGCGCTTCACGGCTCCCTCAATCTCATCGTCGAAGGAGGGCCATCCGCAATGCGCATCGAACTTGTCGGAGGAGCGGTACAACGCTGCATCACACCGTTTACAGAGATAGACTCCTTCTGTTTGATGGTTCAGATACTCACCTGTATAAGGCCGCTCCGTTCCCTTATGAAGGATGACTTTCTCTTCTTCAGGAGTTAATTTGTTGAATTCCATATTTTTAAAATTACTGATCGTTGTTTTCTTCTGACTCTCCTGCGCACACATGGTGAAAAACAAGCCGGCCAACAGGATCATTCCGTAGATTCTCTTCATCGTGATTGATTTTATTCGTGTGAATCATTTTTCAGATACCGTGTAAACGCATACCGTTTTCTCGTTTCCAGGTAGTGTCGATTGCCTTCGTTGGCATAAGCTTCACGCTCAAATCCGATGTTCCTGTAGGCAGTGAAGCTATCCCAGTAAAGAATCCACCGGACCATCCATTCCGTGAGGTACCAGGCATAAAAGCCGACGACAAAAAGCTCCAGCATCTGGCGGGTATGAATCGATTCGTGATTTTGTATGCGTTTGTCTAACGCAGGATATTCCTTTCTTGCAAATACGATTCCGAACAGATTGATAGCCCTGAATCCTTTTACCGGCAGGTAGTTGGAATAAATAATCTTCATCGGTGTACCATATTTCACAACCTTTATCTAAACCAAAGATAGGAACATTCCCCGAATTTCGTAACTTTGCATCCTTAAAAATCGATAATTCAAAAAAGAAGCAATATGGACCCACTGTTTTCCACCCATCTGCCCTACAAAGTGGCTGATATGACGCTGGCCGGATTCGGACGCAAAGAGATTGAGATCGCCGAGCATGAGATGCCCGGTTTGATGGCGATACGTAAGAAATACGCATCGGAGAAACCCCTGAAGGGAGCCCGCGTGATGGGATCATTGCATATGACCATCCAGACGGCGGTGCTGATTGAAACGCTTGTTGAATTGGGTGCCGATGTGCGTTGGGCCAGCTGTAATATCTTCTCCACTCAGGACCATGCCGCCGCTGCCATCGCTGCTGCAGGTGTCCCTGTCTATGCATGGAAGGGCGAATCGCTTGAGGAGTACTGGTGGTGCACCGAGATGGCGCTCCGTTTCCCTGACGGTAAAGGGCCTCATCTGATTGTGGATGACGGGGGTGATGCCTCACTGCTGGTGCACTGGGGATACCAGGCCGAGAACGATGCCTCTGTGATCGACAGGAAAGGTACCAACCGTGAGGAGCAGGCCATTCTGGATTCACTCCACCGCATTCTGGAGGAGGATGATCAGCGATGGCACAGAACCATTGCCGAAATGAA
The DNA here is from genome assembly GCA_927407015.1 of uncultured Proteiniphilum sp. Lineage (GTDB taxonomy): Bacteria > Bacteroidota > Bacteroidia > Bacteroidales > Dysgonomonadaceae > Proteiniphilum. The sequence continues at coordinate 151,258 of CAKMJT010000004.1, read as the reverse complement.
GGGTATCTCTGAGGAGACTACCACCGGCGTACACCGGCTCTATCAGATGATGGAAAAAGGGGAGTTGCTGGTGCCTGCCATCAACGTGAACGATTCGGTGACCAAATCGAAGTTCGACAACCTCTACGGCTGTCGTGAGTCACTGGCGGACGGCATCAAGCGTGCCACCGATGTGATGATCGCCGGCAAGGTGGTGGTGGTGCTGGGTTATGGCGATGTGGGCAAGGGATGTGCCAAATCGATGCGTTCCTACGGAGCACGCGTGATCGTCACTGAGATTGATCCTATCTGCGCCCTGCAGGCTGCCATGGAGGGCTTCCAGGTGACCACGATGGAAGAAGCGGTGCACGAAGGGAATATCTTCGTCACCACGACCGGCAATCGTGATGTGATCACCGTGGAACATATGCAGCAGATGAAAGACCAGGCTATTGTCTGCAATATCGGCCATTTCGATAACGAGATTCAGGTGGACAAGCTGATTACTTTCCCCGGCATTCAACATCTCAATATCAAGCCACAGGTAGACAAATATACTTTCCCCACAGGCAACTCCCTCTTCCTACTGGCCGAAGGCCGGCTGGTGAACCTGGGCTGTGCCACGGGACATCCCTCGTTCGTGATGAGCAATTCTTTCTCCAACCAGACACTGGCTCAGATCGATCTCTGGAAAAACGACTATGAGGTGGGTGTCTACCGTCTGTCCAAAGCACTCGATGAAGAGGTTGCCAGACTCCATCTCGAACAGATTGGGGTGAAACTGACCACGCTCACGGAACAGCAGGCCAATTATATGGGTGTTGCGGCAGAGGGACCTTATAAGCCGGAGCACTATAGATATTAGCGGTCAACTTTCAGCTATTAGCCTTCAACGGTCTTTTGTAATGGGATGTCAGTGAACGAAATATTGGGGAAGGGTGAAAAAAACCGCTTTTTTATCGCGTTCTCAGTTGCAAATGTGAAATAAACGTTTTACCTTTGCACTCGCTTTTGAAAGAAAGCACCAGGATGATTCGCTAGCTCAGCAGGTAGAGCACATCCCTTTTAAGGATGGGGTCCTGGGTTCGAGCCCCAGGCGGATCACGATCCACAAAAAATCAGCTCCTGAAATTCATTGAATTTCAGGAGCTCTTTTTCCATAGTAATGAGTCTTGGTTAGCTGGTTAGTAAAGTGAAAGTAATAGGGCAGAACCCTTTATGGATTGTTTCTGATCTCTTCCGGCCGCATTCCTGTTTTCTTCAGGCAAAAATCAGACAGATGGGAAACATTGGAGAATCCCAGATCTGAGGCTATTTGCTTCAGGGAATATCGGGTATTTTTGAGAAAGTTGATCATTTCGTTTTTCTTAATTGACAACATCCACTGCTTGGGTGTCATATTGAAATTACGCTTAAAGTGCCTCGTGAATGTCTTGGTAGAATTGAATCCACATTTTACAGCGAGCTCATCCAGTGTCCGTGTACTTTTGTAATGATTGAGGACAGATTCCACAAAGGTATTCTCCTTCGTCAGGTGAGTAAGCACATTCACCGTGAGTTGTCCCTTTATATTGTTATTGGAGATTATTTTTTGTGTGCCATTCTCGAAGAGTAGAATGCACTCCCTCACATTCCCGTAAATGCCTGAATCGTTTTGTTTACGTGATCTGCTTTTGTAGTTAAGGTTGGAACTATTCATATAAGGCAATATTATTTTTTCCGTTATTTTATTCCGAATCATCATTCATCCTTAACACCCGACACTCTGGTATGTATCTGAACAAGCGTTCAGGATACATACGGTGACTATTCATTACCCATCCTTAACACCATACTTCCCGGCGTGTTGCTCTCCGCACTTCTTGTTCCGGAGACGTCAGTAGGTGCCGCAGACGTCCATTGTTCAAGTGCGTGTACCGAGAACTTGTACTCATGGTTGCGATAGATATTATAATCCACGGGTACGGGAGGCGTATTGCGTACCGGCAGGTAGAAGTCCATCACATCGGTGCTGTTTGTGATATTGAGGAATTGTGAACCAGACAGTATTCCGGAGACCTCACCGTAACGATAACGCAGGCCGCCACTCCAGTAATGTCTGACAATTACAGTAGGCACCCCATTGACAGGGATCGTGTCCAGTTCGTAACCCCAGATGGTCCTCATCATGGCTGTAAACGCAGCCCCAGTCACGTCAAATTCTCCTCCTCCCGGTGTTACCGCATACTCCCATGCTCCCCAGCTGGTGGTGTTCCATATTATTTGGGTACTTTGTTCTTTGGTGATGGTATTGGGAACAAAGGCTTTCACCGCCTTCACGTGTAACCTGGTGGCGTTTGCCTGGTCGGTATTGTTCTCCAGGATATGCTCTGGAACATAATAGGAGATGTTCTTTTCCTTGAGGGACCAGTAGGCACCCGTCATTTCGGGCAGGATGGTGTAGGGTTCAATCAACTCATACCAGGTAGGCAGATAGGCATTCGGATCGGGGTTGGTATACAGCGATTGCACCATTGTCAGGAAATTGCCGGCATTCAGATCGGTGGGATAGGGATCGCGGTCACCGTCACCATCGGAATCGGGATATGAACTAAGCAGACACCATTTACTCACATTGTTGAAATTACTTGCCAGATTTGCATCAAGCTCATATTTGTTCAGTGTATAGGATCCGTTGCCGCTACCCAGTCCCGTATACCATATCCGGGAATCTTTCAGCTCCTGCACCTCGTAGGCATCGGCATCGATCAGCAAACGCACGCTTCCGTTCCAGTCCCGGTCGTAATAGCCTAAATCCGGATCTTCCAGACCGAAATCGATATACTGGTAAGCTCCTGTGTAGGCGGGAACCGGCACAGGGTAGGGATTGGGATCCGGAGGGGTGGGCTGTAACCGGTTGGGTGACCACAGGTACTGCATCGGCACGTTTGCCAGGCCCATTTTCAGAATGAAAATGTAACTGGTCTCCACATTGTTTGTTGCAGGTCCTCCTTCAATAGGGTAACTGGAAACGCTCTCTATGGTCACCTTGGCCATGGTACGGTCCAGTGCAAATCCTTTCAGGCTTTCAACCGGACCCCGCAAATCGGCCGTATAAGGGTTGTCAACGGGCCTGTTCGGCTCAATATTGAACTCGTCGAAGGTGGACATGATAAAGGGAGGTTCTATCGGCTTCCCGTCGGTGCCGTATGACACCCTGAGCGGTGTGGTGTAGGAGAGCGGCGTATTCATCAGGTTCTGCATCTCCGTCAACGTGGAAAGCATGTTCAATGCTCCGGTGAGTGATTGCCCGCTGATACTCATGATGTTCTCGTTCAATACCACATAGACGATACTCGGACCTGGTTTCGTTTCTACCACCATTTCGGAAAAGTCGATGCTCCACTCTCCAGTAATCGGATCTTTTTCGGCAAGTGATAGATCTGCTACCGAAAATAGTTTGTTGGTCACCAGCATACCTGTTTCTTTTGAAAAAACCAGGAGGCGCAACAATTCAATTGTGATCGATTCAACCTCATCCTCGCTGTTGGATGGCAGGATGATCTGCGACGACCGCAGGCTCATGAAGGTGGAGCCGGGATCACTCAATTCACAGTCTGCTGGCGTGTCGTAAACGCAGCCCAACCAGACCGGCATTAAAATGATCAGCAACAGCATTATCTTTTTCATACGATTACATTATTTTTATCGTCAAGGTGACGGAGACTTTTAATAATCAGTTTCTACCTCCGTATCGTAGGAGTGTATCAGCCAGTCGTTCACCCATATCTCTGTCACGATGTAGGTGTCGTCGTTTTCTTTCACCTTGAAGCGGATCACGAAATCGTGGTCGCAGCTCAGGTTCACGTCGGGGTTCTGCAGCAGCAGGGTTCCCAGCAGGTCTTCGTGGTAGAGCACCTTATCCTCTTTCCCCTTCAGGGTGATCCAGTCATCGTACCCTGTTTCGAGCTTCAGCGTGGTAAACATTGCCGAGAGGAGACTGTCGCCATAGCTATATTCCGGGGGATATTGCATCGCCAGGCCGTTTAAGAGGATATCCCCGTTCACGGCATAATCTCCGTTGCGCAGGCTGATCTCCACGTTGAAGTCCGCGGGGTGTAGCATTCCTTCCACGATCACCTCTATATGATTCGTATACTGTGTCAGTCGGATGGCTGTATGTTCGTAGTAAGCCCCCAGCACGCTCTCAGGATCAGGTAGAAATACAGTTTCACTGGTGCCGGCATACAGTGCCGTACCCTTCAGGTTCTCAGCCGCTCCGGCTGCCTGCTTCAGCTGAAGAAGCAGATCCTCTTTCGTCGTCACCCTCTGCTGCAGGTTTTGCAGTCCATAATGACTGTCGATGCCCGCCCAGGCTACAAAGGAGTACTTCCCGTGGGGATAAATCGGGATCAGCATCTCGTAATCGGATGAGAGGGTGACGTTCTCCTCGGTGTATTCCGCCACGAACCGGCCCTCTTCGTCAAAGACGAAGACATTCAGGTTTTTGATATCTGCCGGATAGAGAGAGTCTGCATCGCAAGGTGTCCTGGTGTAAAACCTGAGATAGACCCCCTGCGGGCAATCCAGCATATCATCGTATATCACTGAGTCGCAACCTCCACCCAAAAAGAATGTTCCTGTCATTATTGCAAGTGTGGCGACTATCCTGCTGCGCAGATTTCTCTTCATATTAGTCAATTTTAACCGTTTTTGTGCTTGGTGCGAAGAGGAAAACCAAATCTCCTCTCCGCGGTGTGGATACTATCCTGTCATCGTCAGTTACCGTTGCCTGATCAATTGCCGCCGGTGGTCAGCAAACCCTGAGGGTATTGCTGAAGCGGAACAGATTCCGGGGGACCGTCAGTCTCAGCGTGATCAGGATGGTGCTCGGCCGGTAAAAGGATCGTACTTCAGTGGTAAAAAGAGCGCGTTTAACCTGTTCTTCTTTTACTGTTTAACCGTTAATACATCGTACCCGGATCTGTCAGTGAGTACTGATAGGAATGAATCGTCCACGGCAATACCTTCACCGATACAGAAAGATAAGTGAAGTCGGTCTTCAGCGGATCTTCCACGTTGATCGGATTATCGGGATTAGCCGTATTGTCCAGATCAGCGGGGTTCAGCGGGTTGTTGGGCAGCCCCATACGCAGGAAGGCATCGATATGGGCATGATAGACCTGATTGCGAATCGTGGGTGATACTTTCGGATTGGGATCGGCAGGTGTTGACTCCAATGCATTTGGATTGAGCCAGAGCACATACTTCATCACCCCGTTGGTGAATTCGGTGGCTTTCTGTCCCTGTGCTTCGGCCAGTGCGCGGGTACTGTAGAACTTCTTGTCGTTCTCACCCCAGAAGACGGTCGTCGGCACGGTAAACGTGGGTGTTTCCCCGTCTACCCACAATGGCATAAAGGTGGCCCGAATCTCGAAATAGGTGGTGTTGCCCTTTTTATAAAATGCTCTTGCCGCATTCAGATCGGTTTCACCCACCACATGGTTCACCGGCAGAACAAACTTGCTGGTCGCTTCGGCTCCGAGTGGGGTCGCTATCGTGGCGATATCATAGGTCCACGGTGTTACGGGAGTAAAGGAAGCCAGTCCGGTATAATCAAACATATTGTTGTAGGTACTCCAGTAGGTGTAATCCGTTGGCAGGAACGTGTACACATTCCCCGGCACCTCATAATTGGATTTCTTCATGATGTAGAACTCCTTATTACTCTGTCCCACGGCATAGGTGACACCGGTCACGGTGGCAATCTGCGTCGAAACGCCTCCGATGACTGCGCTCACCGGCCACCCGGCACCTGTGGTAGCTTCAGGAGTCACTGTCATAAAGGCACGCGATACAACCCGTTCCACCTGAACCTGCACATGATTCCCCGTGCCGTCCAGGGCAGCCTGTTCGGTCACTCCTGCCGCCACATTGATCAGATAGTTATCCGCATCGTTGGTCATCATGATGGTCTCTTTTCCATTGGTATTCAGTCTGGCAACATCAGCAGCCACTTTGGATGCTGCTGCGGCGAAGGCTGCCCGGAAATTGGCGGCCGAGGTTGCCTTCAGGGTATTGAGGATGCCGGCTTCCCCGTTGATGACGACAAAAGCCCGGACGGCTTCCCCTGCCGTTGCTTTCAGTGCCAGATTGGGATGCAGGATACCGTTTACATCGATCTCCTGGAATGCACTTTTGGCGAATGAATTGTAGTCCACAACCCCTTTCGTTTCATTGACCAGGAATACGGTCACCGTCTCCAGCGTGTCGCGGCCGGTCCATGTTCCGTTTTGGTTAAAATCACCGGGGAGTGCCCTGGTACCCACCGTACCGGGGAATTTCACGGTGATGCTGGCATAGGAGTCGGTCTCATGCTGGTTTACTTCCGGCTGATCGTCAGCGTTGCAAGCCATAAAGCCGAGGGCAATGGCTCCGATAATAAAGAATCTGATTAGCTTCATACATGTAAAATTTTAAAGGTGAATAGAATTGGTTGTTTAACTTGTTGGTGATTTGTTTTTCAATGGGAGGTTGTTGCCTTCCGTGGTTGGGTTTATGTTGTTATTGATTCTTTGTGGTTTTTTTTATCTCCTCCAGGTTGGCTTTAGCCATGGGATCGCCGTTGGCGGCTGCTTTCTTCAAATATGCCGCTGCCGTGGTGAGGTCGCCCGCCCTGGCATAGGCCACACCCAGGTTGTTCCAGGCGCGCGGATCCTCTTTCACCTTCTCGAACCGTTCCAGTGCCGCGGTGATGTTGCCTCCCTCCAGGTCAGTGGCTGCGCTGTTGATGATGGCGATCGGATCGTCGGGGTAGAGCCGGGCAGCAATATCGAACACCTCCCTGAACTCTTTGCTCTCTTTCGGGTAGGTCTCTGCCACCAGATACATCTCATTCAGGCTCAACAGCCGCGGGTTGCTCTTCAACATCGCTTTTGCCTCTTCCACAGAGAATGCCCTTACGCTGTAGGCGATGATGTAATCGGTGCGTCGGAGCGGGGGATAGAAGCTGGTCAGCAGCTGCTGATAGGTCTCTCCGCCCGATAGCTTCATCAGTTCTGCATCGCGGGCATCGGGGGTTGATACGTTATTGATGATCCGGATGATCTCCTGTTTGTTTGCAATCTGTGAACCTTCCACTGCTTTTCGCAATCCGGCCCAGTCTTCACCCATGCCCGTTATCTTTTTCAGCTGGCTGCGTTCTATCTGATAGGTTGATGCAAGATATGCGGCAAACGAGTTGGCCCTTTTCTCCGACAGGCTACGGTTGTATGCGAAGGTACCCTCTGGTGAGGCATATCCTTCCACCGACAGTTCGGTGATGGTGAGATCGCTGTTGCCCCGTACCTCCTTGATGACCTTGTCTACCTTGCTGAACTCAGCAGCATTGTGCTTAAAGTTGGGCAGGAGGTCGTACCGGTCGAACAGGTAGTTGAAGGACGCGCTGTGTCGTTCGCTCCGCACCTTCACCGGTTCGGGAGCGGGTTCGATATAGGTCAGCTGATAGTCGGGTGGCCTCGTTTCCTGCAGGGCACGTGCCATCAGTGTCTTGTCTTCATTTCCCAGGTCACAGCCTGCGCAACCCCTGTTTTCGATTGTCAGCGCCAGTGAAGCATCATTCATCCACGGCTCGGAAGGGAGTGTGGCATGATACCGGACGACCTGCGTACTCCGGTTCTCTCTTTGGATAATGGCAAAAGGATTCAGCTTGCCGGGGTTGTTTTTAGTGTTCAGTGCAATCTCCCTGTTTACCACTTTGTTCCTGACTGCACCGTTGACGATGACCGGTGAGAAGGTGGCGTTCATGTTTGGATCGGTATTCGATTGCAACAGGGGAGTGACAATGAGTGTTTCATTTCGTCCCAGTTCGATACGGGTTACATCTATCTCCATATCGAGTGAAATTTGATCTCCTTGCCGGTTTACCTGTTGATTGGTAATGACAAGTTGATCCATATAGCGCTGCTGGGCCTGTATCGTCGTCGTTCCAATGCAAATGAACAGGAGTGTTGCAGCAATGAAAAGCGATGGGTATATTCTGTTTGTTGTCATTTCCTTTTATTTTATGATGTAAATAATAGAGACAGCTCCCTTTGTAGGTCCCAGGTAATCTTTCTCTCCCTTACCTTCAGATGTGCCGCACTTCACGCAGGGAAATTTCTCGTAGTGAAACCGTGCATAACCGGCACCCAACGTAAACTCAAAGTTCCACCGCCTGGAGAGCAGCCACTGATAACCATAGCTTATACCGGCACCATAGGCATATCCCTGATAGCGGTTCTCTTTCAGATTTTTAAAGTGCCAGAAAGGAATATCCCATCCACCTACATTATATTGTCCCCCGAGGCCGTGCAGTCCGAAGAAATGGCCGTTGAACTTCTCACAGGTCCAATAACGGAGTTCACCGTAGGCCAGCCAGTGCTTCAGATATTTGTTATCCGACAGTGTAAACGGATTAAATCCGGCAGAGGCCTCCAATGTTACTTTTTTGCCCAATGCGACCTCAATACCGAGATTCGGGGTTATCAACCCCCAGTAGGGTATGTTTGTTTTAATTCCTACATTCTGTGAGGTGGCGCCTGCACAGATAAGGAGAAATAAACAACCGAGAAATGCCGATTTTTTCATATGATCATATTATTATTTTACATCAGGGTACATAGAACTCACTTTATGGACTTCATCGAATAATTCATCATTGAATTCATCGATCGCAAGCAATTCATGCATGTTTCAAACGGATATAATTTCAACATGAAAGTGTACGAAACTCGCTTACATTTTCAATGCAAAAAAACGACAGTTGTCTGATTTTTGTTTGTCTCAAAAATGCAACTTTTATAAGTCAACAGGCATTAACAATGATTAAATTGTAACTAAACGTGCATAATAGGAAGGCATTATCCTGATAATGTATTATTTAAAAATAAAATATTATTGCTGAAAAAAGACATTCAAATAGGTAATAAAGACATTTATTATCAGGAATTATGCTGTCGAATAAATAAAAAGAGAGATTTTTTTACTAAAAAAAATGTCCAATAAGTATAAATTGGGAATTGATTCATTCAAAAATGAGTTGTTCCCAATTATGGACAATTTATTTTGTAGAATCAGGAGTTAAAAAGGCTGTTATTATCACCGGGAGAATCCGTGTAATGTAGGATGGAAAGGAAGCCGTTATTTTCCTGTTCGTGATGAAGCATCAGTTGGAATGGTGGGGAAGACGCTGAAAAGAAGTAGGTGTCATACCGAATTCTTTCCGGAAGGAGCGGGAGAAGTAGGCAAAATCATGAAAGCCGCATTCCAGGGCTATCTCACCGATTGGTTTTTGTGATCTGACGAGCTGTTTCTTCGCTTTATTGAGTCTGACCTTCAGGATGTAATTGCTGGTCGTCAATCCCGTCAATGCCTTGATCTTGCGGTTGAGCTGGGAAGAACTCAGACACACTTCGGAAGACAATTGTTCAATCAGGTTGTCACTATTGTCTATCTCCTTGTAGATGATGTCTGTTACACGCTGAAGAAAGGTAAAGCCGGCATCGTTTCTGATCTCATGGTTGTCGCCGTTTTTCTCCAGATTCATGGCTATCTGCGCATACTTATCCCTTATCTGTCGTCGCGTAGATAATAACTGGGAGATGACAGCCATCAGCTCATCTTCATAGATTGGCTTCGGAATAAATGCATCGGCACCGCATTTGAATCCTTCCACGCGTTGTTCCTTCGCATTGTTTACCGTGAGCAGTATCACAGGAATATGGCTGGTTGCCTGGGATTTCTTTATCTCCTTACAAAATTCAAATCCGTTCATCAGAGGCATCATCACATCGGAGATAATTAAATCGGGAATTCTTTCATTGGCAATCAGCAGGGCTTCCTTCCCATTGGAAGCTGTTACTATATAATAGGTGTCACGTAATATAGAAAGCAGGTAGTAACTCATGTCCTGATTGTCTTCCACGACCAGGATAAACGGATTTTCCTTTCTTTGTGGTATCTGTGCCGTCTGTGCTCTATCGGGCATGCCTGTACCGTCATATTGCGGCTGTTGATGAATGGTGATGCTGTTCTCAGCCTGTACGCTGTTCTCATTGGTGATGGGGATCGTCACGCTGAATACTGTCAATGAATGCGGATCACTTTGTACGGTAATTGTACCGTTCAGTTTCTCTACCAGTTGTTTTGCAAACGATAATCCGATACCCGAACCATTTTGTTTGAAACGGTCGTTGGTACCCCGGTAAAATAGATCGAAGATATATGGCAAGTCTTTCTCCTGAATTCCTTCACCGGTATCCGATACTTCAATAGTGCAGTGTCTGTCCTCCGGGTGGCAATGAATATCAACGGTAACGGTATCCTTCTCCGAACAATGTTTCATCGCATTACTCAGCAGATTGTTCAGGATGATGCGCAGGTATTCCGGCACATAATCCATGTTAAGCTCCGAGACATTGCTGTGAAAGATATAATCAATCTTTTTTGTTTCAGCCAGTACCTTGAAGCTGTGATAGAGTTGTTGGAGAAAAACGATGACATCCCCGTTCACCGGCTTGATTGACCGCTCGTTCTCCTGTACATTTGCAATCGTCGCAATTTCATCGATCAGTAAATAAAGATTTTCTGATTGGCGCGACAGTATTTCCAGATCTATCAGGTTGTTGTCGCTGCTAATTCCATCTGTTTTTTTCTTTAATCTCTCTACCAGGCCGATGATGATGCTGACGGGTGTTTTGAATTCATGGGAAAGATTGATGTAAAAATTTGATTTCAGTTTCTCCAGTTCGAGCGTCGACTTGTCTTTCCGGATCCGTAGCTTGTAATTCTGGATCAGGACGATGATGAAGACGATCAGGACTATGACAACCAGTAATATGGTATAGATGGTTTGTTGTTTTCTTTTCTCAATCTGCTTGTGCTGTTCCGTCAATACCTTTATTTCCTCCCTATTCAGCTCTTTTTCGTAATTGATCTTGTGCTTCATGATCCGATGGCTGCTTTGTGCATTGCGGAAGGCATTTCCGTACTTATCACTGATCGTATGATTTTCCAGGGCTGCAGCCGTTTTCCCTTCCTTCTTGTAAAGATCGGATAAAAGTTCGTAGACTCTTTCCAGGTAATTCGGTAGATCTAATTCGTGGGCAACTTTCAGCCCCTCCCGAAGATATGATCCCGCAACGGCAAAATCTGATTTTTTGATATGTAGTTTGCCAATCGATAAACAGATGTTTAACCAGTTTAACTTATCAGAAGTAGGGCGAAGCGTATTGTAGGCACTCTCCAGATATACCGCTGCACTTTCATCGTCTCCCTCCATCATGTAGAGATTGCCGATCCGTTCAAAGCAAATGCCGATACCGGAAACAGAGTTTGCCTCGATATAATGTGCCAGTGATCGGTTGAAATAATGAGCTGCAGAATCGTATCGCATCGAATGCTCGAAACAGGCTCCGATATACAGCAGGCTGCCAGCCTTCCCGTTGATGTTTTTATTCAGATTATCAATTTCGTATGATTCCCTCAGATAACCGATCGCTTCATCGGGCTGGCCCATGGTTAAATAGATACGCCCCAGTCCAAAGAGTGTCACCGCTTTCTCGGCCTGTACAGCTTCATCCTGCTGATCTTTCATCTTGTTCCACAGAGAAAGCGCCTTATAATAGTATTCGGTTGACTCGTTCACGTCGAATCTTTGTTCATAGTCATTGGCCAGGGCATTGAGCGCCTTCATTTCCATGAGTTTGTTGCCGGATGACACGGCAGCATCGAGAAAAAGTTTGTGGTAGCGGATAGCTTCCGCAAAGGTATAGTTGTGCAGGTGGTATAAACCCAACCGGTTATAGGTCGCCATTTCGGCATAGCTGTCACCGGTTGACTGAGCCAGGGTAAGGTAATTGATCAGAGCCAGTGTGTCATCAGAAATTCTGCTTACCAATATGTCGATGGTTCCGTGGTTGTTGTCAGAACTACCGGCAGGACTGGGCAATGGCTCCCTGTTGCCTGTATTGCAGGCAGCCATGAAGAAACAGACGACAATAATTAACCATTTTTGCACATCCAAAAAACAGTCTTGTTTTACCAACAGCATCGCAGACCTTTTTGATTTTGGTTATTTCTTTTGTCAACATTCAGTACAAAAAATAAAAAAAGACATTTTATTATTCAAATGAGACATAGGATCTGGCTAAATACATTTTACGCAGTCATTTGACGCAAACATATGTCCTGATTTTGCAATGAATTTGTCCCTAAAATTAATAGGAAGATGTAACAAAAAGAGGTAAAATCAACAATTTTTTTTCCCAAAACAACAATAAAATGAAAATATACGATAACCCATTTTTTTTGACGAAAATGTACTGTTTTTGGTTGGTGTACTTTTTTTAAGGGAGGGGTTCAATTATTTGTTTTTCCATTGGGAGACCGTCTTTCCGGTATATTTTATAAAACATTTGCTGAAATAACCTTTATCGGCATATCCCACGATCTCACTGATTTCTTCCAGTGTCATACTGCTGTCCTGCTCAATCAATTTTTTGGCTTCCTCAATACGCAGTTCGTTGATCCATTCATTGAAAGTCTTTTCCCTTGTAGTGTTTAAATATTGAGAAAGATAGGCCCTGTTTGTAGAGATCTGTTTGGCTACGATGGCAATCGTGAGTTTGGGATTCATAAACAACTTATTATTCTCCCACTCTGTCAGTGATTTTTCGATATGTGAGAGCGTGACAGGAGATGTTTTGAATTGCTTTAGGGGTTCTTCTTCCAGAATGGGCTCCATGACATAGAAGATATTTCGGTAGTCGAGAAAATGGATGGCATAGAGTGTGTAAAAGAAAATGATAAACAGGGGAAAGATGCTGACAATGGTGACGGAAATCAGGGAAAAGGCTATCACGGCCAGGCTCACAAATAAAAGGAAGAGATGGGAGTTATATACCCATCTTAAACGGTCGGCTCTGTTTTCGATATAATAATTGTGAAATCTCTTTTTATACCTTTTGTAATGATTCAGGAAAATGTACCAGGAGATGGCAACAGAGATGATATATACAATAAAAAGGCTGTAATAGCATACTTTCGATGCTGTGGGGCCCCAATGCAAATAATAGGACAGGAAATTCAGGAGTGCCAGAATGGCTACCGGTATCAAATGATAGGTCAGTATTCTGACCGACAGAAATCTGAAATCAATCAGAGATATATTCGCATGGGTAAAAAGATATAACTGAAACGAAAAGATAACAAGAACAGATGTTTTAAAGGTGGGGGGATTCAGTCCCTGCAATCGGGGTATTATTTCCAGCAGACTGATGGCGGAAAATAACAGATAGGCAATAGCCATGATATATTTTGAAACACGGTAGCTGTGCATCTTCTCATACTTCGGATTGATGCTGAAAAGAAATATCACGGATAATACCAGTGTAGTCCAAAAACCTCCGATCGCAAAAAAAAGATAGACTTCTCCAATCATTGCGTATGCTGTTTGCATGTTGTCCTGAGCAAGTAACTGTATATGGTCAGTTTTTTTTATGATGTCTTTGCACAGATACCATCCGGCCTATTTGTCTGCAATTTCAGCATACCGGATGTATTCCCTAAACTGCCCGGGCGTCATGCCGGTTTCTTTGTGGAATGACTCAAAGAATACTGACTTTGTGCGAAAACCTACGGCAGCAGCAATCTCTTCCAGGTTATAGCTGTTTCTGTCATCATTTTTATCTTCAAATATTTTTAACACCTCTTTAATCCGGTATTGATTGATTAACTCGGTGAACCTGATTCCCTGTGCATTGATGGCATTGGAGAGATAGCTTCTGTTTGTTCCCAGCTCCCAGACAGCACTGTTTAAATCGATTTCACTTCTCATGAATTTTTTATCTTCTTCCAGCCACTCCTTAAAGTCATGGAAGAGAATGGCTGTTTTTTGTTCGCCGGAAAGAGGAGGTGTGCTGTTTTGGTTTTGAGTGAGTTGTTTCTCTTTGTTGAACGTTTTGTGTATCTGTTGTTCCTGGCTCAGCATCGATAGATTTTTTTTAACCAGTGCGATGGATGCTTTCTCTATCTTTTTCCTTAACCTGAATATCATATAGTATGTGATTGCCACTAAACCCAACACGATCAGGATAAAAATGAAAATGATTTGATCTCTTCTTTCCTTTTCCTTCATCTGACTGATCTCACGGGTTGCCCTGTCAAGCTCGTAGCTTGTTTTCACAAAGTCGGCTATTGCGTTAGAGGTCAACTCGCGGTGTTTCTCCATATACGTCCTGGCTGAATCCAGACTGATAGAAGCACTGAGCGGGTCGTTGTTGATATAAGAGGCAGTCAATTCTTTGTAGGCATCATATTTTAAACTGTGATATGGATTGTCTCCGATGATACCCAGGGCCTGCAAAGCATATTCCTTTGCCTTTTGTTCGTTTTTCAGCGTATTATACATAGAAGCCAGGGAAATGAATGCTTCTGCTTTACGCCTTTCCGATCCAAAGAATCCTTTATCGGACTGAACCACCCTTTCAAACATCGGGATGGCTTCCCGGTAATTTCCCTTCCTGCGATGTATCAGACCCAGATAATTGTAGAGGGACGCCATCTTTTGTTTGTCGGCCCTGACGTTTCCCGATTCCATGGCTAACTTGGCATATCGCTCTGCTGATTCCAAATCGTTCATCCTTACATATGTTTTCACAGCTACGATATAGAGATAATAAAGTTCGTCCGGATCATTGTATCTGATGAATGCCTTTTCAGCTTCGTTGATCCTGGTAATGGCTTCGTCATAGGATCCGAGTACCGTATATATCCCTGCTAAAAATTTTTCATTGATAAAAACGCTATTGGGAAGACCTGCCTCCCGGTAATGATCCCCGGAGAGAAGGAAGTACCGGATTGCCAGTTCATAGTTCTCATAATAGGTCATGATCCGTGCCATCACACGTTCATTGAGCGCCTGGCACCTGATATCGGATGATCCTGCAAGCTGCCTGTCAGACAGAATCTGAAGCGATTGCCGGTATTGATTCAAACGAAAGAAGGTAAGCCCGAGGATGCTGTTGTAATAGGATAGATCACGTTCACTGAAGTCAGTTGTTTGTATGCTTTCCAGTAGTATCATTGCACTGTCGGCCCGCCCTGATTCACTGAGTGCAGCTGCCTTGAATAGGGTTCTCAGATACCCTGTGTTGGCCGATTCATTCCCGGGATCTTTCTTCTCGAGCCATAACAGGACACTGTCGGTTTTATTTTCAGTGAAGAACAGATCAATTGCTTTCTCCAACGTCGCGGGATAGTGGTTCAATGTTCTCTTCGCACAGCTGATGAACAGACACAGAAGACCTACCCAGAGAACGGATAACGTTCTTTTTTGTATGTATTCGTTCATGCACATATCGCTATACGCCTTGTTCTTGGTTTGGTTAAACAATTAGTATCTCATCGCTTATTTGTCATGATGGAGGGTCGGCCGTATATAAACGCTTTCATCACAAAATCACGAAACGTATTTTCATCGAATCGGTTTTGCAGGTTAATACATCCTGAGAATGGTTTTGGTCAACTCTTCTATCGCAAACCTCTGTCAAATTTAAATCATTTTTTATCCATGTCCAAATAATATACCGTTAATCTGAAGGTCGGGGCATTTTTACACACTTCACTTTGCAGAAACTAAAATAATGCCTATCTTTGCAACCGCAAATACAAATTAACTCATTCAAAGAACTACTAAATGGCAACAAAATTACGTTTACAGAGAAGAGGACGCAAAAATTATCCTTTTTATCAGATTATTGTTGCAGATAGCAGAGCTCCACGAGATGGAAAGTATATTGAAAGGATTGGTTCATACAACCCGAACACAAATCCGGCTACGATCACTTTAGATTTCGACAGAGCTTTGTATTGGCTGCAAACAGGGGCACAACCCACTGACACCGTCCGTAATATCTTATCGGACGAAGGTGTGATGATGAAGAAACACCTATTGGGTGGTGTGACAAAAGGCGCATTTGATGAAGCAGAAGCCGAGAAAAGATTCGAAGCGTGGAAAAACAACAAACAACAGTCTACCCAGTCTCAGAAGAGCAAGGACGAGGAAAAACAGAGAGCTGAGGAGAAATCCCGGATGGACGCCGAAAAAGAGGTAAACAAGGCAAGAGCGGAAGCTACGGCGAAGAGAAAAGCCGAGGAAGAAGCAGCCAATGCTCCCGTCGTACCGGTTGCCGAAGTTGTGGAAACAGCTGAAGCTCCAGTTGCTGAAGAAGCTCCAGTCGCTGAAGAAGTGCCAGTCGCTGAAGAAGCTCCGGTAGTGAAAGAAAAAGCAGAAGTTCCGGCTGAAGATGTTCCTGCCGCAAGTGAAGAGTCCAAAGACGAAACACCTGCTGCTGAAGAGAAGAAGACGGAAGCAGCTGAATAAAAGATAAGAACATACCTATCTGTAAGCCCGGTGCAATTGCATCGGGTTTTTTAGTATGTCATCCTGAAAATCAGGAAATGGCTATTTCTGACAGCCTTGATGACCTTAGCAACGGGAGCAGGGGCGCAAACGGCCGATGCCAATCATTCACCCTCAACGGACCGTACCATTCAGATCTCCGGGCATATGCTCCGCCAGTCGGTGATGGGGTGCGACCTGTCCTATGAAGATATGATGAACGATAAGCCCCTGCTGGAACAATACAATGCCGTTGTGTCCGGCGAAGAGATGCTGGATGGCCGTAGGTGCCGGGTCATCGACCGGATGATCCCCGAACATATCTTCAACAAAGCCAGTCTGCACTGACCAGGCGGAAGCAAACAGCAGGAAGAACTTGCTTTATTTCACTTCCTGTTGCGTACGGAAATCATAAAATGTTTTTCTCGTCAGATCGGCCAGTGAGAGCTGATAATTGATGTAAGCCCTCAGATGAGAAGTGTAGGCATTGTTGAGACGGTTTCTCTCCAGTGCCAGGTCCTGACTGTCTATATCCCCGTCGGAGAAACGCTGACGCGTGATCTCGAAGCTTTTCTCGGCGACGAGTACATTTTTCTCTAAAACCTGTAATCTTTTCAAGTTGCTGTTGATACCGGCGATCAGGTTCTTCACTTCTGTTTCAATTTCACGTTCCACCTCTTCCTTGCGATAGTTGGATTGTTTTAAGCGGGATTCGGCAGCCCTGACCAGCGCCCTGTTCTCACCCCAGTCGAGTATGGGGATTGTCACGGTCAGTCCCACGCCATAACTGGCATCCCTCTCCATCAGATTGTGATAGGAGCTTTGGATAGAATGAAAGAAACCAATCTCAGACTGCTGATTCATGCCTGCTTTTTCAAAGTAGGCATCAATTCGTCCCTGTATCATGCCGTTGGAACGCTGTTGCCTGATGTTGAGCTTTTGCAGCTCAATCTGTATCTCCTGTTCTCTCACTTCCAGCCTGTTTTTCAGTGCCAGCTCAACGGCTTTTTCGGGATCAATGATCACAATCTGATAATTCAGTTCGCTGTTCAGGGCAATGCTGTCGTTCAGATCCAGCCCGAGGAGCTCCTTGAACGAGTTCTTGGCAGAGATCTCATTCAGTATGGCTATATCATAATTATTCTGCGCTTCGGCCAGGTCCACCTCCATCTGTAGCGCATCTACCTCACGGATAAGCCCTGCGGCATACTTGTTTTTGGAAATCTCAAACGCTTCCATTTGTCTTTCCAGGTCCAGCGAGGCAATCTCCATGGTTCGCTGAAGCGACAGGAGGTTGTAATAGGCACTGCTCACCTGATACACTAGATTGAGCTCTTCCCTTTTGTATTGCTTGTTCGACCTCTCATAATCCAGTTCGGCTCTTTTCAGTGTTGATCTGATCCTGTTGTAGGCGTAAAAAGAGCTGAGAGGCTGATTAAAGCCAATACGTGACCGCAGGCGGGAAGAGCGGAAGCTGCTTGTCAGGTTCTCACCGCTGGACAACGAATTCTGGATAAAAATATTTCCGTCGGTAGGCAGCGGCTGGTTGATTGTCAAGGTGCTGGAATGACCCAGCTCTTTGATCGGATAGTAATATGTGATCCCGGTAGTATCTTTCCAGCTCTCGATGGTCTCACTGTACTGCGGGGACTCTATCGTCATGTCGATATGCGTCCTGAGCCTGCTGGTTGCCGACTTGAGGTTAAATTCAGCGATCCTGAGGTCTTCCCCCAGCTTCAGCATACTGTAACTCTTACTCTTCGCCGTCTCGATGCACTCATCCAGTGTCAGTGTTTGTACAGACTGACTGTGCAATGAAAAACAGTAATTCAGCAAAAAAATACTGATGATTAGCAGCTGTCTTCTTGTATTGTGTGTTGTCATCTGTTTCTTTGTTTAATTCAGGATAGTTTACTCTTCAGCCTGTTCGGCTGATCGGAGTGGATCAACCCATCCTTCAGATAGATATTGCGATGGGCGTAGTTGGCGATCTCCTGCTCGTGCGTGATCAGGATAATGGTGTTGCCTTCCCGGTGCAGGTCATCGAACAGACGCATGATTTCAATGCCGGTTTTTGAATCGAGGGCGCCGGTCGGTTCATCGGCCAGCAATATACCGGGATTGGTCACCAGTGCCCGGGCAATAGCCACTCTCTGCCGCTGGCCGCCACTGAGCTCGTTGGGCTTGTGATCGATCCGGTCGGTGAGGGCCACTTTTTCCAGTGCCTGCAACGCTCTTTCCCTGCGTTCATGGGCATGTGTGCCTGCATATATCAGCGGTAGTTCAACGTTCTGGATGGCATTCAGACGGGGCAGGAGATTGAAATTCTGGAAGATAAACCCTATTTCCCTGTTCCTCATGACCGAGAGGGCATCATCATCCAGCGTGCTGACATCCACCTTGTTCAGGTAGTAATGGCCGCTGGAAGCCGTATCGAGGCATCCGAGGATATTCATCAGGGTGGATTTCCCGGAACCGGAAGGGCCCATGATGGCCACATACTCATTCTTCTCTATGTTGAGATTGATGCCGTGGATGACAGGGATCTCACTGTTTCCCAGCGAGTAGTTCTTTTTGAGCTCTTTTATTTCTATCAGCATGATGACGCTTTTTTATTCGTGGCGAATGGAGTCTACCGGTTTCAGATTGGCGGCATTTTTTGCCGGCAGGTAACCAAAACTAACGCCTACAATAACCGAAAAGGAGAAGGCAATGAACACGGAGTAGGGTTTGATGAAGGTGGTGATGTCGGTAAAGAGGGTTACGGTCAGCGAGAGCAGTACCCCGACAAAAACCCCTATGATTCCCCCCGTAATGCTGATCGCCACCGACTCGGTCACAAACTGGCTCATGATATCCACCTTGCGTGCTCCGACAGCCCTGCGGATGCCGATCTCACGGGTTCGTTCCATCACGGTGGCGAGCATGATGTTCATGATGCCGATGCCGCCTACCAGCAAAGAGATGGCTGCTATGGCACCCAGCAGGATATTATAGATCTGCCGTTCCTTTTCTTCCTGTTTCAGCAGTTCAAAGGGAATCACGATACTGTAATCGTCATTATTGAAATGATGTCTTTTCAGAATCTCATCGATGATCTTGGAAGCCTCCATCAACTTATCGGAGTTGTCTATCTGCACCGTAATCTGTTGTATCTGGCTGGTCAGGATGTTCTCCGGTGTAAAGCGGTTCAGAAACAACGATAACGGTACATACACATCCGTGTTCAGGTCTCTGGCTGCCAGCTCACCGACAGTTTCGGTGAAAAGGCTCTTCGACTCCAGTACACCAATCACCTCCAGCCATTGGTCGTCTATTTTCACCATCTGCCCCACAGGCTCCTCACCCTTGAAAAAAGTGGCGGCAATGCCGGCTCCCAATACACATACCTTCAGCCTTTCATTGTCATGTTTCTCGTTGATGAAATATCCCTGCCGGACAGCATAATTCATCATCCCCAAAAAATCGGGTGTGATACCTATCACGGTCGATTTCACCGATTTGTCGTTGTACTTCACGTCGGTATTCTTCTCCGCCTGTGAGGCTATCTTCTCCACCCCCGGCACTATCTCCCTGATTACACCGGCATCCTGGAGTGAGAGACCCTGTGAAAACCGTGCTCTCACTTCTTCCAGTTCGTTGTCGGAAAGTGATTTCTCCCTGATGATGATGTTGTTCACTCCAAGGTCCTGGTATTTGGCGATGGCTTCCCGCTTGGCACCCTCACCGATCGATAACATCGTGATCACCGAGGCTACACCGAAAATGATCCCCAGCATGGTCAAAAAAGAACGGAACTTATGATCGGTCAATCCTTTTAACGCCAGACGTATATTCTCTCCGTACTGCATAATTCACACGCTTTATAAAAATTCACAACTTACCGTCATCCCCGGTTTTAACCTGTCGTCCGGCTTCTGTATGGTCACTTCCACATCGAACACTTTTTGACGTGAATTGCGTTCTTTCAAACGGCACAGCTTTCCGATGTAGGTTACCTCTCCGTCGAAGACCACCTTGGGTAGGGCATCCAGACGGACAGCTACTTGCTGGTTGAGGGTGATTTTTAAAAAATCTGTTTCGTTCACCTGCGTCATAACCTTCATGAACGCCAGCTCCGGGACATTGGCCAGGTTATTTCCGGCATAGATATTATCTCCAATCTTGTAAATGCTTCGGGTCTGGTCCTGCGGATTGACCTCCGTCTGGAACACACCCGATACGGGGGTGCGTAACGTGAGCGAGGGCAGCAGCGCTTTTGCATCTTCGATATCTTTCCTGATCTGTTCTACCCTGATCTCCTGTATCTTCAGGTTGTTTTCGTTGATCTTCCCGCTTAATTCGAAAATCTTTTTCTCCTTCTCCAGGTTGATGGTCGCCTGTTCAAACTCCATCTTTTTGATTTGCTGTTGCCGGTCCGACTCAAATCGCGTCGCCTCCAGTTCTATCTTCTTCAGATCGTAGGAAGCCAGTTCATTTTTTATCCTCGACTCGCTTTCCTGTTTCCTGTTCTCCTGCTCCACATACATCTTCTCCAGGGCAGCCAGCTGTGTCTCCAGATTGCTCTCCCTGTCCAGTATATACTTGTTGATATCAGCGGGATCCAGCTGGGCGACGGAGTCTCCTTTTTTCACAACCTCACCGTGATTCAGCAGACCGATTATTTTCATCTCGTACCAGTTGCGTCCATAGCGGGGTATCACGAACGATACCGAGTTGATCGCCGCCAGTTCCCCTGTCTCAACGATTATGGTGCCATCGGAGGTTTCTTTTTTTGCATCGCCAAACAAGGTTCCATCCTTGCATGATGACAGTGTCAGGAGGATAAAAAAAGAGACCGGCAGCGTATATTTGATTATTCGTTTCATCCTATTTCGACTTTTTCTTTTTTCGCCTCTTCCGTGGTGATGGCAAACGGATCGGTCAGCGCGATCTCGTCTCCTTCCCTGAGTCCATCGGTAACCACTACATAATCGGTATTGCTGATGCCGGTCTCAATCGCTGTCTTGTGATAGCTGTTGCCGCTTTTCCGATAGACGTAATTTTTATCTCCCTCCATTCTCAGGGCATCCAGGGGGATATACAACACATCATTGATTTGATCCATGATAATCCTGCAGCTGACGGTAAGACCGGGAAGCAGGTTCTTATCCGTCTCGTTCAGTAGTATCTCCACAGGAAACACCTTGATCTTCGACGATCTCTCCTTGTTCACCGCCAGATTGGCTATGGTGTTTACTTTCCCGGTGAAGATGCTGTCGGAAAAGGCATCCGGCTTGATCTCCACGGTCAACCCCTTGCTTATTTTCGCGATATCCACTTCGTTGATCTGAACGGTTGCCTTTAGCGCCGATAAGTCGGGTAACTGGATAATGGGCAGTCCTGCCCAGCACTGGTCGCCTATCTGAAACTTATTGTTGCTGCTCCTGTTGCGCGATATGATGGCAATACCCGAAGAAGGGGAGACCACTGAGAGCTGCCGCAGTGTTTCCTGTGCCTCCGCGAGATTGGATTCAAACCGCATGATGGAGAGCTCTTTCTGCTTCACCTCCTCGTTTTGGATTTTTATCCGGTTTGCGATCTGCTCCCGGGCTCTCTGCAACGCAATCTCAGCCTTGTCCAGATTCAGATGGATCTCTTTTTTCCTGATCTCGGATTCATATTCCGATGATTCAAACCGGATTTTTGATATCTCATGGGATATACGGGTCACTTCCAGAGAAGCCCTGAGATCCTCCAGATCTGACTGCTGCTGGGCGATCATCCTGTCATATTCAGCCCTGGCTATTTCCAGGTTCGACTCGGCATCAATAATCCCTTTCAGTACCTCTGAAGGATCAAATACCAGCAGCGTATCTCCCGCCTTCACCTCTTGTCCGTCCTTCACCATTTCGGTGATCTTCAGGTTACCATATCGCCAGGAAATACGGGGTGCCACAATATTGGTCGATTGAATGGCTTCAATCTCGCCCTCCTCATAGAGATCGAGAAAGAGGGTGCCTTTGGCTACTCTTCCTACCGGCACTTGTTGTGTCTCCTTTTTTTTACCGCACGAAAACAATAACAACGCACAAAAAATAAGGATGAAAGTAGTTTTAAACTGATGTCCCATGTTAATTATAAATTTAGAGAGAACCTTTTATATCACCTATTCGACAGAATGGATCCATTTCCTCTGCACTGAAAAAACAATTTAATCATGAACTGACCCTGAGAATAATCTCTCTCCACTGATCAGCGAAGCGTGCGGCTGGATCAGAGAAATCACCTCTCCTCTTTTCAGGCCTTCCGATACAATGGATTCTTTTTGTGAGGAAAGGCCTGTCGTTATCTGCCGCAACTCGTATTTCCTGTTTTTCTTCACATACACAACTTTCATTGAATCCACCTCAAAAATAGCTATTTGCGGAACGACGATGGTATCTTTGATATAGTTGACCATCACCCGGCTGTCTGCGGTGAATCCCGGCTCGGGGAGCTGCAACAGACTGTCAAGGGATGCTTCCACCTCGAAAAACTTCACCTTTGAATCTCTCTGGAGCGGTTGTCCCACCGGTAATTTCCTGATGATCCGGCCATATGCTTTGTTGTCGGGCATGGCGTCGAATGTATAACTCACGGAATCGTTCTCACTGATATATTTGAAATCTGTTTCATTCACCATCATTTTCACCTTCATCTCTGTTATTTCAGGAATGATGACCAGGGGCATATTGTTCCACACATCGTCTCCTTCCTTCAGCTTGCTGCGCGTCCTTCGTGATTCGGACACAATGGCCAATCCCGTTTTCGGGGCTTTGATCGTTAAGCCGTCCAGCACTTTTTTCGCTGACTCCATCCGGTTCGTCAATCTTTGGATTTGTATTTCCAGCGTTCTTATCTCCGATCGGTTGATAATTTCCAGTGATCGGAGCTTTTGTCCGAGCCTTGTTTTCTCGATGGACGCTCTCTCCAGTTCAAGCTCACTGATTCTCCGTTGTGTGGGGGAGACGAATCTGAGCTGCAGGGAATCTAAATTGGCTATCTGTGTGTCGGCTTCATTGTTTTTCACTTGTGCCTCCAGCAAGGCATACTGCATCTGCAGATCGGCTTTTCTTTTGCTCAATTCAGCGTTGACCGATTCCAGGGCGAGTAGCAGGTTATCATAGTTATTCTCACTGTTGTCATCTTCAATGATGCAGACCGTTTCGCCCTCCTGTACCATGGTCCCGTCTTCCACGAGATAGGTGATTGTCCCGTTGACATTCATCGGACAGCTTAGCGTGGTGAATAGGGTCGGTTCCACTATTCCCTCAATGAAGATTGAGTTCTCAAAATCCTTGTTACCGACAGTGTACACGGAGCTAATCTCTTTATTTTTCAGCTGGCATGAAGAGAAAGAGGTGAGAATAGCCGCAATGAAAATAATCCTGTCTTTTTTCAAGATATGATTGGTTTTAGGGTGGTCATCAACCCCTGATCACACTCCAGAAGCTATCGGGCAGGCAGATGTTGGAAACATCCGTGGCACGTGCGAAAAGAGGTGCGATCTCGGCATCGTGAAAACCGGCAATGCCACATCCAACGCGCGTTACCAGAAATCTAAGGGCGGGGTGGGCAATGGCAAAATCAATAAACTCATCCACAAAGGGCCTGATATCTTCCAATCCGCCATGCATCGTGGGTATCCCGTAGGACCGACCCTGCAACCCCACACCTTGTCCCCATATAGCACCGAATTTAGCGTGTGCCGTTTTTGCGGCACCACCGCCATGACTGCCTTCAAGGTTGCTTCCAAAAACGAATATCTCGTTTTCCTGCAGCTCGGAAATATAACCGGGGGTGATTCTCGTGTTCATTCCTTTATCATAGGTTTGTACATATCGGCAGCAGTAATGCCACACGCTTCCTTCATCTGAATACAATATTCCAGTTTGCCGAAGTCGCCGTCAGCATTGTTGGTGCCGAAGGTAAATTTCAATCCCGCGTCTTTTGCTTTCTGAATAAAAGCCTGGTTCGGTATCTTATACCTGTGGTTGATTTCCAATACCTTGCCGGTTTCCACCATGGCTCTGATCACCTTATCCATCCTTTCCTCTGTCCAGAAGGTATCATAACGGTCGTTCATCACATCAGGCAGAAAGGTTGGATTGACATACACATCCATCGGCTCCTGCATCACATCAACAATTTTTTGCACGATCAGGTCCATATATTGCTGTTCATCTTCAATAAATACCTCTTCGGGTATCCAGAGACGGGTACGGCGTCCTTTTGTGTCGATAAAGGTCATGGCATCGGTGAATACATAGTCGAACCTGTCGCGTACCTCTTCCGAGAAGGTGACGGGCCACTCTCTTCCTTCACCCTGCATAGCCTGAATAAAAGGTTGTCCTTTCATCGTTTCGATATATTGCAGCACTTCTTCATCGTTGGTGATGGGGAATCCGATACCACAATTGGGCGCAAGGGCATAATTGATACCGTGTAACCGCGACTGAGCCGCCGCCTGGTCAGCGTTGATTCCTTTCAGATGGACATGATAATCGAGCACCGGGAAGTTTTCCTGGTGCAGCCGGATGATCTGGTCTGTCGTTTCATCGATGGCTGCTGTCTGTTGTTGTGCCTCGTCTGCTTTTTTACTGAGAGGGTTTACCGATACCGATTGAAATTCAATGACACCCTCCGTACTTTTCAGTACAAACTTACCACCGGAAAGCAGCTGCGCGGTATTGTCGACCGTACGGTAGGGTGCTGCCGGCTCTATATATTCCACCACGGGATTCCCGTTTATTTTTACGGTAATAGCCTTACCTTCCACGCGAATGGACAGTTGGAACCATTCATTGGTTGAAACGGTCGATTTTGTCAGGTTGCGTACCGCCAGCAGGCTGCCTGTTTTGGTCCACCATTGCGGACTCTCCAGGTCGTTGTTCAGTGCGACCTGATAGCCTCTTTCCCCTTTGTCGTCGGTATGGAAGGCGATGGTCCCTTTCCCGTTGTCTACGGTCCTGGCTGTTAATTCCAGTTCAAAATTGAAGTAGTCACCTTTTTTAAGAACGGCCGATGCTCCTTCACTCAGTGTAAGCGTCCCGTTGGCCAGAGAAGCATCCCCAAGGAGGGTCCATTGACCGGTGCTCTCTCCGTCAAAAAGCGTTTTGGGCGTTTTCTCCCCGCTACAGGACATAATCCCTAAAAGGGTGGTTGTCAGAATAGTTAAAAGAATTGTCTTCATGCTTTTTATTTTATCATCATATATCTGTCAAAAGGTAATCAGTAATTCAACCGTGAATTTGTCGGAATCCATCTCCGGATTTTTCGCGAAGATGGTCATATCATTATTCACGTAATACCATTCGTAATCAAACCGGAGGATCGACGAGAACTGTTTCTGTTTGAATCCAAAACCGATACCGGTAGTGAGGCGGTTTACATCAAATCCGTTTTCATCAAGCCTCTCATCGATTGCATCCCAGCGGATGGCGGGAAGAAGGTAATTGAACATACTCCATTTCACCGGGATATGATAGGCACCCTGCAGGTAGTAGGAGAGCATATCCGTGTTGTGTGCTGTTTTACTTTCTCTCTTCATCACCTCGGTTTCGAACTTCCATTTGCCGGTATCGTAACGGAAATCGGCACCATAGAACAGAAACCGTGTGCTGTCGTTATTGGGATAGTTATACATCTTGGCGGTCACACGTGCTCCCTTCATGCTTCCCAATTCAACCCTTGCTCCAAATGATTCGTTTTTCTTCCAGACAGGATCATTGATGGCATTACCGTTGAAGAGGCCCATTTCCAGCTTTATGGGAACAATGCCCATGTTAAAACCATATTTCACCAACACACCGAGGTCACGGGTACTGATGAAATACTTGCCCAGAAAGGCCCTGTTGGCAAACATCATGGTTCCTGGTGTGACAATATAGGAGTTGAACAGGGGGATACTGGTCTGTCCCAGCGTGAATGTAAGCCCATCGAGTGGCTCCAGCGTACCGCTCAGGTCAAGCACTTTGAAATCACCGTTGTCGCTTAGCTCTACCTGTACTCTGAAGGATGTATAGCTGTTGATGATTCCCTTTGCTCCCACACGTGAATTACGCACCGAAAAACGGGACATCCCTGTCTCCGATGCATATTCGTATTTGTTTTTTAATGTTCCATCGAACTGAAACGACGGATAGGAGAGAGTGTCAGTTTCTTGTGCTGACAAGGAGAAAGATGAATGAAGGAGGATCAGCGTCAATAATCGCACCGTTTGCATAAGTGTAAAAATGTTTGTTAAGTGTAAAAGACCATTTTTCGGATTCCGGTTGCAGCATGTTTACTGTTCATTCTGCTCACCGGAATTATGTGCCATCAAATTAATTCTGAGTGAAAAACTGTTCAAATCCGTCGGAATAGACCGAGCCGAGGGTTCCGTCGGGCATTTCGTAAATGAAATAATAATCCAGTTCCGGCACTTCTTTTGCCGTTTCTTTTGATTTTTCGATGCCCATGGCCATAAAGGCGGTTGCATAAGCATCGGCGGTCATACAATCATCGGCGATGACAGAAGCCCCTAAAATATCCTGCTGGGAGGGATATCCCGAGTGAGGGTCGATGGTATGAGCGTACTTCTTGCCATCCCTGATATAGTAGTTACGGTAATTACCGGAAGTAGCCATCGCCTTATCGCAGAGAGAGAGAATCACCTGTAGCTCGTGCTGCATGCCGGTGGTATCGTCGATGGGTTTATCCACACCGATCCTCCAGCATTCACCTTTGTCGTTCACCCCTCTGGCGGTAATCTCACCGCCTATTTCAACCATGTAATTATCCACACCGTAACTCTCCAGCAGATGGCCAATCACGTCACATGCATACCCTTTGGCAATGGCGGACATGTTCAGTGTCACTCGCGGGTCCGTTTTCACGATGTAACCATTCTTGTCTGCGGTTATTTTCTCGTAACCCACGAAACTTTTCAGGCTGTCGATGATTTCGGGAGTGATGCTGTCCATATGCTGAAAACCGAAACCCCAGGCATTGATGAGCGGGGAGACGGTGATATCGAATTTCCCTCCTGTTTTGCGCGAGACCTCCATCGATTTATTGAACACCTCCATGAAGAAAGAATCCGGTATTACCGGTTCGTTACGGTTCACTTTCGTGATAATGGAGTTTTCCCTGAAAGGGTTGAGAGACCGGTCGAACCGTTCCAGTTCGGCCACGATCTCCTCTTTCAGAGAGCGGCTGTATGCATATTTGATATGGTAGCCGGTGGTGAAAATCTCACCCTGATCCTGATGATAGGTCACCTCCTTTTTATCTCCTCCCGAATGGCAGGATAGCTGCATCATCAACGGAATAATCAGTAGAAGTATGGGGAGTTTAATTGTTTTCATAATTTGTCGTGGTCAGCTGTCATTGGTCAGCTTTGAGAATGTAAACTTTAAAAAATGATCTGTAAACCAAAAATGCTGAATGGTATACTTAAACTTTGCCTATTTAGAACTCCTCTTCAATCCGGTAATAATTCCTTTCCGGCGCATTTCTCGAAACCAGTTCGCCCAGGAATCCTGCCAGGAACAACAGTGTACCCAGAATCATCAGGGTGAGAGAGAGATAAAAATAGGGTGAATCGGTCACCAGACGGTAAGGATTGCCGTGATGCATATCGTAAAGTTTCATGGCCCCCACCAGTATGACCGCAATAAATCCCAGCAGGAACATCACACTTCCCCACAGCCCGAAAAAATGCATCGGTTTTTTTCCGAAGCGGTTCAGGAACCAGAGCGTCATCAGATCGAGGTAGCCGTTCACGAACCTGTTTGCCCCGAATTTGCTCCTGCCGTATTTGCGGGACTGATGCTGCACCACCTTTTCCCCTATTTTCGAAAAGCCGGCATTCTTGGCCAGCACAGGGATATAACGGTGCATATCGTTATAAACTTCGATACTTTTTGCCAGTGACTGATCATAAGCTTTCAATCCGCAGTTGAAGTCGTGTATTTTAATTCCAGACACTTTTCTGGCGGTGAAGTTGAACAATTTGGAAGGCAGGTTTTTGGTCAGTTTGTCGTCGTACCGCTTCTTTTTCCATCCGGACACCAGATCATAGCCGTCCTCCCTGATCATACGGTAGAGGCCGGGGATCTCGTCGGGGCTGTCCTGTAGGTCGGCATCCATCGTGATAATCACGTCTCCAGCAGCTTTCTCAAAGGCACAGTGTAGTGCGGGAGACTTACCGTAGTTACGACGGAACTTGATTGCTTTCACCATCTCCGATTCATGGCGTAGTTGTTTGATGATCTCCCACGAAGCATCCGTACTCCCATCATCCACAAAAATAATCTCGTAACTGAAACCGTTCTCCTGCATCACCCGTTTAATCCATTTGTAGAGTTCGGGAAGCGACTCTTCTTCGTTATATAACGGTATAACTACTGATATATCCATTGATCAAATTAAAAATTAGATGTTTGCTTCGGTTTATAACGCATGGCGAAAGGAACGATGAATAATGAGAGGAGTAGTCCCCAAAAGACATCAGCCATTATCACATTGTTAAAAATATAGGTGAAGGGTGCAGGCAGGGGCTGTTCTCTCAGCCTGGAAAGGAGTGTTTCACCGATATTCATGGTCTGAACCATCTGTATCATGTTGTCATACAAATGGGTGATGAAGGCCGGGTCGATCCATTTCACATGTATAAATACAATCAGCGATTCCAGAATGGAAGCAAAGAAGAAGAGCATCATGGAAAACTGGACGCCATGCCAATAACCTATTTTGCCATCCACATAGTCTGTATTGTATTTTACCAGATAATAAAACAGCAACACAGGGGTTCCCAAAGTAAGTATTGTGCCAATAAAATTGAGTGTCGGGATCTCTGCGCCTATCATCACAAACAGATATTTAAAAACCCAAAAAAGGCCCATAAATATACCGGCATTCATCGCATAATATAATAAGTGACGCTTGTTTTCTTTCATTGATTCATCTTTACCATGCAAAAGTAATCAAAAATATGTAAATCCGCGTAAGATGCTTTTTGGAAGATCAATTTTCGGGTATACACAAGAAAAAGAGGAGGACCGTTTGTATATAGTCTCCCTCAACTGTTTATATTATTCATCAGCGGGCTTGAGCCACCTCTTACTTATCTTCCTTTGCCTCTGTTCCGACAGCAGGGTTACCGGAGGCCCTCAGATCATCAGGAAATAGACCAGCCCCACCGCTACCAGTCCCGACAGTGTGCCGGCCAAGCCGTACAGTTCCGTGGCTTTGACGATGGGGGCGATAAAGGCGAAGCTGCTGCCCAAAAAAATGGGGACAATGCCTTTCGTAACCAGATGAAAGATCAGTGTCCCTATGCCTGCGGTGAACAGTGCTAATGAAATGAATCCGGTTATTGTATCATCCATGCCAGCGCAAAAACCAGCGGTGCCTGCCAGTTGATGGCTATTTCGTTATGAGAATAACTCTTCTCCTCATCTACCCAGTCGGTTGCAGTGTGGCCGCCTCCTACCAGGTAGCCGGGCCATGGAGCTGTCAGATTATCTGAGCCCGATCGCCTGTCGTGCGGGTGCATGGGCGGGTCAATACCCATTCCGGTAACATAGGAGCGATTGTAATAGTTCCTGCCAAAGAGGTGGGCTATCTGATCCAGGGCGGTCTCTTTATAGATATCGTCCGGTGCTAATTGATCGGCGACGAAAAGGTTGATTGTCTGTCGCGCCACCGTACCGTTACATCCCCAGCAATAGCGCTGCAGGGACCGTTTGTAAAGGTCAACCCGAGCATTCTGAACCATTTTCCCGGCAACAGAGAGAAGGTTCTCCCGGATTCTCATTTCCGTTTGACTGTTTTTCCCTTCCCTTGCCGAGAGTAGGTAGGTGAACATCCCCAGGTTGGAGACATTGCCCCAGTCCCAGTTCTCCTCAATAGCGTAATTCATCTGCACCGCTCTCTTTTCGAAATCAAGCAGATAGACCTCTTCGCCAGTGGTCTGCCACATCTCTGCCGCAGCCCACAGCTTGTCGTCTCCGTCATTCGTCTGGTAACCTCCTGTCTGGAAATCGCCCTGAATGAACGGCTTCTCTTCGGGATGGGTTTTCAGATAATCATAGCTTAACTGGGCAGCTTCAAGGCACTTTTGGGCATACACATTGTCGTAGGGCAGGAAAATGCGTGCTGCCTGTGCCGTCATCGCAACGAAGGAGGCGGTGGCTGCAGAGCTCCATTCGGTGAAGTATCTCTTTTCCTTGTCAAATTGTGGCAGGATAAATCCGGAGAACTGTTTGCGGGTGAGCTTATGGGATACCCTGCCGCTGCCGTCGGGATATTGCATCTTCAGCACCCAATCCATCTCCCATTTCAGCTCTTTGAGGAAGTCGGGGAGCTCTTTGGCTTTGTCCGGGAGGTCTAATGTAATCGTCTCTATCTCCGGCTGAAAATGTTCCCAGGCCATGGTGAGGATACCCATCGTTATACCTGCGTTCACGATATACTTGCCGTAGTCGCCTGCATCGTGCCATCCGCCGGTGCCGTCGCGTCGTTCCCCTTTGTGTCCGGGATAATCGTCATATCCGTCTTCGAGGTGGCAGCTGTCAGTACAGAAGTGATCACCATTGTGATCTCCGGAGACGGCAGTACCGCAACGCCAGAGGTAGAAGCCCCGCATGGCTGTCTTGAAGGGATCTTTGTATATCTGATCGTTGATGGAGAATACAACCGATTTCTCACCCGAAGGGAGTTCCACATAATAATCTCCATCGGCCCTCACTTTACTGAAATCAATCATCCACACCTCCCGGTCTATATCTTCCTGATAAAAGGGACCGGTTGATATGCCTGAATATATCGCCTGGTGCGTGGTGGCATCATACACTGCAAAAGAGGGTGCTTTCACCGTGATGGTTGCCTCTTTGCGCTGCTGAGGCAGGAAGCCGAGTGAGTTGAGATGAATATGATTACCCTGTTGCTGCGCTATGAGCAAGGTCACCCAGCAGAGAAAAGAGAAAATGAGTGTATTCTTCATATGCTTGTTTATATACCTGTATTGAACCTGTTTGTCGCCGTGATGATGATGTTACCATAATTGATGCTGTTCCGGTGTGCCCACTTCCGGGTACCTCACCTCCTCTTTGATCTCCGGGATATTCCTGTTTTTCCGCGGGTTTCCCGCATCAACAGAGATGGTGTGTGCGCTCATGACACTTTCGGGATAGGGCTTCATCAGGCGGCCGACCGTTGTCTTAGGGGTCTCCGGGTTGATCCAGGAAGCGATATCGTCGCGGTGCAGGATGAGCGGCATTCTCTTTTTGGTGTTGTGAATCCTCTCCATCAGCGGGTTGGCATCTGTGGTGATGATGGAAAAGGTGTCGCGCACCTCGCCGGTCACCTTGTTCACCCATGAGTTGTAGATGCAGCCGAGGTAGAAGACCGACCCGTCCTTCGGGTAAATGTAGTAAGGATATTTCCTGTCGTTATCATGGCGCCACTCGAAGAAGCCATCCACCACGAGTACACACCGCTGGCTGACGATTAATTTCTTATAGGAAGCTTTCTGATAGACCGTTTCGGCACGGGCATTGAGCGTCATCTGCTGCAGCTCATCGGTGTTTTCCGCCATGGCAAACGATGGAATCAGCCCCCATTCCGACAGGGTGACAGCGCCCTCTCTGAGGATGGGGAGCTTCGGATGGGAGTAGCCCGACACAAGATAAAGCATCTCATCGAAATCAATCTGCATCTGCACACCGGCGTTGGACTTCAGGTATTCCCTGATGGCCTCTTTCGCTTTCTTCTCCACGGATATTGTAAAACACATATTAAAAAAATTATTTGAAACTGTTCGCTGCAGATGTTCATTCCCTGCGGTGCTGAATTTTTCACGTGTCACCTTGTTGTCTGATGCAAATATATGGTTTTTATGGCAATAAAAAAAGTGAGAAACAGGCTTCTACAAAAAGAATTGATACTTATGCCGGGATCAGCCTGAGCAATGCAATCTCTGAATGCGTGCCGAAACGGATGGGGGAAAAGAAGGTGCCCAGGCCCTGGGAAACATAAATGTGCATCCCCTCATATTTGTATAGACCCCTGTTGTAGCCGAACATCCATTTGGCTACCAGGGTAAAGGGAAACATCTGCCCGGCATGCGTGTGCCCCGTGAGAAGCAGGTCTGCGCCCTTCTCCGCCATATAGGCAATTCCGTCGGGCCGGTGATGCAGCACCAGCACGGGCTGCGCTGCATCGATATCCAGGCTGTTCATCACGCTTTCCACGGTCGTGGTGTCGCTGGTTGCGTGAATGTCGATGGTCTCACTGTCGGCAGCCATGTTGTTGAGACCTACTATTTGCAGCTCCTTATAACGAACCACCTTATTCATCAGTACCATAATGCCGCTGTCGTTCACCCGGCGGAGCACCTGCATCAGGCCAACCTGCTCATCGTGATTTCCGAACACAAAGTAGTGAGGGAGCGCCATCGTTTGAAAAGCATCCAGCACATCTTCATTTCCGTTGAAGTGTGTTTTGCTGTCAAACAGATCGCCGGTATGAAAGATAATCTCCGGGTTCAGCTCCTTCGTGATCCGGACGATCTCCTCCAGCTGTTTCTTTCCCCGGGAGTTTCCCAGATGTATATCGGTGAGGTGCACCGCCCGTATCTCCTCGGTGAGTCCACTGATGGGAATGGTCACCTCTTTCACCCGGATATGAAAGGCATTCCATACGCCATAGGCCGTGATGACCAGAGTCAGCCCCAGCGTGATGGAGCCGCGCAGGGGAGGTGCTAGCCTGAATGCCAGCTGCAGCAGGTCGGTTACGGAGAGTGACAGCAGCAGCAGGATAAACGCTCCAAGCAGGACGGAGCCGGCAGCGGACCAGACTTTCACGAACGGATTCGACAGTACCGGAAAACCGATCGACCCGATGAGTGAGAACACCAGTCCTGCTGCAAAGATCCATACCCAGTTCTTCATCGTCAGGACGGGAAAGAAGAACGCAAAGCGCTTCGACAGGTAAAAAACCGCTGCTGCCGTGAGGGTTAATACGATCAGCAGAAAAAGGATGGGGGCCAGATATTTCATTTAGATGGAGTGTAAAGTAATCTCAAACAAAGTCCGTAAGCCTATTAACAAAATAAAAAGGTGTAATGTTCTTTCAAAGTTCTTATTTGGCCATCCTAAGAACAACGAAATATAGTAGTTGTATCCCGGCGTTTGCCCGGTGTGACAGATGAATGATCCCAAAATAAAAAACGCTCACCGAAAAACATCGATAAGTGTTTGATTGATAATTTGTAGCGAGAGGGGGGCATGATCCCCCGACCTCGCGATTATGAATCGCGCGCTCTAACCAACTGAGCTATCTCGCCAACATATGAAGATGGGTTTCACTCCCAAATTCGAGGTGCAAAAGTAGAACATCTTTTTGAATTATGCAACATCAAAAACGAAAAATTGGCGTAAAACCGAAAAAATCACTCCAGTGCCATCAGGGCAAAAGAGGCCAGCCAGTGCTCTCCACCGTAGTTACCCTCGAAAATATGGGGGAGGGCGTTGATGAGCAGATAATCTGATATCCTTGTGAATTGCCTCTTTAACGGATGCTGTGAAGGCAGATCGGCAATGTTCTTCATCCAACTTCAGCAGCCAGACCCACCCGTAGGTTCTTTCGAAACTGGGGCTGATTCATATTTTAGGATGGATAAAATAGCGCTTTTCGGTTTAAAATTGTAATTTTGCAATCTAAATTGTGTGTATCACACGATTCTCAAAAACAACAATGTGATCTACCCCGATAATTTCGAGCAAAAAATAGAATTCACCCGTGTTCGCCAGCTGGTTGCTGACCAATGTCTGAGTACGCTGGGAAGAGAGAAGGTCGAAGAGATGCATTTTTCTGTCTCTCACGAAGAGATAGTGGCCTCTCTTTCCAGGACGGAGGAGTTCGTTCGCATCCTTCAGGAGGAGGATTCGTTCCCGGCCGATCATTTCTACGATATGAGACCGGTGCTGCGTCATATCCGTGTGGAGGGATCGTGGGTGGACCAGGGTGCACTCTTAGAACTGCGCCGCTCGCTTCAGACCATCAACGGTATCGTCGCCTTCCTGCACCGCGACGAGGAGAAAGGTGCCAAATATCCCTACCTGCTGGCACTCACCGGAAACGTGACTACCTATCCTGAGATTACGAAGAAGATAGACACAATACTCGATGGTTTCGGCCAGATCAAAGACAACGCCTCCGCCCGGTTGTCCGATATCCGGCGTGAGCTCACCTCCACCACCAACGGCATCTCGAAAAGCCTGAATGCAATCCTGCGCAAGGCACAGGCAGAGGGGTTCGTGGACAAGGATGTCTCTCCGAGCATGCGCGATGGCAGGCTGGTGATACCGGTGAGCCCCTCCTTCAAACGGAAGATCAGGGGGATCGTGCACGACGAGTCGGCATCGGGAAAGACCGTCTTTATTGAACCCTCGGAAGTGGTGGAGGCCAACAACCGCATCCGCGAGCTGGAGGGCGAGGAACGACGGGAGATCATCCGGATTCTGACCGATTTCACCGGCTACCTCCGTCCTTACCTGCCCGACCTGCTGGAGTCGTACGAGTTCCTTGCGAAGATCGATTTTACCCGGGCAAAAGCAACTTTTGCCCTGCAGATAGGAGCTATCAGGCCATCGCTGGAGAACGTGCAGCAGA
Source organism: uncultured Proteiniphilum sp. (assembly GCA_927407015.1). Classification (GTDB taxonomy): domain Bacteria; phylum Bacteroidota; class Bacteroidia; order Bacteroidales; family Dysgonomonadaceae; genus Proteiniphilum. Next base: position 116,178 of record CAKMJT010000004.1, on the reverse strand, counting down.
TGGACTGGGTGGAGGCGGTGCACCCCCTGCTTTACCTCTCATTAAAAAAACAGAACAGGAAAATAGTGCCGCTCGATATCACGATGGAAGGTACGAACCGGATACTGGTGATCTCGGGGCCCAACGCCGGAGGGAAATCGGTCTGCCTCAAGACCGTCGGCCTGCTGCAATACATGGTGCAATGTGGCTTGCTGATCCCGATGAAGGAGAACTCCCGGGTGGGGATGTTCAACGATATCTTTATCGACATAGGTGATGAGCAGTCCATTGAGAACGACCTCTCCACCTATAGTTCCCATTTGCTGAACATGAAATTCTTCGAGCGGCACTGCAACGAAAAGTCGCTGCTGCTTATCGATGAATTTGGCAGCGGCACCGAACCCCAGATAGGTGCTGCTATTGCCGAGGCATTGCTCGACCGGTTCAACCTGCAGCAGTCGTTCGGGGTGATCACCACACACTACCAGAACCTGAAACATTTTGCCAACGAGCATGAGGGGGTGGTGAATGGCGCCATGCTGTACAACCGGCATGAGATGCAGCCGCTGTTCAGGCTCTCCATCGGTAACCCCGGCAGCTCGTTTGCCGTGGAGATCGCCCGTAAGATAGGTCTGCCGGAGGAAGTCATTGCTCACGCCTCGGAGATTGTGGGCAGCGAGTACATCAACATGGACAAGTACCTGCAGGATATCTCGCGCGACCGCAGATACTGGGAACGTAAAAGGGATGAGATACGCCGTGAACATAAGCACCTCGAAGAGGTGACGGCTAAGTATGAGGCAGACCTGGAGGTGATCAACAAGCAGAAGAAGGAGATTCTGACTGAGGCCCGCAAGACGGCAGAGCAGCTGCTGTCCGAAAGCAATGCCCGCATCGAGAACACCATCCGTGAGATCAGGGAGACAAAAGCCGACAAAGAGGCTACCAAACTGGCCCGGCAATCGCTGAATCAGTTCAGGGAGAAAATAGGAACAGCCGGTACAACAGCTGAAGGGACAACGGTACCAAAGAAAATGAAAAGGAACAAGCCGGCCGTTGCATCCCATCAGGTGATGAATCAGGAGGAGAAACCTGCCACGGGCAATGCTGTCCGCATAAAAGGACAGACCACCGTGGGGGAGATCCTGGAGATTTCGGGTAAAAAGGCGACCGTTGCTTTCGGAATGATCAAATCGACCGTTGCGCTCGACCAGCTGGAGCGGGTGAGCAGGAATCAGGTCAAAAAGGAACAAAAGGCTTCCAATACACGTGACCTGATGCACGAACACAAGCTGAACTTCAGGCAAGATATCGATGTGCGGGGGATGCGCGGTGACGAAGCATTGCAGGCTGTGATGTATTTTATGGATGATGCCATACAGTTGGGCATCGCCCGCGTGCGCATACTGCATGGCACCGGTACGGGTGCCCTGCGTCAGATCATCCGGCAATATCTGGCTACCGTGAACGGCGTTGCCCGTTATCAGGATGAACATGTACAGTTTGGCGGTGCGGGAATCACGGTGGTTGATCTGGAATAATAATACCCTGTTGCGTCATTAAATTACACCGGATTCCGGTAAATAATTAATTTTTTTTTTATCTTTGTTCGTAATATTAAAATTTGAGATAATAATTCCCATTTAAATCCATACAGATGGTTCAATTCTCTAAGCCTTTCTGGGTAGCTAATTTCGTCGAACTGCTTGAGCGGCTCGCCTATTATGCCGTTTTTATCGTAATCACCCTTTACCTGTCGAATGTATGGGGATTCTCCGATATTGAAGCAGGAGTGATTGCCGGGTTATTCTCTGCGACGCTTTACCTGCTGCCGTTGTTTGCCGGTGCCTTTGCCGACAAGATCGGCTTTCGGACTGCCATCATTATTGCTTTCACCTTGCTGACCGCAGGCTATACCGGATTAGGCATCCTGCCCACGATGCTGGAGAGTGCGGGACTGGTCGATTATGAGATGACCACCACCTATGCCGGGTTACAGGAGAGTTACCTCCGCTGGACTATCATTGCTCCGCTGATCCTGGTGGTGATAGGAGGTGCTTTCATCAAGTCGGTGATCTCGGGGACGGTCGCCCGCGAGACAACGCCCGAGAACAGGGCACGCGGTTACTCCCTGTTTTATATGATGGTGAACATCGGTGCTTTCACCGGAAAGACGGTGGTGGACCCCTTGCGCAGAAGCATGGGCGACCAGGGTTTGGTTTATCTAAACTATTTCTCGGCGGCGATGACGCTCCTGGCTCTTATTGCCGTATATTTCTTGTATAAATCAGTCCGGACAGAAGGTAAAGGAAAAAGCTTTATGGAGATCGGCCATGCCATGGGTAAGGTGTTACTTAACGGTCGGCTGATGCTGCTGATCATCATTGTGAGCGGCTTCTGGATGATCCAGAGCCAGATGTATGCCACCATGCCCAAATATGTGATACGCATGATCGGAGAGAGCGCTTCTCCCGGATGGTATGCCAACGTAAATCCACTTGTTGTGTTTGTATTGGTCAACTTTATCACTTCACTGATGAGAAAACAAAGCGCTATCACCTCCATGATGATAGGTATGATGATTATCCCCCTGTCGGCATTGGTGATGTCTCTGGGGAGCCAGGTGGGAGAGGCTTATATACTGGGATTGCATCCCGTGGCATTTATGATGGTCGTAGGTATCGCTTTCCAGGCGATTGCAGAGTGTTTTATCTCGCCCCGTTACCTGGAGTTCTTCTCACTGCAGGCTCCGAAAGGGGAAGAGGGGTTATACCTTGGATTCAGCCACCTCCATTCCTTTTTTTCCTTTCTGTTTGCCTTCGGTTTGTCGGGATTCCTGCTGGACAAGTATTGTCCCGACCCGCGGCTCTTCATGAATGAGGCTGGTGTGCTGGATACGGCAGGTTACGCTGTGGCCACACAACATGCACACTACATCTGGTACGTATTTGTAGGTGTCGGCGCCGTCTCGGCCATTGCACTGTTCTTTTACGCCCGTCTTACACGCAACATCAAAAATAAACATGTCACCTCGTAGGTTATTATAGCAGGAATACATATTGTTTTTTTAATCAGCATGAATTATGAGATTAGATCTGAGTTCACACATTACTCTGGAACGGGTTCCCAAGAAGTATTACAGGCCGGAAAACGATTTCGAGGAATATAATCTTTCACGCTACGAAAAGCTGCCGGTAGCCATCTATCAGGAAGCCAAAAAAGCTGCCAAAAAGATCGCGAAGGATATCGAGAATGAAATGATACTAAAACAGCAAAAAGGAGAACCGTTTATGCTGGGGATAAGCGGAGGAGTATCCCCCATTCCGGTGTATGAGGAACTAGTGAGGCTTCACCGGGAAGAGAAGATAAGTTTCAGCAATCTGATTGTTTTTAACACATACGAGTTCTATCCGGTGATGGACTTCTCTTTCAGTAATCTACAGATGCTGAAAGACCTTTTTTTAAATCAGGTTGATATTGACCCAGCAAACATCTTTTCTCCGGATGCAACCATTGAAAAGGATTTGATTGCAGAAAACTGCGAGGAGTTTGAAAAGAGTCTCAACCAAAAAGGAGGACTCGACTATCTCCTGCTTGGCTTGGGCAGTAAGGGGAACGTAGGATTCAACATGCCGGGAAGCAGCCTCCATTCACAAACACGTCTCGTCATGCTCGACGGTGATTCCAGAAAAGATATTGCCCGTAACTTCGGATCGCTGGATAAAGTACCGGTGAGCGCGATTACCATAGGCCTGTCCGATATGATGGGATCTAAAAAGATTGCGCTGATGGCATGGAGTGAACAGAAGGCAGAAAGTGTCAGGGATATTGTGGAAGGTCCGGTTACCGACATGGTTCCCGGTTCCATCCTGCAAACGCATCCTGAGGCAAAGGTTTTCGTGGACCTGGCTGCAGCATCGGAACTCACACGCATCAGCCGCCCCTGGCTCGTCACCAATTGTGAATGGAACAGCAAGCTGATTCGCAGGGCTATAGTGTGGCTCTGCGGTGTAGTGGATAAGCCCATCCTAAAGCTGACCAACAAAGATTACAACGACAACGGGTTGAGTGAACTGATCACCCTCTACGGATCCGCTTATAATGTTAATATTAAGATATTCAATGATCTGCAGCACACCATCACCGGATGGCCCGGGGGCAAGCCGGATGCAGATGACACCCATCGTCCCGAAAGAGCCAAACCGTATCCCAAACGGGTGATCATATTCAGTCCTCACCCCGATGATGATGTGATCTCGATGGGTGGGACATTCCAGCGACTGGTGAATCAGGGACATGAAGTACATATGGCCTATCAGACATCGGGAAACATCGCGGTGGGAGATGAAGAGGTCATTCGCTATATATCCGTGCTGAACAGCATGCGCAAGAAGTTCGTCCCCGAAAACAAAGATCTGCTCGAGAAATACGAGATGATACGGCATTATCTGATGCACGAAAAAACAAAAGAAGATATCGATACCCCCGACATACTTTTCATCAAAGGACGAATACGCCGTGAAGAGGCACGCTCTGCAGACAGATATGTAGGTCTTGCCGAAGAAAACGTGCATTTTCTTGATCTGCCCTTTTATGAAACTGGGAAAATCAAAAAGAGCCCCATCTCTGAAAAAGATGTTACCATCGTAAAAGATTTTATTGAGACCATCAAACCCCACCAGATCTATGTGGCTGGCGACCTGGCCGACCCGCACGGAACACACAAGGTGTGTCTCGATGCTATCCTGGGAGCTGTAGATATGATGAAAGAGGACGACTGGTTCCGCGATTGCCGCATCTGGATGTACCGCGGTGCCTGGATGGAGTGGGAGATAGACCATATTGAAATGGCTGTACCTCTCTCGCCAGAAGAGCTCCGCCAGAAGAGAAACGCGATTCTCAAACATCAGTCGCAGATGGAAAGCGCCCCATTCCTTGGTGATGACGAACGGTTATTCTGGCAACGCTCGGAAGAACGGAACAGGGCTACGGCCGATATGTACTGGAAATTGGGACTGGCATCCTATGAAGCCATCGAGGCTTTTGTAGAGTATATCCCCGTACAGTAACACATGATTTAAAAAATGTAAAGAGGCTGTCTCTTAGTAAGAGTCAGTCTCTTTTTCGTTGCGTCCTGGATGGTGCGATACTCAGGCGGTTACTCCCGAATACAATAAATCTGTCGTTTTAGCAGATGATTTCAAAAATTGTTGTATATTGTGGCCACTTTTCAAATTACAAATGTCTAAAGAAAAATTCCATATCGAGTTCCTTATGGGAAACGCAACCCTGAGCAGTTTGTGGCGTATGATCAGCCAAATAGACGGTCTTTCGGAATGGTTCGCAGACGATGTGTCGATGAATGAGGCGGAGACCGTTTACACATTCACATGGGGAAAAATCAGCAATAAGGCTGTTATCGTATACCAGAAATCTCAGTCAAGTATTCGTTACAGATGGATCGACGAAGAAGAGGAGAATTCCTATTTCGAATTCATGTTGCACAAACTGGATCTGTCGGGCGATATGACACTGGAGATAACCGATTTTGCCGAGCCTGATGAAAAGGGTGATTCCATTGCCCTGTGGGAATCACAGGTTGAAGAGATGAAAAGGAGGCTGGGTGTCTAGCCCCGGCCATTCTGTATCAGCCGCTCTCTTTAATTATCTTTACATTTTTGAAACCACCAATCTCCGTTTGATTTTACTATCTTTGTCATCAAATTAAACAGGTCTCTTTTTGTTCTATCCTGATGAGTAGATTTTTCCACATAAAGCGATTATACGGCTATATTTTAAAGACCTTTATCCCGCTTTTTCTGATGACCTTTGCCATCTGCCTCTTTCTGGTGTTGATGCAATTTCTGTGGAAATATGTGGAGGATATGGTTGGCAAGGGGCTGGGGTTGGGCGTGATCGGCGAAATGTTCTTCTATGCAGCACTGAACCTCATCCCTATGGCACTGCCGCTGGCTATCCTGCTGGCATCGCTGATGGTTTTCGGGAACATGGGTGAGAATCTGGAGTTGCTGGCCATCAAGTCAGCCGGCATCCCTTTGCTCACCATCATGAAACCACTCATCTTCCTTCTTTTCTTCATCAGCGTGGGTGCCTTCTTCTTCCAGAACAATGCCATTCCGAAGATTCAGACTAAGTTTTACTCACTCCTTATCTCCATTCGACAGGCATCTCCCGAGCTGGATGTGCCCGAAGGTATCTTTTACAAGGAGATTGACGGCTACAACCTTTATGTGGAAAGGAAAGACCAGAAAACAGGCATGCTGTATGATGTGATGATATACGATGTGGCGAGTGGATTCAACAATATGGCGGTAATTGTCTGTGATTCGGCTAAAATGAGCATGACGGAGGATAAGACGATGCTAATCTTCACCATGTACAGCGGCCAGCAGTTTCAGAACTTCACTCAGGGCACCACCAGGGACACTTCAGGCGATTTCGTACCCTATGCGAGGGAAAATTTCGATGTAAAGACCATGATGATATCCTATGATGCCAATTTTAACCGTATGGGCGAAGAGGTTATCCAGGGAAGCTCCACGAGTAACTATGTTTCCAAGAACCTGTCGGAGTTAAGCATGTCCATCGATTCAATGGCTGTGATCATGGATAGCGTGAACAGGGTAGACAGGAAGATGATGAAGAATTACTCCCATCTCTCTTTTCGCAACAGCTATCCCATTGAGAGAAAAGATTCGCTGATAAGGGCCGCCCAGCATACTGCTACAGTTATTCCCCGTCCCGATACGCTGCTTCAGTCGAAAGAGCTGGAAATGCAGTCCACCATTTTGCAATCGGCCTTTATGAAAGCGGAAAACAACAGCAATGAGTTTCTCTTCCGTTCTCTGAACAAAACAACCACACAAAAGACCCTCAACCGGCATTGGGTGGAATGGCACCGTAAATTTACCATTCCTTTCACCTGTCTTATCTTCTTTTTTATTGGAGCTCCGCTGGGCTCTATCGTCAGAAAAGGGGGGCTTGGTATGCCCATCGTTATATCAGTTGTCCTGTTCATCATCTATTATATCGTGGAAAATATCGGATATAAGATGACGCGCGATGGCGTATGGGCCCACTGGTTCGGGATGTGGTTCAGCTCGTTTATCCTGATGCCTGTGGGTGTTTTTCTTACCTACAAGGCGATGAACGACTCTGTCATTATGAATGCGGACACCTATCTGGTCTTCTTCAGAAGGTTGTTCTTCCTTCGTGAAAAAAGAAAGTATCCGGTGAAAAGCATTATCATTGAAGAGCCGGACTATAAACTGATTACGGGCTCTTTATCCAATTTATCTGAACAGATAGATCAGTTTCTGACAAAATATAACCGTTTGTCGTACCGAAAATTTTGGACCGACAGGGAATACGACAGGGAACTGCACACCATCAAAAGTGCGATGGAGATCATTCTCAATCAGCTATCCAACTCCCGGAAGCTGGAAGAGCTGGCTAAGGCCGAAGAGTTTCCCGTGCTCATCAATAATGTCCGTCCGTTTAAAGCCGGTTCAATCCTGGCTAAGACAAGCATGTATCTTTTTCCGGTCGGAATGATATTAAGAATCCTCTCAGCTCCGTTCGAAATGAGGATCAAGAACGACCTGAAACGTATCCAGCAGCTGAGCAGGGAACTGATTGATGTAACAAACAGCTCCCATAACCGGAAGCTATAGACAACAGCATAAAACAAAACCATATATATGCAGAAAAAAATTATTTTAGATACTATTGAGGAAGCCCTGGAAGAGATCAAAAAAGGCAACTTCATCATCGTGGTCGACGACGAAGACAGAGAAAATGAAGGCGACCTGATCATTGCAGCAGAGTGCATCACGCCGGAGAAAATAAACTTTCTGGAAACGCATGCCCGCGGCCTTATCTGCGCACCGATAACGAAGGAACGCGCCGAAGAACTGGAGCTGCCGATGATGGTGACACACAACACCTCTATCCATTCCACACCTTTCACGGTATCCATCGATCTGCTGACACACGGGTGTACAACCGGTATCTCGGCCTACGACAGGGCACAGACGATCCTGGCGCTCACCCGTAGCGAAACGGCTCCTGAGGATTTCGGTCGCCCCGGCCATATCTTCCCGCTCCGTGCACAATCGAAAGGTGTGTTACGCAGGGCAGGACATACGGAGGCAACCATCGATTTTGCCCGTTTGGCAGGGTTATACCCGGCAGGTGCGCTGGCAGAGATCAAAAATGAGGATGGCTCCATGGCTCGTCTCCCGAAATTGATGGAGATGGCACAACGGTTCAACCTGAAGATTGTGTCGGTGGCCGATCTGATTAAATACAGGCTGCAGACCGAATCACTGATCGAGAGAGGGGAAGCCGTTCATCTTCCCACGGAATATGGCGATTTTACGATGATCCCCTTCCTGCAAAAAGCGACCGGACAGGAGCATGTGGCGCTGATCAAGGGTGAATGGCACGACAGAGAATCCATTCTTGTACGGGTACACTCATCGTGTGTGACCGGTGATATATTCGGATCTATGCGCTGCGAATGCGGAGAACAGCTCCACCGCGCTTTACAGCTGATAGAGAAAGAGGGCAAAGGAGTGCTGGTCTACCTGAACCAGGAGGGACGAGGCATCGGCCTGATGGCCAAGGCAGCTGCCTACAAGCTGCAGGAGCAGGGTCTCGATACGGTGGATGCTAACCTGCATCTCGGCTACCAGGCCGATGAAAGAGATTATGGTGTGGGAGCACAGATCCTGCGCAGCCTCGATGTACGAAAAATGAGACTGATGACCAACAATCCCAAAAAACGGATCGGTCTGGAGTCCTATGGCCTCGAGGTGGTGGAGAATGTCCCTCTGGAGATCGTCCCCAATCAATACAACCATTTTTATATGGAGACGAAAAAGAAGAAGATGGGGCATGTGCTGCGGAATTTAAAATAACAGTCACCCGCCTTCTCCTCACGGGAGATGATAGTGACATGGATGACGGACAATAGATGGAACTGTTGTATCTTCTAATCGGTTTTGTGGTGGGTGGTATTCTCGCCTGGATCATCGCTACACTGTTGACGACATCAAAAACGGTTTCAAAAAACAATTTTGAGGTTGTTTCCAAAAAGAACGATGCCCTGAACGATGAGCTGGCATTGCTGAAAGGCAAGAACGCCGAACTCAGTGCCGGTCTGCAGGCGGCTGGCGAGAACAATAGAAGCCGGCTGGAAGAGATGGCCACTTACAGGGCAGAGCTGAAGGCCAAAACCGATGAGCTTCATGCTGTAAGCAACTCGCTGGCATCATTCACTGCCGAGAACAGATCGTTGCAGGAGAAACTGGAAAACCAGAAGCAGGAGATGGGTACGTTGCGCCAGCAATTTAATGTGGAATTTGAACATATTGCCTCAAAAATACTGGATGAGAAAACCGAAAAATTCACCAGCCTGAACAGGGATAACCTGAACGGTATCCTGAAACCGCTGGGTGAGCATATCGATTCGTTTCGAAAGAAAGTGGAAGAGGTATATGTGACAGAGGCCAAGGAGCGTTTTTCTCTGGGCCAGGAGGTGAAGAACCTGCGCGAACTCAACGACCGGCTGAGCACAGAAGCCACCAACCTGACCAATGCCCTGAAAGGCAACTCCAAAATGCAGGGTGACTGGGGGCAGATGATTCTGGAGAATATTCTCGAACGATCGGGACTGGTGAAGGGCCGTGAATATTTCGTACAGGAGTACCTGAAAGACCCCGATGGCAATTATCATACAGGTCAGGATGGTGCCAGGATGCAGCCTGACGTGATCATCGCCTATCCCGACGACCGCAGGGTGATCATAGATTCCAAGGTATCTCTCACTGCATACTCCCGCTATGTGGGCACAGATGACACGGTGGAACAGAAAAGACTCATCAGTGATCATCTGCGTTCCGTGCGGAAGCATATCGATGAGCTGAGCCGGAAAAGCTATCAGGATTACGCTGCCACGCTCGATTTCGTGATGATGTTCATCCCCAACGAGCCTGCCTATCTGCTGGCATTACAATATGAAGAAAACCTGTGGCAATATGCCTATGAGAAAAAAATCCTGCTGATTAGCCCCACCAACCTCATCGCGGCACTGAAGCTGATTGTGGATCTCTGGAAACGGGAGTATCAAAACCGCAACGCACTCGATATTGCCGAACGGGGAGCGACCCTCTACGACAAACTGGTCAATTTCGTGGGTTCACTCACCGATATTGAAGTTCATATCGACAGGGCAAAAAGAAGCTATGAGAATGCTTACGGACAACTGAAATCGGGTAGGGGAAACCTCATCGGTCAGGCAGAGAAGCTGCGTGAACTGGGTGTGAAAGTTAAAAAAACACTTCCTCCCTCTCTGCTCGAAGAGACAAACGAAGATTAGAAATAAGAAATAATAGCTGATACAGAAACTGCCCGCTAAAAGCAACAAAGCCCCGGCTAAAAAGCTGACCGCTGAAAGCTAATAACTGATAAAAAGAGAAACAATGTACGGAAAAATGGAACATCACCTGCAGGCTGAACTGAAAGCCATTGAAGAGGCTGGTCTCTACAAGAACGAAAGGATCATTGTCACGCCACAGAGAGCGGAGATCATGGTACAGTCGGGACAGAAAGTACTCAACTTCTGTGCCAACAACTACCTCGGTTTATCGGATCATCCGCGACTGATTGCTGCGGCAAAGAAAGCCCTCGATGAACGCGGCTACGGTATGTCCTCCGTACGGTTTATCTGTGGCACACAGGACTATCACAAGGAGCTGGAAAAAACCATCAGTCATTTTTTTCATACGGATGACGCCATTCTCTATGCCTCCTGCTTCGATGCGAACGGAGGACTCTTTGAACCTCTTTTCTCGGAAGAAGATGCCATCATCTCCGATGCATTGAACCACGCATCCATCATCGATGGGGTACGCCTCTGCAAGGCCAAACGCTACCGCTATGCCAATGCCGACATGGCTGATCTGGAGGAGAAGCTGAAGGAAGCACAGGAGCAACGTTTTCGTATTATTGTCACCGATGGCGTTTTTTCAATGGACGGCAATGTGGCCCCCCTCGATAAGATCATGGTACTGGCTGAGAAATATGATGCACTGGTCATGGTTGACGAAAGTCACTCCGCCGGCGTAGTGGGGAAAACCGGAAAAGGAATTACAGAACAGTACAATGTCATGGGCAAAGTGGATGTAATCACCGGCACGTTGGGCAAAGCTTTCGGAGGTGCTATTGGCGGGTTCACCACCGGACGCCGGGAGATCATTGAGATGTTGCGTCAGCGTTCGCGCCCCTATCTCTTTTCCAACTCCATTCCTCCCATGGTGGCGGCAGCGGGCGTGGAAGCTTTTCATCTGCTGGAGGAGTCCAATCATCTGCAGGAAAAATTGCATGAGAACGTTGACTACTTCGTGGCAAAGATGAAGGAGGCTGATTTCGATATAAAGCCTACACAATCGGCTATTAGCGCTGTGATGCTGTACGATGCTAAACTGTCGCAACAGTTTGCGGCAGAACTGCTTGAAGAGGGTATTTACGTAACCGGATTTTACTATCCGGTGGTGCCCAAAGAGCAGGCACGTATCCGGGTACAGATCTCTGCCGGCCATGAACGGGATCATCTTGACAAGGCCATTGCCTCATTTATCAAGGTAGGGAAAAAATTAGCCGTAATTTGATTTATACAAACAAGGAATAGTTGTAAGCTTTAAGTAATAAGTTAAAAACCCGGACCGCTACCCCTGTAAAGCTTCCACCAACAAAGTTGAACGCTGAACGCAGATAGCTGAATGCTAAAACTGAATGAAAATATGAAAGCATTAGTGAAATTACGCCCTGAGAAGGGTATTTGGATGGAGGATGTGCCTGTTCCCTCCATCGGTGTGAACGACGTACTCATCAAGATTAAAAAGACAGCCATCTGCGGTACCGATCTGCATATCTATAAATGGGACGACTGGTCGCAGAAAACCATCAGAATACCCATGACCATCGGTCACGAATATGTAGGTGAGATTGTGGATATGGGCAGCGGCGTAGAAAACCTGAAGGTTGGTGATCGTGTAACCGGTGAAGGCCATATTGCCTGCGGGCACTGCCGTAACTGTCGCCGCGGCAAGTTGCACGTGTGTGAGAACACCATTGGCGTGGGCGTAAATCGTGATGGCTCCTTTGCCGAATATCTGTCTCTGCCTGCATCGAACGTAGTAAAGCTTGATCCGCGTATCCCCGATGAGATTGCCTCCATCATGGACCCTTTTGGAAATGCCACCCACACAGCCCTGTCGTTTCCGCTGATTGCCGAAGATGTACTGATAACCGGTGCAGGTCTTATCGGGAGCATGGCCACAGCCATCTGTCGTTTTGCGGGTGCACGTTACATCGTGGTGAGTGATTTGAGTGAATATCGGCTGGATATCGCCAGGAAGATGGGGGCTACACTTACCGTCAACCTCTCTGAAGGGGAAACCATTGCTCAGGCAGTGGAGAAGCTGGGCATGCGCGGGTTCGATGTAGGTCTTGAAATGTCCGGTTCACCGGCGGGCTTCCGCGAAATGATTGACAGCATGTACAACGGATCAAAGATTTCGTTGCTGGGTATTCTACCCAATAACACCACTGTCGACTGGAACGAGATCATCTTCAAGGCACTCACCCTGAAGGGTATCTACGGTCGTGAGATGTGGGAGACCTGGTACCAGATGGAGCAGATGATCATCTCCGGCATTGATCTCACCCCCATCATTACGCATCGTTACAGCATTGCTGATTTCCAGAAGGGATTCGAAGTGATGGAAAGCGGACAGTGCGGAAAAGTGATTCTGAACTGGGATTGAGATTGTCCACGTGAGAAGTGTGACTGCAGCACATAAAGGGAGGGTAAATCACTGAATGATTTTACCCTGTTCCGATGTAAGGTCATTACATTTTCAACAGATCCAGCGCTTTATCAAACAGGTTGTTCTTTTTCAATAAGGATGCTTCGCCTTCGGGTGCTTCACCGTCTTCCGGTTCCGGAAGATAAGCATAGTCGTCGATCAGCTCACTGTTTCCTAACTTCCAGTTGTTCACGGTAACAACCTCGCTGAGCAACAGCTTCATCTGGTCGGCAGCAATCTTCATCAGCCCGCTCTGGAGGGCAGCCTTTTTCACCTGTTCCTTCGCGAGTTCCTGAATTTGCTGCAGGTCTTTCCGTCCAATGAAATTGAACAGGTCATCCTCGAAATAGTAATAATTGAAATCGGTATCCATAGAGAGTAGTTCCGGTTTTGGAAATTCCGTCAGACGGATCTCCCTGTGCTCCTCATCAATCTCCCAGCAGCACTTATTTGCATCGTACCCGATCAGCACCTTCGCACGGACAATCACCAGCGCTTTTTTGGTTGAGGGGATGAAATGGAGTATTTTTTTTGTGTTCTCGTAGTTGTATATCTCATTCAGTTGCCCCTCTGTCACCACGATTTTGAATACTTTCTTGATGCTTTCCACTACCGTGTGGGAACAGGTTTGGATAGCAGCGCGTGTTTTTCGGGTATTCCGGAGCTTCAGGATCAGGAAAGCTATCGTTCCTCCGGTGAGCAGACCAAACAACAGCACCCCCGTCACATTCCCGTTTCCCGCATAGGAGGGTGTGAAGAATGTACGATACACAGTTCCGGCAATCAACAACAAGACAATAGTCGCAACTATCAGGCCGATTGTTTTACCGATTTTTTTAGTCATAGTCAGGATGTTTGTGATAAAACACAAAAATAGATATAAAGGTTTGATAAACGGCAATAATCTCTCTTTTCTTTCGTTGCCGGGAGCATACGTAATATAGTTCATCACCCGTCACGAACCGGATGTTTTTCCCGTTTTTCTTTTGTTGTTGGTGCCGTAATATCGATGAATATGAAAAATTATCCGTAATTTTGTGGTCTATTTACAGAGACATGAAACAACTGATTATTCTTCGTCATGGCAAAGCCGAACATGATTCAATGGCCAAGGACGATTATGATCGCATCCTTACCAACCGCGGTCGCAGAAATGCTGCCGCCATGGGTGAATATATACTCAAAAAAACAGGTGTGCCCGATCTGATACTTTCCTCATCGGCGAAAAGAGCCCACGAGACAGCCCGGTATGCAGCACAGCATATCGGCTATCCGGAAGAAGAGATCCAAAACGTCCAGAACCTTTATTTCGCTCCTGCCCGATGGATCCTGAATGTCGTCTCCAGGCTGCCTGAGGAGATCAACAGCTGCCTCTACGTTGGGCATAACCCCGGAGTAACCGATCTTGTGAATGACCTGGGGGTACGGCTCGATAATCTTCCTACCGCATCGGCCGTCTGTTTTGAGTTCAATATCGATTCATGGGCAAAGATTTCGGCAGAACGTGCCAATTTCATGTGGCTGAAAACGGCAAAAGAGTTGTAACGAAGCCGTAGGTACAGGCCGGGGAGTATCACACCTCCCTCGTTATCTTGCGGTCGTACGATGCGGAAAGGATGTGGTAGGCTTTCGTGCGGAAGGCGATGATTGTCATCATCAGCATAAAAAGACCCGCGATAACCAAAGTGAGTGCGATTCCGCGGGTACTTCCATCCCCCAGTAACCATCCAAACGAATTTTTACCGGTATCACTCTCCATAAAAGGGATGATGTAGGATTGTGCCAGCGGCCCGATGATGAAGATGGAGACAGGGGTTGCTGCTGCCTCCACTGTTTGTGCGAAACCAAAAACACGCCCCTGTTTCGATTTTGGCACAACGGTCTGGATAATGGTTTGTTCCCCTGCTTCAATGATAGGAGCTACAAGCATATAGAGAAACATCCCTCCCACAAAAAGGATTGGCCCCTCGCGAAGGGTAAACAGAATACAGATAAGGCTGATAAAAAGATAGCCCGAGAGTAACGAACGAAGTGGCTTTTTCCCGAGGCCTATTCTACCTACCGCCAGTCCGCCAAGGATAAACCCGATGCCTGTAAATCCCAGCATGATACCCCATACATCTACCCGGAACAACGTCAATCCGTATGGGTCAAGCAAAACGGCGAATGCGCCTCCAATGAAATTATTGAAGGTGGTAAAGAAGATGAGTGCCATCATCCCTGGTACAGAATGAATCGCCCTGAAAGCTCCCCTGAAGTCGATCTGACTGTTTTGAAGATGCGGGTCGTGCACGATCTGCTCCTCGGGAACATCAATAAAGAAGAGCTGCAGAAGTGTCGCAGCCGACACCAGAAGCGTGATATAAATAGCCCAGTCCATCCCCAGATAGCCGATGATCAGTCCGCTGAATACTGTGTTGGCTACCATTCCAAATCCCTGGACCATACCCACCAGTCCGTTGGCCCGTGCATAATCCTGCTGTGGAACAAGGATGGCAACGGTGGTAGAGAGAGCGATACCCCGCAAGTTGCCGGTGAGGGCACTCAATAAAAGAGGCATAGAGAATAACCAGAATGCGGGTGAAGACATGTCGGCAATTTGCGCCGTGTCGGAGAGAAGAAAAACAGCTCCTGCCAGAAGAAGCAACGCCATGGTTACCAGAGAAGCATCCGTCATCACTTTTTTTTTCTTGTGCTTGTCAACGATGGTTCCGAAAAACATGCTGGACAAAGTCACCAGCAGCATGTAGGTTCCACTGAGGACAGAAAGCACAAGCACTGACTTTGTTTCGAGATAAATCCAAAACGAAAAAGCACTCCAGAGCAAGTATGTGCTAGTATTGGCTACAGAAATGTTGGTCAGAACACGAATAAACTGTTTCATCGAGCGTTTTTCTTTCTCTTTAACCCTCAATGAACGTACCGGCATGCGGTTTTGTTTAAAGCGAAAGGCTGGGGAGGCAGTGTCGAAAGGGAATCAGATCCCTGAGAACTGAAGGATGGGTGCATACTTCAAAAAAAGGGTATGAAAAAAAAAGTAAAATCACCCTGTGACAAACCTTTACCCAAATAGGCAGCTCATAATTACCCGGCCTTTTCTGTCAGCATCGTTCTCAGGCAGCATAGCCGAATAACAACCATGCAATTAGCAGGGTGAGCAGGATATTGAATGTTTGCGCAGTAAGGAATGACCAAATATATTTGGCATTCTCTTTTTTGAAGATATAACGAAAATCGGTTTCTAGTCCGATACAGACAAACGCCAGTGAGAAAAGCAGACCGCGTGCACCTTTATTGGCCACCCCCGACAACGCTTTTCCTGTTTCGGCATCGAAGGCGAAACTGAAAACCAATGAAGCAATCAGGAACCCGATTACAAACTTCGGGAACCGATCCCAGAGCACGCGGCCCGAAGGACGGATCTCACTGTTGGTTCCCTTGTACGACCAATAAATGGAAATCGCAAAGGCAGCCACGCCCAGCAGTACATTCTGCGCAGATTTAATGATGACGCTATACTGCTCAGCGGTCTCACCGATAAACTTTCCGGAGGCTACCACTGCGGCTGTGGTATCGATGGTGCCACCCAGCCAGGCGCCGGCGATCTCTTCACTCAGCCCCATCCACTGAGCCAGGAAGGGCAACAGGTACATCATGGGAATAGCGATGATCAACACCAAAGAAATAACAAAAGAGAGTTTTTTGGGGTCTCCCTTGATGGCACCACTGGTTGCAATGGCAGCAGAAACACCGCAAATGGATACGGCGCTGGAGAGCAGCGTGGACATTTCTTTGTCAATCCGGAATACTCTGCCAGCAATCCAGAAACTGAAAAACCATACCGATAAAACCACTACTATCGCCTGCACCATTCCCAGGGCACCGGCTTTCATGATTTCATTGAAAAGGATGGAACTTCCAAGAATCACCAATCCCGCCTTGATGTAATATTCGCTTTTCACGGCGGGAGCCAGCCATTTGGGTAGTCCCACAGTGTTTCGGATAAGCAAGCCGATGATGACCGCAAAAAATACAGACTCCAACCCGATGATTTTGATGGGTCCAAGACCGGCAACATAGGTGGCCAGCCAAGCCAGCAGGTATACTACAGCAAAGGAGAAGAGAAACCTTCCATTGTCTTTGTTTCCCATAAAGAGATATCCCAGGTAAGCCAAAATGGCTGTTGTCACTGACATAAATGCGTAATTCTTCATTACCGACGGCATAAAAATCACAAGCACAAGGATGACGGCACCCATCAATGTGGCTACCCAGTCTTCACTTTTCAACGATTTTAACATAAATGGATGGATTTATTTGCTGAATGAATATCGAAAATCTTATTTGTCAATGGAATCGCGTGCAAAATTAAAAATAATTTGCCAACAATAAAGCAGAATGGCTTTTTTATTCTCTTTCTGAATCGGGTTGATTGTGTGAAAGCCTTCATTGGTCGATGAAATCTTGTAGTTTGTCTATTTCTTTTGCCGGATATACGCATAGCTTCTATTTTTGTAAACTAATTCAAATCAGTTCATTGAGTTTTCGCAAAGACAACATCATTATGAGGAAAGTTTGTTTTTTAATGATTTCCTTCCTGTTTGCCACATTGTCAATGATGGCACAGGCACAATCCGGCGGCAGCATCACCGGAAGATTGATTGATAAAGAGACGGAGGAACCTGTTCCGCAGGCCAACGTGCGTATATTGAAACAGGGTGACAGCACTTTTGTAACCGGGAAAGCGTCCGATGAAGAGGGAGTGTTCACGATTCCGGTGAGATACGGATCATACATCGTACATATTTCATTCGTTGGCTATAATGATGTATATCAGGATGTGCAGGTAACTTCATCCCGACCGGGCGTGCAACTGAAAAATATTATTCTGAGCAACGACAATATCCTGCTGTCGGAGACTGTCGTAACCGCCAAGGCGCCCGAAATCGTTGTTAAAGGTGACACGTTGGAGTATAATGCCGATTCCTACAAGGTTACAGAGAGTGCTGTGGTAGAAGATCTGTTGAAGAAAATGCCCGGCGTGGAAATAGACAGTGAAGGAAAGATTACCGTCAATGGGAAGGAAATCAACAAGATACTGGTCGATGGGGAAGAGTTTTTCAGTGACGACCCGAAAGTGGCATCAAAGAATCTCCCGGCCAAGATGGTCGATAAGCTCCAGGTGCTGGAAAGAAGGTCGGAACAGGCGCAGATGACCGGATTCGACGATGGGGAGGAGGAGAACGTGATCAACCTGACTGTTCGTCCCGGCATGAAAGAGGGGCTTTTCGGTAATGCATTTGCAGGTTATGGAAGCGAGGAGCGCTTCGAGGGCAACGCAATGGTCAATTACATGAAAGACAAGGATCAGTACACCTTTATCGGGGGAATCAATAATACGAATAATGCCGGTTTTTCGGATCTGGCATCTTCCATGTTCAGCGGCATGGGCGGTCGCGGTGGTCGTGGAGGGATGTTTGGCGGTAGTAACGGTATTTCCACTTCGGCCAATGCGGGGGGGAATTTCAGCAAGCAGTTCACGCCTGAATTAAAATTAGGAGGCAACATCCGTTATGGATATACTGATAATAATATCCTGTCGGATGTATTTACCCAGAACATTCTCAGTGCCGGTAATACGCTGGAGCAAGAGAGCAATAGTGTGAACAGCAAAAGTCAGAATTTCAATATGGATCTCAGACTGGAATGGGAACCCGATTCCATCACAAGGGTTATTTTCCGCCCAAGGGTATCTTTTTACGACAACAGACGCAATGAAACGGGTGACTTTTTCACCTCCAGTGAAATGACCGGTGATACCATTAATTATGGTGCGTCGGACTATTTTTCTGAAGGACAGGGTAAGGATATATCATTCAATCTCGATGCAAGTCGTGAGTTGGGTAAAGAGGGCAGGATATTGAGTGTGCAGCTGAGAGGACAGACAGGGGATTCCGACAACAATGGGACAAGTGTTTCCGGCACCTATTACAACGGAACCCGCTCCGATGATCTAATCGACCAGCGTTTCACCAACGCCGGCAACAACCGGTCGTGGCGCGGTTATCTCTCCTATGTGGAACCGATAGGAAAGGACAATTTCATTCAACTGGCTTATCAATACAGTCAGAATATGTCGGAATCGGACAAAGATACCCGTTCCCGCGATGAGTCAGGTAATTATACGGTACTTGACTCGCTCTACAGCAAACGTCTTGAAAACAATTTTGTGAGACAGGAGCTGGAGGTCAATTTCAAATCGGTAAGAGAGAAGTATGATTACATGATCGGTTTCTCCATGCAACCCTCTTCATCGCGCAGCAAAACATTCATCGGATCGGATATGATTTATGACGGAAAGCAGGATGTAATCAACTATGCGCCCATGGCACAACTCAACTATCGTTGGAGTCGTACCCACAACCTCAGGATCCGTTACTTCGGAAATACTGAACAGCCTTCGGTATCACAACTTTCTCCGGTAGTGGACGTGTCAAACCCATTGAATATCAGCTATGGGAATCCCGATTTGAACCCGTCGTTTGAACATCGTTTCAACATTCGTTACCAGAAGTCAAATCCGGAAAAAGCCAGCTCGTTTGCAGCGTTTGTCAACGCCGGTTATATGACCAATGATATTGTGTCATCCACCTTTACAGATGTTTCCACCGGCCGCAAGGAGACAACCTACAGGAACGTTGCAGGAAACTGGAACGCGAACGGACGTATCATGTTCAATATACCTTTGAAAAATATCAAGTTCTCTGTTTCGTCTATGTCTTTCGCCGGTTATAATCATACAAACGGCTTCTCGAACAACGAGATGAATACCAACAAAAGAGTATCTTTGACGGAGGTGCTGGGTTTGAACTACCGTTCTGATCTTTTCGACTTGGGTATCCGGGGCAATGTGAACTACAACAACGTGACCAACAGCATTAAGGGGCAGCAGAATCAGAACTACCTCAATTATGGCGGCAATGCGAGAACCGCTGTTTATCTGCCATGGGATCTGACCCTGGAAAGTGATGTTAACTACTCCACCAACTCTGGCTATGCCGATGGTTTTGAACAAAACGAATGGTTGTGGAACGCTTCCCTTCAGAAAACGTTGTTTAAACAAAAGAACGGCACCATTCGTTTTAAGATATATGATATCCTGCAACAACGAAGCAACATCAGCAGGAGTGTGACATCCAACTATATTCGTGATACAACGACAAACACACTCACAAGTTATTTTATGGTGCATTTCATCTATCGGTTTAATATCTTTAAAGGGGGTGCCACACAAAGTGATATGATGCAAGAGAGAGGTCCCGGAAGATTTCACGGAGGCCCCGGAAGAGATCATAACGACTAAATCACAATGCCACAATGGGTCATACATTGAAGCCAAAACCGAGAAATAGCTGGAACAATATATTTGTCCACCTGCTGTTATGGGGAGTAATTTTTATTCTCCCTTACTTTTTTATGGATTCTGAGCGTGTGTTTACCTGGCGTCCGTTTTTACGCTCCATTCCTGAGATGGTCGGGTTTATGCTGGTATTCTATCTGAATTATTTTTTGCTGATCGACAGCTTATTACACAAGGGGAAAACCCGTACCTTTATCCTCTCCAATCTGTTGCTCATCATCGCTGTTTCTTTTCTGATGCATTACAGCAGGGGACTTCTTGAGTATCTCCTCCCAGAATTGAGGCCCAGATGGCGTGGCAGACATCCCAATTTCTTCCCCTGGTTGTTTATTGTCCGTAATTCCACCTCCCTCTTTTTAATGATGGGATTGAGTGTGGCTCTGAAAATGACGGTACGGTGGTTTGAGGTGGACAATGAGCGCAAGGAGTTGGCAAAAGCAAAATCGGAAGCGGAACTGCAGAACCTGAAAAACCAGATCAATCCGCATTTTTTGCTCAATACGCTCAACAATATCTATGCCCTTATTGAGTTTAACCCTCCAAAGGCGCAACAGGCAGTGGTGGAATTAAGTAAAATGTTGCGACACCTGTTGTATGATAATAATCAGTCCTATGTACCGTTGCGTCAGGAAGCGGAATTCATGAAAAACTACATCGAACTGATGCGCATACGGCTGGCGGATCATGTGAAGCTCACCACCGATTTCTCCTATTCCCGGACGGGAAATACACTCATTTCTCCGCTTATTTTCATATCTTTGATCGAAAATGCATTCAAGCATGGTGTCAGCGGCGATAAACCATCGTTTATTGACATCTCGTTGAAAGAACATCCCGATGGCAAGGTTGAGTTTGTCTGTAGAAACAGCTATTTTCCCAAATCGGATGACGATAAAAGTGGCAGCGGCATAGGACTGGAGCTGGTGAAAAAAAGGCTGGAGCTGCTTTATCCGGACAGCTACCTGTTGCACACGACCATTGAGGACGATGTCTACTCCACCGTGCTTATCATTGATACAAAAAAACAACAGGATGATACTGAACTGCTGGATCGTGGATGATGAGCCGTTGGCTCTGTCTCTTTTGGAGTCGTACGTGCAGAAAACATCTTTTCTCAGGCTTACAGGCAAATACAGCAATGCACTATCGGCGATGAGACACATAGGCGAGAACAAGGTCGATCTGCTTTTTCTGGATATACAGATGCCCGAAGTCAATGGCATGGATTTCGCCCGTACCATCAGTCATCATACGCGGGTCATCTTCACCACTGCTTTCAGTGATTATGCCCTGGAAGGATATAAGGTGAGCGCCCTCGATTATCTACTGAAGCCTTTTTCGTTTGATGAGTTTCTCACAGCCGCCCGCAAGGCTTTAGACTGGTTCGAAATGATTGAGGCTAAACCGAATGGCGAAAAGACAGGGGAGAATGTAGGTTTCTTCGTGAGATCGGAATATAAACTCGTTCACATTTTGTATGATGACGTCTTGTATATGGAGGGATTGAAGGATTATGTGAAAATATACACGGAGCATGATCCCAAGCCCATCTTATCATTGATGAGCCTCAAATCGCTCGAAGAAGAGCTGCCCGCCGATCGCTTTATGCGTGTGCATCGTTCTTATATCATTCACAGAAACAAGATCGACAGCGTCAATAAGAACAGAATTACCATTGGCAAGAAGCAGATACCGGTAGGGGAGACCTATCGGAAACAGTTTATGGCAATCATTGAAGGAAAGTAAAAACCCCAAAAGAATCTGTAGTACTTTCAGGGCTATGTTATTCAATGAGGAGAGCCTACACGTTTAAACCTTCATCTCTCATGCTTCTGTTCCAGTGCTTTATACATTTGTTCCCAGGATCTTGTTTATTTCATCTTTGTAGCTCCGTCCGACAGGTAATTGCTTACCGTTAATTTCAAGTGTGTTTCCAAAAACACTTTCAATGTTTTTTACCGAAACAAGGTATGATTTGTGCACCCGGATAAACCCCTGCCTCTTTAAAAGGTTTTCCACATTCTTCATCCGGTCAAGTTTAGCAAATTTCTTGTCTTTCGTGTGGATTAAAACGTATTCTTTCATGCCTTCCACGTACAGAATATCGCTGATATTCAACTTCACGGACTTGTAGCCCGATTTAACAAAAATGAAATCGCGGGGGATGGTCTCGTTTTCATCCGATGGCGACCTACCGGAACTGATATTGTCTGCTTGTATTTTCAGGTGATCGGCAACTTTGTTCACTGCCCTGGCAAACCGTTCAAAAGAAATGGGTTTTAGCAGGTAATCGCGAACATCCAGCTCGTAACCTTCGATGGCATACTCAGAATAAGCCGTGGTAAGGATAACCGCCGGTTTTTTTTGAAGGGTGCGGATAAATTCAATTCCAGTCAGTCCCGGCATTTGAATATCCAGAAAAACCAGTTCGGCTGCCCCTGTCTCAATAATTTCCCAGGTGTCCTTTGCACTGCTAAAAACAGCCAGTAGCTCAAGTTGTGGCATTTTTGCAACATAATCGCTTAAATATTGGCGGGCAATCGGCTCATCATCCACCACAATACATTTAATCCTTTCCATTACAACTCTTCTTTTTTTGAAAAAATCGAAAACCTGAGCGACACCATGTACACCTCTTCCTGTTTCACGATTTCAAGTTCATAATTTTCCCCGAAAATCAGTTCCAGCCGTTTTTTTACATTTGCCAGTCCGAGCCCTGACCCCTTCATTTTCCCGGCTTTTTTATCTTCCCGGTAACTGTTTTTACAAACAAAAAAGAAACGCCCCTTTTCATCCCAAATATCCACTTCTATCCATCCTTCATCTTCCCGGCCAATGGTCCCGTGTTTAAAGCAGTTTTCCACGAAAGGGAGCAACAGCAGAGGCGGAATAAAACCTGTTTGCCTGGTTACATTAACCGAAAAGCGAATATTTTCAGGATAAGAGATCCGCTTTTTTCCCAGGTCGAGATAATTCCGGATAAAATCCAGTTCTTTTTCCACCGGCACTAATTTTTGCTCGGTCTCATAAATCAGGTATCGCATCGTGTTCGAGAGCTCCAGTACCATCTGCGGAGCCAGGTCGGATTTGGACCAGGTCAGCCCGTACAGGTTGTTCAGGGTATTAAAAAGAAAATGCGGGTTGACCTGCGATTTTAGGTACAGGATTTGGGCTTCCTGACTGCGTTGCAGCTTCTCACGGCTCTCCTGCTCTTTCTTCGCCTCATTTTCGTACAGCCTGAACAAGGTTGCGATGAACAGGATGACCACGTTCATCATAAATCCGGGTAAATAGGCAGCCCTGCCTGGTTTTAAACGGTTGAGCAAATCAGGATTATAGCCCGGGTTCAAGTCCCTTTTCAATTCTAAAAATTCGCTTGGAAATCGGCCGGTAAAGGCCGGGACAGACTCAGGGAACAAGCCCAGTAACTTGACCCGTATCACGGAAAACACAATACACAACAAAATGGAAGACAGAATGAACAACACATACTTTTTACGTCTGACCAAAAAATGGGAGGCCAGCACCCACCCAGAAATATAGAACATACCGGCAAACAGCGAAATTCCGGCAATCGCCCTGGCTATTGCCATTGCCCAGGGCAAAAACAACGCGAAGGAAATATACAGGAAATAAGTCAGGATTAACCAAACGCTGATATGTACAAGTATTTTCTTCATACCACAATTTTACAAAATTAGGCAATTCAGAACAAACCGGTTAAACCAACGTCATTTAATTTTCAACCAATGACCAAAATTATCAACATGCCGCTTATTGACCTGTCAGGTTATTTGTATAAAAGAATGTGCCATTGGATGAAAAGTTTTTGCAACGCGATGCAGGGAGCGTAAGTTTGAAGCGAATTTAAAAATGAAATATTATGATGAGAATAAAAAACTTACTTACAGTAACAGCAGCACTGCTTATACTAATTATGTTCAGCAGTTTTGCGTTTGCGCCGGGCAGGCAAGATGGCTTTCGTGAGCTGTTCAGGAGGAGCCCGGAAACCCGTGCACAAGTAGTTACCATGGTTATGGAAAACAGACTGGACATGGATAAAGCTCAGGCAGAAAAATCCTTACAGATTAATCTGAAATACGCGAAGTTAAGTCAACCCTACCTGAAAAAGGATGGTGTGACAATGGAAAATACGGGTGAACTGCTCGCGATCAACCAAAAGCGAAGCGATGAACTAAAAGCCATTCTCACGCTGGAACAAATCAAAAAAGCGGAAGACATTCAGGAAAAGTGGATTAACCGGCTGGAAACCATCTTGGTCCATTTAAAAGAAAACAATTTTTAATAACTATTTACTTAAAATTTTACAACAATGAAAACAAGAAATCTTTTATTGACGGGTATTATTACCCTTTCAGGAATGTTCGTTTTTACTTCCTGTGATAAGGATGACGAAACGGTAGCTGAGGACTTACCGGCTACCGAAGTGGAAACGGCCGAAATGGTGGCTTCAGCCCTGGCCGGCGGAACCTCCGGTGCCGCGTCGGATATTGAAACTACTGCCACACTTGCCAATGAGGCGGTTGGTTATGAAAGTAACCTGATGTCTGCCAGCGCTAGTGACCGAAGTTTAAGTTGTGGCGAATCGGCTGACACAACAATGGTCACTGCCGCCACCGGTGTAATTACCTATAATAACACCAAAACCTACAATTACACATTGGAGTGCGATGAATCGGGGAACCCCGTGAAGCTAGATGTAAGCTTTAGCTACAGCGGTGAATTCGATGCACCCCGCCTGGGTTCCACTCACTCGGTGAGCGGTGATTTTGAAATCACTCAAATCGAATATACTTCCGATATGTACCTGTTTAACGGAACGTGGCAGCGAAGCGGCGGGTTCGAGTCCAAAATCCGAAACAAGGCAAACCGCCAGGCCACGATTCAATTCGAACTTGTCAATGTAGCTGTTGAAAAAGAACCTAAGGAAATCGACAATGGCACCATTCACTTCACGATGTCAGGCGGCAGCGGACGCGGTTCGTTCAGCTACGAGGGGAACATCACGTTCAACGGCAACGGGGAAGCAACTATCGAAATCTCCGGAACCCGTTATGTTACCAATCTGGAAACAGGCGAGGTGGAAGAGGAATAAGAAATAGTTTAATTTAAAATTGAAAAAAGATGAAAACAAAAAACTTCAAATTAACGGGTGCAATCATCCTGGCCGGGTTGTTTGCCTTAACTGCCTGCAACAAGCAGGACAACGTGTCGGAAGAAGAACTAAGCACTGAAACCGTGGCGCTGGTTAATGAAAGTGCGATGACGGGAAACATTGAAGAAGAGCTCGATGCAAGCATTAACGAAGCGGTAGCTTATTCGGAACAACAGGGGTCAGCCCTGAAATCGGCAACGTTTGAACCGGAATGTGCCACGGTTACCGTCAGCCCCGATGACGGCACTTTCCCCAAAACCATTACCATTGACTTTGGCGAAGGTTGCGAAGGGCCGCGGGGATTTACACGTTCAGGTATTATTACCATTACCATTACTGATACCCTGCGTAATCCCGGCGCCGAATACCTCGCTGAGTTCAACAACTTCGACATCGGGGGCTTTTCGGTAACCGGAACCAAATCGGTTGAAAATACCGGTACCGAAAACGCGCCTTCTTTTGCCGAAGAAGTCAGCATTTCATTGACCACGCGCAACGGTATCGTGATCGACAAAACCAAATCAACCACACGCGATTGGATAGAAGGGATGGATACTTACGGACTGGCAGACGATGTTTTCCTGTTGTCAGGATCTGCACAGGTTTCCTCATCTGCCGGGCGATCTTACTCCTATACCATTATCGAGCCCCTGAAAGCGGCCCGCACCTGTAAAGAATACCTGGAGGGTGTAATTGAGATTACCTGGAGTGGAAAAGCTGAACCGGTGACTATTGATTTTGGCGATGGCGAATGCGACAGAAAGGTATATGTTTCGCACGCCCGGAGAAGGATTCACCGCAGGGTTGTTTTTCTCGACCTTTTTTTTTTGACTAAGGATTGTCGTTCAGTTAATTGTGTTTGAAAGACCAATAATATACCGGCATAAAAACTTATGTCGGTATGTTTTTTAAAATAAACTCCTCATTTTCCTCCGTTATTTTTTAAATCATTCAAACAGTTTTGATCCAAGGCCGGGATGATGCCTCCGGTTAAAAAGTTAATAACCGGGCCGCTGTGTTCGGCAGCCCAATACATCAGGCAATCCTGGTTATTGCAGTGTTTTCCGTGAGTTACATCCTGGTGGTTTACGACCATTTTTGTACCGTTATTGACCAGTCCGAGGATATGGCCGAACTCATGTTCCGTGACTGTTGTCTCCAGTACCGGTGTGGACGGTTGCCCGCGTTCCCCGCTGAATTCCCAGACCGTTTTTTCGAAAATAACCATGGAGGTGGAGCCATACGCGATGCCAAGCACTTTTGAGTCGCCTTCGTTTTCAGCGTAATCCGCATCGGCAAAGAAAAACCATGCTGTCAGTTTTTTATCTTCCGGATCAGGGAAGAGCGTACGGTATTCCTGTTCAATTTTTTTTATATCATCGAGCGAATACGCGGCTTTACCTGGCGAGGGAATAGAAGCGGTGACCAACTCGATTCCACCGTTCTTGTTCAACCGGGATTCCAGAAATGCTTTGAGATTGTTAAGTGCCTCTCCTGTTGGCTTAAATCCCTGCACACTGGCTATCTCCACGATTAACCGGTCGTAATTTTCTCCCGAAAGAAAATCATTGGGTATTACAACTTCATTCGGTATCTGATCATCCGGGTCGGGGATTGAAGGATGATCCTGTTCGCAACGGGAAAAAAGGGCAATTCCAATTGCCAGTAACAAAAAGAATTTGAATAACTGCTTCATTTTTTCGTATTATTCTTGCCGCAAACCAGCAACAAATTCATTTCAAAAGTAAAAAAACAAAACGTAGAAGATAAATTTTTTAAACCAAATTAGCTATAATTTCAACCAACAACCTGTATTGTTCAATTGTTATTGGTTAAAACGGTCGGTTGTTTGTTGAATTCATTCTGCCGTTCGATGAAGAAAATTCTTACGCTAAACCGATTTGTATTATTTTTAAGCCGTAAAAAAAATAATAGTATAGTTATGAGAAGAATTATTTTTAGTGGTATTTTATTAATGTTTCTTGCACAGGGCACTTTTGCACAGAATTTCGGGATGCAGCTTACACCCGAAGAACGCGCCCAAATGCAAACGGAATGGATGAAAGAAAACCTGCAGTTAAACGATTCGCAACTGGTAAAAGTTGATACCCTGAACCTGGAATATGCCCGGAAGATGGAAAAAATTAAGGAAATCAATGGCAATTTAAGCAAGCTGAAAGCGGCCAAAAAAACATCGGAAGAGAAAGACAAAAAGCTAAAAAAACTGCTGAATGAAGAACAGTTTAAATTTTACCTCGACAAACGAAAAGAAATGCAAAAAAAAGCCAAGGAAATGGCCAATGAACGAAAGAAACAGGTTGGGGTTGAACAATTGAACAAGTAATTTTAAAAATAGAAATTATGAAAGCAAAACAAGTTGTATTTATATTATTAGTCATTCTGCTGAGTGTAACTTCAGCGTCGTATGCACAACGAAGAGTAATCAACACCCCACGCAGGACGGTGGTGCAAGGACCGCGCGGAACAGTGGTTTACCGGAAAAACCCGGTGGTCCGGACTATAAGGAACTTGCCACAGAGCGCTGTTGTTATCCGTTACCGTAACGTTCCTTATTCCTATCATGACGGTACGTTTTATGTTTCCAATAATGGGGTTTATGTCCGCTCGGTACCACCCGTGGGCATCCGGATTGCGGCATTGCCTGCCGGATATGTACGGATTGTTGTCGGTCCACGCGTTTTCTTTTATGCCGGGGGGATATTTTATACTCTGGATGAAGCCAGCAAGGAATATGTCGTTGCTGACCCGCCAGTTGGAGCGATTGTAAGCCAACTGCCATCCGATGCTGTCGAAATAGAAATCGACGGCAAACCCTATATGGAATATAACGGCATCATTTACAAACCGGTAACGATTGAACAACCTGGTTACGAAGTAGTGGGGAAACTTGATGAATGAGAAACAACCATAGCAGCATACATGCAAAATAAAAATGTTTCATCGCAAACGAAATAATTATAATAAAAGCAAGAGATTATGCGTAAGTACCTGATCAGTCTTTTTTATATCCCCCTTATTGCATCAGGCTGTAACAAAGAAGATGGCATGGTGAATCCTCCTGAGGAAGAAACTTTTTCTCAGGAACAGTTCATGAACGCCGCCAGTTATTCCCGGCAAATGGGAGGAACCGCCGTATTGGTGATGCAGGATGGGCAAATCATTTTTGAAGACTACCGTAACGGAGCGGATCAGAATACTGCTACACATATCCAAAGCGGAACGAAAGGGTTTTGGGCGCCGGTAGTGGCGGTTGCTTTGGAAGAAGGGCTCATTACCGGTTATGATGAAGTGGTGTCCAATACCATTACCGAATGGCAAAATACCTCGTCCCACCCGGACAAACAACGGATAACCATCAGGCATTTAGTATCACTTACCTCCGGGCTCTCGCAGGATGTTGACTATATACAGGGAGAGGACCCTTTGGCCCCTGACATCTATGATTACGCGGTCAACAATCTGTCTCTTAATTTTTATCCCGGAACGAGATTCCAATACGGTCCAAGTCATTTTTATGTTTTTGGTGAATTGTTGAAACGTAAACTGAAACAGTCCGGGATTAACGAGCATCCACTCGAGTATCTGGATGAAAAAATATTTCAAAAAATCGGGTTTCACTATGAGAAATGGATATACGACGATACCTGAAACCCCCACATCCCAAATGGATGCTATACTACTCCCAGGAATTGGGTTAAGTTCGGACAGTTCTTGTTGCAAAAGGGCAGCTGGAATGGCAAACAGATTATCAATAAAAGTCGTATGGAGGATTTATTCATCCCGAAAAATAATAATCCTGCCTTCGGGGTTTTTCTTTGGCTGAACAATAAAGGAGGAATTCCTCCAACAGGTGTTTCCCCTGCAACCAATCGGAATATATATTGACAACCTGGGGAGTGGGGCACAAATTCAGGAAGTATTAAAGGGTAAAATAATTCAGAAAAAACTGCTGGATGAAGAACAGTTTGAATTTTACCTCGGCAAACGGAAAGAAATGCGAAAAAAAGCCAAGGAGATGGGCAAAGAGCATAAGATAAGAATATGCAGGTCAAAACTACTTTTCCATGATTCACGATGATACACCCCGTTCCATTTCCTGCATGGCCCCGATGGTTTCCTCCATCAGGTAATCGAGCTCCCATCCAAGCATTTCGGCACCTTTCCGTATCACATCGCGGGAACAGCCAGCGGCGAACTTTTTGTCATTGAATTTTTTTTTCAGCGACTGAACGGTTAAATCAAGGGTACTCCTGCTAGGACGCATCAAAATGGCAGCACCGATCAGCCCGGTTAACTCATCAGCGGCATAGAGTACTTTCTCCATCTGATGTTCCGGCTTCACATCGTCCTGTGTGAACCCGTAGGCGTGAGATACCACCGCGCGCTTGATCTGAGGATTTATTCCTTCGGCATCAAAAATTTCCCGCACCTTGATACAGTGTTCGCCGGGGTACTGCTCGAAGTCCAGGTCATGCAGCAGCCCCACCAACATCCAGAAATCTGCTTCATCGGCATAGCCCAGTTTGCCGGCAAAATAGCGCATCACGGCTTCCACCGTTTCGGCATGCTGTATGTGAAATGGTTCTTTGTTGTATTTCTCAACCAGGGCGAATGCCTCATCTCTGGTAATTCCGGGCTGCAGACGACCTGCATTGTCCTCAGGTAATTTTTTCAGTATCATCTTCTTGTATTGTATTATTTAGACTCACCCTACGATGGGTAAAGCATATTCAACTAATTCCGTGATTTTGGCAGTATAATATCCGTGGAAGCTTCCGCATGGTTTGTTTACCTACAGTTTTGCCCATTGACCGATCACGGCAGATGAAATCTCTGCAAAGATATTTTTTTGTCAGTGAAAAGTCAAATAATGATTCCACTCCGAAAAGTCGGAGAGACAATTTAGTTGATAATTTTTTTGCACAATAAATTTTATAAAGCAGGTGAAATTCACCCAAAAAGTTCTTTAAAATATTTGCGTATATTATTATTTATCATTATCTTAGCATCGTCTAAAACTCTTCATGAAATGTTTAAAAAATCAGACAGGCATAGTCAATTGGATATGTTTTCTTCGCCAACGGAGTACTTCAGGGACTTCAAGAAGAAGAAATACCTGAAAGATGACTCCTGGCATAACCAGTTCAGAAACCACGTTGTAATGCGTGTAGATGAGTCCATTTTCAGTGTACTCTATGCCGACGGCAAAGGTGCCCCAACGCTTCCATACGCGTTTTGGTCGGCATGATGATCCTCAAAGAGGGCCAGGGTTGGAGTGACGAGCAGTTATTCGAGAATCGTGAATACAATCTCTTGATACGCAGTTCATTGGGATTGATGTCGCTTGAGGATGCCGAACCGGTACCCTCCACCTACTACCTGTTCCGGCGCAACCTGGTTGAATATGCCAGGGCGCACGGTGAAGACCTGTTCAAAAAATGCCAGGAGCAAATTACCCGGGATCAGATATTGGAGTTCAATGTGGAAGGCAAACAGGTACGCATGGACAGCAAACTGATCGGCAGCAACATCGCCTGGTACTCGCGTTACGAGCTGATCCACGAAACCCTCCGCTTGTTTATCGCTGAAAGAGAAGAACATATCTTTAAAAAGAGCCTTCCAAAGGAGATGTTTTCCCTGATTGAAAGCATCAGGGACGAAAAGGGGAACAAGGTGGTTTACCGCAGCACAAAAGCCGAGATTGACGCTCGTTTTGTAGAACTGGGTGAGCTGATGCACCGCTTTTTAGCCTCAGGGTTTCCGCTTTAAGGCAGAAACTCAAGAAAATCCCGATAGAGGAAACCAATATCAGGAACAATGTCGAGGCGAGTATTTTTCAGTTAGGTTACCATTATCCCAACGACAAGAGCCGGTACAGGAGCCTTGCCAGGCATAAACTATGGGCTTACTCCCGCTCATTGTGGATAAACTTTGTCAGGATAGTGAACTATTGCGTTAAGCCATACAGGCAGAGGCAAGCTTGCTTGAGCTATGCCGTGGCGAGCAATAGTCTAACTTCAGTGAAATATATCACGCAAATATGTCAAAGATCGCTTTTTGGGCAAAAAATGCCTCAATATATAGCTAATTTATGTTTCAATATGTATATTATTGTAAACGTACTCTCAATCAATAAAAGGAATCACATTTGTCCGGTGAACCTGCATTTTTCAGCATTTTGAAAAAACGGGGATTTCGAAGCGGACTCAATAATCGTTTTTAAAATAACCAGTAATCTTCGGTTACTATTTCTGCTAATCGTCCGGGGCCTTTGTGAATAACGACGGTCCGGACGAAAACCAAATAAAACAGTTCGTATATTTACGAATTGAAAAACTATTCGTATATTTGCGAACTGAAAAATCATTCACCAAAAAAAATAAATCCGATGTCTAAACAGGAATTCACTGAAGAGCAGGTTGAAATTTCCCGCATTGCCAAAGCCCTGGCTCATCCGGTGAGGATTGCCATATTACAACTGCTGGCCAACCAGAACTGCTGTTATCACGGCGATATGTCAGAAATTATCCCCGTAGCCAAAAGCACCCTCTCACAGCATCTGAATGAACTAAAGGAAGCCGGACTGATTCAGGGTGAATTTACGCCGCCCACCGTTAAGTACTGTATCAACAAAAAGAACTGGGAGAATGCGGGTAGATTACTGGGAGCCATTACCGATCAGATAGCACAGGGTCACAGTGATTGTAAAAAATGAAGGACACAGATTTGCATATTCGAAATACCAACGAATCATTTCTATTTATACCATTAAAAAATTAAAATCGAATGAAACAAGTTCTATTTATCTTAATGGCAGCTTATGCTTTGACCACCTGCGGTAGCGGAAACGAGAAAAAAACAAATGCTACGGAACCAGCTGCAGGTAATTCAGTTAGTACCTCAGTTGAAACCCCGGAGGGGAGTGTTGACCCTTCTACGGTCTATATTTACTATTTTCATGGCAAGCAACGTTGCAAGACCTGTATTGCGGTGCAAAATTTCACGATGGAAACGGTGAAACAGATATACGGGGATAATCAGATGGTACAGTTCAGGGAGGTATTGACCGATGATGCAGGAAACAAGGCGCTTGTGGAACAATATGGTGTGACATGGAACGCACTGATTGTTGCGAAAGGCGACAACCATATAGACTTGACTCAAAGCGCATTTGCCAATCCTTCCGGGGTGAAAGAGATGCTGAAACGTGAAGTAGACCAGAGGCTGTAAGTTTTATACCGATGAATGACCCTGTCCTTACAGGCCGGCTGTAATCGTCATACAATACCCTGAACGATGATGAATTTCCTGCAGAGCCTCACAGAAGGCTCCAGCTGGCCACTGCTCACGGCGTTCTTACTCGGCTTGATGACCGCTATCAGTCCTTGTCCTTTGGCCACCAATATTACGGCAACCGCCTATCTGAGCAGAGATATCGGCATCAAAAAAAGAGTTCTCTTCAACGGATTTTTTTACACTCTGGGAAGGATGTTCACCTATACAGCCCTTGGCATGTTCTTTTTTTTCGGTGCCAGCCAGTTTAAGATTGCCGGTGCACTACAAGGAATTGGCGGCTTATGGCTGGGTATAGCGTTGCTGTTGATTGGTATCTTTATGCTCGACATCATACAGTTGAACATGCCCGGGGTGGGGAAACTGACGGAGAAGTTCGGAAACAAGAAGGGAAAGAAATCCTACTGGGATGCCTTTCTGCTGGGACTGCTGTTCGCGCTGGCGTTCTGTCCCTACAGCGGTTTACTCTATTTCGGGGGATTGATCCCGATGACCATTGCCTCTGTTTCGGGACTCCTGCTCCCTCCTGTATTCGCTATTGCGACCGGCCTCCCGGTGCTCATCATCGCCTGGCTGTTGGCTTATAGCGTGCGCAATATCGGAAAATTCTACAACAGGATGAACAGTTTCCAGAAGTGGTTCAAGCGTGTAGTGGCAGCAGTGTTTATCATTGTGGGCATCTACTATATCCTCATTAGCATTTGAAATCAAAATAACAATATAAACAAATAACAAATTAAAACAGATCATAATCATGGAAGTATTGGTATTGGGACCGGGTTGTAAAAAATGTGTACTAACCTACGAAGCCATCAAAAAAGTGGTGAATCAGAGCGGTGTGGATGTAACGATCCGCAAGGTGGAGGATATCTTGGAGATCATGAAGTATAACGTGATGTCAACACCGGCAGTGGTGGTCGACGGGGAGGTGAAGCTGAAAGGTCACGTACCCTCCGAAGCGGAAATAAAAAAGATTATAGGAATTTAAATAACATATTATCTGCTATTTATATAACCACGTCTGTGACGGGGAAGGTTCTTTCATTGTCTGAAAAATAAAAAAATGGAAACAAAAAAGGAATTGAAATATCTGACAGGGATGGTGCTTATTTTCGGGTTGATCTTCTTTCTGCCTATCGGCAGTGAGCGCTTTATGACAGCCATCCATGCCACCCTCGACCTGTCGAAATGGTATGCTCAGGAGCATGTCATTCTCTGTCTGCTCCCGGCTTTCTTCATTGCCGGAGTCATCGCGGTCTTTATCAGCCAGGGATCTGTGATCCGCTACTTTGGGGCGAATGCCAATAAATGGCTTTCCTACAGTGTGGCATCTGTTTCAGGAGCCATCCTGGCGGTCTGTTCCTGTACCATCCTGCCGCTCTTCACCAGTATCTACAAGCGGGGAGCAGGTTTGGGACCGGCAGTAGCATTCCTTTACTCGGGACCGGCTATCAGCATCCTCTCTATCATTCTCACCTGGAGCATCCTTGGTACGGAGATGGGGATCGCACGGATGGTGGGTGCCATTCTTTTCTCGGTCGTTATCGGGCTGTTGATGGCTTTTATCTACCGCAAGGAGGAGAAGGCAAAGCAGGAGGAACAGATGAATTTCGAGGCACCGCCGGCGAAACGGCCCATGTCGCAGACCATGTTTCACTTCTTCACACTGGTGCTGATCCTGGTGGCTGCCAACTGGGGCGCACCGGCATCGGGTGACACCTCAAGCGGCTGGTTTTATCTCTTCAGCTACAAATGGTATATCACGGGCTTGTTGGGCCTGTTGCTTGCCTGGTCACTGATCAGGATATTAAAAATCAAATGGCAGTGGGTGTTGCTGGGAGTAGTCGCAACAACCCTGTCGGCAATTCTTGCCAACCACTTTATCTCCAATCCAAAAATGGTGCCGATGGTGCCGGTGATTGTGGCGATTGCCGCGCTTTCACTGGTGACTCTCTTCGACAGGAACGATGAGGAGAACAGGGAGTGGACCCTCTCAGCCTGGGGCTTCGCGAAGCAGATTATGCCGCTGCTGGCCATCGGTGTGGTGACTGCCGGGTTCCTACTGGGATCAACACACGACAACATAGCCCTTCCCGGTGTGGTGCCCAACGAGTGGATCGAGTGGGCAGTAGGCGGAAATTCCCTTTTCTCCAATTTCTTCGCCAGTTTCACGGGAGCTTTTATGTACTTTGCCACACTCACCGAGGTACCCATTGTTCAGGGGTTGCTTGCCAGCGGAATGGGAAAAGGGCCGGCACTAGCGCTGCTGCTCGCCGGCCCCTCGCTCTCACTGCCCAATATGCTGGTGATCCGGGGTGTGATGGGAACGAAGAAGACGCTCATTTATGTAACGCTAGTTGTGATCATGGCAACCATCTCGGGACTGGTTTACGGAATGCTTTGATGTTTTTACATCCCCAATAAGCGTCTTTAGCAGCCATTTTGTCGCGTCGGACGAATCTCCTTCTGACTGCGCCCTTATTGCAGTAATCCATAAGGACATCATCAGGACAACGGGTAAACCATATGCATGTTTCATAGTCAGGTAATTTTTTCATTCCCGATTCAATTGTACTGCCTTTCAGATATAGCATCGGGAAGGTTTTTGTCAGGTAGTTGAACGGGTTTACCACTGCAATCACACGGGCCCAGGCAGGCATACCGGAAACAGGTGTGAACATCCCTCCCAACAGGCAAAGATCATGGTTCCCTGCTGATTTGTAGTATGTTTCAACGAGTAAAACGACATGAGATATTGAATTTCATGCAGTGTTTTAGCCTGTTTGGCCGCTTCTTCTGCATCGATTTCCTTCATGAGATCAGAGACAGTCATAGTGCCATTTTCCACCTTCACCTCAGCGGCTTTCCGGATGAATGTCAGATGGCGCGTATGATCTCGTCATCATCCTGCATCGTTTTTTAAATTTTTCAATCTCTGTCTGCTGTTGCGGTATCTGTACAAACAGAATATGCAGTAAGGTCTCCCTTTGTGTGATTCGAAGATTCGACGAAATCAACCCGCGATTTTCATTTACTTGTGTGTCATGGGATAAATGCTCATTTCATAATATGAATTCAGATCTGTTTCTATTAATAAATGGATGCAATATGATGGGTGCAATAAATGAATGACACAAACATTTCTGTTTTACAATGAGATTAAACAGTTTCATCCTGTACTGTTTGATGTGGTATTTTGTAGAATTCGGTAAACCATTGATAAAAGCTGTTGATCCCCGTTTCTATCGATGTGGAGGGTTGATAATTGAAATCTTTTTTCAGTTGTGAGGTGTCGGCATAAGTGGAGACTACATCGCCCGGTTGCATCTCTGTCATTTTTACAATTGCTTTCTTACCCGTTACATTTTCGATCACGCTGAGGAAATCTGTCAGTTTTACAGGATCGGCACAACCCATATTGTATATTGCATGTGGTGTCTCCACGACCGGAGGTGAAGGTAAAATTTTCAGCACACCCTTTACAATATCGTCAATATAGGTGAAGTCACGTTCCATATCTCCGTGGTTAAAAAGCCGGATAGATTCACCTTTCAGGATGGACGTCATAAACAGGGAGGGAGCCATGTCGGGGCGTCCCCAGGGACCATACACCGTAAAAAAACGAATTCCGGTAGCCGGAATATGATATAATCCGGCATAGGCGTAAGCCATCAGTTCATTCGCTTTCTTGGTGGCCGCATAAAGGCTGACCGGGGTGTCGGTAACATCGGACTCTTTAAAGGGAGTATTTGTATTTGTCCCGTAAACACTGCTGGAACTGGCATAGACAAGATGTTTTACCGGATGATGCCGGCAGGCTTCCAGTAGATTAATAAACCCGGAAATATTCGCATCAATATAGGCAAACGGGTTCTGCAATGAATACCTGACTCCCGCCTGTGCCGCAAGATGAACGACATGGGAAAAGTGTTCCGTTTCAAAGAGAGCAGACAGACGTTCTCTGTCATTCAAATCCATTCTGATAAATTGATACGAATCAAAGAGTGTGCTTTGCACAGATTCCTCCGGTTTGATTTCAGGTTCTTCAATGCCTGACTCTCTCAGGCGGGCATATTTCAGTCGTACGTCGTAATAGGGGTTGATATTATCAATGCCTACAACACGATGTCCCTCACGCAGCAGGGCCTGCACAACGTGAAATCCAATAAACCCGGCTGCACCCGTAACTATTATTTTCATCTCAAAAGAAAATTAAAAGATAACGATGGTATAGTTCCCGATTTGATATTGCTCCCTGTTTTGTATGGCCGCGAGAATCTCAGGATCGTTCATCATGTTTTTAGTTGGCAGCAGCAGTAACTTGTTTGTTATCGGCTGCTTCACGAGATCCTCTTTGTCTACTTTGATGATATCTTTCCCCAGGTAGACATCCATATTTTCAGCGCGTGCGATGTGATATACCCAATAGTCGGCAATCCGGCGCTCTTCTGATAACTCCTTAGCCTTTACACACAGGTTGTTCCACCCCGTATAGCTGTTCAGTTGGGGCATAGACCACCCGGTGACAAAGACTGCCAATAAAAAACCCAGTGCCAGGGTGTTGATTGACCGAACCGTATCTCTCTTTCTATATAAATAATAGATGATAAGCAATCCGGTGATGGTTAATATTCCGGCACCTGCATAAACGGACGGAATTGCCATGTAGCGCATCTCATCTGTTCTGCCAAGATAGATGATTGCCGGCAGTGCCAGCAGTAATACAACGGCAGGTATTGCCACTGAGATGACGATCCATCGGTTTTGCGGGTTCAATTTATTAAGAAGCAACGCCGAAAGGTAAATAATGAAGGGAATCACCGGTAGTGAATAGATAGCCAGTTTGGAGCTGATGAGAGACAGCAATACCAGTGTGGATAAAATGATGATGACAAAAAAATGTTCCAGTGAACTGTGTATTCTTTTTTTAATCAAGCCGGCAATCAGCAGGCCGATAGCCAACAGTGACCAGGGTGCCAGTGAATACCAGACTGAGAGGGCATAATAATAAAAAGGTTCTTTATGGTGAAAGGAGTTGATACCCCTGTCTACCGTCTGATGGACAAGCAGATTGTTCAGATATGCATTTCCGCCTTCAAGATAGACGCCCGTGAACCAGATGACACACCCGGACAGGATGACCAGTAGACTTTCCCATCCCCAGTATTTTTTCATATCGGACTGTTTTCTTTGGTAAAGCAAAAACAGCATGGTTGAAATAAAAGGGATCAATATACCCAACGGCCCTTTTGAAAAGAGCGCCAGAAACACATACACAGGAAATAGCCAGCTGTCACGTTTCCGGCCTTCTCCCCGGTATATTTTATAAAAGGTATAGAGAGATAAAACGATAAACATGTTCATCAGCATATCCATCCGAACGACTAGGGTAACACCGGTAAATAACCCGGCAGTTATCAGCATCAGCGGAGCTGTCGTTTCGTTTTCCCCGTTTTCCCGACGGATCCATTTTGTCATCGTGGTAACAATCACCAGTGCCGGAATAAAGGATAACAAAGCATAAAACCACATCCGGTGTTCTCCGAGAATCAGCTTCCCGAGCATCATCAACCAGAAATGGAGTGGGGGTTTATCCGCATAAATTTCTCCTTGGTTGGTAAAGGTGAAGATATCCCCGTTACGAAGTGCTTCGTCCACAATACTCAGATAACGCAACTCGTTGTTGGGTGTGAAGTCGCGTAAAATCATAGCGGGCAACAGGGCAACAAACCAAAGAAGATAAATTTGTTTATTGTTCATACACCGTGATTTTATTATTTTTATAACCGAGCATAATATTCCGGATGTAGGCAACAAACCCGAACGACTGTCCCAGAATCAGCACCGGATCGAGCCGGAAAATAGCATAAGCAATGATCATAGAAGAACCCAGCAGACTAATGATCCAGAACCCGATGGGGAGCACAGATTGGTGATGGGCAGCCGAATAAATAAACTGATAAATGAATCGCAATGCAAATGTTACCTGACCTGCCGAACCGAATAGCAGCAGCCACAGGGGCACCTTTTCATTATTAAAGAATGTCTCGGTAAATCCGGAGAGATCCCGAAGCATAAATCCTGTAGCCACTAAGGGAGTCAGGATCAGAACTACTTTGATGATACCTGCTATTTTTTTCCACTGGCCTTGCATGTTCAAATTCCACAGATAGATATAATAGGAGATAAACTGGCCGAGGATAATGGCAAAATCATTCCTCAGCACACCATAGATAAATAACAGGTATGAACCTGCAATGCTCAATATCCAAAAGGCAGGCGGAGATAGCACTTTCCCGGCTTTTTCTGACGCAATCCACTGGTAAAGTATGCGGGCGGAGAAAAAGAACTGGGCCAGGAAACCAATGGCAAAGATCCACATGTTACTTCCCTGCATACTTTAATGGAGGTTATGCTCATTGATGTGATAGTTGATGTAGCGTTTCTTCATCCAGCGATAGGCAAAGCAGTCAATAAACGGTCCGGATAAACGATTCCATAAATGATATTTTGATGTTCCGGCCAACCGCGGATAGTGGCGTACCGGCGTCTGCTTCACCTTCCCGTTTTGCAGCAGTATCAAAGCAGGCAGGAATCGGTGCATGCCGTTGAAGAAAGGAATACGTTTGGCTGCATCCGTATGCATCACCTTTAGGGGACAACCTGTATCCGAAACCCCGTCATGCGTCATCATACGCCGGTAGCCGTTTGCAATTTTCGATTGCAGATTTTTAAAAAATGAGTCTTTGCGGTTAGCTCTTATACCGGTCACCATCTCGTAATCTTCAATATCCCGGAGCAACAGATTAAAATCCTCCGGGTCGGTCTGCAGGTCAGCATCCATATATCCCACATAATCAGAAAAAGTATGGTCGATACCGGCTTTCAGGGCAGCACTCAGACCTCCGTTATTTTCGAGACTGAGATAAAAGAATGGGATATTGCGGACACATATCTCATTGATTCTGTGTAAACTTTTGTCTTTTGATCCGTCATCTACAAACAAAACGCATGCGGGGAAAAGAGAATGCAGTAAAAATTGCTGTAGTTTTTCTTCCAATGTGTAGATGTTTTCCTCTTCATTATAGACAGGTACGATGATGGTAAACCTGTAATTGCCTGTTCTGTTTTCCTTTACATTCATTACGATCTTGTTGCTGTGTCAGATATAGTATTGCGCTCATTATAGATTCTTCACTAAAAAGATCTCTGCGTAAATATTGGTTTTAACATGCAAAAGTATTCATTTTATCTTATACTTTATTTTCTCCCCGGGTGTTTATTGTTTTTTAATATAACTACCCACTCATCCTCCAATTATTCCTTTTAACTCCTGTAATGCCTGTAAACAGCACTTCCAGTGAAATTCATTTCAGGGGCCGGAAAAAGGAGAAGAGTTAAGGCTGGTGTCACGCAGCAAGCATATTATTGAGGGTGCTGAATCAGTGAGAGGTGAGAGGTGATTTAACCGCATATGCCGATTACCCTGGAAGTAGTTAGGCAATCCGATATCGTCTATTTTTGCCTACAACCTATCAGGTTGGTATAAAAAAACCATCGATTTATTAAAGCAGGGGTGATTGGTGGTGAACGCTGAAAAGTGTCAGTATGCTGATTGAAGCATTCAAAGCTGATAACCACCAATTTTACCCAGAAGCCTTCCGGTTAATTGGTTTCTCCGGTTTGATCGAACTCACTGCTCCTGGC
Source organism: uncultured Proteiniphilum sp. (assembly GCA_927407015.1). Taxonomy (GTDB): domain Bacteria; phylum Bacteroidota; class Bacteroidia; order Bacteroidales; family Dysgonomonadaceae; genus Proteiniphilum. Next base: position 75,689 of record CAKMJT010000004.1, on the reverse strand, counting down.
TTATGGGGTTTCGAGCTGATCAGAAACAGACAAGCAGGGAAACGCTTGGATAAGGAGAGTCTTTGAATGTTCCGGCCCTACCCGGAACATTCTTACACCAGCCGCATCACCCTTTCTACCGCATCGTCCACCTGAGCAATGGATTCCATTCCGAGGGTCATACAATGAATATTTGCATCGGTCAGCGCAAATTGAAGTGATTGTTCCCGCTCGCTGTCACTCACGTGGCTTCCTTCGCCGAATATCTTCATGCCGATTACGCCTATGCCGTTTTTTTTGGCTTTACCCAGCAGTTCCTTCACCACGTCGGGGGTACCATCCATATGACTCTGGAAAGGATTAATGCGCGCCAAAATCACATCTACCCAGGGATTGTCCACCGCTTCAACCATAGCATCCCAGTTGTGACAGGAGACGCCTACCGCTTTGATGATGCCCTCCTGTCTGGCTTTTGACAACCCATCCATATAGTGCTTGCGGTTGTTGCTCCAACCGCCCTGCATCAGGCAGTGCATCAGCACGATATCAATGTAATCGGTGCCTATCTCCTGCCGGTAACGATCGAGAGAGTCACGCACAGGTACATTTCTGTCTGATCCGTCTTCGTACGTCCCTATTTTTGTGAGCAGGGTGATCTTCTCCCGGGGCATACTTTTGATTGCACGTCTTACATATTGGTGTGAACCGTAGGAATCGGCCATATCAAAGAATTGGATTCCTCTGTCATAGGCATGGAGCGCCAGATCTGCAAATTTTTCCATTCCCAGGCGGGTTTGGTTGGATGCCTTTGAACCCCCTATTGTACCGGTGCCCAATGCAATCCGGGAGACATGCAACCCGCTGTTTCCCAATTTAACTTTGTCGACCGTGATTTCGGGCGTATACTTTAAATTAAATGAACCAGGTTCAACCATCGTCAATCCTGCAAAGCCCGCCAGGCCTGTACGAAGAAAACTGCGTCGCGATAATTTTTCCATCTGCTGTGAATATTGTTTACAGCGTCAAAAATAGAAAATAAATTCATTCAATCAAGCAATTGGCAGTTATTTTTTCTCATTCATCCTTTCTGTACCTGCAGCAGACTATTGGTAAATCACCTATTATCGAAAGTTCAAGCACTATTACACAGGTCGATTTTACAAAGTGGAATGTGATTGTAAATACAGAGATTGAGATTGACGAATGATCCTACAGGCACAAAAGAAAAACACTCACCGAAATAAATCGATAAGTGTTTTTTGATTAATCAAGTGGGCGTTGACGGATTCGAACCGCCGACCCTCTGGGTGTAAACCAGATGCTCTGAACCAGCTGAGCTAAACGCCCGAATTACTTTTCACCGCTTATGATCCGCTCCCGGAGATTGCTTTCTGAAAAAGTGATGCAAAGATAGACGCTTTTTAAATTCCTGCAAAATAATTTACAAATAATTTTATAAATATTTTCCCTGCTCTATAATTATCGCTATTTTTGTACCGTAAATATAGGGAGTTATATTCTTTTTCTTTCGAGAGAACACAAAATCGATGAGACTGTGATGAATGTGCAGAGAAGTGATTTCCCGCCATTCAGGTATTTGAAGTAAAACCCGCTTTGCGCAACGACAATGAACTTAAACCAACTGACAGCTATTTCACCCGTCGACGGACGATACAGAGATAAAACCCATGACCTTGCCGCGTTTTTTTCAGAATATGCATTGATCAAATATCGTGTAAGGGTTGAGGTAGAATATTTCATCGCACTGTGTGAAGCAGGGATCTCTCCGCTGGAGAATGTGGAGGAGAGCCTGCTCCCCAAATTGAGGAGCCTGTACGATACCTTCACCGAAGCAGATGCACTAAGGATCAAGGAGATTGAGAAAATCACCAACCACGATGTGAAAGCGGTGGAATATTTCCTGAAGGAGAAGTTCGACACGCTCGGTCTGTCCGGTTACAAGGAATTCATCCATTTCGGACTGACTTCGCAGGATATCAACAATACGGCTACCCCGATGATGTGGCAGGAAGCACTGCAATCAATCTATATCCCCGAACTGGAGAAGATCATTTCTCAGACAACTGCCTATGCCACGGAATGGAAGGATATTCCCATGCTGGCACGTACGCACGGTCAACCGGCCTCACCCACACGTCTCGGGAAGGAGATGATGGTCTTTGCCTACAGGCTCACCAATCAGCTGGAAGTGCTGAAGCATATCCCGGCAAAGGCCAAGTTTGGTGGTGCCACGGGTAACTTCAATGCCCATTGCGTGGCTTATCCGGCTATCGACTGGAAGAGGTTCGCGGATGATTTCCTTCGCGATAAACTCTTTCTGCGGCGCGAGGAGTACACCACCCAGATATCGAACTACGACGCTTTTGCCGCATCTTTCGATGCGTTAAAGCGGATCCATACGATCCTCATCGATTTCAACCGGGATATGTGGCAGTATATCTCGATGGAATACTTCAAACAGAAAATCAAGGAGGGAGAAATAGGATCGTCGGCAATGCCGCACAAGGTGAATCCGATCGATTTTGAGAACGCCGAAGGTAACCTGGGTATTGCCAACGCATTACTCGAACATCTGGCAGCAAAGCTACCTGTCTCGCGCCTTCAGCGTGACCTTACCGATTCCACCGTTATCCGCAATATTGGGGTGCCTCTCGCACACGGATTAATTGCGATGAAAAGTACAACAAAAGGACTCGGTAAATTGTTATTGAACCGAGAGGCGATAGACAGGGATTTGGAGAATAACTGGGCAGTGGTTGCCGAAGGAATTCAAACCATATTGAGAAGGGAAGGATATCCGAAACCATATGAGGCTTTAAAAGAGCTCACACGAACCAACAGGCATATAACGAAAGAAAGCATTTCGGAGTTTATCGGGAAATTGAATGTAAACGACCGGGTAAAAGAAGAATTAAAATCGATTACACCACAAAGTTACACAGGTATTTAAAAGGGAAAATCCATATCGGTCATCTTCTTTCATGGATGATGACGGGTGTTTTAGGTAAATTAAAAACCGTGAGGTTTCATCATTAAAACAAAAAGCAAAGCAACAATGACAACAAACAACGAAGAATCGCGCCCAAAACGAATCATTAAAAGTGCGAACAGTGAGAGACACGCTTCCTCAAACAGAAATCAGGGCTACGAGCGAAGAACACAGCATGAAGGTTATCATTCACCGGAGAGATCCTTTACGCCGAACAGGGGAGATGCTCAGCCGGGAAATTCATACGGTAACACGGAAGGGGGACCGAGAAAGCGCCGCCCGAGAGTGGGAGAACGTACATCACCACAACCGAGGAGCACTGGTGGAAATTACGGAAACCGCAGCTGGGGGAGTCAGGCTCCCAACAGGACTGATCAATCGACTGTAGGCGGAAAAAAACTGAAGAAGAAAAAACCGTTCAAACAGATCAAGTATAAAGAAAATGCCGATCCCAATGCACCCATCCGTCTGAATAAATACCTTGCCAATGCGGGAGTCTGTTCCCGTCGCGAAGCCGATGAGTTCATCCAGGCGGGGGTGGTAAGAGTGAACGGAATAGTGGTAACTGAGTTGGGAACCAAGATCACGCGCGCCGACGAGGTGATGTTCCACAACCAGCCGGTAAGGCTCGAAAGCAAGGTCTATGTGCTTTTGAACAAGCCGAAAGGGTTTGTGACGACAACCGACGACCCGGAGAACCGCAAGACAGTGATGGAGCTGGTGAAAAGCGCCTGTACCGAAAGGATTTATCCGGTGGGACGACTGGACAGAGCCACCACAGGCGTATTGTTGCTAACCAACGATGGTGACCTGGCATCGAAATTAACACATCCGAAATACGAGAAAAGAAAAATCTACCAGGTCTGGCTCGACAAACCTGTTGCCATGGAGCATATGCAGGCCATCGCCGACGGTATTGAACTGGAGGACGGGGAGATTCACGCAGACGCCATCAGCTACGTGACGGAAGAGGATCTGACACAGGTAGGAATAGAAATCCATTCTGGAAAGAATCGCGTCGTACGCCGTATGTTCGAGAAACTGGGATATAGGGTGCTGAAGCTCGACAGGGTCTATTTCGCCGGACTGACCAAGAAAAAACTCTCCCGCGGAAAATGGCGCTATCTCTCTGAACAAGAGGTGAATATGCTCAGAATGGGGGCATTTGACTAAGAAAAAATCCTGCATCTTCCGGGAGGGAGCCTGCAGGGTTACAACCGTCAACCGAACAACAACGAGTGATTAACTTTATTTCTTCGGCTATAGCGGAGAGATATACATACTATACATGCAGCATAGTCTCCTTCGGGAGACGTAGAGTGGATTATGAAACAATTTAAGCGAACAAAAATAGCAGAGGCTTTACAGCCCGGGACCTTGGGAGAGGAAGTAAACGTCAAAGGGTGGGTGCGTACCCGCAGAGGAAATAAAAACGTGGGATTTGTCGCATTAAACGACGGATCGACAATCAATAACATACAGATAGTTATCGATATAGCTACATTTGGTGAAGAATTTCTTAAGCCTATCACCACCGGATCCTGCATCAGTGTAAACGGGAAACTGGTGAAATCGCAGGGTCAGGGTCAATCGGTGGAGATACAGGCAACTGAGGTGGAGATCTACGGTGCCGCCGATCCAGCAGCTTACCCGCTGCAAAAAAAAGGCCATTCACTCGAATTCCTGCGTGAGATTGCACACCTTCGGCCACGTACCAACACGTTCGGGGCCATCTTCAGAATGCGCCACCACATGTCGTTTGCCATCCATCAATTTTTTAACGACAGAGGATTTTATTATTTTCATACACCCATCATCACTGCTTCCGATGCGGAAGGAGCTGGCTCGATGTTCGAAGTTTCCACGTTGGACATGGAAAACCCGCCGCGCAACGAAACAGGCAAGGTGGATTACTCGCAGGATTTTTTCGGCAGACAGACCAACCTCACGGTGTCGGGACAGCTGGAAGGTGAATTGGGAGCCATGGCGCTGGGTGCCATCTATACCTTCGGCCCTACATTCCGTGCAGAGAACTCCAACACACCGCGGCATCTGGCAGAGTTCTGGATGATTGAACCAGAGGTAGCCTTTTATGATATCACTGACAACATGAACCTGGCGGAGGATTTTCTCAAGTACCTGATCCGTTACGCCCTGGATCACTGCCTGGAGGATATTCAGTTCCTGTCCAAGATGTATGACGAGGAGCTCATAGAACGATTGAACTTTGTGATGGAAAACGATTTTGTACGTTTAACCTACACCGAAGGGGTGAAGATTCTGGAGGAATCGGGACAGCAGTTTGAGTTCCCCGTACATTGGGGTACCGACCTGCAGTCGGAACATGAACGCTACCTGGTGGAGAAACATTTTAAACGGCCGGTGATACTCACCGACTATCCGAAAGAGATCAAATCGTTCTACATGAAGCAGAACGACGATGGATTGACGGTTCGCGCCATGGATGTGCTCTTCCCTAAGATAGGTGAGATCATCGGCGGATCGGAGCGGGAGGCGGATTACGACAAGCTGATGCAACGCGTGGAAGAAACCGGCATGAACAGCGATCCCATCTGGTGGTACCTCGAAACACGCAGGTTCGGTACTGCTCCGCATGCCGGCTTCGGACTCGGTTTTGAACGACTGATGCTTTTCGTCACCGGCATGACCAATATCCGCGATGTGATCCCTTTCCCGCGCACACCGAAGAATGCGGAGTTTTAATGACCAGGGACATCAAAATGGATGTTCATGGAGCTAAGGAGTGAAAAATCATCAATGAAGAATATACGCAATTTTTGTATTATAGCGCACATAGACCACGGCAAAAGCACGCTGGCGGACCGTTTGCTCGAGTTCACCAAGACCGTTGAAGGAAAGGACCTGCAGGCGCAGGTGCTCGACAATATGGACCTGGAACGTGAACGGGGCATCACCATCAAGAGCCATGCCATACAGATGGATTATGAATACGAAGGCGAGAAATATACCCTGAACCTGATTGACACCCCGGGACATGTGGATTTTTCGTACGAGGTATCGCGTTCCATCGCTGCCTGTGAAGGCGCTCTGCTGGTGGTAGATGCTGCGCAGGGTATCCAGGCACAGACCATCTCCAACGTCTATATGGCTATCGAGCATGATCTGGTGATCATCCCCATACTGAATAAAGTGGATCTTGAAAGTGCCATGCCCGACGAGGTGGAAGATCAGATCGTGCAGCTGCTGGGTTGCCCGCGCGAGGAGATCATCCGTGCCAGCGGTAAGACAGGGATTGGTATCGAGGAGACCCTGCGTGCCATCATTGAACGCGTTCCCCCACCACCGGGCGATCCCGATGCCCCTTTGCAGGCACTGATTTTCGACTCGGTCTTCAACCCGTTCCGGGGTATCATCGCCTATTACAAGATTGTGAACGGCACCATCCGCAAGGGTGAGCTGGTGAAATTCATCGCCACCGGCAAGGAATACAATGCCGATGAGGTGGGTATATTGCGGCTGGCCATGTCACCGCGCGAGGAAGTGCGTTGTGGTGATGTGGGCTATATCATCTCGGGGATCAAAACATCGAAAGAGGTGAAGGTAGGGGATACCATCACCCATGTGAAACAACCCGCTACAAAAGGGATTGAAGGGTTTGAAGAGGTGAAGCCAATGGTCTTCGCGGGCGTTTATCCCATCGTAAGCGAGGAGTTTGAGAACCTGCGCGCTTCACTCGAGAAGCTGCAGCTCAACGATGCCTCTCTGACTTTCCAGCCTGAATCATCCGTAGCACTGGGATTTGGGTTCCGGTGCGGCTTTCTGGGACTGTTGCATATGGAAATCATCCAGGAGCGGCTGGAAAGGGAATTTGATATGGATGTCATCACCACCGTCCCGAACGTCTCCTATCGTGTCTACGACAAGAAGGGGCAGATGAAGGAGGTGCACAACCCCAGCGGGCTGCCTGACCCCACGCTGATCGACCGCATTGAGGAGCCATACATCCGCGCGTCGGTGATTACCAACACCACCTATATCGGTTCCATCATGACACTCTGTCTGGGTAAACGCGGTGCGCTGATCAAACAGGAGTATATCTCCGGCGACCGTGTGGAGATCATCTACGACCTGCCGCTAGGGGAGATCGTCATCGACTTCTACGACAAGCTGAAGAGCATCTCGAAAGGGTATGCTTCTTTCGACTATCATATGCATGATTACCGTCCCTCCAGGCTGGTGAAGCTGGACATCCTGCTGAACGGTGAACCGGTGGATGCCCTCTCCACGCTGACTCATGTCGACAATGCCCAGAATTTCGGACGCCGCATGTGTGAGAAGCTGAAAGAGCTGATTCCGCGTCAGCAGTTCGATATTGCCATACAGGCAGCTATCGGTGCCAAGATCATCGCCCGTGAGACGGTGAAAGCGGTGAGAAAAGATGTGACGGCCAAGTGTTACGGCGGTGATATCTCCCGTAAGCGCAAGCTGCTCGAGAAACAGAAAGAAGGCAAGAAACGCATGAAGCAGGTGGGCAACGTAGAGGTACCCCAGAAAGCATTCCTCGCAGTGCTGAAACTGGATTAGAACTATAAGCTTTCAGCGGTCAGCTATCAGCTATCAGCTTTATAAGAGGAAGCACTACAGGGGCAGCGGTTTCTGTTTTTAGCTGACTGCTGAACACTTTTAGTATTTTAGCTTTTAGTTTACCACTTATCGAAGGAAGGCTACATCTCTTCTGCAGGCACGAAAGATGGTTCGGCTGTGGAGTATCAACCGGCAACTCATAGCCGTTAAAAGGCAAAAAGCACGCCAATCACTTGGAATGCCTTTCTTTCAAAATAATAAAGTAGAGAGAAACTGCAGGCTGAGAAGAGCCTGCAGTTTTTTTACAGGAAGACCACTACAGAAGGGTTGATTCCTACAGCCGGCAAGGTGTATTTCAACTTACCGTTTATATCGAAGCAGCGGAGTGTGCCGGGTGTGATATAGTCGGTTTCCGTAATGAAAACATCTCCGGAGAAAGCATCCACAGAAATGCTGTGCATGATATTGACGGTGGTACCGTCGGTGATAAAGCTTTCGGTAACGATCTGTTCACTGAGGCAGTCGAAGACGACCACGCTGTAAGGATTGCCATACGATCCGTTGATGATATAGGCTTTATTGTCGGCCATAACGAATTTACCGGGTGCATCAATACCCGCTATCGTCACAACGGCTCCCGTGCCGGCATCGATCTTCCTGAATCCACCGGGATTAGTGTTGTAATCACCGGTCACGGAGACATAGGTATCGCCCTGACTGTCGATCCGCACCACACCGGGATTCACCCCCACAACTATTTTTTTCTCCTCCCTGAAGGTCGTCACATCAACCACCGACACTGAATTATCATAGCCGTTTGCCCAGTTGAGTCCGCCCGAATTGGCCACATAGATCCTGTTGTTCCTGATGGCAATTCCTTCGGGATCCTGACCCACGGCCACTGTACCATCGATCATCAGCGTGGCGGTATCGATACGGGTAACCGTATCATCGAACGAGGTGACATACACCTTGCCGTTGTATGAAGCCAGCTGGCGCGGTTCCTTGCTGGCACCTCCCTCTGTCTTCATGGGTATCTGCCTGATTGATTTGCCGCTGGCAGCGTCAATCACTTCAATGGTCCCTGAAACATTCACCGCTATATATAGTTTTGAACCATATTTCAACATATCATTCCCGGTATCGCCCAGACCCCGTTTGTTGACGGTACGGAAATAGTCCTTATCGGTAGTGCCTGATGAGAGATCGTAACTCACCAACGTGCTGTTGTTATGTCCCATTCCCCCTTCGTTGAGAATCAGGAGCCTCTTAGCCTCTTTTGGAAGGAGATCATCGTCTCCAACGGGATCATTGACATCGGCACAGGCAGTCAGTAACAAGACGGAAAACATCGTCAGATAAAAAAAGAAATTCTTCATACTCATTTTTGTTATATAAAATTAGAAGTTAATGGATAGTTTCATTCTGTAGGATCGCCCCGGCATCGGGTAGTTGCGCACGATCTCATAATTCCTGCCGGTCAGATTCAGTGCTTCCACACTCAGTTGCATCACGCCCAACGGTGTAGGCAGGCTTTTGGCTACGGAAATGCTGTGGTCACTGTATCCGCTCAACCTGTACACGTCACTGTTGTAGGCGTTTGAAAATCTTTCCCCCGACCAGAGCAGGGTATAGGCTATATTGAACCAGACTGTTTCCAGTGACGCCCGTGTAGAACCGGAATGACGGGGTGTGTAGGGCAACTGATGATTGTAGGTCGATTTACCGGGATCTGTTTTATCCATCGCCCGCTGAAAGGTATAGGTTGCTCCGAATAACAAATGGACGGTGCCCGTGATATTCAGTGCACTCTCCAGAGAGATATCCAACCCATTGACGGTGACAAGTCCGAAATTCATCATCGTCCACTGATGCAGGTTACCCGTAGGGTAGGCCACTATCTTATTTTTAATCCTGTTGTGATACGCATCGGCAGTGACAGTGACGAGTGGTATTACCTCACCGGCGGTGCTGTTGAAAGTGACTCCCGCATTGAACTGGCTGGCATCCTCGGGCAATAGCTGACGCATGCCCACAAGGGGGTAGTAGAGATCATTGAAGGTAGGTAAACGGAAACTGTTTTTGTAAAAAGCCCGCAGCCGCAGATCAAGGTCAACTGATGGCTTGAAGGAGGCACTGATATAGGGTGACATCTTATTCCTGTTTTCAGCGGGCTCACCATATCTGGCCGATTCAACTGTCTGCGTGTAGAGCAGGCTGGCAGTAGTGAGAAATTGCTCACTGACCCATTTCGCAGCGATCACCGATTGGAAGGTTAGCCGGGTAGGTGTCGCAAAACGCTCCCTATCGGATTGCATGGCTGCAGCTGTCAGATCAGCCGCAGCGGAGAAAGAGAGTCGCTCAAACGCCCTGTAGAGCGCTGACAGGGAGGTGTAGGTCTCCTGCTGGGTGAAGACATCCTCTATTTTACCCGTTGCTCCCAGCCAGGTGGGATCGAGATAGCGCAGGTAGCTCCGGTTATATTTGCCATGAGCCTGCACCGCCCACTGCCGTGAAAAGGTGTGTTCGAAATGACCCTGGGTGAAGAAGTTACGGTCCCACAAACGCTGACTGGAAAAGTTCGCTGTATTGTAGTAGATGGTCGCCCCGGGCAGGCCCCGCTCCGATTGGTAGTAGTAGAAACGCACACTACCCTTGCTCCTTTCGGACAGACAAGCTTGGAGAGCCGTTTCCAAACGAAGGTTCTTCACATCGCTGTTTACTCTTCTCTCTGTGGAAGTGCTGTCGGTACCTGCTTCACCGTAATGCAAAAGATAGGGATAAGCGCCACCGGCAGACATCCACTCACCGCTGAACGAGCCTGTGAGTTTATCCGACAGTTTGAGGTTCATCAGGAAGGATGGATTGAACAGACCGAACGAACCGCCTTTGACTGCAGCTTTTCCGTTTACTTTCTCATCATCAGTAAAGAGAGGTTCGACAGACTGGATGTTGAGCGCCGATGCCAGGGCGAAGGCACGGGCAGGCATAAAAATCTGATCGTTCTGACCGTTGTACAGGGTGATATTCTCCACGTTATCAAGCGAAAAACGACCGATATCGATCTGCCCGGTCTGCACATCCGTCACGGCAATACCATTGTAGTTCACCGCAGTGTGTCCGGCTCCCAGGCTGCGTACCGACACAGTCTTCAGTCCGCCTATACCGCCGTAATCCTTCACCGTCACACCTGGGAAATGCTTTACCGCATCAGACAGCTGCAGTGCCTGCAGATTACGGATGGTCTTCCCGGACAATATATGCAGGGGAGCTGTGGAACGGATCTCCCTGTCGGCATACCTCTCCGTGATGACTACCTCCGGCAGCAGGAGACTGTCGGACACCGTTTGTGCCACGAGTCTGTTTCCTGCTGCGGCTTCAACCATCAATAACAAGAATACTCTTAGTCTAAGTACCTTCATCTATACCGAATTTATATTCCGGTAAAGCCTGGTGAAAAAGAAGCACGTAAAAATTAAAAAAAAAATTGCGTGTCGTTTTCAAGCTTCATTCCCCGAAAGCTATGTAACCTATGTGATGCATTGGCAGGTCTTCTGACTTACTCCCGTGACTGAACGCCTTCCCATCCCCATGGCAGGAGACAGTGGCAAAAGGTGGTTGTTCAGCACGTAAGCGGAGCTTACAGCAGCGGGTCTGTTCAGGATTTACACCTGATTCCCTTTTCATTACCTGTTTCGAAGCCATCGTGAAACAGATAACACCAATATTTCTGTGGACAAAGATAGAGATTTATTTTTTATTCCCAATGATTCCGGGGTTATTTTCTCCCGTTTGTTTGATCTCTCAAACAGGCAGTGATATCCGGAGAACAGCATTTCAGCCGGTAGCTGTTACGACTGGCGAATCGCCCTGCTGATAGTTTAGTACCCCTCAATGGTACCCTTGTAGAAACCGGTCACACAACGGTTGTCGTTGAGGGCCAGGGAGATCTTCAGATCGACGGTACCCGCTCCGTCAAGGACACGGATCTGTACATTGGCGCTTTGAAAAGCGGTCCTCCCGGAGCGATCTCCCGAGTAAGCAATATTATCTGCCGCACCGTTCACCCTCCAGTCACCTTTAGACAAAGGTATGGTAAACAGGGTATCGTTTAGATTGTCCGGAAATGTTAATTCGATAAAATAATCGCTTGTGGCTGCGTTGCTGTTTGAATACAATTGAAACGTATAGTTGTCGCCTGAACGGAATGACCTGGCATTTCTCACGGGTGTTTTTTCACTCTCAAAGGAAAAATAGTTGTTATTTCCCGTTCCTAAGTTATCTTCGAGGTTGTCGCATCCAACAACGATCAATGCCAGTACGACTGCAGTAAATATAATTTTTTTCATCTTTCGGTTATTTAAATAGGTTCTGTTATATGTTTGATTTTGTATATTTTTTATCAGGAATTTGTCTTTCCCTCTTTACTCTCCAGGTAGCGGATCAACGCTTCGCTTTTCTCTTTTTCAAACTTCAGCTGTTCAATGTTCAGCAGGAGGGTTGACAGCTCGTATGATTGGGCAATACCCTTTTTGGCGGCATCGGTCAGGGAAACGGTAATGGTACCGTTACCGATAAAATGAACCGAAACAGATTGATCCTGAAACGTATATATAAACTTCGCCACACCATTCTCATCGTTCCCGGTGTAACGCACAATCTCATAGGTCTTGTCCAGTGTGGTGAAACGATAGTTCAGCCCGTCGGACGTGACGGCCAGTGTCTCGGCAAAGCTGCCATCGACAGAGGTGACTCTGATTTTGTTATGCCGGAGCGTACTGCCCGTAAGGATGCTTTCGATGAACAGCGCACCTTTTTCACGCACGCCTGAACGCAGTCCGTTTTTATTTAACGAGGACCGATGAGGAAACACTTTAGGATAATACTCACCGAATTCCTGGTACCGATCATCTCTTACAAAATCAAATCCTGTGATCATCTCGTGCAGCTGACTGTAATTTTCGCGGAGCATGGAATCACAAAAAACAATGTTCCTTCTGTTCTCAGTCATTCGCACACGCTGCATCAGTGCAAAGCCGGCACTGATCTCATCAAAAGATTTCGGATACAGGATTTTGATACTGTCTATCTTTAACTTGGCCAGCGCGTAGTTCCCTTTCTGATAGGCAGCATCCGCTTCCGAAAGATACACATTGGCTTCCCTCCCATTTCCTGCACAGGAAAAAGTAAGCAGCAATACAAGCAATAAATAAATTATCTGAACATGATAGCGCATCACTAAAAAAGATATTTATCGCATTAATAGAAACTTCTTTTCACTTTACCAAGGCGCAAATTTACAAATTATATTATCATAAAAGCTAGTTTAAGGTTCAATTATTGTAATTTTGCAACTCGTAACAGATAATTGGCTGGCAGTGAAACATCATTCGTTCACCTCCGGGCAAATATTGAAAACTACAGACAGATTATGGATATATCTCAGAAGGAGATACTGACACATTTAAACAAACCCATTTTCAGACTTATTTCAGGTGCAGCAGACGAATTGAAGCTGGAATGCTTCCTGATTGGAGGATACGTGCGCGACTTTTTTCTCCGCCGTCCATCCGATGACATCGATATCGTGGCAGTGGGCAAGGGTATTGAGCTGGCTGAATTGGTGGCGAAAAAACTGGGAAGAAACACCTCATTGACTGTGTTCAAAAACTTCGGTACAGCACAGATAAAACACAAAGGATATGAGATAGAGTTCGTGGGTGCACGGAAAGAGTCCTACAGTTTTGATTCCCGTAAACCCATCGTCGAAGACGGGACGCTGGAGGAGGATCAGAGACGGCGTGACTTCACCATCAACGCCATGGCTTTCTGCCTGAATGAAAACCGCTACGGAGAGCTACTGGACCCTTTCAATGGCATGCAGGATATCAGGGATCTGATCATCCGCACCCCTCTTGACCCTGACATCACCTTCAGTGACGACCCCTTGCGCATGATGCGTGCCATACGTTTTGCCTCACAACTGGGATTCGATATCAATCCCGACACGTTCGATGCCATCGGAAGCAACCGTGAGCGAATCAATATCATCTCCATGGAACGTGTAACCGATGAACTGAACAAGATCATATTATCCCCCAAACCTTCTGTAGGTTTCATCTTACTGGAAAAGACAGGGCTGCTTGACATCATTTTACCCGAACTGACGGCCCTGAAGGGGGCTGAAACGAAAGATGGGGTGGGCCACAAGGATAACTTCTACCACACACTCATTGTTTTGGACAATATGGCGAAGCAGTCGGATAACCTCTGGCTGCGCTGGTCGGCACTGCTGCACGACATCGCCAAGCCGTTAACCAAACGCTGGGATCCGAAACTGGGATGGACGTTTCACAACCACAATTTCGTTGGTGAAAAGATGATCCCGAAGATTTTCCGCAGGCTAAAGCTGCCGTTAAACGAAAAGATGAAGTATATACAGCAGATGGTGTCACTGCATATGCGTCCCATGCAGCTGGTGGAAGAAGAGGTCACCGACTCGGCTGTTCGCCGCCTGCTGTTTGATGCCGGTGATGACATCGACGATCTGATGACGTTATGTGAAGCGGATATCACTTCGAAAAATCCGGAGAAGGTGAAGCAGTTTATGCACAACTTCATGATTGTACGGAGGAAGTTGAAGGTGATAGAAGAGAAAGACCGGGTGCGTAACTTTCAGCCTCCGGTAGACGGGAACGAGATCATGGAGGTCTTCGGCCTCCCGCAGGGACGTGAGGTAGGTCTGCTGAAGTCTGCCATCAAAGAGGCCATTCTCGACGGCGTCATACCCAATGAGCACGACGCAGCTTACCGGTTGATGATAGACAAGGCGAAGGAATGGAACCTTACACCGTTGAAAAAAGACTAACAAGGAAACAGTATTTATTCATATTATTGATAATTTTTATAAATGGAAATCAGTTATCCTTTTTGGTTTGGTTTTATTTTCCTGATCTTAGTTCTGCTGCTCCTCGACATGTTTGTGTTTCACAAAAAAGGAGAAGTGGTGAATGTAAAAAAAGCATTGTGGCTTAGCCTTTTCTGGATTTCTCTCGCATTGACTTTTAACATCTTTGTCTACTATATCTTCGGTAGAGAGCCGGCACTGGAGTTTTTCACTGCCTATCTGATTGAGAAATCACTGAGTGTAGACAATCTCTTTGTTTTCATCCTCATTTTCTCATCTTTTAAAATCGATCCCAGGCATCAGCATGAAGTCCTCTTCTGGGGGATTCTGGGTGCCCTCATGTTCAGGGCTGCCTTCATCTTTGCCGGCATCGCACTGATCGAACGGTTTGCCTGGATCATGTATATTTTCGGCGGATTTCTGCTGATTACCGGAATCAAAATGGTGGTTGACCTGGCCAAAGAAAAGGGGAAGACACTGAAGGAAGATGTGAAGGATGTGAATCTAAACCCAATCGTAAAAATTGCCCGTAAGATTTTCCCCATGACAGAGGATATGTCTGTTCCGGCATTTTTCAGGAAAATTGACGGCAAATTACTGGCAACACCTTTCTTCCTCGCACTGCTGGTGATAGAGATGACAGACCTTGTCTTTGCCATCGATTCAATCCCTGCCGTCCTTGCCGTATCCACCAATATGTTCATTGTCTATACTTCCAACATATTTGCCATTCTGGGTCTCCGTTCCCTTTATTTTGCACTGAGAGGTGTGATGGACTATTTCTACTATCTGAAATATGCACTTAGTGCGATACTTATCTTTATAGGAAGTAAAATGATGATCAACCATTTTTCGCACACCTATGGCACAGCGTTTCATATTCCCACAACCATCTCGCTGATAATCATCCTGTCGATGCTGGTGATATCCATCACTGCATCCGTTATTCGAAGCAAACAGCTTGAGAAGAGAGTAATTGCAGACAGCACGGAGGAGCTGTAATTAACTTTTTTTCCTTTAATATTTTCCTTTTTGCCCTGTTTTCTGTGATAATTTTTATTACTTTGCACCTTATTTGGGAATAAGTTCATTTGCTGAATTTTCGCCCCTCATTTATCAAAGTTCATATGTCCAACAAGAAAAAAATATCCACTGCCCGGTTTTTAAATGCGAAAATAACATCCACCATCAGCATCACGCTGGTACTGGTGTTGCTGGGAATGACCATTGTGATACTTTTTATGGGGAACAGCTTATCGAAATATGTAAAGGAGAATATGAGCTTTAATGTGATGCTTTCTCCGGATGTGACAGATGCCCAGATCACCAACCTCCGTAAGAATCTGGATGCACAGCCTTTCGTGAAATCGTCGCGGTTTATCAGCAGACAGGAAGCAAAAGAACAGTTGATCAGGGACCTTGGCGAAGATCCTGAGGAGCTGCTGGGCTACAATCCGGCACAGGATTGCATCGAGATTTTTCTGCACTCCGAATATACGAACAACGATAGCATAGCAGTCATCAACAAGGTTGTCAGGCTGGATAATAACGTAACGGATTTACTCTATCAGCAGGAAGCGATAGACCTGATCAACGACAATCTGTCGAAGGTGATGACTGTCCTGCTCCTTCTCGCGGTTGTCCTGTTGTTTATATCATTCACGCTTATACGCAACACCATCCGTCTGAGCGTCTACTCGAAGAGATTCCTCATTCACACGATGAAGCTGGTAGGTGCCACCGGCAGCTTTATCAGGAAGCCGTTCGTGGTAAGCAATATTATTACGGGTATCATTGCCGGGTTGATTGCCGACGGCATTATTCTGGCACTGATAACCTATTTCAGCAGGGAGTACGGGGAGATCCGGCCTGTTATCTCTGTCACCGATATGGTGATCATTTTCGCCATTGTCATTCTGCTCGGTGTCATGATCTCCACAGTCGCCACGGCATATGCGGTGAACAGGTATGTGAAAATGAGAACAGATCAACTTTATTACGTATAAAATTTCAGATAGATATGTCCCAAAAAAACATCGCTTTAAGCAAAACAAATTTAATTATTTGTGGTATTGCGATCCTTATCATCATTGCTGGTTTCCTGTTGATGACCGGACCATCCACCTCCTTCCAAAATGGATTTGAACCGGATATTTTCAGTGCCCGACGTATCAGAATAGCTCCTGTTGTTTGCCTGGCAGGATTTGTACTGATGATTGTCGGTATTCTGTATCCGTCGAAAGACAAAAAGAGCGAAACTGAACAATAATCCCCCATCCGCCGAACCATAATATCACCTTCATGACCTTATTGGAAGCAATCATTATTGCTGTTGTAGAAGGACTGACGGAATTTCTTCCTGTCTCGTCCACCGGACATATGATTATCACACAAGCTGTGCTGGGTATAGAAAGTACGCCTTTTGTGAAAGCGTTCACCATCATCATACAGTTTGGAGCGATCCTGTCGGTCGTTGTCCTTTACTGGAAACGTTTTTTTCGTCTGAACCCCACCCCCGTAATCGATCAAAAAGTCGTGGCAGGCATGTCACTCCTACAGAAGGGATGGATCTGGCTGCAGCGGTTCCTGCATCATTATGATTTCTACTGGAAGCTGTTTATTGCCGTTATTCCCGCAGGAATCATCGGTTTGCTGCTGGGGGATCAGATCGATGCCATGCTCGAGAACGTGCTGGTTGTGGCCGTGATGCTGCTGGCGGGCGGTATCTTCATGTTGTTCGTCGATCAATGGTTTAATAAACCATCGCAGGACCAGTCGATGAGCTGGAAGAGATCCGTGAAGATCGGCTTTTTTCAGTGTATCGCCATGATCCCCGGGGTATCCCGCTCGATGGCTACCATTGTCGGAGGTATGGGCACCAAACTCAACCGGAAGAATGCAGCCGAATTCTCTTTCTTTCTCGCGGTGCCCACCATGGCTGCCGCGGCAGGATACAAGCTGTATCAGCTGCTGAAAGACCCTGTAAGTGCTAACATGTTAAAAGACAATCTGTTATTTCTATTCGTCGGAAATATGGTTGCCTTTATCGTCGCGATCCTCGCCATCCGGTTTTTTATCGATTTCCTTACCAAATACGGATTCAAAGCCTTTGGAGTCTATAGAATCATCATCGGAGGAATCCTGCTGCTCCTGATTGTTTCCGGTGTTAACTTAAGTATGTAGACACAATGGATTTTATCGAGGGGGAAATTTTGCATATCGATAAACCGCTTCACTGGTCCTCATTCCGGGTGGTACGGGTTATTCGGGCGAAACTATGTCAGAAACTGCACATCAAAAAAATAAAAGTAGGACATGCCGGTACGCTCGATCCGCTGGCTACCGGGGTGATGACTATTTGTACCGGGAAGAAGACGAAGTTGATTGAAAAATTGCAGGCTGAGACAAAAGAGTATGTCGCAGAGGTACGTCTGGGGGCAACGACGCCATCTTTTGACCTGGAAACAGAGATCGATGCGGAATATCCCACAGCCCATATCACGAAAGAAATGGTGGCGGCAGTTCTGCATCGTTTCACAGGCAGCATAGAACAAATACCACCCCTCTTTTCGGCTGTGAAGGTCGACGGTAAAAGAGCGTATGAATTTGCCCGAAAGAACGAGGATATTGAACTAAAACCCAAATTATTGGTTATAGACAGTATCGAATTGATAGCTTACCATCTGCCTAACATCACCCTTCGTGTGGTGTGCAGCAAAGGCACGTACATCAGAGCCCTGGTCCGGGATATCGGTGAAGCGTTGCATTCAGGTGCTCACCTGACAGGATTGATCCGTACGAGGGTAGGAGAGACCACCGTGGACCAATGCCTGAAAATGGACGAGATGGATCAATTCTTAGAAAAAAATATCAACATCATATGAAACTTTCGCAATTCAAATTTATCTTACCGGAAGAACTTATCGCGAAACACCCCGCAGTACATCGTGATGAAGCCCGACTCCTGGTTGTACACAGAAAAACCGGACAACTGGAACACAAAGTGTTCAAGGATCTCCTGGAGTACTTCAACAAAAAGGATTTTTTTATCTTCAACGACACAAAGGTTTTTCCAGCGAGGTTGTTCGGAAATAAAGAGAAGACAGGTGCTAAGATTGAAGTGTTCCTGTTAAGAGAGCTGAATCCCGATCAGCACCTCTGGGATGTGTTGGTGAATCCGGCACGGAAGATACGTATCGGAAACAAGCTCTATTTCGGTGAAAACGAAGAATTGGTTGCTGAGGTGATAGACAATACAACATCGCGTGGACGCACACTGCGATTCCTTTACGACGGGCCATATGAAGAGTTTAAAAGCCAGTTGTTTTCCATAGGGGAGACGCCTATTCCGGAATATCTGGAACGGGATGCCATACCTGAGGATGTGGACAGGTATCAGAACATTTTTGCACAAAATGAGGGGGCTGTCGTTGCTCCGGCTGCTGGACTGCATTTTAGCCGCGAGCTGATGAAGCGGATGGAGATACAGGATATCGATTTCGGCTTTCTCACCCTACATAACGGCCTGGGGGCCTACCGCATGATTGACGTGGAAGATCTCACCAAGCATAAGATGGAATCTGAACAGATGTACATCTCCGCTGAACTGTGTGAAAAAGTTAACAAAGCCAAAGATGAAGAACGAAATATTTGTGCGGTTGGAACATCTGTGCTACGCGCGGTGGAAACAACGGTGAGTACCGATGGTCACTTGAAGCCCAGACAGGGGTGGACAAATAAATTCATCTTCCCTCCTTACGATTTCACGCTCACGAACAGCCTTATCACCAATTTTCATTTACCCTATTCCACTATGCTGATGATGGCTTGCGCCTTCGGAGGTTACGAGAAAATAATGGATGCCTACGAAGTGGCCATCAAAGAGAAATATCATTTCGGAGCCTACGGTGATGCCATGTTGATCATCGATTGAAAGAGATGGTACAAGATTGTAAAGAAACAATGAATAAAAACGGGTATGCTGTCGTTTTAGCGCTAGGATCCAACCTGGGGGATAAACAAAAAAATATTGAAGAAACGCTGGATAAGATTGAAGAGCGGATTGGATATATCAATGCCCTTTCTTCTCTTCATCTCACCCACCCCGAAGGTTTCGAATCGGAAAGTATTTTCGTCAATTGTGTATGCGAAGTAATTACCAAATTAGACATCTATACATTATTCGCAATTACAAAAGAGATTGAAAATGAGGCAGGAAGAACCCATAAAAGCCTGAACTATCTCTACGCTGACCGAATCATCGACATTGACCTGATTCTGGCAGGTGATCTGGTGATCAACACACCGGAGCTAATCATCCCGCATCCGCGGTTTCACACCCGTGATTTTGTACTTGCTCCCTTATGCGAAATAGCTCCGGGAATGATTCATCCCCTGTTTGGAAAGACGATGCTCCGCCTGAAGGAAGAATTCGATCAAAAACAATCGGAACTGAAATGACAGAACCTGTACCTCTTTTCTGATTTCTCTGGCCTTCATACAAAGAAGGTTGTTTTTCTTTCGTGTCTTTCTCTACGGGGTATGCCATCTGTATCGTTTTACAAAAATTGATGAATATTGATTATCTATTGTAGGGTTGGCTGCAGAATAACCAAAAAAAAGTGGCATATTTGCGAAACAGAACGTTTAAAAAGGGAATATAACCATGGCAATCTTCGGCAAAAATTGCGATTATTTTCTAGGATATGCACTGGGTGGGGGAGGAGCCAAAGGCTTTGCCCATCTGGGAGCGTTGAAAGTACTGGATAAATGTGGATTAAAGCCTGACGTGATTGCCGGTACCAGTGCCGGAGCTATGGCAGGCGTTTTTTATGCCGATGGATTTCACCCCGATGAAATTGCGGAACTCTTCCGAAAGAGGGAGTTAAAGGAGTTTGTGGAACTTACCTTACCTAAATCCGGCTTTCTGAAAAGCACGGGATTGCATAGTTTTTTGA
This sequence comes from uncultured Proteiniphilum sp., assembly GCA_927407015.1. Taxonomy (GTDB): domain Bacteria; phylum Bacteroidota; class Bacteroidia; order Bacteroidales; family Dysgonomonadaceae; genus Proteiniphilum. Next base: position 55,270 of record CAKMJT010000004.1, on the reverse strand, counting down.
AAAAAAATCTGAGAGCCCGCCGATTCGAAGATCTGCAAATACCCTTTTATGCCGTGGCCACCGACTGGAACAGGGCATCCACCGTCACTTTCTCCAATGGGGATGATTTAGTGGATGCGGTGGTTGCTTCCTGTTCCGTACCCATTCTTTTTTATCCTCAGTACATCCAGGGCATTCCATATGTGGACGGGGGATTACTGAAGAACCTGCCCGTGTCGGTCATCCGAAAAAAATGCAAATACGTAATTGGAATCAATGTTTCGCTGATCATGCCACCGGCCGATAGATATACGATCCGTACAATGCTGGAACGAACCTTTAACCTGATGTCGAACTCCAATACCCTGATCGACAAGTCATATTGCGATATTCTGATAGAGACCAAAGGAATTGAAAAGTACTCCATGTTCAATCTGCATAACCTTGAAACCATTATGGAGGCCGGTCAGCTCTATGCGGCCATCCGAATGAGCGAAAAAGAGTCCTGGCAGATTGTAAGAAAGTGTCACAGGCACTATGAACTGACTGAAAAAATCCGAAGAAATATTCAACGTTTAAAACAGGGAATGGTGCTGACAAGTCCCAAAGAAATGCCAGAGGTATGAGAAACGACAAACTGTTTATTTATCAGCTTCTCCCCAGATTATTCGGAAACAGTACCCCGGAAAATAAATGCTGCGGCACCATCGAAGAGAACGGAAGCGGTAAATTCAATGATATTACCGGCGGACTGTTGAAAAAAATAAAAGAGAGCGGATATACACACATCTGGTACATTGGTGTACTGGCCCATGCCTCGGCCACGGATTACACCGCCTATGGCATACCCAAAGAATATCCGGAGATCATCAAAGGCAATGCCGGATCTCCCTATGCTGTGAGGGACTATTATGATGTAGATCCTGATCTGGCTGTGGAGATACCTCACAGGATGCAGGAGTTTGAGGAATTGATCGCACGCACCCATCAGGCAGGCCTAAAGGTGATGATAGACAACGTAGCCAATCATGTGGCACGAAATTACCGGTCAGTAAGCAAACCGGAAGGAGTAAAGGATCTGGGAAAAGACGATGACACCTCCGTGGCTTTCTCACCAAAAAATAATTTTTATTATCTCCCCGGGCAACCGCTGGAGATACAGCTTTCTCCCGAGAAGTTGGCTGGCTTCACCTATCAGGAAAACCCCGCGAAGGTAACCGGCAACGACTGTTTTTCGAGCAGGCCTACCCAGTATGACTGGTATGAGACGGTAAAACTGAATTACGGCGTGGATTACATGAATGGCGGAACAGCCTCATTCTTTCCGATCCCGGATACATGGGTTAAGATGAAAGAGATACTCATATTCTGGGCTGAAAAGAAGATTGACGGATTCCGGTGTGATATGGCAGAAATGGTTCCGCTGGCATTCTGGCAATGGGTGATCCCTCAGATTAAAGCCCGTTTCCCAACCATGATTTTCCTGGCTGAAATATACAATTCCGCGGCATACCGTGATTTTCTGGGCAAAAATATATTCGATTACCTGTACGACAAAGTGGGGCTCTATGACATCCTGCGGGACGTTGCCTGCGGTTACCGGCCCTCCTCCGACATCACCTTCACCCTGAACAACGTAGGAGATATACAGCACCGGATGATCAATTTCATGGAAAATCACGATGAACAACGCGTGGCATCGGATTATTTCCTGAAAGATGGTGAGAAAGGCAAGGCTGCCTTGCTTGTTACCTGCTGCATCAATACGAATCCGGTGATGATTTACGCCGGACAGGAGCTGGGTGAAAGAGGAATGGATGAAGAGGGGTTCAGCGGTAAGAATGGCAGGACAACGATTTATGATTACTGGTCTGTGGATACACTACGGCGATGGAACAACAACGGCAAATGGGACAGCGGGTTGCTCACCCCACAGGAGCAGCATCTGCAGGATTTCTACCGCCGGCTTATCACCTTGTGCAACGAGGAAGAAGCTATCTCCGGTGGCCTGTTCTATGACCTGATGCCGGCCAATTACGACAATCCCGAATTTGATTCCACACGGCTCTTTGCATTCCTGCGGAGCAATAAAAAAGAGACATTGCTGGTAGTGGCAAATTTCGACCAGGAGGTCAGGGAATGCACCGTGTTCATTCCTCCCCATGCATTCTCTTTTCTGGAAATGGAGGATACAGGAGAGGGTAAATTAACACCGCTGCTCCATCAAGAGGACGATGAGCTGCTCTTCTCTTTCGAGTATCCTTTCAGGATCAGGCTCAAGCCCAACTCAGGAGAAATATATAGAATTTCTTTCCTGTAAAATAGGCTTTATTGAGTTTAGTTTTTGTACTTTTGTCGAAACTTTCGCCCATTTTCAGAGAGGATAGTCACGTTAAAACGATACAGGTCGTTTTTCCAAAATTAAAAAGCATGCAGGAGAGACCATTTAAAATCTTTTCGGGAAGTAAGTCGCGTTACTTCGCAGAGAAGGTATGTAACAGTTTGGGTTGCCCGCTGGGTAACATGATCATTGAACATTTCGCCGATGGAGAATTTGCCGTTTCCTATGAAGAATCGATTCGCGGCAAACAGGTGTTTCTGATCCAATCCACTTTTCCCAATTCCGATAACCTGATGGAGTTATTGCTGATGATTGATGCGGCAAAACGCGCATCAGCCAAATCCATCGTCGCTGTCATTCCCTATTTCGGATGGGCCAGACAGGACAGAAAAGATAAACCCCGCGTAAGCATCGGTGCTAAACTGATTGCCGACATGCTGGCTACTGCCGGAATAAACAGGCTGATAACCATGGATTTACATGCTGATCAGATTCAGGGTTTTTTTAATGTTCCGGTGGATCACCTGTATGCTTCCGGAGTCTTCGTGGAATATGTCAAACAACTGGATCTGGAAAACATGGTTATCGCCACGCCCGACGTAGGAGGGACAAAACGTGCCAGCGCCTACTCCAAATTCCTGGGTTGTCCCATGGTTATTTGTTACAAACTGAGGAAGAAAGCGAATGAAATATCGGATATGCAGATCATCGGTGACGTAACCGGGATGGATGTCCTGCTCATCGATGACATCGTAGATACTGCCGGAACCATCACCAAAGCAGCCGACCTGATTATGGAGAAGGGAGCCAACTCGGTCCGGGCCATTGCCAGCCATGCGGTGATGTCTGATCCCGCATCCACCAGGGTTGATCATTCCAATCTGAAAGAGATTATCTTCACCGACAGCATTCCCTACTCAAAGAAATCGGAGAAAGTGAAAATACTTTCTGTCGCCGATATGTTTGCTGATTCCATCATTCGGGTATGCAACAATGAATCTATCAGCTCGTTGTATGTAGTCTAGACACGAGTTTGCCTGTTTCCGTCGACCAGTTACTCGAAAAATGTGCAGGGAAAGCAGGTCGTGTTACATTAGCCGGTGAGACAGGCATAGAGGGAAAATCTATTCTGAAATGGGCCAATCACACCGATCTTTTCCGTATCAGCGGTATCGGGCCCCAATTCTTTGAACTGCTGGAAGCAGCAGGCTCGGGACTGTTTTTCATTTTTTAAAAAAGAGAATAATCTTTTTTGATTGACTGCAGCAATCCTTCGCAGGCATCTTCCAACAGGTCGAGCACCAGCTCAAAGCCCGAAGAGCCGCCGTAGTAGGGATCGGGAATCTCATCCAGAGAACTGTACTGGACAGCGTAATCGGTCATCAGGTGAATTTTGTCTGCCTGTTCCGGGCTGGACGCCATCGATTTGACAGTAGTATAATTGTTCTGATCCATGACGATGATGTAATCGAAATCATCAAAATCAGATCTCCTGAATTTTCGCGCACGGCTGCAAAAATCATATCCTCTTTTTTCACCGTGAGAACGCATGCGTTCATCAGGCAAATCCCCCTCATGCCAACCGGAGGTACCTGCGGAATCCACTTCAATGATGTCCTGCAGGTCGTTTTTTTCCACTATTCCCGCCATAATTCCTTCCGCTGCCGGAGAACGACAGATGTTTCCCAGACAAACAAAAAGGAGACGTATTTTCTTTATATTTCCAAGAGTGGGATTCATATGTTTTAAACTGTTTTCGATAACCTTAACAATGATTGCAAAGATAATGGTTTTCTGATGAAGTCCAAAAAAATCACTAAGAGATTATACTTTATAGATTACCTCACGGAAGTGCGTTTGTTTAATCTGATTATTTGGCTAGCTTTGCAGACGCTCTCTTTCATTGCTTTGAAAGGATGAAAGGAGGATCAACATGTTTTATTGTATGAATTGACGACATGGATAAAAACTCAACCTTGCCTGACCGGGTGAAAGTGCACGAGGTTATGGTATTGTTCTCCTCCTTTGTGGTCATTCAACATATCCCCCTCAGGATAGTCGTTATTTCCCTGGGTGTCGTGGGGCTTATTGTTGTGTGGTTTTTTGTGCCTACTGCAGAGGATGATCCCGTAAAATCAACGGACAGTGATGGCCCGTTACCCTCTTAGATAGGCAAAATAGTACTTCACCACCTTTTTCGATAACAGTTCAATATTGAACATGTCAGATGCCTGAGAGATATCCTTCACTGTTCCATCCTTGTAAAGAATGTCAATACTGTCGTCTTTTTCACTATACATATCGGTGGTCAGTATATCCGAGGAGATAAGGTATGAGGCTTCGTGGCGGTTGATGCGGTACTTATCCATATACTCCTGAAGGAATGAGGCTATTTTCTCTTCGTTAACCCTCTTCTCCGAGATTTCTATCTTAAACAACTTCCGGTTGACCATGGCATCACTTAACAGCGACAATACCTTATCGTGATGCGACATCCATACCTTCAATGCACTCCAGATATCATTGTCATCGAGGTTTATAAAATGACTCAGTGCCTCCTCTTTATCCATAAAATCGCTGAGGGTGGTGTCGTTCGATAAAAAATAGGATAGGGCAGGGGAGGCGAACAGTCTCTCTCCGTTCACCGACAGCTCTCTGGCACGCCTGAGGGTGTTAATCATCATTTTCTCGGCAGCCACGGATGTCTTGTGCAGGTAGACCTGCCAGTACATCAGCCGGCGTGACATGAGGAAATTTTCAATGGAGTAGATCCCTTTCGATTCTACCACCAGCCGCTCCTCATTCAGATCGAGCATCTTGATGATGCGTGCCGAGCCGATATTCCCTTCACTCACACCGGTAAAGAAACTGTCGCGCCGCAGATAGTCCAGTCTGTCCACATCGAGCTGACCGCTTACCAGCTGGTGAAGGAATTGTTTGGGGTGACTGTCGGTGAAAATATCGATGGCTGTCTGCAGCTGTCCGTGCCATTCCGAGTTCATCTGCTGCATCATGAGCAGGGAGATAGCCTCATGATGTATGTTGGTCACCAGCGCATGTTCCAGCACATGGGAGAAAGGACCGTGCCCGATATCATGCATCAGGATGGCTGCCAGCGCTCCGTTGTATTCCTGCAGAGAGATTTCGTGTCCTTTTTCCCTCAGCGTCTTCAGCGCTTCATCCATCAGAAACATGGCCCCGACAGAGTGATGAAAACGGGAATGCTGCGCTCCTGGGTAGACAAAGGAGGCCAGCCCCAGCTGACGGATACGGTTCAGCCGCTGCAAGTAGGGATGCCGGATCACATCATACACAAAATCGTTGGGTATGTTGATGAACCCGAACACAGGGTCATTGATTATTTTTCTCTTCATCATCAGTGCGTATTGAGTGTACAGCGATCGGAGTGTTGAGTAGCCAGCGGTTAACGCAGGTATCTCATGAGCATCTCTTGCATCTCCAGTTGCAGTTTCTTTGCCTCTTTGATAGCCGCTGCAACGAAATCATCACCGCTGCCGGCATAGATAATGGCACGGGATGAGTTGACCAGCAGTCCGCAATGGCTGTTCATTCCATACCTGCATACCTCCTCCAGAAACCCTCCCTGTGCACCCACACCGGGTACCAGCAGGAAGTGATCCGGCACGATCTGCCGCACTTCTCCGAACAGCTTACCTTGTGTCGCCCCCACCACATACATCATCTGTTCGTCGTTGCCCCATTGCAGGGAGGTGCGTAACACTTTCTCGAACAGACGCTCTCCCTTTTCATCGGTGGTCAGCTGGAAGTCATGCGATCCCTTGTTGCTGGTTAGTGCCAGCAGGATCACCCAGCGTTCGGGATAAAGCAGGAAAGGCTTCACGCTGTCCTCACCCATGTAGGGCGCCACGGTGACGGCATCCAGCTTCATTTCGTCGAAGAAGGAGCGGGCATACATCTCGCTGGTGTTGCCAATATCACCCCGCTTGGCATCTGCAATGATGAACTGTTGGGGGTAGCGCTGACGGATGTAAGCCACCGTCTTCTCCAACGCCATCCATCCTTTCATACCCATGCTTTCGTAGAAAGCCAGATTGGGCTTGTAAGCCACACAATAGGGTGCCGTAGCGTCTATAATAGCTTTGTTGAAGGTATAGACCGGATCATCCGTATCGAGCAGATGCGCGGGAATTTTGGTGATATCTGTATCGAGTCCCACGCAGAGGAAGGACTGTTTTTTTTGTATCTGTTCAAAAAGTTGTTGTTTAGTCATATATGGTTAGTTTGAAACATCCATTACTTCCAGGTGCCAGGCAGTGCCAACGATCGCAGGATGGTAAGGATCATCACTCAGTAAATTTTTCACCAGTACAATCCTGTTTCCCTCTGTCGATGCAAAGAGATAGTGAGGCATCGTTATATAAAAATCCGTCACGTCATTGACAGTAGTGTAATAATCTTCATAATCAACGTAACGCCTTATTTGATAGGTATTTATATCCCATTCAATGATGCGGGGGTAGGGTATCTCTTCGTCGTGTATCGTATGATATAATCCCCAAATACTACGGGTCGCAGGGGAAAGGTCCAGCCATGAATAATGGTAACCAAACTCATTTTCCGGGCTTGATGTTTTCGGTCTCAGTAACCCTATGTGAGATATGGGATCCGAAGTATTCACTGAAGGTGTTTTAAAGACGATACCCTGTTTACCGACAATCATAGAACCATCCGGATATTGCCATAATCTCTCTCCGAAACTCTGATGCCAGTACTTCAGGAAGATGGGTTTGCCATTGGTGATATCACCCAGTGTCAGTCCGTTGGGACTGGTATTAGGCCTGGTAGTCAACAGAAGAGGTTTGTTTTTTATCTTTAAAATAGTGCTTCCCTCCATATTGTCTAGATAGGTACCGGAGGGAGTGATCTCTCCTGTTGTCGTATTAATGGATAGTTTTTGTTTCATGAATTGAATGCTATTATAATCGTAAACACTGATTTGATGCAGCCGGACAGTTTTTTCTTTGTTCAGCTATATATTGTTGCCGGCAAAACTATAAATCAGTCTCTTTCATTCTTTCCGCATTCTCCGTCACCATCAACTGATCGATAACCCCCTGAATATCCCCGTCCATGTAGGCCGAAAGGTTATAGATGGTGTAATTGATACGGTGATCGGTGATCCGCCCCTGGGGGTAGTTGTAGGTGCGTATTTTGGCGGAGCGGTCGCCGGTGGAGACCATGGTCTTCCGGCGGGAAGCGACATCACCCTGTCGTTTGGAAAGCTCTATATCATACAGCTTCGAACGCAGCATCTGCATAGCCAGCTCCCTGTTCTGCAACTGTGAACGGGCCTGCTGACAGATCACCACGATTCCGGTGGGTCGGTGGGTCAGCTGTACCTTGGTTTCCACCTTGTTGACGTTCTGACCACCGGCGCCGCTTGACCGGGCAGTATGAAAATCGACATCGGCCGGGTTGAGCTCAAAGTCGAACTCCTCGGCCTCCGGCAGCACCGCCACTGTCGCTGCCGACGTATGCACCCTTCCCTGAGTCTCCGTTTGCGGTACGCGCTGCACCCGGTGTACACCCGACTCATATTTCAAAGTGCCGTATACATCGGTGCCGGTAACCGTAAAAATGATCTCTTTATAGCCTCCGGCAGTCCCTTCGGTGAGACTGGTCACTTCCGTTTTCCATCCTTTGCTCTCACAATAACGGGTGTACATCTTGTAAAGATCGCCGGCGAAAATGGCTGCTTCATCGCCCCCTGTGCCGCCGCGGATCTCCATGATCACATTTTTGGCATCTTCAGGATCGACCGGGATCAGCAACAGCTTGATCTTCTCTTCCAGGAGCGGAAGTTTTTCAGTGTTGACCGTGAGTTCTTCACTGGCCAGCTGCCGCAGATCGGCATCCGACTCGTTATCGAGCATCTGCCGGGCTTCAGCAATACTGTCGAGTGCCGCCTTATACTCATTGCGTACCTCCACAATTTTCTGCAGGTCGCTGTATTCCTTGTTCAGCCTGACAAAGCGTTTCATGTCGGAGATCACATCCGGATCGGTGATCAGCGTCGCCACCTCTTCGAAACGGGTGACCAGGTGCTCCAACTTATCGAGTAAAGAATGTTCTGACATATTATGAATAGATGAAACGGCCCTTTTCACTTTCGATTACCAGCTCGCGGTGATCCGATTTTTCTACATGACCGACAATTTGGGCATCGATGTGAAACGACCGGGAAATCTCCATCACTCTTTCTGCATAGACTTCAGACAGGTAAAGCTCCATCCTGTGTCCCATATTGAATACTTTGTACATCTCTCTCCAGTCGGTACCGGATTGCTTTTGGATCAGGTCGAAGAGGGGAGGAACGGGAAAAAGGTGGTTCTTGATGACTTTTAGTCCCTCTCCCAGAAAATGGAGTATCTTCGTCTGGGCACCGCCCGAACAATGGACCATCCCATGGATATCTTTATTTAACTCATTGATTATCTGCGATATAACAGGTGAATAGGTACGGGTAGGGGATAGTACCAGTTTTCCGGCGTCCACACCCAGGTTTTCAATCCTGTCTGTTAATTTCATCTTACCTGAATAGACCAGGTCCGCCGGAATAGAAGCATCGAAACTTTCGGGATATTTTTGCGCCAGATAGCGGGCAAACACATCGTGCCGGGCCGATGTCAGCCCGTTGCTGCCCATACCGCCGTTGTATGCCTTCTCATAGGTTGCCTGTCCCGTTGATGAGAGACCAACGATAACATCTCCTGCCTGTATACGGGCGTTGTCGATCACATCGGAACGTTTCATCCGGCATGTCACGGTGCTGTCAACAATAATGGTCCGCACCAGATCGCCCACATCGGCTGTTTCTCCGCCGGTAGGATAAATATGTACACCCAGTGAGGAGAGTTCCTCACACAATTCGTTTGTACCGTTGATGATAGCAGAGATGACCTCTCCGGGAATCAGGTTTTTGTTCCGACCGATGGTCGATGAGAGCAATATATTATCGGTGGCACCTACACACAAAAGATCATCCACATTCATAACCAGTGCATCCTGGGCGATTCCCTTCCATACGGAAATATCACCGGTTTCGCGCCAGTAGACGTAGGCCAGGGAGGATTTCGTTCCGGCTCCGTCGGCATGCATAATATTGCAGTAGTCCGGATCACCGCCCAGATAATCGGGAACAATTTTACAGAATGCTTTCGGGAAAATTCCCTTGTCAATCTCCCTGATGGCATTGTGCACATCTTCCTTCGATGCTGAGACTCCGCGCTGATTGTATCGTTGATTGCTCATGGTTGACTGAATGTTGCTGTCTCTGCAAACAACGTTTCACAGTATGGCAGCCTTTATTTTTTTGTTTTTGCAAAGATAATAAATATAACCGGTTGTAGAGAGGACCTGAAACCAAAAAAATGAAGCGGAGAAAACCGGCATTGATATTCCTATAATTACTATTATGTTTAATTGTAGGACCGAAAATTCAATCACGGAGGAATACTGGAAAGTATCTCCCATGGGTAGTCGTTTTGAAAAAAAAAGTGACATTTTTTCAAATACCACTTTTTTTTATTGATTCATCTTTATTCTTTACAGATTCAATTCTTTTTCGACTGCTTCCAGCTCTTTCGATTTATCGACACCCAAGCCGCTGAGATTGTAATACACATTTCGCAGTTTCAGAAGTGCTGATTCCATTTCATTTTTTTCAGCTTTGCGTGCCCTGAGCAATTCTGCAAATTTTTCCAGGGAAGGCAATGATTTCTGGTACAGTTCGATCGTTTTTTTATCGTTTGTCACCTGTTGTTGTCTGTCGGACAACATGGCTGTTTTTTCCTTCAGATCCTGTGCCTGCAGAATATAGTTCACCGCAATGGCTTCGAGCGCTCTCTCGCAATTAGGATCCTGTGCAAGTGCCTTATTATATTCCTGTTCAGCGGCGTCATAATCACCCTTCTCAGCCAGTAAGGCACCTTTTACGCTGTTAAGGTCACAAGCGTTCGAGGGATCGTTTTGAATGGCCTGTTCCAAATAATCCATTGCTTTTTCGGTGTCTCCCTGACGGATAAATACATTGATCAGGTTGGGGATGAAATATTTGCTGCTGGGAAATCTCTTGGCACCGAGGTGCAGTGTTTCGAGATACTTGGCTGTGTCACCGAGGCTCACATATTCGCTGGCCATCAATTCATAGATATCGCTCTCCTTGTAGGCGCTGTTCTCGATGAAAGGTTCTTTTGCTGCGCGTTCCAGCATGGCCAGTGCCCGCTGGTGATCCCCAGCCTGAATGGCAGTAATAATAGCGTAGTATTTTATTGTCTGATAGGTACTGTCCAGAACAAAAGCATCTTTTTGGTCTTCAAACATGGGTAAAGACGGAATATCCCAGTAAATCTGGAAGAAATCGGTTGCTTTTTTGTAGTCTTTTTGTTCGTTGTAATAAACCCCGCCATTGATATAAAACGGATGATTGGCGCGAAGAATACCGGCAATATCCTTGCGGAATTTATTTTTCACCTTGCCTTTGGCATCCGGCAGCTGACCCAGCGAGTCGGCTTTCAGATAAGGCTGATACGATTCGTACAGCCCGTCATACATGACTTTGTCATTGGCTGCCTTGCCTAACATCGCATTGGCCCTTTGGAGATCGAAGGCTTTGTTGCCAATATCGCCCATAATTTTCCATGTCTCCGGATCGTTCGCTGTTTCGCTATTTTTTGACGCTTGCTGAATCAGTGTTCTTGCTTCATTCAAATCGTCACTTCCGAATGCTCTCTTGGCATCTTTCACTGCCGATTTTTGTGCAATGATGCTCCCGGCAGAAAAAAATGCAATCATCGTAAGGAATAAGATTCTTCTCATTTTATTCATTTTTTAATGTGATTGTATTGATGTTATTATCAGATTTTATTTGTTCTTTTCTTTGACTGAAATAGCGCAAAAAGTTTAAAATGGATCTCTATTCTTCACTGACCAACTGGTTTTTGATTGTAGCCCTTTTCTGCGGATGTGCTTTCATCATCAACTATATCTTCGGTGGTATTTACCTTACATACCGATGCTATTTGATCATTCCTTTTCTCCAGATTAATAAGGCGCACGCCTTGTGTAGCCCGTCCCATTGTGCGAATATCGGAAATTTTCAAACGTATGGTAATACCGGATTTGTTAATTATCATTAAATCATTGTCATCTGACACACTCTTGATAGCCACCAGCTTACCTGTCTTATCTGTAACGTTCAGTGTTTTAACACCTTTCCCTCCTCTGTTGGTAATGCGATAAATGGGTTCTCCCGCTTCATCATCCAGGTAGGTTCTCTTGCCGTACCCCTGTTCCGATACTACCAGAATCGTGTTTTCCGAATGCGTATCCATGCATATCATGCCTATCACGCAATCTTCTCCGTCCTCATCCAGTGTCATCCCTCTTACACCGGTCGCTGTTCGTCCCATTGGCCGAACCGCATCTTCCCTGAACCGGATAGCGCGTCCGTTGCGGTTAGCAAGAATCACATGTTTGTGGCCATCAGTCAACCGCACAGAGATGACCTGGTCATCTTCCCGGATGGTGATGGCATTGACACCGTTTTGCCGGGGACGTGAGTAAGCTTCCAGCAGTGTTTTCTTGATGACACCCTGTTTGGTACAGAACAACAGATAGTGTGAATGGATATAATTGGCATCGGTCAGTGTCTCCACACGTACAAATGCGGTAACCGAATCGTCCGAGTCGATGTTGAGCAGGTTTTGGATGGCACGCCCCTTCGAGTTCTTAGTACCCTCCGGAATCTCAAATACTCTCAGCCAGTAACATTTGCCCTTCTGTGTGAAGAAGAGCATGTAGTTATGTGTTGTGGCGGGATAGATGTATTCCACGAAGTCCTCTTCCCTGGTATCTGACCCTTTGGCACCCACTCCTCCCCTGTTTTGCGTGTGAAACTCCGTCAGTGGCGTGCGCTTGATGTATCCCAGATGTGAGATGGTAATCACCATTTCATCATCGGCATAAAAATCTTCCGGATTCATCTCCTCCGAAGCGTAGATTATTTCTGAACGACGCTCATCCCCGTATTTATCCCGTATCTCAATCAATTCATTCTTGATCACCTGCATGCGCAGTTCCTCGTTATTCAGAATTTCGTTTAAATAGGCAATCAGTTTCCGGATCTCTTCATATTCCGCGTGGAGCTTGTCCTGTTCCAGTCCGGTGAGTTGTCTCAACCGCATTTCCACGATAGCCCTCGATTGAATGTCACTGAGCCCGAAACGCTCCATCAGCCGCTGTATGGCTTCAGGGGGGGTGGATGAACCACGGATGATTGCGATCACCTCGTCGATATTATCGGACGCGATGATCAATCCCTCGAGGATGTGTGCCCGTTCTTCAGCCTTGCGCAGTTCATACCTTGTCCGCCGGATCACCACCTCATGGCGGTGCTCTACAAAGAGCTCAATCATTCTTTTGAGTGTCAGCAACTCCGGACGTCCCTTCACCAACGCGATATTGTTCACACTGAATGAGGATTGAAGCGCACTGAGCTTATACAGTTTATTGAGCACTACATTCGCATTACCGTCGCGTTTGATATCCACCACGATGCGCATGCCATCCCTATCTGATTCATCATTGATATTGGAAATCCCGTCAATCTTTTTTTCTGACACCAGGTCGGCGACATGCTTGATGAGGTCGGCCTTATTCACCATGTAGGGTATTTCGGAAATGATGATCTTATCGTGTGTTTTTCCCGACTCAATCTCAGCTCTTCCACGCATCACGATGCGTCCCCTGCCCGTCTCAAATGCCTCTTCCACACCTTTATATCCATAGATAAAGGATCCGGTGGGAAAATCAGGCGCTTTGATGTACTGCATCAATCCCTTGATATCGATGTCCTTGTCGTCGATATAGGCGACAATGCCGTTGATACACTCAGTAAGGTTGTGGGGGGCAATATTGGTTGCCATACCCACGGCTATACCCGACGAACCGTTTATCAGCAGGTTGGGAATACGTGTGGGCAGTACGGTTGGCTCCAGCAATGTGTCATCGAAGTTGAGCTGAAAATCGACCGTCTCCTTATCGATATCGCGAAGCATCTCCTCCGCAAGCTTGTTCAGGCGGGCTTCGGTGTAACGCATGGCTGCGGGGCTATCTCCATCGACACTTCCCATGTTACCCTGGCCATCCACCAGCGTGTAGCGCATGCTCCAGTGCTGTGCCAGACGTACCATGGCGTTATACACGGAAGAGTCTCCATGTGGGTGGTACTTACCCAGTACCTCACCGACAATTCTCGCTGATTTTTTATGGGGTTTATCGGGTGTGTTTCCCAGTTCCGACATTCCAAAAAGAATGCGCCGGTGCACAGGTTTAAATCCGTCCCGTACATCGGGCAACGCACGGGAAACGATCACTGACATCGAATAGTCGATGTATGACGATTTCATTTCATCTTCGATATTAATCTTGATGATTCTATCTTCCTGATCAATCATATGAATAAGTGATTTATCTCTTCAAAAAATATATACAAATAGCTCTTTTTCAGGTTAGTATATCTTTTAAAATAACTTTCCTTTGAATACACTAAGATACGGCTTTTCTTTGGATTTAACAAAAAAAACAGGGAGATAATTGCTCCCTGTTTACATGATTTTCATCACACTTTATTTGCCCTTTATTTGCCGTGACAATTTTTATACTTTTTACCGCTTCCGCAAGGACAGGGGTCGTTTCGACCCGCTTTTTTTTCAACACGTACCGGCACCAGTTTCTGCGGCTGACGCTGTTGCGGCACCCCTCCGTTGTCTCCTCCTGCAGGTGAAAGACTCTCCTCTTTCTGCGTGCGGTATTTGCTGTAGTCCGTTTTCTGCTCGGGAGCTGCCTGACGTACACTGCCCGGATCCTGGATGGGTATCTGTCCCCGCATCAGAATTGAAACCGCTTTTGAGTTAATGTTGTTTATCATTGTCCTGAAGAGGTTGAACGACTCCAGCTTATAGATCAGCAGCGGATCTTTCTGTTCATAGCTCGCATTCTGCACCGAATGGCGCAGTTCGTCCATTTCTCTGAGATGCTCTTTCCAGTCTTCGTCGATGGTGTGCAGTATGATTGATTTTTCAAATGCCTTTACCAATGCTTTCGATTCCGACTCATATGCCTCTTTCAGGTTACAGGAAATGTTGTATACTCTTTTGCCATCGGTGATGGGAATCAGAATGTTCTCATACATGGCCCCCTGCTTTTCATAGACCTGTTTGATGACAGGATGTGCCACTTCAGCCAGCCTGACCGTCTTACGCTTGAATGTCTCAAAAGCTTTATCGATGACGGCTCCCGTCTGATCATCCTCTTTCATTCTTCTCATCTCTTCTTCCTTGAACGGAATATCGAGCGCCATGATACGAAGAAGATCGAGCTTCATATTCTGGTAGTCGTCCTCATTCATTTCTATGATATTCTTAGCGGTATCTGAGATCATATTGGCCACGTCGTTATCAATACGCTCTCCCATCAACGCGTGGCGGCGGCGTTTATAAATCACCTCACGCTGTGAGTTCATCACATCATCGTATTCCAGCAGACGTTTACGGATACCGAAATTGTTTTCTTCCACTTTCTTCTGGGCACGCTCCACGGATTTGCTCAACATACTGTGTTCCAGGACGTCGCCCTCCTTGAATCCCATTTTATCCATCAACCCGGCAATTCTTTCCGTGGCAAATAAACGCATCAGGTCATCTTCGAGCGAAACAAAGAAGACAGACGATCCCGGATCCCCCTGACGGCCGGCACGACCGCGCAGCTGACGGTCCACACGCCGTGATTCGTGACGCTCCGTACCGATGATGGCCAGACCACCTGCCGCCCTCACCTCTGGTGAGAGCTTGATATCGGTACCACGGCCTGCCATATTGGTGGCGATCGTCACTACACCGCTTTGTCCGGCGTTTGCCACAATCTCAGCCTCGCGCTGGTGCAATTTGGCGTTCAGCACGTTGTGTTTGATCTTGCGGAGGGTGAGCATACGACTCAGCAATTCCGAGATCTCTACCGAGGTAGTACCCACCAGCACCGGGCGACCTCCGGAAATAAGCTTTTCTATTTCCTCAATAACAGCCGTATATTTCTCCCGTTTGGTCTTATAAATACGGTCGTTCTGATCGTCGCGGACGATCGGTTTGTTGGTTGGTATCACTACCACATCCAGTTTGTAGATATCCCAAAACTCACCCGCTTCCGTTTCAGCCGTACCGGTCATACCGGCAAGCTTGCTGTACATCCTGAAGAAATTCTGCAATGTAATGGTGGCGAAGGTCTGCGTGGCAGCTTCCACTTTGACCCGCTCTTTCGCCTCGATGGCCTGATGCAATCCGTCGGAATAACGGCGTCCCTCCATCACACGACCCGTTTGTTCATCGACGATCTTCACCTTGTTGTCGATCACCACATATTCATCATCCTTCTCGAACAGCGTATACGCTTTCAACAGTTGGTTCACGGTGTGTACCCGTTCCGACTTGATGGCGTAATTTTGCAGCAGTTCATCCTTCTTTACTGCTTTCTCTTCTTCAGTGAGTGCGGAATTTTCCAGTTCCGACAACTGCGTGGCGATATCGGGCAGAATAAAGAAATTAGGGTCATCCGATTTTCCGGTAAGGAGGTCGATACCCTTATCTGTCAGCTCTATGCTATTCATTCTCTCATCAATGACAAAATAGAGCGGGTCGGTCGCCACATGCATATTGCGCATCTGCTCCTGCATGTAAAATGCTTCGGTTTTGAGCATCGCCGCTTTGATACCCTGTTCACTGAGGTATTTGATAAGCGGTTTATTTTTAGGCATTGCCTTGTAGGAACGGAAAAGCTGCAGGGCACCCTCTTCCTGTTCTTTCGGATCGGATGATGTCATCTTCTGTTTTGCTTCTGCCAGCAGCTGGGTGGCCATGTCACGCTGCGCTTTCACGATCACCTCCACACGGGGACGAAACAGGTCGTATAACTGGTCGTCACCTTTCGGCACCGGCCCCGATATGATCAGCGGCGTCCGGGCATCGTCGATCAGCACCGAGTCCACCTCATCCACGATCGCATAGTTGTGTTTCCGCTGCACCAGATCCTTGGGTGAGACAGCCATGTTGTCACGCAGGTAATCAAAACCAAACTCGTTGTTGGTGCCAAAGGTGATGTCCGCTTCGTATGCTTTGCGGCGTGCATCGGAGTTGGGTTCGTGTTTGTCGATACAATCCACCGACAGGCCGTGGAACATATACATCGGCCCCATCCATTCCGAGTCACGTTTCGACAGGTAATCGTTCACCGTCACAATGTGCACTCCCTGATGCGTGAGTGCATTGAGGAACACAGGGAGTGTCGCCACAAGTGTCTTTCCTTCTCCCGTAGCCATCTCCGCTATTTTACCCTGATGCAGCACCACCCCGCCGAACAACTGGACGTCGTAATGGATCATATCCCAGGTGATTTCGTTACCCCCGGCAACCCAATGGTTCAGGTAGATGGCTTTATCCCCTTCTATACGCACAAAATCGTGCGTGGCAGCCAGATCACGATCAAAATCGGTGGCTCTCACCACAATCTCGCTGTTCTCGGTAAAACGACGAGCCGTCTCTTTCATGATGGAGAATGCTTCGGGAAGCACCTCGTTCAGTGCCTTCCCGTATTTCTCGTTGATCTCTTTTTCCAGCTTGTCCACCTCATTCCAGATGGCTTCCCGTTCATCGAGTTCGATCTGATCCATTCCGGCTTTCAGTGATTCTATCTGAGTCTTCTCTTCTGTCACATAATCCTTAATGTACTTCTCCAGTTCCCTGGTTTTGCTGCGAAGCTCATCATTCGTGAGCTTCTCAATCACGGTATAGGCTTCCTTTATTTTCTTCACGACCGGATTGACTTCGTTCAGGTCATGTTGAGCCTTGTTACCAAATATTTTTGAAATAATATCGTTGAATCCCATAGTTTTTTTGTTGTGAGTGTATACGGGCATCTGGTCTCTTCATCCTCAGGCCCGGTACACCTGTGTTATATTGTGATGACTAAATTTAATAGAGTTCTTTCAGTATTTCCCCTTTTGCAGCGTTCGGGGCACGGATGCGCAACCGGTAGGAGACGCTGGGCGCAATTTCTGTGGCTTCAATGGTGCGGTCTACTTTCTGCGGTTTGATGTTGCTGCCAAAAAAGATGACCGGCGAGATGACAGCGTTGTTGCGTACTCTCTGCTGCTCCGGCGATTGAGGATCCACGATCCTCCATCCGGGTTGCAGCTCCAGAAACAGATCACCTGTGATACCTTTGTAATAGCCATTCCGGTAAAAATGGACATTCTCATTGTATGCGCCGTGCAGCATCTGATGAGAGGTGATCACATCCTGCACACCTGCCGACTGTACCAGAAATTCGGCCGCATTTTGCTGGAATTCCGCCAGGTTGATCTTCTTGTCCTCCAGCAATTTCTTATCGAAGAAAAGTTGCTGGTTATAGTATTTCCTGATCCATTGCTCCCGGCCATAGAGCGCCATCAGATACATGTTGAGGAGCGCCATGCTTCTGTCGGGGTAGAAGTCCCCTCCCGAGGAAATCATGCCTTCCGGAAGGATCTCCCGTTCATCAAAATAACCGGTTGAAACGACAAAAATCAAGGTGTTTTTGAGACCTACCGATGCGTCTATCGCATCCAGCAAACGCGCCAGCTCCTGATCGAGACGGTGGTAGGTATCCTGAATCTCTATCGAATAATTTTTGTCGAGTGCTTTTTCGTAGTTGCCGGCATAAAAGGTGAGCGCCAGGTAATCAGGATTCATCCGCTTACCCAAAGAAGCCGATGCCAGTACTTTGATCGCAATATCATTCACCTCTTTATTTACATAGGGTGATTGCTTGAACAGCCGGATATTATCTTTCCTGTCTACACCGAAATAGTGCTGAAATCTGTACCTGTTCTTGGTATAGGGAAATGCGTTATACAGTTCAATATCAACTGCGGGACGCCAGGTGATGTTGCCGATGGTGGAGCTGAGCGACTCGTCGCTTCGGTTATGCTGGTCAACTGCCGGCTGTTTGTTTTTGTAAAAGGTGGTGGTAGCCCATTTTCCGGTGTAGTCCTCTATCCAATAGGCTCCGCTGGCGGCATGTCCGCCCGAGGCGAGTGACTGTGAGGCATCGGGTGCAAAAGCAAAGATATCCGATTGTCCCCCTGATGCCACCTTCAACTCATCGGCAATGGTGGAAACCCTGACGGGAAGTGGTGACAGCTTGGCTGTGGTGAAGTTTCCCAGGTATTTATTGTCGAAAAAAGAGGATACCTCACTGTCCGACTCGGGCACGTATTTTTTTTCGGCCGTGATGCCATGGTAGGAAGGATTGGCACCAGTATAAATGGTGGTGATGGTTGAGGCTTTATCAAGATTGGGAAAGTTATACCTTACATTACTATATACCAGACCATTGGTCAGCAACCGATTAAAACCCCTGTTTCCAAATGTATGCCTGAACATCTCCAGATAATCCCCCCGCAGCTGGTCGATGGTGATGCCCACCACCAGCTTGGGTATCTCTCCCGTTGGGTTCTGCGCACAGAGGGCCGTGATTGAAAAAAAAGCAACTAAAGAAGAAAGTATTTTGATCATGCGTCTATAACTGTCATTTACTGATTTATTGTCCCCACCCTGCTTTCAAATATTTACTGGATGTAAACCGCCTGTTTGTTGCATTTCTTTTTCTCAGCATAAACAAGTTCGTCGCCGATCGGAGCCACAGACTCATTGAAAATGGAATCGTTGCCACCGGCAATTGTTGTGGTATCAACCACCACATCAACAGGAAAAGCGTTAAGAGTACAAAGTTAATAAAATGATAGAAATAAACGACTCTGTTTGCTGATTTCACCCAAAATAATACCGTTGCAACCAGGGCAAACAGATTTAACCAGACAATGTTCCAGTTGGGATTGGTAGCAGGATGTTCGGAAAAAAACATCAGAAAGAAAACAACGATCCCTCCCAGTCCCGCCATGCCGAAAAGAAGCGTATCGTACCGTTTGGGCAGTTTCGATTTGTTGAGTTTAACTATCTGTAACATACTGACCAGGATGGAAACAACCAATAGTGCGAATGCTGTTATTATAGGTGTAAAGAACATCTGTTCGCCAATTTTATTTCTCTCATTGTCACGACTTAATATATTCGTACTGCTTTGTACCAGCGCATAGCTCAGTGTATCATTTTTCTGCACCACGGCCTCATTAAATGAGTGCATCAGATAAGCGGGAATAAACATTTTTTCTCTCACCCCGATGATTCTGTCTGCTTCTGTACCAATCAGCAGATCGATACCAAAACTGTACCACGGGTAATTGGCCAGACATTCATGGAGCAGATCGCGATAGGTTTGTTCCCCGGTTGCGGATGGGTATTGAATAACACCATCCACATATTTTTCTATCATATCACGGGGACGAGTAGAACAGTTATCATACATATAATTGTACCTGTACCCCCTGTTTTCAGGTAATGCATTCAGAAATAGGGCTTCATAGAGCTGTTGTTTTTCATCCGGAAAAAGACGGATCTCCTGTTCCGTTACCTGCTGTCCCTTGTATTCGTATTCGTAGAGAAAATCGTTAAATGAAGTTACTCCCAGTATATAATCGGTCTTTCCCCTGACAAAATGATAGATGAAATGAGGCTGGGAAGGGTCAAAGAACCCGTAATTATAGACTTTGTCCATAGCGGTGGAGTCGTCCTGCACACGGATGGCGGTGTGCCCGAAAAAGGCATAAACTGCGCCGTTCCATGGAGATGCGGTGAGCAGGCTTATGCGTGCGCTATTGCTTAAATGCACCTGTGCCAATGCAGGAAGAGATATCTGGATGATAAGAAAAAAGAAAATAAATGAGTATACTATTTTCATACGATTAAAATTATTGATTTTCATCGGTATCGTATGGAACTCGCTTTCATCATGTTCCTGGGTGTTACAATGTAAATGCTCGTTTCATTGAATCACTATTATGCCGGTAGAATAAACGTGACAAAAATAGACAAAATTGTGCTAAATCCGCATCATAAACCCTCAAATCCTTTCATCCATGAAAAATTGCCGGTCTGAATCTGTCATCAGGCAGGAGCTACAACAAAAAAAGGATACTTCACACAGGTGAGGTACCCTCTTTGAATAAATCTAACCCTGATTGGTTTTATTTTTTCTTGTTACGGTCTCCGTAGCGACTCATAAACTTATCCACACGGCCTGCAGTATCCACCAGTTTTTGTTTTCCGGTGTAGAAGGGATGTGATGCACTGGTGATTTCAAGTTTCACCAGAGGATAGGTAACACCATCTATTTCAATAGTTTCCCTTGCATTGATGGTAGAACGGGAAATAAATATTTCCTCGTTCGACATATCTTTGAAAACTACCGGGCGGTAATTGTTGGGATGAATTTCTTTTTTCATACGATTATTTTTTTTTCTTTATGGTGTATGGAACTCGCATATAATTATGTACCTGGGTGTAACTATTTAAATGCTCGTTTCAAATGAATAAAATTATATATTTTCAATGATCATATGGAACCGACGGGAATCCAATGGCTGTATGTCCTGCAGATGCCGCCCGTTACATAACATTTCTTTTTTCTGTTCTCAATTTCGGTTGGCAAAGATAGTACAATCCTGGAAAATAAAAAAATAAATCACACTCTTTTTTCTTTTTCAGGAAGATTATCCCTTAATTTGCACTTCTGTACAAGAAGCAAGGAGATTGATATGAAAATAGAAATCATTACCATCGGAGATGAAATTCTTATCGGGCAGATTGTCGACACCAATGCTGCCTGGATGGGACGTGAGCTGACGCAGTGCGGTTTCAAAATTGCAGCAATCACCACGGTGGGAGATCAGTCGGAAGAAATTATCAGGGCGCTCGATGCAGGCTTTGAAAGAGCAGATATCCTGCTGCTCACCGGCGGCGTGGGACCGACGAAGGACGATATTACCAAACACACCCTTTGTCAGTATTTTCACACGGCACTCACATTCAGCGATGAGGTGCTGCAGCATATCGAATCGATCTTTCTAAAAAGAAATATTCAACTGAATCAACTGACGCGCAACCAGGCATATGTGCCTGTCAATAGCACCGTGATCCAGAACAGAGAGGGCACAGCACCCATCCTGTGGTTCGAGAAAGGGCAAAAAATACTGGTATCCATGCCGGGAGTACCTTTTGAAATGAAAACGGCCATGACCGATGATATCATTCCCCGTTTACAACAGCAATTTCTGGCGAAAGACTATCTGCGGCGCTCCTACCTTGTTTCTGGAATCACTGAATCGGCGCTCGCCATGAGGCTTGCGGAATACGAGAACAGGCTCCCTGCCGGTTTTTCGCTGGCTTATCTCCCCTCATACGGATACATCAGACTGCGGTTATCGGCCTGGGGAGAAGAACGCAAAGAGGAGATAAGGCAACAGGGGAGAAAACTGAGGCTTATTCTGGGCGATCTGTTTGTCGCAAAAAGTGAAAAATCACTGGAGAGGCTGCTGGGTGAACGTCTGCGTAAGAAAGGGCTCACGGTCTCCACTGCCGAAAGCTGTACCGGAGGATATATTGCTCACCGGATAACGACTGTGCCCGGCGCCTCGGACTATTTTGAAGGAAGCATTGTCTCCTATGACAACCACATCAAAGAGGAGCTGCTGGAGGTAGATCAAAAAACGATTGAAACGTCCGGAGTGGTCAGTCAGGCAGTGGTGGAACAGATGACTCTGAGTGTAGCAAAAAAGCTGAAGACCGACTGCAGCATTGCCGTCTCGGGCATCATGGGACCTGATGGGGGCACAAGGGAGAAGCCGGTGGGTACAGTCTGGATCGCCACTCTTTGCGGTAACGAAATACTCTCCCAGGTGTACCACGTGGGCAACAGCCGCGAGGAAAATATTGAACGTACGGCCAGTCTGGCTATTCTTCAACTGATAAAGATGCTGACGCACAAGCAGATCAACGGATGACGGGTCTTATGAACTGACCGGTTTAAAGACGGGAAACCAGCAAGTATCTTACTGTATGGTTGATATGCAAATGATATCTCAAACTATACCGATTGAATCGGGGACAACAACACTCCAGGAAAGAGTCACAAACAAAGAGAATGGCGCCGATAGGAAAGGAAGCTGCAGCACAGGCGACTAACTGATCAGATCAAAACCACAATAGGCTGTCAATGCTTCGGGAATCCGGATACCTCCCGGTGACTGGTTGTTTTCAAGCATTGCCGCCATGATACGGGGCAACGCAAGGGCACTGCCGTTGAGCGTATGACAGAGCTGCGTTTTGCGTTCTGTATCCCTGTAGCGGCATTTCAGACGGTTTGCCTGATAGCTTTCGAAATTGGAGACGGAGCTCACCTCCAGCCAGCGCTTCTGTGCGGCGGAAAAGACTTCAAAATCGAATGTCAGCGCAGAGGTGAAGCTCATATCACCGCCGCACAGACGAAGAATGCGCCAGGGCAGCTCCAGCTTTTCCACCAGTGTCTGCACATACCGAACCATCTCATCCAGTCGTTCGTAGGAATTCTCAGGCTTTTCAATGCAGACGATCTCCACCTTGTCGAACTGATGCAGGCGATTGAGTCCGCGCACATCTTTTCCGTAGGATCCGGCCTCGCGACGGAAGCAGGCTGAATAGGCAGCATTTTTCACAGGCAGGTCTCTCTCTTCGAGAATCACGTCGCGGTAGATATTGGTCACCGGCACTTCAGCCGTAGGGATCAGGTAGAGGTCATCCAGACCCACATGATACATCTGTCCCTCTTTATCGGGTAACTGACCTGTTCCGAAACCGGAATCGCTGTTGACCACGTAAGGAGGCTGTATTTCCAGAAACCCGGCATCACGGGCACAATCAAGAAAGAAGTTGATCAGTGAGCGTTGCAAACGTGCTCCCTTGCCTTTATAGACCGGGAAACCGGCACCGGTAATCTTCACTCCCAGTTCAAAGTCAATGAGGTCATATTTCTTCGCCAGCTCCCAATGAGGAAGCGCATCGTCCTGTAATTGCGGTATTACACCGCCGCTCCGTTCCACGATATTATCCTCAGCCCCTTTTCCCTCGGGTACGGAAACATGCGGCAGATTAGGGATCGTGACCAGCAGACGCTGTATCTTCTCCTCGGTATCTTTCAACGTATCATCCAGAAGCCGGGATGACTCTTTCAGCGTCCCCACCCTCTCGCGGGCAACCGTCGCTTCATCTTTTCTTCCCTCTTTCATACATACACCGACCGATCTGGAAAGCAGGTTGATCTCTCTCAGCACAGTGTCGAGCGAGGTCTGTGTACTACGCCGCAGGTTGTCCAGACCGATGATTTGAGCGATGACTTCTTGTGCGTCGAAATTTTTTTTCGACAGGAGGCGCATCACCTCTTCCGGATTCTCGTTGATTACTTTCAGTGTGAGCATAAAAAATAATTATTCCTTCGTTGGGCATTTTCGGGCGACCCTGGTTTCTGCTTCCGCATATCGAGAATGTAATCCGTGACGGCAGAAGACAAAGAAAAATTTTCAACTGTTTTCAAGTGTGCAAAGGTACGAAAAAAATACCTGCATGAAAACAGCCCAAACGAAAATAAATTCCGGATTGCGGTAAACTTAAAACAGTTGAAAGTGAAGCGTTTCACGCAACTCTCTCTCTCTTTTCTTTTTTTGACGATAATGGCGGGTGATGTACAGTGCGAAGCCGGTAAAAGCTCCCAGTATCATCATGTCTTTAATTGTACTGGTTTTCATACGATTATTATATTTTTCTTATGATGGTGTATGGAACTCGCGATAATCGGGCACTTCAATGTTACGGTGTCCCTGCTCGTTTCATACTATTATTTTATTTTCTTTTCTTTATAAAAAATTATCGTCCCTGCATCCCGTCACAGGCTATCATTCATTCACCATCCGCCTATAACAATTCATGCCGGACTTAGGTTCTATTGAAAAGATGCAAAAATGGACAAAACGTTGCATGGAAAACTATTTTTTTTCGGGAAAAACCAAAACAGGAATGATTTCAATCGCTCTCGGCAATGAAAACCCCGGTCGTACTGTCAGTCACTTTAAACCGGTCGTCAGACCGTTCCCCGACAATCCAGACAATATCATCACCCGAGAGCAACACCCATGCATTTTCCTTATCCTTCAGACTGAATTTTCGGTCGGTGAAATAATCGCTTACTTTCTTTCTGCCCTTCATCCCAAAAGGAACGAACCAGTCACCCTCCCTCCATTTACGCAGTTCCAGCGGAAACTGCAGCTGATGGTAATCGGCATAGAGGAAACGGCTGTCTTTCCTCAGTTCGACGGTTGCGTCGGCTGTACGGATCTTCAGCCCTACCGGCACTGATATTTCCTTTTTTTCTCTATCGATGAAATAACTCCTTTCCCTGTCCGACACCTCGGGTATCTCGTCGATGAGAAAGTAATCACGATCCTTGATCATCCGGTAATGTGATGAACAGAACACTTTTCCGGGGGTACTATCCATACACAGGAAGGCATCCTCAATGGTGGATGGTCCGAAACCCAGGGGTGAGAGAATCTCGAACAGGATGGATTGCGGCGAAACCGTACCCCGTAGCATCGGTATATTGATTCGGCCATCCTGAAAAACGGTATCCACTGTTGCCCTGACCGATGCCCTGTATACCTTTTCCACTTCGGAGAGATGCTGCGCCGTACGGCTGATGGCCATCCTCACCGCAGGGTTCAACTCCTCCAGACGGGGGATGATGTTTATCCTGATGGCATTCCGCAGAAAAACATCATCGGCATTACTGCTGTCGTCTACGTAGGGCAATCCACGGTCAGCGACATACTGCTCAATTTCGGCCTGCGTAACACATAGCAACGGACGTACTACCGTCCTGCTTTTGGGCGATATACCTGTCAGCCCCCTGATTCCGGTGCCGCGTATGAGGTTCAGCAATACCGTCTCCACCGAATCATCCCTGTGATGCGCCACAGCCACAGCTTCCGCTTCATACTGAGCGCGAATGATCCCGAACCACCTGTAACGTAGTTCCCGGGCAGCCATCTCGATGGATATTTTCTTGTCGGCAGCATATTGGCTGGTATCGAAATCGATGGATGTGAACGGTACACCGATACTTTTACACCATTTTTTTACAAAAGAAGCGTCCCTATCCGATTCCTCCCCCCTGAGATGGAAGTTACAATGTGCTGCCACACAGCGATAACCCAGCAGCGTGAGGAGATCGAGCAAGACCATGGAATCCTTCCCGCCACTCAGGCCAACAATGACCTGGGCTGACGGGGTGAGTAATTTTTCCTTTTCTATGAATGCGCGAATCGTTTTGATCATCTTTCCGTAATCAGCTTTAACAAAAACAAAAGTACGAATTTAACCTTTACTTCACACCCGGGAGGAACAAATCTTTCACCGAAAACGGGGATAAATAGCAATAAAAAGTGTATTTTTGTGCTACTAATTGATGGATAAGATTCAACAGGATCATGATAGAAAAAATTGAGGCTCTTCTTTCGGAGATTGAACAGTTAAAAGTCTCCAGCGCCGATGAACTGGAAGCAGCACGCATTAAATACCTGAGCAAGAAGGGGATTATCTCCGCACTCATGGACGATTTTCGATCTATCCCCGCAGAACAGAAAAGAGAATGGGGCATGAGGGTGAATGACCTGAAGCAGAAAGCAAACGAGAAAATTCAAGCGCTGAAGGAGCAGTTCGGGAACAACGACTCACCCTATGCCGATGCAGACCTCTCCCGTACGGCATATCCGGTTCCTCTG
This sequence comes from uncultured Proteiniphilum sp., assembly GCA_927407015.1. Classification (GTDB taxonomy): domain Bacteria; phylum Bacteroidota; class Bacteroidia; order Bacteroidales; family Dysgonomonadaceae; genus Proteiniphilum. The sequence continues at coordinate 29,114 of CAKMJT010000004.1, read as the reverse complement.
GGTACAAGGCACCCCATCTCCATTATCAGGGAAGAAATCAACGACATCTTCAAGCGACTGGGCTTTTCCATCGTGGAAGGCCCTGAGGTGGAGGACGACTGGCACGTCTTCTCATCCCTTAACTTTGCCGATGATCATCCCGCGCGGGATATGCAGGATACGTTCTTTATACAAAACGATCCACAGATTGTGCTGCGCACACACACCTCCTCCGTACAAACACGGGTGATGGAAAAGAGTGAGCCGCCTATACGCATTATCTGCCCGGGACGTGTCTACAGGAATGAAGCCATCTCCTATCGCGCACACTGCTTTTTCCATCAGGTGGAGGCACTCTACATCGATAAGGATGTCTCCTTTGCCGATTTGAAACAGGCGCTGCTCTTCTTTGCCAGGGAGATGTTCGGCGAAGAGACCAGGATACGGCTGCGTCCCTCCTACTTCCCCTTCACAGAGCCCAGTGCGGAGATGGATATCTCCTGCAACATATGCGGCGGGAAGGGATGTCCCTTCTGCAAATATACGGGATGGGTGGAGATACTCGGTTGTGGCATGGTAGATCCCAACGTGTTGGAGAACTGCGGCATTGACAGTAACATCTATTCAGGCTATGCACTGGGTATGGGTATTGAACGCATCACGAACCTCAAGTATCAGGTGAAGGATCTGCGTATGTTTTCAGAAAACGATGTGCGTTTCCTGGAACAATTCCGGTCGGCACACTGACAAAAGAACTGAGCATCCGCCTGTGAAGCTTTCGTCCCTGTTCCGCCGTGATGTACTTTTCAACAAATCAACTCACGGAATGATGCACCCTGTGCACAAGAGATCATCCATAAATGACAATCGATGAACCACTGAATACTTATTGATGATGAAGAAAATACACTATTTGATCCTTCCGGTTTTCATGTTGGCATTTACCGGCCTGCACGCTCAAAAGACGACACGCGTAAACGCGATCAAAGCCAACGATTACGGTGTGATATATGCTCTCCCTAAGACATCGTTCGAGATCACCCTGCTGGTCAAAAAAAGCACGTATCAGCGGGGAGATTTCTACTCCTATGCGCAACGTTATCTGGGGTTGGAGAACCCTGTCGCAACCAACAGCGTATCATTCTCCCTGGAAGATATCGCCGTGGTAAACAAGGGAATAGCAGACAATAATCATTCATATATGGTGGAATTCACTGCCAAAACGTTTGAACCTTTTGTCACTCTCCGGGAAGATGGGGTGATTGCTGCCGTCAATGCTGAACCTGTACCTGAAACACCGGCCAGTATGGTAATACCGGAGGGGGTGAGCTCCAGGGTCAATCCACGCCTGTATCTTTCTCAGGAGACACTGATGGCGGGATCAACGGCAAAGCAGGCAGAGCTGGTTGCCCGGCAAATATTCGATCTTCGCCGCAGCCGTACCGATATCCTCACCGGAGAGGCTGAAAACATGCCTCCTGACGGCAATGCCTATAAAGTGGTGATGGATGAGATCAATACTCAGGAAAAGGCGCTGACGGAGCTGTTTGCCGGCAGCGTGCAGACTGAATATTTTGTAAGCCGTTATACGATTATCCCCGACGAGAAAGAGATCGACCGAAGGGTTATCGCCCGCTTCTCCGAAAAGCTGGGTCCCGTGGATGCCGATAATCTTGCCGGTGAGCCTGTCTACCTGTCGCTCAGGGACAAGACGCCGGTCGTGGAACAACTACTGTCGGAACGCGATCTGAAGAAACTGGAAGAGAAATTCAGCGAAGGACTGGTCTACAACATCCCCGGTAAAGGCGCTCTAACTATTGAATTCAGAAACAGGACAATCATCAACAGGGAGGTTGATGTGGTGCAGTACGGATCAAAGGATGTGCTCACCCGGAAAATGTTCGATAATATGAAGCAGCCTGTCAGGGTGTTGTTTTATCCAGACCTGGGAGCTGTCAGGCAGATCATCCAGTAATGTTTACTCATTCCTGTCCGCCATCAGATGGACAAACAAAACTACAATCATGATGATAAACAAGCATATTTTACCGGCCGTTGCCTTACTGTCCACGGGTATTGCCCTGTTCGTCACCTGTACGGAAAGTGGCGGTGGCAGAGGGTCAGCAAAGATTGATTTCGACAGTATCGTTGTAAAACAACGGATACCCCTGTTGCAGGAGAATGATACGACCCTGCCCTTTGCCGACGCAGAGGTTACGTTCATCTATCCGCTGAAATTCCGCGATGCAGAAAGTCTCACCCGCCTGCAGCAGATCTTCGTGGGTACAGTCTTCGGTGACACCGCTGCCGACACCCTGTCACCGCGGGAGGCCGTCAACCGGTACATGGAGGAATATACCACCCGCTATGAGGCATTGTCGAACAACTTCTACCAGGACAAGGCACGTCTGAACGGAGAGGTGCCTGCATGGTACTGGTACACCATGAGCAACCGCAACAGGATCCTTTTTCAAAACGACTCGCTCCTGAGTTATGCTGTGGAATACAGTGATTATGAAGGCGGGGCCCATGGATCCTATCGGATAACCTATATCAATATCGATCTGAACGACCTGACGACGTTATCGGAGGAAGATCTGTTTGTACCTGATTATTTCAAACCGTTGACGGAAAAGATCGTTCATCAGTTGATGAAAAAATACGATGCCGGCGAACCGGATTCACTGCTGATGAGGGGCTTCTTCACCCTGGAGGATATCATGCCCAACAACAACTTCTGGCTTAACGGAGAAGGGATTCATTACTCCTACAACCAGTATGAGATAGCCCCCTACACCATGGGTGTCATCAATGTAACGATACCCTATTCCGAACTGACGGATATTTTATTACCCGATGGTATTATTCCGGGTTTTTTTTAAAAGAACAATAGTTACAGGCCACGATTGGTACCGACACTAAAAAAAGGTGTATCACCCTGTGATTACACCTTTTTTTCTTTAGCGGGGAAGATTTTTTATTTTTTTTCGCTCTTGAATTCAAGATAGAGGGTGATGGCAACCTCTTTACCGATACCCAGTCCATCGGGATCGTACGCTATGTTGTAATCCAGCCTGTTGATCATATTTTTGGCGATGAACCCAACAGACTCCGTACCATCCTTGCCTTTTACTGACCCGCCATACATCACATCGAATGTCACATCTTTCGTTACGTCCCTGATCTGCAGCTTGCCGTGCAGCTTGTACTTCTTGTCGTCCACCTTTTCAATGCCCGTACTTTCAAATGTCATCGCCGGGAATTTGGCCACATCAAAGAAATCAGCGCTCCTCAGGTGGTCGTCGCGCATAGGCACGCTCGTATTGACACTGGCTACATCCACATTGAAAAATATCCTTACCTCTTCCGGATTTTCCAGGTTACCGATGATCCCACCGTCAAACTTCTCAAACTTACCGTTGACAAAGGTTATCCCACTGTGTTTAACCTTAAAATTGACGGAGGAATGTGCCGGATCCACCTTATAATGTGATTGAGCCATCAGTCCAAAACCGGCAAAGAGAGCGATCAGAAACAGAGTTACTTTTTTCATACGATTCATTAATTATATTTGTTTATGGATTAGAGTGTATGCAACACGCCTTGATCATGTGCATGTACGTACATCATGGGGAAGCGCGTTTCATACGATTTTCTGTTGTGTAAACAAAATAGAATGTATTCGTGATACTGTATCAGCCGGGTGGAAAATGACTCCACTCCTCTCAGACGAATTGTTTTATTTTGATTCACTATGACTTAACACTGATAACATAGCAATTGTTCAGTGGGGTGATATCAATCACCATTAGATAGAATTGATGAAAAAAGCAGTATCTTTGTACAACAAAAGCCGGAGAATGGTTGTTACTAAATTGCCGGATGGCATTCATGCCCTCCTTACAACCGGTTAACGCAACCGAAAACAACAAAACAGTTATGCAAGAATTAGATCAAGATCAAATATTAAACGATTTAACCACAAAAGATTACAAATTCGGGTTCACCACTGATGTTGAAACCGAAGTGATTGAGAAAGGGTTGAACGAAGAGGTCATCCGACTGATCTCAGCGAAAAAGGAAGAACCCGACTGGCTGCTCGAGTTCCGACTGAAAGCTTATCGGCACTGGCTGACCATGAAACTGCCCGACTGGGCTCATCTGACGATTCCCGAAATCGATTATCAGGAGATTATTTACTATGCCGATCCTACAAAGAAGAAAGTACCCGGGAGCCTCGATGAGGTGGATCCGGAGCTGCTGAAAACGTTTGAACGGTTGGGAATTCCTCTTGAAGAGCAGAAACAGCTCACGGGTGTCGCCGTGGATGCGGTGATGGACAGCGTCTCGATAAAGACCACATTCAAGGAGGTGCTTGCCGAAAAAGGAATCATCTTCAGTTCCTTCAGCGAAGCGGTGAAGCATCATCCCGATCTGGTGAGAAAATACCTGGGTACAGTTGTCCCCTATAAAGACAATTATTATGCCACACTCAACTCGGCGGTCTTCAGCGACGGGTCGTTCGTTTATATCCCCAAAGGGGTACGTTGTCCGATGGAACTTTCCACGTACTTCCGAATCAACACGGCCAATACCGGGCAGTTCGAACGCACGCTCATCATCGCCGATGACGACTCCTACGTGAGCTACCTCGAGGGGTGTACCGCGCCGATGCGTGACGAGAATCAGCTCCATGCAGCAATTGTGGAAATCATCGCACTGGAGAATGCCGAAGTGAAGTACTCCACCGTACAGAACTGGTATCCGGGTGACAAGAACGGCAAAGGGGGCGTCTATAACTTCGTCACAAAACGGGGTATCTGCAAGGGAAACAATTCAAAGATCTCCTGGACACAGGTGGAGACCGGGTCGGCCATCACCTGGAAGTATCCTTCCTGCATACTTGCCGGCGACAACTCGGTAGGTGAGTTTTATTCCGTTGCCGTCACCAATAATTTTCAGCAGGCTGACACGGGAACTAAAATGATCCACCTGGGCAAGAACACACGCAGTCGTGTTGTTTCGAAGGGAATCTCCGCCGGCAGCAGCCAGAACAGCTACCGGGGATTGGTGAAGGTGACCAGGAAAGCTGAAAATGCACGCAATCACTCGCAGTGCGACAGCTTGCTGCTCACCAGTCATTGCGGGGCGCATACATTTCCCTATACGGATATCCAGAATCCTACCGCCGTGCTTGAACATGAGGCTACCACCTCCAAAATCAGCGAAGATCAGATCTTCTACTGCAATCAGCGGGGCCTGGGTGAAGAAGAAGCCATCGGACTGATTGTCAACGGATATGTCAGGGAAGTGGTGAACAAGCTTCCGATGGAGTTCGCCGTGGAGGCGCAGAAGCTGCTGCAGATCAGCCTGGAGGGAAGTGTCGGATAAACAGTTACCCCATTCTACCAGTCGATGGGTTCTTTACCCGTTGCGAACAGATAATCGTTTGCTTTGCTAAAGTGCTTATTACCAAAGAATCCTCTATGTGCCGACAAAGGCGAAGGATGTGGTGATCTCAGGACAAGATGTCTGTTCGTATCTATCCGCTCACCTTTTCGCTGTGCGTAGGCACCCCAGAGAATAAACACCAGGTGATCACGTTCTTCGGCAAGATGGCGAATGGCTGCATCGGTGAACTCCTCCCACCCTTTTCCCTGATGTGATCCTGCACGATGTGCCTGTACCGTCAGTGTGGCATTCAGCAGGAACACCCCCTGCCGGGCCCATTTCTCCAGATTCCCGGAACGGGGAACCGCTTTTCCGAGATCATTTTCTATCTCCTTGTAGATATTGACCAGAGATGGCGGGAGTTGTATACCCTCATTCACGGAAAAGCAGAGTCCGTGGGCCTGCCCCGGTTCGTGATAAGGATCCTGTCCCACGATGACCACTTTCACCTCATCGAAAGGACAGCTGTCAAACGCATTGAAGATTAGCCTTGCCGGAGGGAAGACAGTTTTATTTTCATATTCTTTCCGGATAAATTGCGTCAACGACTTAAAATAGGGTTTTTCAAACTCCTCTTGTAAATGAGCTTTCCAGCTCTGCTCCATTTTCACCGCCATGGGACCATCGATTGATTAAGAGTGCGAATGTACAAAAACTTTCAGGAATAGGGAAGAATGACCCTTTAAAATGGGATTCAACTCTTCCGGATTGTAATGGTCGTCTTGGTATTTCCGTCGGGACAAAAGTAAAAAGAGGGTAAAACCACACTGGGTTACCCTCTGCTATTTGTATGATGTGTTCCGTCTTAAATAAGCAAAACACCCTGTCTTTTGGCTTCATCCCGCATATCATCCGGCCAGAGGCTTGCCTGAATTTCACCGATGTGTGCTTTGCGAAGATAATACATGCACAAGCGCGATTGACCGATCCCTCCACCAATAGAGAGAGGCAGCTCATTGTGCATAAGTCTTTGATGGAAATAAAGGGAAAACCGCTCCTCTTTACCGCGTGCCTTTAACTGACGTTCCAGCGAGGCAGCATCCACCCGGATACCCATCGAAGAGAGCTCGATCGATTTCTGCAGGACAGGGTTCCACACCAGCAAATCGCCGTTCAGCCCTTCATAGCCATCTTCGTTCAACGTACTCCAGTCGTCATAATCAGGAGCACGGCCGTCGTGCGGTTCACCGTCTGACAAAGGGGCACCTATCCCCATGATGAAAACTGCCCCAAATTCCCGGGTAATGGCATCTTCCCTCTGTTTTGCATCCATCCCCGGATATCTCTGCAGCAACTCTTCCGAGTGGATGAAGGTGATCTCACAGGGAAGCTGCGGCGTTATTACGGGAAAGAGCTCATAGACAAGATATTCGGTGCGAAGCATGGCTGCATAGATCCTTCGTACAATATCTTTCAGAAAGTCGATTGACCTGTTTTTCTCCCCAATCACCCGTTCCCAGTCCCACTGATCAACATACAGAGAGTGCAGATTGTCCAGTTCTTCATCGGCACGGATGGCATTCATATCGGTATAGATGCCAAAACCCTCTTCAATCCCATAATCGGCGAGGGTCAGCCGTTTCCACTTTGCCAGCGAATGGACGATCTCCGCATACTTATCGTCCATATCCTTGATCGGAAAACGCACCGGCCGCTCCACACCGTTCAGGTCGTCGTTAATGCCAGTTCCGCTCTCCACAAAAAGGGGAGCTGTGACACGACGAAGACGCAGTTCAGAAGAGAGATTGACCTGGAAAAAATCCTTGATGTTCTTTATGCCCAGTTCCGTTTGCTTTAAGTTCAGTAACGGTGCATAACCGGAAGGAATTTGTAATTTTGACATGTTATCCTGAGTGAAATTTCGAATTATAACTGCAAAGATACCATCTTTATTCATTTTGTCAAATAAAAATGGAATAAAAACTACATTATGTCAGCATTAAGGTTAATATAAAATCATTAATTGCAAATAATACCAAAAAAGGGAGCATTTTCGCAATCAAAGATAGTCTATCTTTCCAACCAGTTCACTTACAGCGGATATATGGTGTCTGTCGAGGTAATCAAGGATCCCATCTACGATACTGACCGATACGGCAGGATCAATAAAATTGTACGTCCCCAACTGCACGGCCACCGATCCGGCCAGTATAAACTCGATGGCATCCTGCCAGCTGGCAATCCCTCCCATACCTATGATCGGGATCTTCACGGCATGAAACACCTGCCACACCATCCGTACGGCAATGGGTCTGATACAGGGTCCGGAAAGTCCGCCGGTGATGGTGGAGAGTTTAGGTCTTCGGCTTTCCACATCGATTGCCATCCCGAGGAAGGTATTCACCAGTGACACCGCGTCGGCACCTCCGGCTTCCACAGCCCGCGCAATTTCGGTGATATCGGTCACATTGGGTGATAATTTCACAATCAGTGTCTTCGGGTATACCTCCCGCACTGCCCGGGTCACCTTCGCAGCCGATACACAGGATGTGCCGAACGCCATACCGCCCTCCTTCACGTTGGGACAGGAGATATTCAGCTCGATGGCCGGTATCTTGTCCAGTCCGGCCAGTTTTTCCGCGCAGGCGACGTAGTCCTCCACTGTAGAGCCTGACACGTTCACGATCATATGGGTATCATACGTCTTGATCACCGGGTAGATATGTTCCACGAAATAATCCACTCCCTTGTTCTGCAGTCCGACCGAATTGAGCATGCCGGACGGCGTCTCCGCCATTCTGGGGTAGTCATTCCCCTGACGGGGCTCGAGGGTCGTCCCTTTTACAAAAATGCCGCCTAACCGTCCCAGATCAATCAAATCGGTATACTCCGTACCGTATCCGAAGGTACCCGAAGCGGTCATCACCGGATTTTTTAGTTGTAAATCGCCTATTTGTACCTCTAATCTAGCCATGTGAGTTCATTTATGTTAAAGACAGGTCCCTCGGTGCAGGCGCACACATTTCCTCTGATCGTTTTCTCAATACAGCACAGGCAGGCACCAAAACCACAGGCCATCAGATTTTCCAATGACACTTCACATCCGATGCCATTGTTGTGTGCATAGCGGGCTACGGCGACCATCATTGGCCTGGGGCCACAGCTGTAGATAAAATCATATTTTTTTTTTTGCAGGACAGAGTGACGGGTTACAAACCCCTTCTCACCGAACGATCCGTCTTCTGTCGTGCAATAGAGTGTTCCAAACTGCTCAAAATCGCTCCGTTGCAGGATATCACTTTGGGAGCGACCTCCCAGTAGAAAATCACATGAAAATCCTTTTTCACAGAGTTTTTTTCCCAAAAACAGCATGGGAGCGGTACCCACACCACCACCGACGAGCAGGAAATTTCCACTTTCCCCGGGCAGGGTGAACGAACTTCCCAGGGGAAAAATCAGATTCATGGTTTTGCCTGCCGGTGTCTCACAGATCTTCCGGGTACCTTCACCCACTGTTTGAATCAAAAGCCAGATCTCATTGTTTTCGTTGTCGACAAAGTTAATGGAGACAGGCCTTCTTAAAAAGATGCGGGGTGAAGTATCAACAAGCACCTGTACGAACTGTCCCGGGTACATCTCCGGTAGTGGTCCGTGGTCAGTCGGTGTAATTTTAATCAGATGATTTTGTTCGTTCAATTTTTCATTGGAGCGAACAGTGAAATCGAGTTGCTTCATCGGGAAATAACTTTATTGCGTACAAATTTACATCATAATTTTCAATTCTGATGCAGTGTCACCAAAATTAGCAATAAGCGGTTATTGATGGATCAGCCTTTTGCCTGAGGAGGTATAAAGGTCTCGAAGGTATTGTCGTTGTAATAAATAATTATCTGGGTTATTTTTCTATCAACAGTTTTCACAGAATCAACCGTCTTATATTCTGCAGGTTGACGATGATTTACCCTCTCCTTAAGCTCCGTTTCCTTCCATTTTTCGGTTCTGACCGATTCCCCGCTGACAAATTCCTGCTGCTGACTGAATAAATCGGGTTCTTTGGGTATGTCCTCTGCATCGAACCCATCCTTGTACATCCTTCCGGTTCCATTCAACAACCACTCCGGCTGAAGGTAATTCATTTCACTCAGTATGCGGGTAACCACTTCGAGACTCGGATTATTCCTTCCACTCAGGATGTGAGATACAATAGCCCGGTTGATTTGTAACCTGTCGGCAAATCTAGCCGGTGTCAGATTCTCTTTTTCCATGATAAGTTTGATACGATTCTTCATATTATAGTGCAAAACAAAGTGAGTGCATATTTATTCATCAGCAAAGAGTCACTACAAATGTATCATTTATTATTTACATTTGAGTAAAAATGGAACAAAGATTTGTAAATTACATTTCTGCATTGTTTGTGTTACATTTCTGCATTAGATGCTAAATGTAAATTCGCCGTGACGAAATCTACTTATAGTTTTACTAAATATAAATATGTTATTTATTTGATATATAGAAAATTAGATGTGCATTTAATAATAAATTTAACATAATATTCGGGTTTTGGATCCCTGTTTGAACGAAAATCTGTAGTTTTACTCTATTAAAAATGACTATATAGTTTATTCAATGGAATATAAAAACATATATGGCAATATTTTCTAATTGTTAAACCGGATAATACAGAAAAGTAAACACCTTTAGGGAGTAAACCGGCAAGATGAGTTTCAAATGTAAATCATCAGAAAAATTACATTTGTGTTTTTGCGCCGGATGTGAATGTAAATTTACTGGGGAGTATTTATAAAAAGTTGTCTGTATCTTTATTCGGTTGAAGGGAGGAAAGTCTGTCCCCGATTGCTTTATCTCACGAGAATGTCCTCTTTGAGAACTGTAGAGTGACGATAGAATGAAAAAGCGGTTCTCAGTGACTTTGTTTTTGGTTATCTTTTTGACATACAATATGATAAACCCGTTTTTTTTGTTTCCATTTTGGTACGGGAAAAAAAAATTCACGAAAAATGAACTGATAGTCATCCATTTCTGTTTAACCTGATATAATATAAAACTAAAATGAAACAAGTCAGTCAGCGGGTACCTCCGGGTTACGATGATTGCCTGTTGTTTCAGATTCATCACAAAAAAAAGAAATGATTGTATGAAACATCCATTATTACATCTCACCGTGTTGGCTCTTTTCTTTTTCTCTGCCATACAGTGTACCGGACAAAACAAACCAAATAAGGAGAATATGACAACGACACAGCCTTTTGTAGAAAAACAGGTTACCGGAAATAATCAGACACTGTATGACTTTACAGTGAAGGATATTGACGGGAAGGATCTCAAACTGGCATCATTCAAAGGGAAAAAGGTGCTGGTGGTTAATGTAGCCTCCAAATGCGGTCTGACGCCCCAGTACGAACAGTTGCAGGCATTATACGAGAAATACAGAGATCAAAACTTTGTGATCATTGGATTCCCGGCCAATAACTTTAACAATCAGGAGCCGGGTACAAACCTGGAGATCAAAGAGTTCTGTACAACCAATTATGGCGTCACCTTTCCGATGATGGATAAAATCAGCGTCAAGGGCGATGATCAGGCTCCCTTGTACCAATGGCTTACACAGAAATCGAAAAATGGTAAGATAGATCAGGAGGTAACCTGGAATTTTCAGAAATACCTGATTGATGAAAATGGTCATCTGGTTGATGTCGTGATGCCTAAAGAAAGTCCGATGAGTGAGAAAATTGTACACTGGATCACGCAAGACTAATGCATGATTCTGTATACCAGCTCTTTTAATAAATCACCCTGTGAGGCAGACAGGTTGTCTACCCCTTTGGAACGGGCATCAAATGTTCTCAGGTCGGAAATGATTTCCATCACTTTGGCCGCAGTGTAGTTTCTTAGACCGCTCATATAATCACGGACAAAAAAGGATGACTTCATATTCAGTGCAGCCATGATGCTTTGTTCGTTTTTCTGCGGCAACCAGAAGCACTCCAGCAGGTTACTGAAATAATTGAATAGAACAGCTACAGTAGCCATCATGGGATTATCCTTCGGGTTTTTGCTGAAGTAATCCACGATCCTGCCGGCAGCCAGCACATCCTTTTGAATAATGGCTTTCTGCAGTTCAAAATTATTGTATTCCTTACTGATGCCCACATTCTTCTCGATCAGGTCGGAGGTAACACGGTGGGCACCTTCCGGCAATGACACCTCCAGCTTTTGCAGCTGAGGGATCAGCTTGCTGATGTCATTCCCCACGAAATCGGTCAGCATCTGTGCCGATTTTTCATCGATACCGATCTCTTTCTCCCTGAACCAGGAGGTGATAAAGGCCGGAATCTGATTATCATATAACTTTTTTGATTCAAAGACTACCCCTGCTTTATCGATGTTCTTCACCACTGCTTTGCGTCCGTCCACAGTGCCATGCTTATAGTTGATGACCAGTACGGTGGAAGGCATCGGATTCCTGGCGTAATGATCCAGCAGTTCGAACTTCTCCAGTTCCTGGGCTTCCTTCACGATGATGAGCTGATGCGCTGCCATCATAGGAAAACGCCGTGAAGAGGATATAATAATATTCACATCGGCGTCAACACCATAGAAAGTAAGCAGATTAAAATCCTTCTCTGTTTCCGTGAGAACGGTGTCGGCAAGCAATGCCGTCAGCTCATCGATAAAATAGGCCTCTTCCCCCATCAACAGGTAGACAGGTTTGAAGTGACGACGCAGTATGTCGTTGCGTAACGATTCAAAGGATATTTTTGCGGATGCTGCCATAGCGAATGAGAAGGGTCAATGGGTTTGGTGTTTACCAGTCGAAGCGCAGATGTTTGATGGTAGAGCCGTTATTCATGATGGAGGAAAGCGATTTGATGCCTATTTTAACATGCTCCTCCACGAAATGTTCCGTGACATGCTGATCGCTTTTCTCTGTTTTCACGCCGGTGGAGATCAGGGGCTGATCGGAGACAAGCAGAAGAGCACCGGTGGAGATGTGGTTGGCAAAACCACAGGTGAAAAGTGTGGCTGTTTCCATATCTACCGCCATCACACGCACCTGCCTCAGGTACCCTTTGAAATCATCGTCGTATTCCCACACACGACGATTGGTAGTATAGACGGTGCCTGTCCAGTAGTCGCGGCCGAAATCACGTATATTCGAAGAGACGGCACGCAACAGGCTAAAAGCCGGCAATGAAGGCACCTCCGGCGGAAAATAGTCGTTCGATGTTCCTTCCCCGCGGATGGCGGCAATGGGCAGAATATAGTCACCCAGTTCACTCCTGGATTTCAATCCCCCGCATTTCCCCAGAAACAGGACTGCCTCAGGAGTCACCGCACTCAGCAGATCCATCACGGTAGCCGCATTCGCACTTCCCATCCCAAAATTGATGATGGTGATTCCGTTGGCGGAAGCATTGGGCATATTGGCATCCAGACCTACAACAGACACATTGAAATGATGGGCAAAGATCTCTACGTACTTCTGAAAGTTGGTCAGAAGGATGTACTTGGTAAATTCGGTCAAAGGTCTTTTTGTATATCTGGGAAGCCAATTCTCCACAATTTCTTGTTTCGTTCTCATAAAAAAGCGGTATTTTTGTGCTGAGCGAACCCCGTTCAATCAACAAAGATACAATATGTACGCGTTAAACTTGCCATCTTTCGATGCAAAAATCCGAAAAAAGGGCGCCGGTTTCGAGATATTCGATTCTCTGCGGAGAAAATATGTAGCGCTGACTCCCGAGGAATGGGTACGTCAGCATTTCGTGCATTATCTGATTGCGAAAAAGAAATATCCCGCATCCCGCATCGCGAATGAAGCAGGAATAAAGCTGAATTCCCTGGTCCGGCGATGCGATACGGTGGTTTACAATAACCAGCTGGAACCACTGGTGATCGTGGAGTACAAGGAGCCCAACGTGACCATCACCCAGCAGGTGTTCGATCAGGTGGGCCGGTATAACAGTGTGCTGAGAGTACAGTACATCATTGTCTCGAACGGGTTGCAGCACTACTGTTACCGGATGGATTACGACACACAGACCTATACTTTTCTTACGGACATTCCGGTATATGCTGAACTGTGATGGGAAAACCTGTCAATCTGATTTAGTAGCTCTCCTTCTCTGAGGGGAAATCAGCCGTTTTAACGTCGCTGATGTATTGTTGGACGGCAGATATTATCTCATCGTACAAATTGGCGTAGCGGCGCAGAAAACGGGGTGAGAAGCCCTTGTTCAATCCGAGCATGTCATGCATCACCAGTACCTGACCATCGACAAATGGTCCGGCACCGATACCGATTACGGGAATGGTCAGCTCTGCAGCTACCCTCTTCGCCAGTACGGCCGGTATTTTCTCCAGCACGATCGAGCAACAGCCGGCTTCCTGCAGCAGATGTGCATCATCCAGCAGCTTGCGGGCTTCCTCTTCCTCCTGAGCACGCACAGCATAGGTGCCGTATTTGTTGATCGATTGCGGCATCAGCCCCAGATGTCCCATAATGGGAATGCCGGCACTCAGAATGGCATGGATTGATTCGAGGATTTCCTTACCACCCTCCAGTTTGAGGCAATCGGCCTGTGTTTCCTTCATGATCTTCACGGCATTGGAGACAGCCTCATGCGGATTACCCTGGTAACTGCCAAAGGGCATATCAATCACCACCATGGCTCGCCTTACAGCGTTCATCACCGCTTTTCCGTGATATATCATCTGATCGACGGTCATGGGCAGCGTTGTTGTATTACCCACCATCACATTGGATGCAGAGTCACCCACCAGGATGACGTCCATACCAGCCTGGTCTATCACGGATGCCATCGAATAGTCGTATGCGGTGAGCATGGAAATTTTCTCTCCCCGCTGTTTCATTTCCAGCAAGCGGTGAGTCGTCACTTTTCTTTTATTGTCGTCTGAGATATAACCCTTTGTTTGTTCCATCTGTGTTGAATCTTTTATTGTAGCCGTGCTGCAAAGATAATATCTTTTATGGAAAGGGTGAAAAAAAAAGCCGGGACGACAGATCCCGGCTTTCTTCTGATAGAAACAAACTATTTAAAACTTATACCCCAATGTCAGCAATCCTCTGACAGCATTGTTCTCCAGGGTAAAGGGAGTCGCATCAATCACCAATTGTTCCCGTTGATCGGTATACAGGTTCGGGAAAGGATAAAGGTCATCTGTCTGCGTTTTGTAGATCACCGCCAGATCGAGGAAGAAATTTCTGTTGAAGCGATATCCCAGCCCACCGGTAAAGAAACTGGTATCTCCTTCCATCCTGTAGATGGTATTCGACCCTGCTATCGCAGCATCTCCGCTCTCTCTGAATATTGTTTCGTACGGATTCTGCATCCAGGCATAACCCAGCCTCCCGGAGAACCGTGGAGTGAAACGATACTCCATCCCCGCCTTCACGGTGGATGCCGGTTTAAAATCCATCGAAATATAGTCGTTATCGATATCATACCATCCGGCATCATCCGATTCCCCGTCGGGTACCATCAGCTTCATTTTGCTGTAATCTGCCAGCTCATAGTCCATGCTGGCAATGAAATTGTTTCCGAAGACGCCGGCCACACTCAGTACCAGCTTTCCGGGTGTTTTAAGGTCGTAGTGGTTGATAAATTCGGCCGATTCGGTGATGCCCGGTTTATAATCGGGATCAGTGATGTAGGCACCCATATCATCATCTATCTGAGCCTTGAAGGTCTCAGTCATCGAATACCATGTGGGTGTATGGTAGGCAACACCAAAACGGAACGCATGCACAGGCCTGTAAATGGCGCCAATCTTGGCACCTACGCCGGCTCCCTTGGTGGTAAGCCAGTTGGTCAGGGTATACCCGCCGTTGTCAAAGTCTTCCAGGTAATCGGAGGAGAGATTGTAGGTGATCTCCTTGACTGACAACGACAAGCCAAGATTCAACACATTGTTGATGGTTGTGCCGACGGTAAAGTCGTAGTTATCAATATACCCTGTCTCCTGCAGACGGATCTCGTTCACAGGACCTGCTTCGTCGGTCACGGGATGATATTCGGAACCCGCATCATCTGCCGGGTCAATCAGGTATGAGTTATATCCCAGCACCGATAACCAGGGTTCCGTCATGAACGGGTCCGGGAGATCATCCCCCATCTGCAGTTTCTGGGGATCGATGTCGGCACTGCGGTCAGCGATATAATCTATCAGGGCATTGTTGGGGCTGCCTATGGCCGAGATATTCTTATCGAATGATTTCAGCTTGTTATAGGAAAAACCGAAATTAACCAGGGGCATCACATCATTCCGCAACGGGAAATAACCCACAAACCCGAGATTATCCATATCGAAACGGGTCTTGTTTGCCTCATTGCTTCCCACGGTAGATCCTTCCCGGGATAGATTCAGTGTTCCTGTCACCTCTGAGCTGCGATAGACTGCAATGCCGGCCGGGTTGATGGAGACCGCTGTCTGATCACCTCCTAAAGCGCCAAAAGCGCCCCCCATGGACATGGCACGCGCCGTTCCGAAGAGGTCTTCACGCGAGAAGCGGGATGCATCCACCTCTCCCTGTGCAAATGTGGCAGATGAGAAGACGAGTAATGAGCAGAGAAGATAAGTGAATTTTTTCATACGATAATATTTTATTCTTTTACATTAAGGTCGTATGAAACACGCATTCATCACGTTCTTGAGTGTAAATCATGTTCATGCTCGTTTCATATGACAATTTATCTTTTTTCCATTGATGAGTATAGAACACCCGATCATCATGCACCTGAAAATCCTCATGATCGTCCTTGCTTCATAGGATAATTATTTCATAAAAAAGACTGCCTCAGGGATACCTCTATCACGTGCTGAGGCAGTCTTGTCCTGTTTGTTACGCCAAAAATCCCCATGCTATCTGCGGCTGCCGCTGGAACGGCTGCTGCTGCCACCGGAGCTGGAACTGCGGCTGCTACTGCTGCTGCCTCCGTAAGATCCGCCGGATGATGAACTGCGACTCGGAGCAGAATAGGTTGGCGTCCTGGTTGTGCCAGAGCTTGAGCTCCTTGAAGGAGCGGTATAGGTATCCCTGCTGGGTGTCGTTCTCCTCTGATAGGTTGAGTTGCTTCTCGTCGGTGCAGTGGAGTTTCTTTCATAGGTCCTAGAAGAAGAACTTCTGTCGGTGTTGTATGCTCCCGATCGGGATGATGGCGTGATGCTGTTGATGGACCTTGACCGTATAGTGCTTCCTGTACGGTCAATCACACGGCCTGTCCTCGAATCAATGGTCCTTCCGGAGTTATCAATAATCCTGGTTCGCGGGGACGATACCGTGCTACGGCTGCCCACAGAGGAGCTTCTGCCTGAAACGGACGTGCGTGTGTCCGTGCCGGATGATCTGCCGGCCAAACGGGCTGAGGTGGCGGAAGTCCTGTTTGCAGAACTTGTTCTGTAGACACCCGTACTTCTCCCTGAACGGTTCCTGTTCAGGCTGCTGTAATAGCCGTCATTGAATCCATGAGCGTAACCACCGCCATAATATCCTCCGTAATATCCTCCGTAATATCCTCCGTAACCGGTAAACCAGGGATCGTACCATCCGCTGTAATGCCAGGGTGAGTACCATCCGCTGTAATACCAGGGACTGTACCATCCGTAGCTTCCGCCGTAACCATAAAACCAGGGATCATACCAGCGGCTGTAGTACCACGGACTGTGCCAGGGATCGTACCAGGGATAGTAGGAAGGACCCCATCCCATACCGAAGTAGATACTGGAATTCCATCCCCTGTTGTTATAGTTTTCGTACAGATCATCATCCACGTATACGATGACTTCATCCGCACCGGTGATTTTGATGCTTGATTCCGGATCGTGGAAGCGAACAATTCTGTCGGTATATTCATATTCCTCGTAATCACCGGATTCATTGGTAGACACCTCTTCCTCCGGTAATGGATTGCCTTTTCCGCGACGATTGTATTCGTCCACGTCCCTGCCGTTAGCTTTTACCTCCATATTCGATGCATCTCCCTGAACAATCACCACTTTCTTTTTCTGTGGTTCCTTGTTCACTTTTTGAACCTTCACCGGTTCATTTTGAGAAGGGTCGGCATAGATATCATCCCATTCCTGGGCGAAACCGAAGAATGGCACAGCTATCAACAAAACTAGAAGTAGAATTTTTTTCGTTTTCATAGTTTCTCCCCATTTTATGTTTGTTGTCAATAATTTATTCTATCATTGTCTGTGACTAAATTCTGCCGTAATAGTTTAATGCGCTTATTCAATTTTTCAGCATGATTCTAAATCTATGCTAAACCGCATGCCCCGTCTACAGGCGACCAACCAAAAAATGATCAGTGGATGGTTTGTTTTCGTGCAAATATAATCATCTTAACAGCCTCATAACGCTCCGTACCTCATATAGATGTGAAAGTGAGAAAAATGATGCATACTTTTTGGTTAAAAAAACAAAAGCCTGGTGTCAAACCCTTATTTCGAGTCCGTCATACGCAAGATGCACATCTGCAGGCAACTCCTGTTCCACCTGTGCATGCAATCCCATTTCGTGGCTCATGTGGGTGAGGTAGGTTACTTTCGCTTTGAGGCTGTCGGCCATTTTCAACGCCTGCTCCAGTGATTGATGGGAGATATGTTCCTTTTTTCTGAGCGCACTGATCACCAGGGTATCCAGACCTTTCAATTTTTCCAACTCCTTTTCCGGAATAGTCTTCACATCGGTGAGATAGGCAAAATCGCGAATGCGGAATCCCAGGATAGGCAGGTTGTAATGCATCACACGGACAGGGATCACCTCTACTGTATCAATGTAAAAAGACGCATGATCGCTGATCTGTCTGATGCGGATGTCCGGCACCCCTCCATATCTGTTTTGCGAGAAACAGTAAGGCATTCTCTCTCTGACGGTGTTTTCCAGGTACTTTTCCATGTAAAGATCCACGGTACCAAAGCGTGAGAAAGGGCGCAGATCATCTATGCCGCCGATATGATCATAATGTTCATGAGAGAAAAGGAGTCCGTCGATCTTACCGAAAGGCAGCGGCAACAGTTGTTGCCGGAAATCGGGAGAACAGTCAATCACGATCACCTTGCCGTCTACTTCAATCCGGACAGATGCCCTCAGCCTTATATCACGGAAATCGGAGGAACTGCACACCTCACAACGGCAACCAATCTGCGGCACACCGGTAGAGGTACCAGTACCTAAAAAACGTACTTTCATGTGACTCATCTCATCAAAAAAAGCCGCCACATTAACCATAGCGGGCAGCTTTTTATTGGATTCATACTTTGCAAAAAAAGGTGTCAACCGGTTACACAGGGCAACCATTCTGATCTGCTGACAGGCAACAGGGATCAGTACTGTCTCTCCAGAATCCAGAGATCATTGAAGGGTACGCCGTAGGTACTTCTCAGATATTCGGTATCGCCTTTTGCAGCGTAGGTGCTGTAAATCTCTTCGCGTTTCGCCACTGCCTCCTCTTTTGTATCGTAGCTGGCAACGATCACGCGGTACATTCCCTGTTCGTTCTGCGCAAGGATCACCTGATGCCCTTCATTCTCCATACGGGTTTTCAGCGACTCAGCGTTCAGCTTCACACTCAGTGAGGCGATGACCACGCTGAAGTTTTTCAATCCTGCGGCATCAGTCGGATAAACAGGTTCCACTTTCTCTTTCCTCACGGAGACTTCCACCGGAGGTAGCGGTGTGGCATCCTTTACCACCGTGGTGGGTTGTGATGCGGTTTGCTGCATTTCTTTTTCTTTTGCGGCTTCGTATACTTGCTTATAAGCACTTTGTTTGGGTTTACAGGATGTTCCTAAAACCACCAGGGCGGCCAAGACCAATGCAAAATGGAATCTTTTCATTTGTGTTTCTTATTTATTAATATTCATACTCGTATCCAATGGCAAATCATTCGTACAAAGATAATAAAGATGGCGGTGAATGTGCATTTGCGCGTGTGAAAATAAATTAAATTGTTAAGATAGAGTCGTCCACCAAAGAGGCAGCCAACTATATGCCGGTGAAATCACATCTGTCCTTTTGTGAGGAAGAAAAAAATGGAGCCTTTCAGGGACTCCATCTTTGTATACATGATTTTCCGGAAAATCAGTTTCAGTTTTACTTCAACCAGATTTCTCCCAGATTGGTCACTTTACCTGTTTCCACATTCACATCATAAATCACCGAATCCTGGTAGGCAGTAGTTGTATCGGCAAACACCGTCAGATCCCATGTACCACCATCCAAACCGGCGAAAAGGAACTTGCCGTCTGCTTCGGGCATAGATATCAGGGTGTCACCAGCATTGATGATCTGAACATACGATACGGCGGAATCCGGTAACGCAAATCCTGTGATACTGCCGCCGAATGCATCGGCATAGGTGCGGATCACCGGTTTCAGGATGTACTTGCCGTTACCTGTTTTCACCACGGAACGGGAAGCATCGAAATCAATCACGAAGCTGTACATCAGATCAGACAGCAACACACTATGCAGGTTGAACTTCAGCCCGCTGGTCTGTGCCGACGGGGTTTTCAGGGGGTAGTCCACGCCGTCGATGACCACATGGCTGTCCTCACCCAGCAACAGTCTCACCTGGCTGATTTTTCCTGCAGGTATCTCACCACCGGCGAGCAGAACCGTTTCACCGTTCCTGTAATCCAGCAGGTTATATAATCCGGGATCACTCAGTTCCAGATTCACCCATTCCACGTCATCCGGACCTTCGGTAGAATCGGCATCATCCTCGTAGTAAGGATCATCGGCATAAAAATATTCATCGGCAACGCCTACGCGCACACCCTGAATATCAATATAAACGGCATCATACTCCATGGAAGGAGCATCCGTCAGTTTCAACTGAATGGTAGCTGTACCTTTAGACAGCGAATCATTCTCATTCGTACAACTCACAACGACAACCATCAGTAACATGGAAGCAAAGGCGAGGAAAAGTTTTGGTAAAAGTTTAGTCTTCATAAAGTTTTGCATTTAAATAATTACTTTACTTACTATTGACGCAGTTTAGTGCGTTAATCTCTTCATTAAACAAATGACAATGGTAGTTATGTTCAACCGTCACGGTTAATTAATACAAAGAAGTATAAAAAGGGTCTAATGGCAATGGTCATTGATTAGGGTGCTGAGGGCATTAATTGTATGGGTCTGGGAGTGATTTCAGTGATCTTTCCCTGCACAATCGAATCTGTAAACAGGGTATCCCGGTAATGAGTGAGCGGATTCGCCATCACGTGTACTTCACAGTAACCCTCCTTCAGGCCGGTGAACATGAACATGCCATCTGCTTCCGGTAATGTGAGGAAGGTATCCGGGGCCTGTACCACAGCGATGAACGCGTTTGCCTCAATGGGTGCCACATAACCGCGCAGTGAGCCACCCCATATCTCCGGAAAGGCTCTTGCCACAGGATGGAAGGAATAGTTTCCGTTTGATTCGCGGACAGAGAGAGCCGCATTCACGTCGATCACAATGCTGGAAATGATATGTGACGGTAGCTCAGCATCCACATTGTCGATCACAATTCCCTCCGTCATTTCAGAAGGTAGTTCCAGGGGTATGATCTCATTGGTGGTGGTGAGCAAACGGTTGTTGTTTCCCAGGATCAGTCTTATCTTTTGCAGTCTCCCACCTGCGGGAAAATACTGATCGACAAGCTGCACACTCTTCCCGTTCATCAGTTTCAGCAGATTGTATTCTCCCCCGGCAAACTGAAGAGCCACCCACTCCTCTTCCCTGTTGAGAGAGTCGGCAACCATTACTTCTATCGACTGTATATCTATAGTTAACTCTTTGATTTCCAATGATGCAGCATCAGTCAATCGAATACGCAGACGGGTGGAGTTCTCACTGGGATCGTCTGCATTGCAGGAAACGAGTGAGAGGAAGAGCAAGAAACACAAAGAGCTATATTGAATCACCTTGTAATGCATGCGAACGAATCATTTTATAGGTTTGTCCGTGACAAAGATAAATAAAACAGGAGATGATCACCCGGAAAAATGATAAAAAAACGAAATATGATGCATTATTGGACAGGTGGAAACAACGTCTCCTGAGCAAACAAAAGCATTTCTTATCTGTTATACTCCAAATTGCGTGATTGCAAATAGATAATTAGTTCAAATGAAAACAACATCACTTCCTCTTATTTTTTTCTCAATGATTTTACTTGTTTCAGTTGCCTGTGACCGGCAGAAAAAAAACACCGCAGAGGACAATGTTACTGCTCCGGCAATCGTTGCAGACAGTACTGCCAATTCAGCAAAAAACAATGAACAGGCCATGAAATACCATGAAAAACTGATGGAATATTTCAGTGACGACTGGATAGAAAGAGAATCGGATCCCTATCTGTATCCGGATTATTACGGCGGTTCGTTTATTGACAACAGCGGCACCTTTGTGATTGCCGTCACGGGTAATCAGGAAGCGAACAGGCTAAAGCTGGCCGACATCCTGGGCGGTGACGACTTTAAGGTGGAAACTGTTCAGTATTCATACCGTCAGATGATGCAGGTGATGGACAAGATTGATGCATTTCTGGCAGATAACACCATTTCACAGGAGCACCCGGTGCTGGTCCAATTTGCAGGCGCCTACCCCGATGTGATGGAAAATCGCGTGAAGGTGATTCTCACCGGGATGGATCAGGCGGTGATCAGCGCCTTCAAAAAAGACATATCCGACTCACCCCTGCTGGTTTTTGAGAAAGGGGAAAGGCCGGCGTTGATGTGATCACAACTGACAGAGGCAGGATACCAGATTCCTGTCACCATACGCATTGTCCACGCGTGCCACGTTCACCCAGAACTTGTTTGCGGCGACAAACGGCAGCGGGTAGACAGCTTTGCTTCTCGGGTAGGCATGATGCCATTCATCGGCCACCACTTCGTACTCGGGATGGGGTGCGTTCACCAGTACATTATCATCCAGGCTGTACACACCGCGTGATACCTCAATAATCTCCTCATGTATCTTGTTCATGGTATCCACAAACCGATCCAGCTCGGCGAGACTTTCACTTTCGGTGGGCTCCACCATCATTGTGCCGTGGACCGGGAATGATAAGGTGGGAGCATGATAACCATAATCAATCAGTCGTTTGGCTATATCGGTCTCGGTGATGCCCGACACCTCTTTCAGGCTGCGGCACTCCAGGATCAGTTCGTGACCTACTCTTCCATCAGCCCCGCGATAGACAATCCCGTAGGTGTGGTTCAGCTTCTCCGCCAGATAGTTGGCATTGAGGATGGCGGCTTCTGTCGCTTCTTTCAGTCCATCAGCACCCATCATCCGGATGTAGGCATAGGTGATCTCCAGCACGCCGGCACTACCATAGGGTGCTGCCGAAACGGTGTTCATCTCTGAAGGCATGGTCACGGGATGTCCCGGCAGGAAGGAGAGAAGATGTTCAGCCACGCAGATGGGGCCTACACCCGGTCCACCACCGCCATGCGGGATGGCGAATGTTTTGTGGAGATTGAGATGACAGACATCGGCACCGATGGTACCCGGGTTGGTGAGTCCCACCTGTGCGTTCATATTGGCACCATCCATATATACCTGTCCGCCGGCATCATGAATCAGCCGGCATATCTCCCTGATCTCCGTCTCAAAAATCCCGTGCGTGGAGGGATAAGTGATCATCAATGCCGCCAGATCGTCCCTGTATTGCTCTATCTTGCTGCGCAGGTCATCCATGTCCACATTTCCCTTTATGTCGCTGATGACCGTTACCGGCTTAAAGCCGGCCTGCACTGCGCTGGCAGGGTTAGTGCCGTGTGCCGATGCAGGGATAAGCACCACCTTGCGGTGTCCCCTACCGGTGCTCTCCAGAAAGCTGGCGATCGTGATCAGACCTGTGTACTCTCCGGCTGCTCCCGAGTTGGGTTGCAAGCTGGTTGCTGCAAAACCCGTGATCTCGGCGAGCATATCCTCCAGTTCAGTGATCATCTGCTGGTAGCCTTCCGCCTGTTCCACCGGTACAAAAGGATGAAGACGCTGGAACCCGGGGAGACCCAGCGGCAGCAACTCCGAGGCAGCGTTCAGCTTCATGGTACATGAGCCGAGAGAGATCATGGAATGCGCCAGTGAGATATCTTTCCGTTCCAACCGCTTGATATAACGCATCAGTTCTGTCTCAGTATGGTAGTTGTGGAAGATAGGGTGAGTGAGGAAGTCAGATTTTCTGAGCTGTCCCTCTTTCAGGGTCATTTTTTCAGGCAGATCATCGATCATATACACTTTTGCGCTTCCTGCCGCCATCGCAAACACGGCAAGCAACTCATGCACCCTGTATTCGTTGGTGGTCTCATCGATGCTGATGCCAACCTCACCCGTTTCGAAATAACGCAGATTGATCTCTCTCATCTCTGCATGATTCAGTATATCCTGCGGTGAAACCTCCCGGGGCAGTTCTATCTTCAATGTATCGAAAAATGAGGTGTTCACCTGTTTGTATCCCATCTCATTCAACTCCGCACTTACGTGGGAGGCAATGGAATGAATACGACGGGCGATCTTTTTCAATCCTTCAGGGCCATGGTAAACGGCGTAAAACGAAGACATGGTGGCCAGCAGCGCCTGTGCGGTGCAGATGTTGGAGGTGGCCTTCTCGCGCTTGATATGCTGTTCTCTTGTCTGAAGTGCCATCCGTAAAGCTTCCTTACCGTAGGCATCCTTCGAAATACCGATGATGCGTCCCGGCATGGAGCGTTTGTATTCGTCCCGGGTAGCGAAGAAGGCAGCTGACGGTCCTCCGTAGAACAAGGGGATACCCAGTCGTTGACTGCTTCCGAAGGCGATATCGGCACCCCATTCTCCCGGAGGTGTGAGAAGCACCAGCGCCATCAGATCTGTGGCAACAGCCACCTTACAGTCGGCAGCATGTGCTTTTTCCACAAAGGCACGGTAATTCTCCACATTGCCGTTGCCATTGGGATATTGGATGATTGCCCCAAAGCAGGGGGTATCGAAGGAAAGGCTTTTGTAATTGCCGGTAATGACCTTTATACCCAGATGGTTCATCCGTGTGCGGATCACAGCCAGTGTCTGGGGAAAGATGTGCTCATCCACGAAAAGGGTCTCCATATTATTCTTCTGCTGCTCGCGACTGCGGAGTCCAAGCATCATCGTTGCTGCTTCAGCGGCGGCGGTGGCCTCGTCCAGCAGGGAACAGTTGGCCAGTGGCAATGCCGTCAGCTCACTCACCACCGTCTGGAAGTTAAGCAATGCTTCCAGCCTGCCCTGCGATATTTCAGCCTGATAGGGCGTATAGGATGTGTACCACACGGGGTTCTCAAACACGTTGCGGTAGATAGCAGCAGGGGTGTTGGTATCATACCATCCCATGCCGATGTAGGAGGTAAATATTTTATTGAGGGAGGCAATATGGGCAATCTCTTCCGCATATTCCTGTTCCGTCAGTGCTTCGGGAAGGGATAAGGGTTCCGTCAGACGTATACCGGAAGGAATGGTCTGACGGATCAGCTCGTCAATACCTGAGAGACCGATGGCCTCGAGCATCTTTTGTTTATCGGCTTCATTAATGCCGATATGTCGATTTTTAAAATGTTCCATTTCCATCATAATGAACGATATGATTTTTAGTTATCTTTTTTGGTTTTTTCACTCCACTTTCCGGATACAGGCAATGAAATGCAATGCTACATCACCATCCCTGCGAAAGGATTGTGCTTTTTCTCGAAACCGATAGTGGTCGTCGGTCCGTGTCCTGCATAGACAATCGTCTCGTCAGGTAGGCGGAAGAGCTTTGTCTGAATTTGATTAATCAGCTCATCGTAATTACCGCCCGGCAGGTCTGTCCGGCCGATACCCGAATGAAAAAGGGCATCACCGCTGAACAGGCAGCCGGCAGACTCGTTGTAGAAAACAATGCTTCCCGGCGAGTGACCCGGCACATGAAACACACGTAAGGATTGGTTGCCGAAGGTGATGCTGTCGCCTTCGTTCAGGTAACGCCCTATCTCAGGTTTGTAATCCGCGTTTGTGCCGGGCAGGCCGAACATCTTCAACTGCCCGGGAATATCTTCCAGCAGAAATGCATCTGCCCGGTGACATTCCAGTTTCAGTTCAAACATGGAGGCCAGTGTATTGATACCGAAAAGATGATCGAAATGCAGATGGGTATTCAGCAGGTGTTTAACCACAAAATCGTGATCCAGGATATAATTGAGGAGTACCTCCCTTTCATCGGCATAAAAAAAGGAAGCATCGATCACGACACATTCTTTCGTTTCATCCGACAGGACATAGGTATTTACACCCAGAGGGTTGAATTCGAATGTCTTAATCTTAACTAATGCTGGCTGTTGATCCATGCTCGTATCATTGAATGGCAAAATATTCACTGCAAACACAACTCCTTCCTGCGGAATTTGTGAATGCAAAAATAACGTTTTCTTTTTGATTTACCGGAATTCGATGAGAGATAAAAAATCAACTCAGCGGCACATAGATCAATTTCTTCGTCTGGAAAAATGGTTCAGGAAAATAGTCATGGAGAGAAACCACCTCTGCGAACTGTCTAAAAGGCTGAATCTCAGCGGAGAGGTCACCACCCTTCAGGCAAATAATACCATTGGGCAGCGCGTTAATCTGTTCCCTCGCTATGTTCTTCCTCGTGATCATGACCAGATCAGGCAGCGGCATGACCGCACGGCTTACGATAAAGTGAAAGGTTCGTTTCTCCTCTTCTGCACGCGCATGTGCCACTTCCACATTGGCCAGCCCCACAGCTTTCGCGATCTCTTCCGCCACCCTGACCTTCTTTCCGATGCTATCCAGCAACAGAAATTTTACTTCGGGGAAAAAAATGGCCAGTGGTATACCCGGAAAACCTCCACCCGTACCCACATCCATGATGGCCGTTCCGGGTGCAAAGGTGATGTACCGGGCAATAGCCAGTGAATGCAGCACGTGATGCAGGTAAAGATTGTCGATATCTTTCCGTGAGATCACATTGATTCTGGCGTTCCAGTCGGTATACAAACCGAACAGGGCAGTGAACTGATTGATCTGTTGCTCAGTGAGGGCCCGAAAATAGGTTTGAATACTCTTCACTATAAATCAGCTAATTTAGTGGCTATGCTGTTGTCTCTCAACAGTGATCGTATCGTTTTGTAGGGAATAAACACTTCCGGTGCATCCAGCTGGTAGGCTGAATATTCTCCTTTATTGAAGGTGTAGGTAATCCCTTCTTTGTTTAACAGAAAATTCCGGTTGGGCATGATCTCCTGCATACCGAAAAAGCCCAGATCTTCCAGTTCCTCCACTGTTTTCACCCCGTTTTGTTCCAGCAGCGAGGCAACGATGAGGCTCTGTAAGGCTGTATCGTAACCTGCATTGAATATTTCATTCTCCGTCACCTGACTGCCTGTGTTCAGATTAAACACGTAGTTGCGGTATACCTGGTAGGAAGTGGCCCCTCCCTTGTTGTTGGATTGCTTCACCTGAAAGGCAAGAATACCATATTGATTGAAGGCAATGGAATCCGATAAGATCCCGTGATAGGAGTAGAACAGGTCGGGTAATGCATACTCGCTGTCTGTGGCATCCATGCCGGGTATCAGCTCATTCAGCTCGTGGATGTCATCCACGGTCTCGCGGTATGTTTTCGCATCAAGCGTGTAATTTTCGATATAGCTCCTGATATATGCCTGTACGGCCTTTTGAGGCTGCAGCGTATCGTACGGCGTCCCGAACATACTCCTGACGAAGAACTGCTGTAAGGTATCCACGCTCGTCTTACGTCCGCTGATGGGATAAATGAAATACACCCGGATGTCGCAGTAGGGATTGGTTGTATCTCCTTCGAGATGATTCCGGTAATCCGCCCTGATGGTATCAAAATCGACACCGTTATCAGCTCTGAACATGCTTCTCCCGCTGTTATCACACATAGTGAGCATGAGGGATGTGATCAAAAGCAGTGAGAAGAGCAATATGCTGTTTTGCTTCTCCATAGAGTAAGGGATTGAATGTTATGAATTACAAAATTACACTTTTTACTGAGAAATCACCCTTTTCTGCCACAAAAATGGTCCTTATTGTATCAAAAAAAAGAGGATGTATTTTGCACCCATCCTCTTATCTCCGAAAAAAAAAATGATCAATAAGTATGTCCGTCGCTGTCCAGATCATCCAGACTCAGTTTCTTTCTCTCGAGGGCTCTCCAGGCATAGAAAATGTATGCCATAACCACCGGCACAAAAAGGGAGACCACGGCCATCGCCGAGAGTGTAAATTCGCTTGATGAGGAGGTCTCCAGTGTCAGCGAGCTCTGCAGATCGACAGCAGAAGGATAATAGGCTGTATTGTTGTATCCAGCCACCAGCAGCAGCATGGTTATCGTGACAATCGTCCCTGTACCGGAGAACCAGACGCCGTTTTTGAACTGACCACTGAAGACAGTCCTGAAGATTCCATACAAAACTGCCACAACGCCCATAAGGAAGAGTACCATCACGACCGGCATATCGATGAAATTGTGTAAATATTTCATCTTCTCCAGGTAGATATCCTTTGTATCCGGATTCACGGCATACCCCTCGGCAAGGAGTGTCCAGATTAGGAAAATCATGAAAAACACCACAAAGGGAGCTCCGTTGAAAAGGACGAACTTGCGGGATCTTTTCTCCAGGACCTCATGACTGAGGCGGTTCACAAAAAAGAGACTGGCGAGCGTCCGTGCCAGAAACAGTACGGCGAAGCCCAGGCAGAGGTTGCGCACGTTGGCGAAGAGCTCCAGGCCGTGCAGCGGGTTTTGCCACTGGCTGATGACAGGGCCCACACCGCCCAGTCCGGCAATATTACCCTTGCTCACCGTGAACTCCGATCCGGTGAAAAAAGTGGCTACCAGCACCCCCAGGATAAATGTTCCCAGCACACCGTTGATAAAGAGAAATCTGCGATATACGTTCGTCCCGAAAATATTACCCGGTTTAGACTGGAATTCGTAGGATACCGCCTGTAAAACGAAGCAGAAAAGCAAAATCATCCACGCCCAGTAAGCACCGCCGAAGCTGGTGGAATAGAATAGCGGAAATGAGGCGAAGAAGGCACCCCCAAAAGTCACCAGCGTAGTAAACGTATACTCCCACTTACGCCCCAGGGCGTTCACCAGCAGTTTCTTTTCATCTTCCTTTCTCGACAGGGAATGGATCATGGACTGTCCTCCCTGCACGAAAAGCAGGAAAACGAGCAGTCCTCCGAGCAGGGACATTATAAACCACCAGTATTTTTGTAGAAAATCATAGGTTATCATAGTTGTATTCTTTTATGCTGTAGATTCTGTCGCAAATATCAGGATTCTTCCGTGGTTGTCGGTTCGGGGCCTTTCTTGATCTGTTTCACCATGATCGTCACCTCTGCAATGAGCAGTCCGGTGAACAAAACGGCAAACAGAATAAATGTGGTCCTGACATTTCCCGCCGTGACAGCCGACGCAGCTGCCTGCACCGGCAGGATATCCTGTATGGTCCACGGCTGGCGTCCCACTTCTGCCACGACCCATCCTAGCTGTCCGGCCAGATAGGCCAGGGGGATGCTCCACAGTGCAATGTACTGCAACCACCTGGCAGTGCTCATGTTCTTCCTGAAAAGGATGTACAATACCACCATAAAGAAAAGGATGTAATAGACCCCGATCATCACCATGAGATGGAAACTGTAGAAG
>CAKMJT010000003.1 GCA_927407015.1 uncultured Proteiniphilum sp. | reverse complement strand
CTTTCGCAACATACTATCTTCAAAGATCTTTCAGTCCGTTTTTACTGTTACCTTGCCAAGGTCGGTTTCACCTCTCTTTTGGGGCAAGGTCGTGCTCTACCCATCCTGAGCTACTTTCGCAATATACTATCTTCAACGATCTTTCAGTCCGTTTTTACTGTTACCTTGCCAAGGTCGGTTTCACCTCTCTTTTGGGGCAAGGTCGTGCTCTACCCATCCTGAGCTACTTTCGCAATATACTATCTTCAAAGATCTTTCAGTCCGTTTTCACTGTTACCTTGCCAAGGTCTGCTTCACCTCTCTTTTGGGGCAAGGTCGTGCTCTACCCAAAAAAACAGGATGTCTCACAGGCCTCTTTTTTTTTTGCGACTGCAAATGTAAAAATGTTTATCCGTTTTACAAAGCATTTCGGTGAAATTTTCCGTATGCAGGACAATTTCTTTTGCTCAATGCCGTATTAGTGGAAACCAGCTGTCATTATGCCACTTATTCCTGTCACACATATTAGTTCGTGATGCGGTAACTACCCTCATCCCTGAGAGGGATCACCCAATACCTTTGCAGCGGTTCGGTCGCGGGCCCTGAATCCACACTCCCGAAACCAATCATGGAGCCATCGCCATTGGTCAATCCGAACATGGTGACGAACACCGAACCGCATGAGGGACAAACAGCTTTTCCGTCATTTGCAGGGACAACCTGAACGACTTTACTGTCTTCATGGGGACAACTCAGGTCATAGGCGTAAATGGCGCTGGCCATTGCATCAGACACCACCAGCAGACCACCATAACCAAACCGGTCAGTGGGAAGAGTCCGATCCTTTTCCGTAAATAACAAATAATATAACGGGGTCTTCAGCTTGTAATCACGTCCGTTCACATCGATCCTGAAACTCACCGGGGAAAACGGAACAGTGGGACGTGCCTCTTCGTCCTCACAGGCCGTGACAGCGAAAAGAATCAGGAAAAGGATAATGGCGTTCTTCTTCATTCAGGATGATTGATATTCACGTTAGGATCAGGCATGCAACATCCTTTTCACAACGTTGCCCCATCGAGAATCGTATCAATCAGATCCAGTTCTTCCTGTGAGAAAGAGAGTTGCTGAAGGGCATTCAGACTATCGTTCAACTGCGCTGTATTGCGTGCGCCCACGATGAGAGAAGTGACCCGCTCGTCCCGCAACGCCCAGGCCAGTGCCATCTCTGCCATGGTTTGTCCACGTTGTAAGGCTATCTCATTTAACTGTCTCACCTTATCCACCAGCTGAGGTGTTACCTGTTCTTTTTGCAGGAAACCGGCAGGATCGGCTGCCCGGGAATAGACAGGTATACCGTTCAGGTACTTGTCGGTGAGCAATCCCTGCGCCAGGGGTGAGAAAGCAATAAATCCCGTGCCAAACTCACTGGTGATGTCCAGTATCTTCTCTTCGGGTTTGCGATTGAACATGCTGTATTTATCCTGGAAGAGAAGACAGGGAACATCTCTCTCCCTCAGATAGTCCAGTGCTCTCCGCGCTTCAACAGGCGGATATTTGGAGATACCGGCATATAGCGCCTTACCCTGACGAACAATATCCACCAATGCCTGCATCGTCTCTTCCACAGGTGTATTGGGATCGTAGCGATGTGAATAAAAGATATCGAAGTATTCCAGTCCGGTACGTTTCAGGCTCTGATTGATGCTTGCCATGAGATATTTCCTCGATGAGCCGTCGCCATAAGGTCCGTCCCACATCAAATGACCGGCCTTGGATGAAACAATCATCTCATCGCGATGAGATGCGAGATTTTCTTTCAGTATCTTCCCGAAATTCGATTCTGCTGATCCGGGAGGGGGTCCGTAATTGTTTGCCAGATCAAAGTGTGTCACTCCATGTTCGAAAGCGTGAATAATCATCTCCCGAGCCGTCTCATCATCATCGGCAAACCCAAAGTTGTGCCACAACCCCAGTGATAATTGAGGTAATTGTAGGCCGCTGGTTCCGCAATAAGCATAATTCATCGTGTCTTTGTTTAAAGATTATTTTGATTTCAACGTATCTTTTTTTCTATCTCCTCATCGGACATCAGGGCTACAACCGTCTGTCCATCGGGGGTATAGGAGGGCGTCCTGGAAGCGAACAGCTGACTTACAATCAGCAACATTTCTTCCGATGTGAGCGTCCGTCCATAAGGAATGGCCGTCAACGAAGCCAATGTAAGGGCGATGGATTCCTGTATGGATGACTTTACATCACCCCCCGTTTCCATGTTTTTACCAATCATGGTGCGAATGAGCAGCGACGGGACGGCATTTTCTATCTCCGCAGGGACACCCTGGATAGCATAACAGTGGTTGCCCAGGTTGCTCAGTTCGAAGCCCACTGCCTCCAGATCGTCCGTGAATGACGGCAGGGCAGCCGCTTCCGCTGCCGATAACTCCAGTACTTCCGGAAACAATACCCGTTGCGATACACCTTTCTTGTGCTGAATCTGTTCCAGATATTTGTCAAAAAGGATCCGTACATGTGCCCGGTGTTGATCGATGATCATCAGTCCGGATTTCACCGAAGTAAGTATATATTTTTGCTTGTACTGATAGTGTTCGGGAAAGAGTTCCGTCTCAGGCATATTTTGATCTGTTCCGCCAGGCTTGAAAAGAGTGGCGGCAGCGTCACCTTCCACACCGATAGTCAGCTTCTTCTCGTTTTCAAACCCGTGATAAAGCTGTTCCCATTCAAATGAGGGTGCTGACGGCTGATGTGTGCCATTGTTCGGATTATGAAATGGGTTGTAGCCGGGATCTACATTTACATGGGGCATCGGTGTACTCCGCAATGGATCAAAAATGGGTATCTCCGGCGCATCAGCCCTGTCGAAATCGATGCTGGGCATAGCATTGAATTTTCCCAGTGATTCCTTTACCGTGACCATCAGAATTTGCCAGAGGGCCTGTTCATTTTCAAATTTCACCTCTGTCTTCGTGGGATGAATATTCACATCCAGTGTTTCCGGGTCAACCTGGAAATAGATATAATAGCCCGGTTTCTCATTTGCAGCGATCAATGGTTCAAAAGCAGCCATCACTGCCCTGTGAAAATAGGGATGACGGATAAACCGGTTGTTCACGAAGAAAAACTGACTTGCTCTCCCCTTTCTGGCAAATTCCGGCCGGGTGACAAATCCGTGAATCTTACCAAGCGTGGTCTCCTCCTCAATTTCGATCAGTTGTTGATTGACGCTTTTCCCTTCCAGTTGCACAATACGCTGTCTCAATCCTGTCGCGGGCAGATGAAGTGTCTCCATATCATTCTCTGAGAGTGCGAATTCGATGACGGGATTCACCAGGACAATGCGTTCTATTTCCGAAAAAATATTCCGTCGTTCCGTTTCGTTGGATTTCATAAATTTTCTGCGCGCCGGCACATTGTAGAAGATATTTTTCACAGAGATCGTGGTTCCGGTGGCGCAGGACACCATCTCCTGTTTTTCCAGCTTCGACCCGGAGATATGTATCGATGAACCCAGCTCATCTTCTGCTCTTCTACTCTTTACTTCCACATGGGAAATAGCCGCTATGGAAGGAAGTGCCTCTCCCCGGAACCCCATTGTGGTGAGGGCAAACAGGTCGTCGGCACTCTTTATCTTTGATGTGGCATGACGCTCAAACGCCATCCGCAAGTCTGTGGCCGACATCCCCTTCCCGTCATCGATCACCTGAATGAGCGTACGTCCCGCATCTTTAATACCTATCCTGATATGGGTGGCACCCGCATCAATCGCATTTTCCACCAGCTCTTTCACCACCGAGGCGGGGCGTTGAATCACCTCGCCGGCAGCTATCTGGTTCGCTATGGAATCGGGAAGAAGATGTATGATGTCTGGCATAAACTGAATGGCTGATTTCTAGCGTAAGAGCCAGAAAAAGAAAATGGCGAAAAGAATAATTACAATAATGATCAGTAATCCGTTGTTGGCGAAAAAAGTGCCCTGTCCCGTGGCTTCCCTCGCTTTCCGTTTCTTTAAATGGTGGGTTTGGGAGATGAACTCAGTTTTGAATTCCTTCCTTTCAACTATATTTTCTTCCGGGAGAACTCCCATCTCTTTTTTGATCTCCTGGATACGTTTTTGCAGTCTCTCCTTACGTGCTTCCTCCTCAGGATCATAAAGGATTGACGTGTAATTAAATTTACGCGGCTTTCTGTTGCCATAGAAAAAGAAAGTGCCCATAAGTGAATTAGTGTTTACGTGTTACATACAGAATGAATCCGGATAAAACAGACACGGCGACAGGGTCACAGTGTGATGTTTTCTCTCTCAAAACGCCGCTGGCGGGGTTCAGTAGCATCCGAACTGCGCCGCTCATTGCTGCGGAAGATATCATTGGGCCCTGTGGGCCGCAGGTAATCAAGCCATACAAATCCCTTCATTCTGGAATCTTCGGGCTTCAGTTGCGGTAAAGGTGTCGTTACCGCCGTCGTCGACGACCATAACTTCAGTTTTTTGATCTGTTCATTCTCGATATCCATAGAGAGATAAGCACTCTCTGTTTTATTCAGTCCAATTATTGTACTGTCTTCTTCCACAAGATAATACAATGATTCTGCGTTGCCTTCCACCAGCACGTGGTACAAATCACCCTGCCGGAAGAAGGCGGTCATATCCCTTCCGCTCAACTGATTGTATTGTTGATCCTTCCCCCGGTCCTGTACAGCCAGTGCGTAATCTTTGATGATAGCCTTTTCAATGGTGGAATCGTTCAGGTAAATATCTATCTGGTTGCCCAATATCTGGTTGTTCTCGTTCCATATGACCGGTTCCCCGATCATATAGACCATGGAGTCGCGTGAAGAATAGTGCATGGAATCACACACTCCCTGAAGGTCGGAACGATAGAAACGTACTTCATGATATGCTTTGATATCACGATACACCGAATCGGTTTCCATTTCCAGTGTATCACCATGCACGAAAAGACTTTCCTGCTGGGAATAGTCGATGGCAAAAGCGGAATCGGTAGCAAACCCATACTCTGTTTTTTCATTATAAAAACCATAGTTTCCCTGGAGAATGGTTTTCTTCTTCATGTCTTCAAGGTACATATTGCCAAACACCTCTCCCTCTCCCGAAAGACGATTATAGAGAATGGTGTCTCCGGTCAGTACCTTCGTGCCATCAATGCTGTAAACCTCGGAACGGTCAAAGAGACGGGAATCTTCCGTGACCGTATTGTACCATCCCTTGCTGGTATTCACATAACCGCTATCCGAAACGATGCGGGATGGTCCCAGGATATCGGCATATTTCGATTCCGTATTGTATTTCAGGGTATCGGCAAAGATGGTATAATCCTCGTTGACCAGCTTCACACTATCGCTGAAGAGAGCCTCTTTGGATTCCGGATCATATTGCCCCCAGAAAGATGTCAGCTCGTTCTCATCGTCCACGAGCATACCTCCTTCAAAATAGTAACCAAGATTCGCGGCACGATCGAAATCAAGACTGTCGGTAAAAAGAGTGGCTGTCCTGTCCTCCATCCGGATGTTATTGCGCAGCCTTGCCAGTCGTGTGTTACCGTCGTAATGCAAATAATCGCCATACACGAAGATTGTATCTCCCTGCTCCATCCGCACATTACTGAAAGCTTCAAAAGTATTGGTTTTCTGATACATATAGGCGC
Organism: uncultured Proteiniphilum sp.; assembly: GCA_927407015.1. Lineage (GTDB taxonomy): Bacteria > Bacteroidota > Bacteroidia > Bacteroidales > Dysgonomonadaceae > Proteiniphilum. The sequence goes on along the minus strand of CAKMJT010000003.1, from coordinate 49,436 downwards.
TGTCGCAATACATCAACGCACCCTGATGAAAGAAAGTGACGTTGCCGGTCAGTATTTCCGCCTCGAACCCGGCCCTCTTGCTCCATAAATCCGCTTGTCTGAGTTCGATGATTTGTGCATCAGTAGTCGCGGAAATATTCCCCGGAGGGGGCTGTTGCGCTTTAGCCGACGCCATGATGACAAAAAGCACACTCAATAGAAGTATGCTTTCCTGTAGAATGTACGAACGCTCTTTTTCCATTGTTCGAAGAGAAGGCGATTACTTCTGCCAGCCTTTGTATTTATATTCGCATCCCTGCCAGTCGGGATCTATGCGAACGTAGGTTTTTCCGATTTTCTCCTGGAGCCAGTCATCAACCATTCTTTGCTGCTTGGCATTCTCCGCCATCTGCTTGATGATTTGATAGTCGTTGTTGATATTTGCCTTGTGTCCTTCGTTTCGGTTTGTTATCCGAATGATGGCTGCCACCTGCCTGCCTTTATCATTGAGCAGAATAAAAGGCTCCGAGATTTCTCCCACCTTCATGTCTCCGGCTTTCTTTGCGATATCCTGATTCAGCTCATTCAGCGCGAACCGGGGTGTTCCCGCATTGGTGCTTCTGGGCACTTTATTCACCATAATCCCTTTGTTGTTTCTCGTATCCTTATCAGCCGAAAGAAACGTGGCGGCCTCGTCAAAGGTGATTTTTTTATTCATGATCCCGCTGCGAATGGAGTCCAGCCGCACCAGTGCCGTATCGAGTGACACTTGTGGCACTTTGGGTTTCAGAAGGATATGACGAAAATTACCCATATCACCCCTGCGCTCAATCAGCTGGATGATATGATACCCATATTCAGATTCTACCACGTTGGATACTTTCTTGGGATCACTCAGGGAAAAGGCTACATTGGCAAACTCAGGTACAAACCCCGATCGGTTCATAAAACCCAGTTCACCCCCTTTCAGGGCGGAGGGGTCCTCGGAGTGCAACAGTGCCAGGGTGGAAAATTCTCTTTCTCCGCTGTTCACCTGATCGGTATACTCCCGCAGACGGGCCTTCACCTTGTCAATCTCTTCCAGTGGTATTTTTGGTTCGACAGTGATGATCTGCACTTCCAGCGTGGTGGGAATGAAGGGCAGACTATCCTGAGGCAGGCTATTGTAATACTTCCTGATCTCCGAAGGTGTTAATTGAATATTTCCGAAATGCTTCTGCTGTACTCCCTGTATAAGCTGTTGCTCACGTATCTGTTCACGCAGATCTTCCCGGATAGCGGCGACACCTTTCCCGAAATACTCCTGTAGTTTCTCCACAGAACCACTTGAAGCAATATATTCATTCACCATATATTCCAGTTCACGGTTTACATTCGCTTCCTGCACTTCGATACTATCCAGTTTGGACTGATCGAGAAAAAGTTTTCTGACAGCCAGCTGTTCAGGGATGAAACAATAGGGATCACCCTCCAGGCGCTGGTTTTGCATCAGGATCTCCTTACGGTATTCTTCCACTTCCGATTTCAGGATAGCTTCGTCACCCACGACCCACACAATCTCGTCGATTACATTATTTTGTGCCACAAGAAAATGTGCAGCAGACAAGAAAATCAAAAAGAATACTATCTTCAAGGAATACTTCATATTAATTGAATTACTGATTTAACGATTTGTAGATTAAATCATTCCATCTCCGAATCTATCACATGAACGGATTAACGTCAATGTTCGTTTGTACGGGTTAATCCGTGGTGAATAATAGATGTAAAAGTAATGATAATCCACTTAGCAGCCAAATGGTTTGATGGTTAAAAGTAGTTATAAAGGACGATAAACCTGCATTTGAGGTTGAGTCGCCGGATCATGCTTCTTTTTCTTGTTGACGAACAGAAATATTGCCATCAACACCGCAGCGATGAAAGACATCACGCTTCCGAAGTAGAGAGGCGATCCGGCACTCACATGATCATAGAGATATCCGGCAATAATACCGACCGGCAGCAGCATGATGCCAATCACGGCATGATAGAGCCCAAAGCCGGTACCTTTCATCTCTTTGGTTATTAAATCAGACACGAGCGACTTCTGGCAGGTATCGGTAAGCGCGCTGTAGACTCCGTACAGTATAAACAAACCCACGTAGATGTGGATATCATTCAACGACCCGAACAGAAAATAAACGAGCGAATACATCAAAAAGCCCAGCGTGATAAGCTTTCCTCTTCCCATACGGTCGGACAGTTTCCCAATCAGGATAGCCAGTATAACCGAAACCATGTTGAACATCATGGAAAAAGCTGGTAAGTCCCGTGAAAAAAATATTCCTCTCTAACCTGAAGTAACGACGATGTTTCATTTCCTGCGTTTGATAGAAAACACAAAGGTAGGGAAAATTTTGCAGGACTGATGGTCAAAAAAAATGCAGGGATACCACGTATGATATCCCTGCAGATACTATTCCATTTTCCCCTTTACCCTTCTATCGCAGCCTGTGCTGCAGCCAAACGGGCGATAGGCACGCGGAAAGGAGAACAGGAAACGTAATTCAACCCCACGGTATGGCAGAACTTCACCGATGAAGGCTCTCCGCCGTGTTCACCGCAAATGCCACATTTCAGCGTGGGCTTCACTTCGCGCCCTTTTTGCACGGCCATGCGTACGAGCTGTCCCACTCCGTTCTGGTCGAGTACAGCAAAAGGATCCTGTTTCAGGATTCCCTTATCGAGGTACATCGGCAGGAACTTGGCCACATCGTCGCGGCTGTAGCCGAAGGTCATCTGTGTCAGGTCATTGGTGCCGAAAGAAAAGAAATCGGCTTCTTTGGCAATCTTGTGCGCCGTAAGTGCGGCACGCGGGATTTCAATCATCGTCCCGATCTTGTATTCCACAGAATCACTCTTTTCAGCAAATACCTGCTGAATCGTATGCTCAATGATCTCTTTCTGCGCCATGAACTCATAGACGATACCGGTGAGGGGAACCATGATTTCCGGGATGACTTTGAGTCCCTCTTCTTCCAGTTCGATGGCAGCCTCCATGATGGCGCGTGTTTGCATCTCCGTAATCTCGGGATAGAGATTGCCGAGGCGGCAGCCACGCAATCCGAGCATCGGGTTGGACTCCATGAGTCCTTCAACGCGTTCGTGGATATCTTTGTAGGAGATGCCCATCACTCTGGCCATCTCCATCTGCCCTTTTTCATCGTGAGGCACAAACTCGTGCAATGGCGGGTCGAGCAGACGAATGGTGACGGCAAAGCCGTCCATTGCCCTGAAAATACCGATGAAATCCTTTTTCTGTAGCGGAAGCAGTTTTTCCAATGCCTTGCGGCGTCCTTCCTCATCTTTGGCGAGAATCATCTCCCGCATGGGGACAATCTTATCTTCTTCGAAGAACATATGCTCGGTACGGCACAAACCTATTCCTTTCGCACCAAAGTTGCGGGCCACCAGCGCATCGTGCGGCGTATCGGCGTTGGTCCTCACATCCATCCGTGCATATTTTTCGGCCAGCGTCATCAATTCACTGAAATCAGCGTCGATCTCTGCATCCTGCGTCGTGATTTTTCCCTCGTACACATATCCGGTGGAACCATCGAGCGAGATCCAGTCTCCCTCTTTCAACTCCTTGCCATTGACAGTCATTGTACGTGCTTTATAATCAATCACCAGGTTGTTGGCTGCCGACACGCAACACTTACCCATACCACGGGCAACGACAGCTGCATGCGAGGTCATCCCTCCGCGGGCAGTAAGGATACCCTGTGACGATGCCATACCACGCAAATCTTCCGGTGATGTCTCTATACGACAGAGGATCACTTTCTTCCCCTCTTTGAACCATTCTTCGGCTTCATCGGCATGAAACACAACCTGTCCGGCTGCAGCTCCGGGAGAGGCCGGCAGCCCGTGGGTCAGCGGTTTTGCCTTCTCCAGCACTTTTTTATCAAATACAGGGTGCAGTAATTCATCCAGTTTCTCGGGATCGCACCTTTTCAAGGCAGTCTTCTCATCGATATATCCCTGGTGCAGCATATCAATGGCTATTTTCACCATGGCAGCACCGGTACGCTTTCCGTTACGGGTCTGCAGCAGCCATAACTTTCCATCCTGAATAGTGAACTCCAGATCCTGCATATCCTTAAAATAATCTTCCAGCTTCTGTTGTACTTCGATGAGCTCCTTTGCGCAGACCGGAAGAACTTCTTCCAGTGAAGGATATTTTGCAGTCCGATCCTCTTCCGAGATACCTTGCAATTTTGCCCAACGGCGGGAACCCTCTATGGTGATCTGTTGTGGTGTACGCACACCGGCAACCACATCTTCTCCCTGCGCATCAATCAGGTACTCTCCGTTAAAGATATTCTCTCCGGTAGCAGCATCACGGGTAAAAGCGACACCGGTACCGGAGGTCTTGCCCATGTTGCCGTATACCATTGCCTGCACGTTGACTGCAGTACCCCATTCTTCGGGGAAGTTATTCATTTTACGATACAGGATGGCACGTTCGTTCATCCAGCTGTCGAAAACGGCACAGACAGCGCCCCAGAGCTGATCCCACGGATTAACGGGGAAATCGTTGCCGGTATTTTTCTTCACCGCATCCTTGAATCTCCTCACCAGCTCTTTCAGATCATCCGTGGTAAAGTCTGTATCCAGCTCTATTCCTTTTACGGTCTTCATTTCGTCCATGATCTCCTCAAAAGGATCTATATCTTCCTTGCTTTGCGGTTTCAATCCCAATACCACGTCCCCGTACATCTGTACAAAACGGCGGTAGGAATCCCACGCAAAACGTTCGTTGCCCGATTTCCTGGCAATTCCTGCCACGGCATCATCGTTCAACCCAAGGTTTAACACGGTGTCCATCATTCCCGGCATGGAAACACGGGCTCCGGAACGTACCGACACCAGACAGGGATTATCCTTATCCCCAAACCTGGTCCCTGTCAGCTCTTCAATATGGGCAACAGCCTCTTCAACCTCTTCTTTCAAGACGCTGATCACATATTCTTTGCCTAATTCATTGTATTCAGTACAAACCTCCGTGGTGATGGTAAATCCCGGAGGAACGGGAACACCGATTAAGTTCATTTCGGCAAGGTTCGCTCCTTTACCTCCAAGCAGGTTTTTCATATCTGCCCGCCCTTCGGCTGCGCCGTTTCCAAAAGTGTAAACTCTCTTTTTTTCCATTTGATATAATGTATTGATCGTTAAATGTTAAATATTTATTGTCTGATACTGGCTTTCTCCTGCAAATATAGTAATTTATCTGAGGAGGTATCACAATGACAAATAGCTTTTTTCTACCGGTATTTTTAGTGCATCAACTGCACAGAATCGGTCGTTAACAGATCTCTGTTCCTGCGAACGGGAGTCTCATGCGGTAAATTCGTTTCAACCGTCGCTGAGGAGTCATTTCCAAGTGAAATATTGTACAAACAGATATTGGATCCAACACCCAGGGGATCCTCCAAGTGGACAAATCCGTTTACTTGCGAAAGCGTGTCATCCGCTGTAAACTTCGATGCAATAAGTTTGTAGGAGCCGTTTTCCCTGATTTGTTGAGATTGAAAAAGGGTGGTATCAGCATACACCAGCATGAGCACTGATGATAAAGAGGCGTTGAACTCCGGTGGAATACCTATCACACTGAACCGGAAGGTGAACTGTTCTTCGGTGATTTTGGCGGAGATTTCTGCTGAATCCAGCAAAAAGCTAAATCCATTTTTAGTGTCAGGATCTGAAAACATATATAACATCGGAATATAGGAAGCCGAATAGAAAGCCGGATCTATCTGTCTTTCTTTATTTTGTTGAGCAACTTTCAGATCAATTTCTTTGCGGGCACGTTCCAGCCGTGCCTTCACGGAATCGTTTATCTTCAGGTACAGATCAATCCGGTCTGAATACCACGACAACGACGTATCCCATTGTGCCTGTGTAACTTTATGCATCCTGAATACTTCGCTGATATAGGCTTCTTTTTTCTCAGGGGTGTCAAAATGCTGGTAATCGTTCTCCATGGTCGCCTCAGCGACATACACATCATACAGCAGCCGTTCCATATTCTTTCTGTTCAAAACTTCCTTCGGACGGTTCTGACAGGAAGAGATTGAGACAACCATTGCGATGAAAAAAAACAGATATGAAACAATTTTATATTTCACCTGTAATTCTCTTTGCTTGTTCTTCTTTTTCAAATTTCTCACGCTCTGTTTTGGAGAGCAGGGAGTGAGATAATGTTTTCCTGTAAAAAAGCAATATCAGGAAAACCCCCACCGTGATCGCTGAATCGGCAATGTTAAAGATAAACCGAAAGAAGAGAAATTCCTGCCCTCCCACCACTGGCACCCAGTCAGGGTAGGTGCCGCTCAGGAAAGGGAAATAGAGCATATCAACCACTTTACCATGGAGCAATGACGAATATCCTTCACCCCAAGGGACAAAGGAGGCCACATGCCCGGGATAACTGGCCTCAAAAACAACACCATAGAAGATACTGTCAATAATATTTCCCGAAGCACCCGCAAGCACCAGTGTCACACAAACAATAAAACCGGTTTTGTAGTTCTCCCTCACCAGCCTCAGGATATACACGATGATAAAGATCACTGCTACGAGGCGGAAGAGAGAAAGAAAGAGTTTTCCCCCGGCTTCAATGCCGAAGGCCATGCCGTTATTTTCCACAAAATAAATCTGGAACCATTTTGCAATATCAATGGTGTCGAACAACTCCATATGCGTTTTGATCCATATCTTGGAAACCTGATCGGCGAGCAGAACCAGAAAAACGACTGTTACGGCAACCCACCCTTTCTGTGTGCTATTTTTCATACATAACGTTTAGGGGCATGGTTCCTGTGTAAGAAGCATTACTCCTCACCTTCAGATCTGCAGGTACCACAGTAATTTTCATTCGACGGGTGTTATTTCTTCTTTGCAGATTTCGCCTCTATGCTCAACGTGGCATGGGGCACAGCACGCAGACGCTCTTTCGGAATCAGCTTGCCTGTTTCGCGGCAGATGCCATAGGTTCCGTTCTCGATGCGTATCAACGCTGCCTGCAAATTCTGAATAAATTTCATCTGTCGTTGCGCCAATCTTCCGGCTTCCTCTTTGGAGAGCGTTGATGCGCCCTCTTCCAGCACTTTATAGGTGGGAGATGTATCTACCGTGTCATTACCATCGGTATTGGTCACTGCAGCCCGATAATTCTCGTACTCCTGTCGGGCTACCTGTAATTTCTCGTTAATAATTGCACGGAACTCTTCCAATTCCTCATCTGAATATCTCGTCTTTTCGCTCATAATAAATAACATTTATGGCTGTGTCTCTTATTGGCATCAGAGTCTATTTACAACAACCGGAGTTTTATATTGTTCACTGATTAATTCCTGTCCAAAGATACATATAAATCAAATAATTCTCAACTGTTTTTTATCTATGCTGATCGTCAACAGCTGATCGTCAATTTCAATCTCATCGGCAAACAAATTGTCCTCAATGGTTAACTCATCGGCAAGAACCTGATTTTTAATGTAGCCGGCATAGTCGTTCACAGCCTCATCAAAAAGAGGATGTGAAGAAAGCCTGATGATGATGCGGTCAGTAATATCAAAATCCTTCGCCTTGCGCAGATTCTGGATCCTGTTCACCAGCTCACGGGCGATACCTTCTTTCTGCAGCTCACCGGTAAGCGTGATATCGAGTGCCACCGTCAAACGGCCTTCATTGGCAACCAGCCAGCCGGGAATATCCTCAGAGATGATCTCTACATCATCCAGCGTAATCACCGCTGTTAATCCGTCGACGACCATGCTGACTGATCCCATGCTCTCCAGCTCATTGATTTCATTCTTCTGCATTTCCTGGATACGGAGCGCAAGCTGCTTCATGATCTTCCCATAACGGGGGCCCAGCTTTTTAAAATCGGGCTTCACCCGCTTTACCAGCATTTCATTGGCCGAATCCACAAATTTAAGCTCCTTCACGTTCACTTCAGTGAGGATGAGCGACTCAACAGCCTGGATATTCTTCTTTTGTTCCTCATCCACTACCGGGATCATCATCCTGGAAAGCGGCTGACGTACTTTGATGTTTACCTTTCTGCGCAGCGCCAGCACGATGGACGATGCGGATTGTGCCAGAAACATTTGTTCTTCGAGGGTTTTGTCGATGAGTGCTTCGGTCGGTAACGGGAAATCAGCCAGATGAACCGACGCAAAGTGCTCACTTCCGGTGACGGAAGTTAAATCGAGGTACAACCGGTCGGCATAAAACGGGGCTATGGGCGCCATCAGTTTTGCGACTGTCACCAGACACTGATAGAGTGTCTGGTAGGCCGATAGTTTGTCGTCGGTCATGGTCCCTCCCCAGAAACGTTTACGATTCAGGCGCACGTACCAGTTGCTGAGATTGTCGTTCACAAAATCGGCAATAGCGCGTCCGGCTTTAGTGGGCTCGTAAGCATTGTAACCCTGATCTACCTCTTCCACCAGCGAGTTCAGCAGCGAAATGATCCAGCGGTCTATCTCAGGCCGTTTCTCTACGGCAATCTGCGGATACTGGTCACGGAAATCGTCCACGTTGGCATACAGGACAAAGAAGGAATAGGTGTTGTAGAGTGTCCCGAAGAACTTGCGACGGGCCTCTTCCACCCCTTCCATATCGAATTTGAGGTTGTCCCACGGCGATGCATTGGTGATCATGTACCAGCGCAACGGATCGGAGCCGTGTTTTTCGATTGTCTCGAAGGGATCCACAGCATTTCCTAACCGTTTGGACATCTTGTTGCCGTTCTTATCGAGTACCAACCCGTTGGAAACGACATTTTTGAATGCCACGCTACCTTTCACCATCGAGGAAATGGCATGCAGGGTGTAGAACCATCCGCGTGTCTGATCCACTCCCTCTGCGATGAAATCGGCCGGGTACACTTTCTGGAACTCCTCTTCAGAAATATGGGGATAAAAAACCTGTGCAAAAGGCATCGCCCCGCTGTCGAACCAGACATCAATCAGATCGAGTTCCCGTTTCATCGGCTTACCACTGTCGGAAACGAGCACTATGTTGTCCACATAAGGGCGGTGTAAATCAATCTGCCCGTAATCCAGTTCCTTGTATTCATCCAAATCAAGTCCCTTCCACGGAAGCTCCATCATCATACCGGCATCCAGGGCTTTCTGCATCTCATCGTACAGTTCCTTTACGGAACCGATACATTTCTCTTCTTTTCCGTCTTCCGTGCGCCATATAGGCAGCGGTGTGCCCCAGTAGCGGCTGCGGCTCAGGTTCCAGTCCTGCAGGTTCTCCAGCCACTTTCCGAAACGGCCTGTTCCGGTAGACTGAGGTTTCCAGTTAATACTGTTGTTGAGTTCAATCATTGTATCACGACACGCTGTGGAGCGGATGAACCAGCTATCCAGCGGATAGTACAGAACCGGTTTATCGGTACGCCAGCAATGCGGATAGTTGTGTACTTGTTTTTCTATGCGGAAAGCCCGGTTTTGCTGTTTCAGCATCACCGACAAGTCAACATCAAGTGTTGCATCGTCTTCCGTGAGAGAATCATCATAGGCATTCTTCACATATCTGCCTGCAAATTCAGCATACAATGCTGCATTCATATTGTTTTCCACAAACACGGGGTCAAGCTCTTCCAGCCGGAAAAATTTACCGGTTAAGTCCACCATCGGACGCAGATTACCCTCTCTGTCGGTCAGGGTCAGACCCGGCACATCGTTCTCCTTCCCCACTTTCGCATCGTCTGCACCAAACGTGGGTGCTATATGGACAATACCCGTCCCGTCTTCGGTAGTGACAAAATCACCGGTAACCACCTTAAAGGCATTATCCGCCACTTTTACCCAGGGTATCAGTTGTTCATAACCTGTTCCGGCCAGTTCGGAGCCTTTCCACACTTTTCCGATCACACGGAAGGGTATGTTCTTGTCACCCGGTTTATAGTCATCAAACGACAATGATTCGTTTTTTGCCGGGAAATAGAGGTTCACCAGATTTCTGGCGAGCACAGCCGTCATCGGCAGGCCGGTATATTGATTGAAAGTCTGTACCGCTACATATTCGATATTTTTTCCCACGGCCAGCAACACATTCGATGGTAACGTCCAGGGGGTGGTTGTCCAGGCAAGGAAGAAGGGTTCTCCAAACTCCTTCCACTCCGGCTGGGGATCCCTTATCAGAAACTGTGCCGTGCAGGTGGTATCCTTTACATCGCGATAGCACCCGGGCTGGTTGAGCTCATGCGTGCTCAATCCCGTACCGGCTGCCGGAGAGTAAGGTTGTATGGTATATCCCTTGTAGAGATAGCCATTCTTGTACAACTCTTTGAGCAAGTACCAGAGGGTTTCGATATAACGGTTATCATAGGTGATATAGGGTTCACTCATATCAACCCAGTAACCCATTTTCCGGGTGAGTTCTTCCCACTCTTTGGTATATTTCATCACTTCGGTACGGCACGCTGCATTGTACTCCTCTACCGATATCTTCTTGCCGATATCTTCCTTGGTAATCCCCAGTGACTTCTCCACACCCAGTTCAACGGGCAGACCGTGGGTATCCCAACCTGCTTTCCGGTTGACCAGAAAACCTTTCATGGTCTTGTAACGACAGAAGATATCTTTGATGGATCGTGCAATCACATGATGAATACCCGGCATCCCGTTGGCAGAGGGTGGCCCTTCATAGAACACAAACTGGGGATGCCCCTTCCGTGTTTCCAGACTTTTCTTGAATACTTCCTTTTCATCCCACTCTTTCAACATCTGCTTGTTTACTTCTGAGAGATTCAACTGATTGTATTCCGGAAATTTTTTACTCATTATCAGTGAATTTATACCATACGAAAATTAAGATGCAAAGGTAGTAATAAATTGAGAAATGGCAATTGAAAAAAAAGCCATTTAGAGATCAGTGGATACCCGAAACAAAAAAGTAACCCTCTTTTCAACAGGCTCATTTGCCTGTCTGGAGGAAATACGCTATTTTTGATCTGCCATCCATCAACAATCGGGTATATGAGAAACAAGTCTGTACTGTTATATTTACTTATCGCTCTCTTTTCATGGGGATTGCCGGGCTGTAAAGCTTCCGGAAACAGGGTAAACAAGCCTGACAGCCGCGGGATTAAGATACTATCCTACAACGTACGGAATGCACGGGGTATGGACGAGATGACCGACTACGACCGGGTAGCCCAGGTGATCAAACGCATCAATGCCGATTGTGTTGCCATCCAGGAACTGGACAGCGCCACGGTGCGAAGCAACGGTGCCGTCGTGCTGGAAGAACTGGCCAGGCGCACAGGAATGTATGCCTCCTACAGCAAATCCATCAATTATCAGGGAGGGGGTTATGGCGTGGGCGTTCTGACAAAGGAAAAGCCCATAAGGAAAGAAACCGTGTCCCTCCCCGGCAGTGAAGAAAAACGAAGTCTGCTGATGGTGGAGTTACCGGAGTATGTGATAGGCAGTACGCACTGGTCGTTAAGACAACCCGACCGGCTTGCATCGGCCGAGATAATCAACAACCGGCTTCATGGCTTCACCGCCAAACCCGTCTTTCTGGCAGGTGACCTGAATGCAGTGCCTGCATCGGAAGAAATAGGAAGACTGTCGAAAGAATGGACCATTCTGAATGACACCACACTGCCAACCATTCCGGTGACGAATCCCACCCGTTGCATCGATTATGTGCTGATGAGGAACAATCCTCTCTTTTCAGTGAAAACGATTGATACAAAAGTGGAAAATGAACCTGTGGCTTCTGACCACCTTCCCGTATGGGTGACTGTTTTAATACAAAACCAGAAAAATAATCAATGATAACGAAAAACAATATGAAAAAAACAATTACCTGGATATGCCTTGTGTTACTCTCTGTCACTTCCCTCATGGCACAAGACAAAAAAGCGACAACTCTCAACGTAGCCACCTTCAACTTGAGGATGGACACCCAAAGCGACGGCGAAAATGCCTGGCCCAACAGAAAAGATATGGTGAACAGCCTGATCCGTTTTTATGAACTGGATATCATCGGCACGCAGGAAGGCTTTAAACATCAACTCGACGATATACTGGCAGTGGGTGATTACGCCTATGTGGGCGGAGGCAGGGATGACGGCAGGTTTGCCGGTGAACATTCGGCCATCCTCTACAACAAAAAGCGACTGAAGGTTGTTGACAAGGGTGATTTCTGGTTTTCCGAGACACCCGATGTACCGGGCAAGGGATGGGATGCCACCTGCTGCAACCGCATCTGTTCATGGGCTAAGTTCAGGGATCGTCATTCGGGGAAAGTGTTCTTCGTCTTCAACGCTCACTACGACCACCAGGGTAAGATAGCCCGTAAAAACTCATCCCTGTTACTTCTCGCGAAGATCGATAGCATTGCGGGAAAAAGGACGGTGTTCGTCACGGGTGACTTCAATGCCGCACCCGACTCAGAACCTATCCAGACCATCTACCATTCAGGTTTGCTAAAAGACTCTTATCTGATTACAAAACGGCCTCCCTACGGCACTACCGGCACATTTAACTCGTTTAAACCGGATGCCCCGATGAAAGACCGGATCGATTATATCTGGGTTACACCGGATGTAACGGTGAAGAAATACGGCGTGATTAACGACATGCATGACGGTCGATTCCCGTCGGATCATTTTCCGGTAGCGATAAAGGCGAAACTATAAACACTGCTTTTTCAGTTATAATGGGTTGACCGATTCGATACAATCATCCTGCACCAAACAGATAACCCGGTTCGACAAGTGAACCGGGTTATGTGTTTCATCCGTTGTGGATCGTTTAAGCGAGCTTCTCCAGTGCTACTTTGATGCGCGAGACAGCTTTCGTGATGTTCTCATCGGAGGTGGCATATGATAACCGGATACATCCGGGCGCACCGAAAGCATCCCCCCCGACGCAAGCCACATGGGCTTCACTCAGGAGGTACATCGCCAGGTCGGTAGCCGTTTCTATCTGCTTGCCGTTGTACGATTTCCCCAGATAGCTTTTGCACTCGGGGAAGATATAAAACGCGCCCGTAGGAGTGTTCACATTTAATCCGGATATCTGGCTCAGCAACTCCACAATCAGGTTCTTTCTTCTCTCAAATGCTGATCTCATCTCACCTACACAGGCCTGATCGCCGGTATACGCTGCTACAGCAGCTTTCTGTGATATGGATGACGGGCCCGACGTATACTGTCCCTGCAACATGCTGCAGGCTGAGGCGATCCACTGCGGAGCAGCGATCCAGCCAATGCGCCATCCGGTCATGGCGTATCCTTTTGAAACGCCGTTAACAACGATCACACGGTCACGGATGTTGTCGAATTGCGCTATCGACTCATGATGACCGATATAGTTGATATGTTCGTAGATCTCATCAGCGATCACATAGACCTGTTTATGTTTTCCCAGGACGAGAGCCAACGCTTGCAGCTCCTCCCTGGTGTAAACACTACCCGTCGGATTCGACGGGGAACAAAGGATGAGGGCTTTGGTTTGGGGGGTAATGGCATCCTCCAATTGCTGCGGCTTAATTTTGAAATCCTGGTCTATGCCCGCATAGACGAATACCGATTTACCTTCCGCCAGCTTCACCATTTCCGGATAACTCACCCAGTAGGGAGCGGGGATAATGACTTCTTCCTCTTTATCGATGATCGAGAGAATCACGTTGCAAAGCGACTGCTTCGCACCTCCGGAAACAACGATTTGTGCAGGGGTATATTCCAGCCCGTTTTCGTTTTTCAGCTTCTCACACACCGCTTTCTTCAAATCGGGAAATCCCGCCACTGGAGAATAGAATGAAAAATTATCGTCAATCGCTTTCTTTGCCGCCTGCTTTATGTGTTCAGGAGTGGTGAAATCGGGCTCACCCACACTCATGTTAATTACATCAAATCCCTGAGCTTTGAGCTCGTTACTCTTCTGAGCCATCGCGAACGTTTCTGATGGCGATAAGGCAGTCAACCTGGAAGATAATAAATCCATATTTAAAAAGTTCTTTTTGTTAGATAACTACACAAAGATAGATAAAAATCACATTTTAAAGCACAATCAGTTGAAATTTGGTCAAATTTTTCAACCTGAAAACCGCAAAAAAAAGCTGCCGGAAGGGCAGCTTTCATCCTATATTTAATTTTCAAAACTATTTAAAAGTAAAAGCTTCCGTGATCCCATTTAGATCACTCAGCTTAAGAAATGAGTCCTGTTGTATCCGTTAGCTTGCCAACCGGTGCAAACCAGCTCTCAATGTCCTGAGTCTGTTCAGTCTATTGGTACGGTATGTGGCAGACCCATTTGAAATATTCTGCTCCAGATACTTTATCTGTGCGAGAATTTCGTTGCTTGTCAGGTTTTTGATATCCATAATATATTCCTTTTAATGGGTTATGATTATCGGCAACCGTCTATAAGAAGCCTTTTCAGTGTGTAAATAATAACCTAAAAACGATTTCAAATAACTCGCTTGCCATTTAAATCGATACAAAGATACAACAAAAAATATGTTTTACAACATATTTTTGATAGATTTTATCATGGATGGATAGATGGAGGTTATGGGAGGGGAAGGAAGTAAACTGTTATTTCAGGTGAACACCAAAGGGTTTTCGAAACATAATTAATAAAAAGTACCGGTTTTTAGTTTTTTTATCACCGCATACATCGGTCTATAAGCATTATCTTTGTAACAGCATTTTTAAAAAATCAGGAGTGAATAAACTAAGGAGAATTCTTATTGATCCTTTCCGGACATTAAAAAACAAAACATTTGCCAAACTCTTCATGTCCCAAACGGCCAGCCTTTTTGGCGATGCTTTTACATGGCTGGGACTGGCGCTGTTTGCCTATGAACTCAATCCGGCACACTCTGCTGCTATATTGGCATCGGCGCTTACATTGCGTGTAACGGCATATATCATTTTTTCGCCGTTCGCGGGTGTAGTTTCAGAGCGGTTCAAAAGAAAGAGCATACTCTGGATGAGCCAGAGCATCAGGGTGATTATTTTGGGTGTATTGCCTTTTGTTACTGCCGAATGGCAATTATATCTGCTGATATTTCTGTTAAACGTGGCAGCTGCATTTTTTACTCCTACTTATCGTGCTATTATTCCGCAGATAGTGGCAAAAAATGAGTATCGGGAAGCAAACGGATTTTCTATGGCTGCCTTTCAACTATTGAGCGTATTTGGGCCCGCATTGGCCGGTATCTTTGCCGTGTGGCTGGGAGCCAGACAATTGTTCCTGGTGAGTGGATTCATGCTTATGACAGGAATTGCCATTCTGTTATCGATTCCTGCCAACGAGTTGCAAAAAGGGATCGTTCCTGCCAAAGTAAGCTTCAGGGATAGCTGGAGGAGCGTTGTCAAAGGCATCCGTTCACTTTTTGGGAATCGGATTTTACGGTTTTCTTTAAGCATAGAGTTTGTATCAGCAATAGCAGGCGCATTGGTGTTGGTAAATACGGTTGGATGGGTAAAGGGCCCAATGCAACAAAACGACTCTCATTATGGATTAATCATGGCGTTATTTGGCGTCGGTGGAGCCATTACCGCTTTTCTGCTCGGCAGTATGGATAAGACGAAAACCCGAGCCATATCACTTGCCGGTGGCGCTTTACTCATTGGCACAGCTGTCTGTTTTGCCAACTTTGTATCATTCGACGGTTTATTATTCTTGTGGATTCTTGCCGGCGTCGGACAGACACTTGCCGACTTACCTTCCGAGACTTTGATTGGTGAACAAATTCCGGGAGAAGATCAGGCAAGGGTGTATGGTTCACATTTTGCCTTTTCCCACTTGTGGTGGTTTATCGCCTATCCCTTTGCCGGTTTTTTGGGAACAACCTTTCCCGGCCACTCTTTTCTTTACGGGGGGTTAATCACTGTTTTTCTGGCAGTCATTGCAATCGGAATCTTAAAGCCTTTACTACACTAAGAAGAAGAAACAATCGCAATTTTCAGGTGTAAAAAAAAGGGTGCACCCCGCATATCATGCTGATTTACACCCTTTATCGCGGAAGCGACGAGATTCGAACTCGTGGTACAGTTACCCGTACGGCAGTTTAGCAAACTGCTGGTTTCAGCCACTCACCCACACTTCCGTTAGGATTTTCGCCGAAATCGGATGCAAATATACAAGTTTGTTTTCAACTTGTCAAAGAAAACATGATATTTTCAAATGAATCTTTTTACTTTTGTACTGATCATTACAAGGACACATCCAATCAATGGAACAAAAGAAAACAAACATAAAAAGAAAACCGCTTTTTCTGATTACAGGTATTCTGTTATTGCTGGTCATCACTGTGGGCATTTATGCCTACAGCGTCATCTTCAGACCCGTTGCATTAAAAGAAACGATATACATCTATATCAAACAGAAGAAAAACTATGAAAATGTCGTTACGCAGTTAAAGGAAAATAAAGTATTGCCCTCCGAAAAAATATTCCGGATGCTGGCAGAGCGAATGAACTACCCTGCCAAAGTGAAAACCGGCAGATATGCCATCAGTGACGGCATGACGATGCCCGAGATGATACGTCTGCTTCGTTCGGGGAATCAAACACCTGTTGATCTCACCTTCAACAACATGCGCACTGCGGAGAACCTGGCAGGACGCATCTCCCAGCAGCTGATGATGGACAGCGTTACATTGCTGCACGCGCTCAAAGATCCTGCAATAGCCGAAAAATATGGGTTTAACAAATTTTCGTTCCTCTCGATGTTTATCCCCAACACCTATGAGGTATACTGGGATACCGGTACCGGGAATCTGTTGGAGCGGATGAAAAGTGAATATGATGCTTTCTGGAGCGATGCACGCAGAGAGAGGGCCGGGAAAATCGGGCTTACACCACTGGAAGTGTCCACCCTGGCTTCCATCGTGGAGGAAGAGGCCACCTATGCCGATGAATATCCGGTGGTGGCAGGGCTTTATCTGAACCGGCTGAAAAAAGAAATGCGTCTGGAAGCCGATCCCACCGTAAAGTTCGCCGTGGGTGATTTTTCGTTGCGCCGCATCCTCTACAGGCACCTGGAGGTGGAATCACCCTATAATACCTACAAAAACAGCGGCCTGCCGCCGGGTCCCATTCGCATACCATCCATCCGTGCCATCGATGGAACTTTGTCGCCACAACAGCACGATTACCTGTTTATGTGTGCAAAAGAAGACCTTTCAGGCCGGCACAACTTTGCTGTCACCCATGCCGAACATGCACGCAATGCAGCACGGTATCAAAAAGCACTGAATGCGCGGGGTATCTATTAAAATTCCACCGCAATACAACCTGTGCCGGCGATTTACCATATTTCGCGCCCATAATCCTTAGTGTTTCATCCTGCAAATGGACAAGGTACAGATCTACCTTGTCAGGTCAAACGAACTATTTCTCGCTTTTTAACCGCGCCAATACCAATGATTTGTCCTTGTGAATTTGTGCGACCAGCTCCTCCAGGGTATCAAACTTCCGGTCGGCCCGGATAAAATCGATGAACTCAACCGTAAGCGAATGATTATACAAATCGGCATTGAAGTTGAAGATATTGACCTCCACACTGATCTCAGGATCATCATGCAACGTGGGTCGGGTGCCGATATAGAGCATCCCCTCGTAAACAATATCCCTTATATGTACCAAAACAGCGTATACACCGAGTTCAGGAACCACCTTATATCGTTCCCATGACCGGATATTTGCTGTTGGGAAACCAATGGTTCGCCCCACCCGGTATCCTTCCACGATCTTTCCCGATAGCGTATAATTGTAGGATAACAAACTGTTCGCCTGTTGGATTTCTCCCTTTTTCAGCAGTGATCGTATTTTTGTGGAACTGACATTCTCACCGTCTACCTGGTATTCCTGGCCCTGAACCACGTTCATGCCCAGCTCTTTCCCGTATCTTTCATAGTCCGGGAACCCATCTTCCCGGTTGTGACCGAAACGATGATCATACCCCACGTAAAGGGTATGTACACCAATCTGATCTTTCAGCACTTCCTGCATGAATTCCCTGGCCGACAAGCGGGCAAGCTCCGGAGTAAACGGCAGGCATATACAATAGTCAATATGCGTAGCAGCCAACTGCTCCAGCTTTTCTTCATAGCCGCACAACAACGCCGGCTGATAATTCTTTTGCAGTACTTTGCGCGGATGCACAGGAAAGGTGATGATTGCCGACGGCAAATGAAGCCGTTTGGCCTCTTCCTTTACCTGCCTGATGAGATAACGGTGCCCGATGTGTACTCCGTCGAAAAAACCGACGGATGCCACAAACGAACCATCATTTATTTTTTTATTATTGGATAGATCAATTCGTTCCAAAATTCACCGATTGTTTACAGGGTTCGACCCGATTGTTTCTGTGTCAAATTAACGTCCAATCACCCCTTTTGGTTTAAAAAAGGGAAGAAATATGCTGGGTGGACAGATCCTGACCTGCCTTTAATTTTATTTTCCACGCTAAGACGCCGGGAAAATAACGCTATCCAAAAGACAAAGATTCATTATCGATGTTGAGAACTTGTCAGGGTCATGCACCAAACAACAACCCGGACACATTGTCAAGCTTCTTCTCTTTTGTTCCGGAACCATGCAGAATCCGCGAGAGAACTTCCTTGGTTAAATAATATAAAAAAACAGGCCTAAACATCCATAATTCAATATCTTTGTATGTATACTACCAACCCGGGATGTTAAACCCTTTAATAAATAACGCATGAGATCTGGAATTATTTTAATTAGTGCAATCACAATGACTCTTTTAACGTCTTCCTGCACCGGAAAATCCGGTCACAACAAGCTTTCTCCACAGGAGATTGCTGAGGGATGGGAACTTTTATTCGATGGGACAACACTCAACGGATGGCGTGATTACAATGGCGACAGCCTTACAGCTCCCTGGTTTGCCGAAGACGGGATGATACAGGCCAAAGGCGAGGGTGCCGATGCACATGGCTACATCGTAACCGAAAAAATATATGAGAATTTTGAGCTGGTATGGGACTGGAAAATTGCGGACGGTGGAAACAGCGGTGTGCTATATCACGTGGTAGAGAATCCCAAATTTGCCGTCCCTTACGTCACAGGTCCTGAATATCAGATGATCGATAACTTAGGTTTTCCCGAGCCATTGGAAGAGTGGCAAAAAACAGCTGCAGACTACGCGATGCATACAACTGATACAGCAAGGACTATCATTAAGCCTGCCGGCGAATGGAATAACTCCAGGATTATTTTCGATAACGGACACGTGGAGCACTGGCTCAATGGTGAGAAGGTAGTTGAGTTTGAAGCATGGACTGAGGATTGGTTCGAACGCAAGCACAGCGGCAAATGGGAAAATGCAACCGAATACGGGTTGGCACGCAAGGGTGTGATCTGTCTGCAGGACCACGGATCGGCGGCCTGGTTCCGTAATGTGAAAATCAGAGAGCTCCCCCGCAAAACCAGAGAAGTAACTCTCTTCAACGGAACCGATCTGCACGGATGGGAAGTATACGGCACAGAGAAATGGTATGTGCAGGATAGTCTTTTGGTATGCGAAAGCGGCCCAGACAAACAGTACGGATACCTCGCCACCCGTGAATATTACGATAATTTCGATTTAACAGTCGAGTTCAAACAGGAAGCTGACGGCAATTCAGGTGTATTTATACGTTCCTTCGTGGAACCCGGGGTAATTGTCAATGGATGGCAGGTGGAAGTGGCTCCCAAAGGAAATGATACCGGCGGCATCTATGAATCATACGGCCGCGGATGGCTGATACAGGTCCCCGACGAAAAGGAAAAGATATTGAAAGTGGGAGACTGGAACAGCCTTCGTATCATCGCCAATAAAGACAACATCAGAACCTATCTGAACGGTGAGGAGATGGTTGATTTCACGGATGAGAAAATAGGGAAGGGACAGGGTCGCATCGCTCTACAGATCCACGATGGCGGAGGCATTAAGGTTCTCTGGAGAAACCTGAAGCTGCAAACGCTGTAAGGGTATCCGGCCTGTCATTTGCAGTCCTCCTGCTGCTGGTCACGCAATTTTCTTTCCTGGCACTGTTTTTGTAGAACATATCAGGAAAGAAGGTTGTTTCTTTTTCACGCCAATATTCGCAAAAACAACCTATCTTTGTATCATTAACTCACTTACAACAAAGAATGATAGAAAAGGACGAACTTTTACAGAGCATTATCGAGGGGATTCAGGAGAAAAAAGGAAAAAATATCAGTGCCATTCAATTGAAAGGGATGCCGGGAGCTATTTGTGATTATTTCGTGATTTGTGAAGGCAACACCCCTACACAGGTCTCGGCTTTAGCCAGTTCGGTAGAAGAAATCGTCAGAAAAAATACCATGGAAAGTCCTGTCCGTGTTCACGGGCAGCAGCACGCAGAATGGATAGGAATTGATTACGGCAACGTGATTGTACATATATTCCTTCCTGCTCTTCGCAGTTTTTACAACATCGACAACCTGTGGGAGGATGCGAAATCGGAACGTATTCCCTCACTGTTATAAAACTTATTTATCCAAAAATTGTTACTAATTACTCAAAGGACACTCTGAAATGTTCGGAGTTGTCTGACAAATTTCGCTAAAGAGGCATCAACCCAATGAACAGTACGAACAAAGATAAGAAACAAGACAAACAACCCACTCTACGCCCGAAGATGGGCGGCAGCAGCAATCCCAGACAACCGTTCAATCCCTACTGGATTTACGCTGTTGCCCTTGCCATACTCATGGGAATGTGGTTTTTCGGACAGGACAGTACCATTAAGGAGGTACAATGGTCCGACTTCCAGCAGTATGTGAGGGACAACCGCGTCAAAAGCATCGTGGTTTACAGCAACAAAGGAACTGCCGAAGCTATTGTCCGGGAAGAGTCCGTAAGCCATATCTTCGGTGACGATGCCGACAGGGTGGGGAAAATGCCTGTGATCCAGGTAGAAGGAGCCTCCGCTGAAGCCATTGCCGAATTTATTGACACCGTCAAGACAGAGCAGCATTACGACATTGAGGTACGCTTCGATACAACCTCCGAGATGTGGGGAATCCTGATCACATTTGCCCCTTTTATTTTGCTCATCGTATTCTGGATATGGATGATGCGCAGGATGCAGGGCGGCGCCGGAGGTGGCAGCGGTGGTGGTGTATTCAGCGTAGGCAAATCGAAGGCACAGCTGTTTGATAAGGACTCCAGCCAGAAAGTGACCTTCAAAGATGTGGCCGGCCTCTCCGAGGCAAAAGAAGAAGTACAGGAGATCGTGGAATTTCTGAAGAATCCGGGCAATTATACCAACCTGGGAGGAAAAATACCCAAAGGTGCACTGCTGGTAGGCCCTCCGGGAACAGGTAAAACATTGCTGGCAAAAGCAGTTGCCGGCGAAGCAAATGTACCCTTCTTCTCCATATCGGGATCGGATTTCGTAGAAATGTTTGTCGGCGTTGGCGCTTCCCGCGTGCGCGACCTCTTCCGTCAGGCAAAGGAGAAAGCACCTTGCATCGTGTTCATCGACGAGATTGATGCCGTGGGACGTGCCCGCGGCAAGAACACCAACTTCGGGTCGAACGATGAAAGGGAGAACACCCTGAATCAACTCCTTACAGAAATGGACGGCTTCGGCTCCAATAGCGGGGTAATCATCCTGGCTGCGACAAACCGTGCCGATGTGCTCGATAAGGCATTGATGCGCGCAGGACGTTTCGACAGACAAATTTACGTGGAACTTCCCGACCTGAATGACCGCAAGGAGATATTCAAAGTACATTTACGCCCGATAAAGATTGATGAGTCCATCGATATTGAGTTTCTGGCCCGGCAGACACCGGGATTCTCAGGAGCGGATATTGCAAATGTTTGCAACGAGGCAGCCCTGATTGCCGCACGAAAGAAGAAGAAATTTGTGCAGAAGGATGATTTCATGAACGCGGTAGACCGTATTGTGGGCGGGCTGGAGAAGAAGAACAAGATCATTACCCAGGGAGAGAAAAAAACCATCGCCATCCACGAGGCAGGACACGCCGCGTTGAGCTGGTTCCTGGAACATGCCAATCCGTTGGTGAAGGTGACCATTGTCCCTCGTGGCAAAGCTCTGGGTGCAGCATGGTATCTTCCGGAGGAACGGCAAATCACCACCAAGGAGCAGATGCTCGATGAAATGTGTGCCCTCCTGGGAGGCCGTGCAGCGGAAGAGGTATTCATCGGACAGATATCATCGGGAGCGATGAACGACCTGGAACGTGTCACCAAACAGGCATATGCCATGATCACCTACATGGGTATGAGTGATAAACTGCCTAACCTGAGTTATTACGACTCATCGGGTCAGGAATATACTTTCTCAAAACCCTATAGCGATGACACTGCCAAACTGATAGACGCAGAGGTAAAGGCGATGATTGCCCTGCAGTATAAAAGGGCAAAACAGATTCTCACCGAGAAAGCGGAAGGGCACAACCAACTGGCAGACATCCTGCTGGAAAGGGAGATCATCTATGCCGATGACCTGGAACATATTTTCGGTCAACGACTCTGGGTATCCCGTTCACAGGAGATTCTCGAGAACAAGAAAGAGGGTTCTGAAGAGGCACTCCCCCCTTCCAAACCAGTTGGTTCGGGAGACAATGTCTTCATCGATTCCGATTCCGATACGGAAGTTCAGGGTGTCACGGATACAACGCTGGAACCAGACAGGTCAGACCAGCCACCCAACAATAAAGAGGCTGTGAATGAAATAAATAAAGACAACAGCTGATAGAGAAAAACAATAAGCCGGCAGAAATATAGTTAAAAGCCTGAATATGAATATCCAGGCTTTTTTTGCAGCCATTTTTTTGTCTTTATTTACAAGAATGAAACCAAATAATACCGAACAAATTTCGGATGATTTTCGTTATATCATCAAACAGCAAAACAATTGAAAAATGAAAAAGATTCATTCTTATCTATTGACGGGATTATTCGCCCTGACCGTAGTCAGTTTCAATCATTCCAATGCAAAGAATAACGAAAACAACAACTCTAAAGACGAAGTAAATATGAAATTTGAAAAAGTAGAATTACCTTATGCGACCGATGCCCTGGAGCCGGTTATCAGCAAACAAACTGTTGAACTCCACTACGGGAAACATCACCAGGCCTACGTGGACAATTTAAATAAATTGGTTGTGGGTACAAAATTCGAAAATGCGGATCTCGAAACCGTCGTGAAAGAAAGCGATGGCGCTATCTTTAACAATGCAGGCCAGATTTTGAACCACAACATTTACTTTACATCCTTCAAAAAAGAAGGCGGCGGGGAACCTAAAGGGAAACTGGCTGATGCCATTAAAGAACAATTTGGTTCGTTCGATCAGTTTAAGGAAGAATTTAATGCAGCCGGAACTTCTTTGTTCGGTTCAGGCTGGGTATGGCTGGCGAAAGACGGAAGCGGAAAGCTTTCTGTTTTAAAGGAAAGCAATGCCGGCAATCCTCTCACAAGCGGATTGACTCCGATATTAGGATTTGATGTATGGGAACATTCATACTATCTTGATTACCAGAATCGCCGTGCCGATCACCTGAAAGAATTGTGGAAGATCATTGATTGGGACGTTGTGAGCGCACGTTATTAATTGAAAGCAATCATCCGGCTATAGCAAGTCTTGATCAAAGGGAGAAGAGAATGAATTATTGAATTCATTCTCTTTTTTATTTTATTTTATCTGCTCATCATGATCCCCGTGAGCATTCTTCCCGAATGAACCGACTGTCTGCGTGCAGAAAAAAAGAGCTCCTGTTTGTCAAACGTGCAGTAATCGCTTTTTTCAATGGCACCTTCAGGCACTCCCAGTCGCACCAGTTCTCTCCGGTTGATTTCCTTTAAATCGAGATGAGTTCCCGAAGTGGGATTCTCTCGGTAAAAAACCGCTCTGTCGGACAGATCGAAGCCATTCCGGTGAAACAGTGATGCGACCTCATCGCCTACCTCATAATGATCCTGGCTGATGGCCGGCCCGATGCCTGCAATCATCTCCCGGGGAGATGAACCGTATTGCCGTTCCATTTCAGTCAGTGTTTTCTCCACGATACGCCCCACCGTTCCTCTCCATCCCGCATGGATGGCAGCCACCACCTCATTCTTCCTGTCATACAGGATGATTGGCACGCAATCGGCCGTGGTGGCACACAAAAAAATTCCTTTCTCCCGGGTGATGGTAGCATCCACACCATACAAAGCTTCAATGGCTGATGGCTGATCGAGTTTCAGAAACGGCTTATCCACGGTCAACACCCTTGTCCCGTGTGTTTGATGGGGAATGATAAACTCCCTGATATCCATAAAGAACATACGGGCAAGGATCGTGTGATTCTCACGGATCTTCAGTGGATCATCGTCTGAGAAATTTCCCATATTAAAGGAAGAGAACGTCCCGTTACTGACACCCCCTGCACGGGTGGTCGTGAAATGAACGATCCCTTTCTCCCGGTCGAACAGATCGAACAACAACAGATTCCGATGGTGGGGATGAGGCTTCATGTTGAAACGTTAAAAGTCCTCCTCGTAATAGTTATCTTCCTCTTCATTGTCGATATCAGATTCCGTTTCGTCTCCCAAATCATCGGCAGGGATCTCATCTTCCGGTTCAAATTCGAGGGAGACCACATTCAGGTTTCTGTGAACCAAGGTATCGTGAGCCGTTTGCACGGTTATATTATCCTCCGAATTCAGCTCCCTCCACAGCATATCTTTTAATGCAGGGATGCCGTAACCGGTGATGGAAGAGATGAACAGGTAGGGTATATCGGGCAGATTGAGGGATATCTCGTGCATCAGCTCATCGTCTAGCATGTCCGATTTTGAGATGGCCAGCACATGTTTTTTGTCCAGTAATTCAGGGTTGTATTGCGTGAGCTCGTTGAGCAATATATCGTACTCTTTCTTGATATCATCCGCATCGGCAGGAATCAGAAAAAGCAACATCGCGTTGCGTTCTATATGCCGGAGGAAACGCAGGCCAAGGCCCTTTCCTTCACTGGCACCTTCTATAATCCCCGGAATATCGGCCATTACGAATGATTTGTTGTCCCTATAGCTTACAATGCCCAAATTGGGTTCAAGTGTGGTAAACGGATAGTTGGCAATTTTGGGTTTCGCCGCAGATACCACGGAGAGCAGGGTCGATTTACCGGCATTGGGGAAGCCCACCAGGCCCACATCGGCCAGTAGTTTCAATTCCAGAATAACCCACCGCTCTTCATGTGGTTCGCCGGGTTGAGCGTAACGGGGTGCCTGGTTGGTGGCAGTCTTAAAATGCTGATTACCCTGGCCTCCCCTGCCTCCTTTCAACAGCACTACTTCCTGATCATGATCGGTGATATCACACAGATACTCCCCGGTATGGGCGTCATAGGCCACAGTGCCGCAAGGTACGTCAATGATCCTATCCTCACCTTTTTTGCCGGAACGTTGCGCTTTGGAGCCACCCTCACCGTGGCCGGCGAAAATGTGTCTCTTGTAACGAAGATGGAGCAGGGTCCAATAGTTCCGGTTCCCACGCAGGATTACACTGCCTCCCTCGCCACCGTCACCGCCATCGGGCCCTCCTTTCGGAATGTATTTCTCTCTCCTGAAATGCGAAGAGCCGCGCCCGCCTTTACCGGAGCGGCAAAATATCTTGACATAATCTACAAAATTTGTTTCTGCCATTTTTAAGTTATTAATCGGTCTATTTCTTTTTCAATGGCTATGAATATTTCATCAATCGTCCCGACACCCATTATCTCTCTCAATACACCACGTTCCCGGTAGAAATCTTTCAGGGGTGATGTCTGCCTGTAATACACCTGCAACCGTGCCTCAATGGTCTCCCTGTTATCATCGGATCTTCCGGATATCTGACCGCGTTTCAGCAAACGATCGATCAGTTCCTCATCTGCTACCTCAAGACTAATGACAAGGTTCACATCTTCGCCATGTTTCGAGAGCATCCTGCTCAATGCCTCTCCCTGAGGGACAGTACGCGGGAAACCATCGAAGATAAATCCTTTGACATGGCTGTTTTTTCGGATCAGCCCATCCAGCATTTCAATGACGATGCAGTCAGGTACCAGTTCTCCTTTCGACATGTATGCGTCGGCCAGATTCCCCAGGTCGGTGCCCGAGGCTATTTCTTCACGTAATATCTCTCCTGTGGAAACATGATGCAGACCATATCTCTGCACCAGTTTCTCGCTTTGTGTCCCCTTTCCTGATCCGGGAGCTCCAAAAATCACAATATTCAACATACCCCATGCATAATTAAGTTACAAAGATACACTTTTTCATTCGTTTTGCTTTCATCCTGTTACGCGTATTCCCCTTTTATCCTGTTGTTATTTCCGCCGGGTGTCCGGTAAACCCATTGACTCCTGCATTGCATTGCTTCATTCAGACCGGTATCTGTATGCTATTTCCCGGAAATGTTGAACCAATCTCATCATCAAATGTTTATTAGGAGAAGTCGAACTTAAACACCCTATCAAATGAAGAAAGAAGAATTCAAACAGAAAACACGCGAAGTATTGAACGAATTGGCCGATTACATTTCCAAACTCGAAGATAAAGCGGGCGAAATAGCAGATGATGCCAAAGTAGAGTATCGGGATCAGCTGGAGAACCTAAAGGGGATAAGAGATAATCTTTCCGCCAAAATGGATGAGTACGAGAGCGTTGCTGACGGTAAATGGGATGTGGTGAAAGAGAGCGCAGGTAGTTTCTTTGCCTCTGTATCAGACTCATGGAAAGAGAACTTTGGCAAAGTGACAGATGCCCTTAAAAAAGATAAAAAAAACGTTGACACGGACGCGCCGGATTATTCTGAAGACAGGCAGGATCAGGGCTGAAAAACGGCTAGCTGATTAACCGAAAACAGGCTGCCTGAGATGGCAGCCTGTTTTACTGAGGAGGTACCTGGCGGATTCGAACCGCCGTAAACGGTTTTGCAGACCGGCGCCTAGCCACTCGGCCAAGGTACCCGATACGCTTAAAGCGGATGCAAAGGTAGCATATTTTTTTCAGTTACAAAAGTGTTCTGCTCTTTTTCCTGGTGATCTCCCTGACGACGGCCTCTACACGGGTATATCCTACACCGCCGCACACCGGTATCAGCATCTGCATCATGCGAAGAGCAACCTGAAGGCATCGCTCACCCGCTTCACCTGTAACAGTTCGATGGAAACCTTCTTGCTGATTCCTTTCAGGTTGTTGGCGGGAATAAGTATGCGGGAGAATCCTAACTTCTCGGCTTCCTGTATACGCTGTTCAATACGGTTCACGGGGCGGATCTCACCCGACAATCCCACCTCACCGCAAAGACAGGTATCACGTCCGACCGCAATATCGAGGCTGGAGGAGAGCACCGCAGTGATGACCGGCAGGTCCATGCCGGGATCGTTCACCCTCAGCCCGCCGGCGATGTTCAGAAACACATCCTTCTGTGCCAGCTTGAAGCCTGCGCGTTTCTCCAGCACGGCAAGCAGCATGTTCATTCGCCGTATATCGAAACCGGTGGCGGAACGCTGCGGTGTACCGTAGGCAGCGGTGCTGACCAGTGACTGTGTTTCGATCACAAAAGGGCGGACTCCTTCGATGGCTGCAGCGATGGAGACACCGCTCAGCCCGTCGTGGTTCTGCGTCAACAACAGTTCCGATGGATTACTCACCTCGCGCAATCCCGATTGGTTCATCTCGTAGATCCCCAGCTCCGCCGTGCTGCCAAACCGGTTTTTGATACTCCGGAGAATGCGGTACATATAATGCTGATCCCCTTCAAACTGAATCACCGTATCAACGATATGCTCCAGGATCTTGGGACCTGCTATGCTCCCGTCTTTGGTGATATGCCCGATAAGCAACACGGGTGTGCCCGATTGCTTGGCAAACTTCAACAGGGCGGCAGCACACTCACGCACTTGTGAAATGCTGCCGGGTGCGGACTCCAGAGCCTCACTGTAGACCGTCTGTATGGAATCTACGATGAGCAGTTGGGGTGAGTTCTGCTTCACATGCCTGAAGATCTCATCGAGGTTGGTTTCGCACACGATCAGGCAATCGTCATTCTCAATCCCGATGCGGTCGGCCCGGAGCTTCAGCTGCCGGGCACTCTCCTCACCGGACACGTAGAGTGTATGAATCCCTTTGAGCTTCAGGATGGTTTGCAGCACGAGCGTCGATTTACCGATCCCCGGCTCTCCCCCTATCAGGACGACCGATGCGGGAACCAGTCCTCCTCCCAGCACCCTGTTCAGCTCTGTATCCTGCATATCGATGCGCAGCTCTTCACCGGCTTTGATATCCTTCAACCGCAGAGGCTCGCTTTTCACCTCCAGAAAAGAACGGGTATCCTCCTGTTTCGATGCGGCATCCTTGCGTACCAGCTCCTCTACGAAGGTAGACCATTCGCCGCAGGAAGGGCACTTACCCATCCACTTGGGCGATTCATAACCGCAGCTGCTGCAAAAATAAACCGATTTCAGTTTAGCCATTCTCCCGATATTTAAAAAGGTAAAGATAGGAAAATTTCTTGTACATTTGCAGTAGACAAACAGCAGACAATTTCATTGATTGTTTTGTGTGTCCGGCAATCAGACATGACAAACCATGCTTTTGCAGAACACAAAACAGGAACAATGCTATTTAAACCCACAACAGATGTCCGTTATCCATTCACTGATTTCTCAAACGCTCCATATTGCACCCAAAAGTGTTGAAAACACAGTCAAACTGTTTGAAGAGGGTGCTACCATCCCTTTTATCAGCCGCTACCGGAAAGAGGCGACGGGCGGACTGGATGAGGTACAAATTGCCGATATCAGAGAGCTGAACGGGAAACTGCTCGATTTGGCGAAAAGAAAGGAATTTGTGCTTCAATCGATTACCGAACAGGAGAAGCTGACACCGGAGCTGGAAAGAAAGATCAACGATTGCTGGGACAGCACCTTGCTGGAGGATCTCTACCTGCCGTTCAGGCCCAAACGCCAGACACGCGCCGAGATAGCCCGCAAGAAAGGGCTGGAAGGCCTGGCCCGGTGGCTGATGTCACAACAGGCAGGCTCTCCCGAAGCCAAAGCGGCGCAATTCATCACGCCTGAGGTAGCCAACAGCGGCGAGGCTCTCAAAGGCGCCCGCGATATCATCGCCGAGTGGGTGAACGAGGATGAGCATGCCCGGCAAACCATCCGGACCATTTTCGCAAGGGAGGCAGTCATCACCTCCAAGGTGGTGAAAGGAAAAGAAGATGAGGGCACAAAGTATGCCGATTATTTCGAGTTCACTGCTCCCCTTTCCAAGTGTCCGTCGCACCGTATTCTCGCCATCAGGCGCGGTGAGGAGGAAGGTTTTCTGCGGGTATCCATCTCTCCGGACGACGAGAGATGCCTCGACAGGCTGGTACCCCGCTTCGCGAAAAACGATACCGAAGCAGCCGACCAGGTGGAAACAGCGGTCACCGATGCCTACAAACGGCTGTTGAAGCCCTCCATCGAGACGGAGTTCGCCAGCCTCTCCAAGGAGAAAGCTGATGAAGCGGCCATTGCCGTCTTCGCGGAGAACCTCCGCCAGCTGCTGCTCTCACCACCACTGGGACAGAAACGGATACTGGGTATTGACCCCGGGTACCGCAGTGGCTGCAAACTGGTGTGTCTCGACGAACAGGGCAATCTGTTGCACAATGAAACCATCTATCCTCACCCGCCACAAAATGAATCGTCGAAAGCGGGCACGAAAGTGGTGAAGATGGTCACCACCTACAAGATCGACGCCATCGCTATTGGTAACGGCACCGCCAGCCGTGAAACCGAACGTTTCATCACCAATCTGCGCTTTGAGAAGGAGGTGAAGGTGTTTGTGGTGAGTGAGAACGGAGCATCGGTCTATTCCGCCTCCAAGATCGCACGCGATGAGTTCCCTGATTATGATGTTACCGTCCGGGGTGCAGTCTCCATCGGACGGCGGCTGAGCGATCCACTGGCCGAGCTGGTGAAGATCGATCCCAAATCGATTGGTGTGGGGCAATATCAGCACGATGTGGACCAGGCCAGACTGAAGCGCTCCCTCGACCTGACGGTTGAGAGTTGTGTGAACCTGGTAGGGGTGAATCTCAATACAGCCAGCAAGCAGCTGCTCACCTATGTGTCGGGACTGGGTGAATCGCTGGCGCAGCACATCGTAGACTGGCGGTCTGAGCACGGTGCGTTCCGTTCCCGCAAAGAGCTGATGAAGGTGCCCCGGCTGGGAGAGAAAGCGTTTGAGCAGTGTGCCGGTTTTCTTCGTGTGCCCGGGTCGGAAAACCCACTCGACAACTCGGCCGTTCATCCCGAAAGCTATCCCATCGTGGAGAAGATGGCCGGCGACCTCCACTGTTCCGTCAAAGAGCTGATCGGCAACAAACCGTTGATCGACACCATTGATATCCATCGCTACAAAACCGCTGAGGCAGGCACAGAAACGCTTTCCGATATCCTGCAGGAGCTTGAAAAGCCGGGCCGTGACCCGCGATCGACGGTGCAGACACTGGAGTTTGACCCCAACATACGCACAATCAACGATTTGAAAGTGGGGATGTGGCTACCCGGCATCATCACCAATATCACCAATTTCGGCTGTTTTGTGGATATAGGCATCAAGGAAAACGGGCTGGTACATATCTCGGAGCTTGCCGACCGGTTTGTCTCCAACCCCACGGAGGTGGTCTCCCTGCACCAGCAAGTAAAGGTCAGGGTAGTGGCAGTAGACCTGGAAAGAAAACGAATCCAGCTATCGATGCGGGGTGTATAAACAGAACGGCTTAGGGTAATCTATTTGCAGAAGTCGATGGTCAGCTGTCGTTCCATCAGAGCAAAGCTCTTGCGATGCCAGGGTGTGATGCCCTGCTGCCGGATCGCTTCACGATGTATGGCGGTGGGGTATCCTTTGTTTTTTGCCCAGCCATATTCCGGGAAATCCTCGTGCAGCCGTTTCATGTAGTCATCCCTGTATGTTTTCGCCAGGACAGATGCCGCGGCGATAGACAGGTATGTCGCATCTCCCCTGATCACACAGGTATGCGGGATCGCGAGATAAGGACGGAAACGGTTCCCATCCACCAGTATGTGCTCCGGAGCTGTCGACAGCCCTGCCAGGGCGCGATGCATGGCTTCTACCGATGCCCAGAGAATGTTCATGACATCGATCTCATCGGGGGAACAGCTTGCCACGGCATAGCTCACAGCCTTCTCCTCGATGACGATGCGCAGTTCGTTTCTCTGACTTTCCGACAGCTGCTTGGAGTCATTGAGCATACCGTTACGGAAATCAGGTGGAAGAATGACGGCAGCAGCAAACACAGGCCCGGCAAGGCAGCCACGCCCCGCCTCGTCGCAGCCCGCTTCCATACAGTCCGGCTTCAAACCATATTGCAGTGGAACCCTGTTCTTCACATCCCGGTTTATCATTTCATCTCATCCTTCAGCAGAATCACTACATTGTTGTCTCCGGGAGGAAAATCAAAGGTAAAAGTATCTGTCTCTGCTTCATCACCCATGAGGGTGGCAAAATGACGGATGGCCGCCTCCATTTCCCGGTCAGGCTTCTCATCTCCCCGCATATGCAGCATGCTCAGTTTCACAATCACATCGGTCAGCGCTTCTGAAGTGTGCCCGGCTATCAGCATCCCCATTCTTTCCAGCCGGTTCCGCACCACCCTGCGGGTGAGTGATTCCAGCCTTTGACGGGACACCTCCTCAAACCCGGTGTTTCCGCGGAGGGAGGTCACAAAACGGGTCTCTACGGACAGTTCTGCACCGCTCCAATTCATCAGTCGCCAGGCAAAGGGATAGTGTGCCAGGCTGGCCGTCTCCACATCGTAGATGGTGTTGCCCGCCGCTGAAGTGCGCAAGCTGATATCGTTAGCGTGAAAATGACCCGTGAAAACAATTCTCAGCCCTGCATCCGCAAGAATATCAGCATGCTTCTCCCAGTCCTCCACCAGATAATCCGAAAAAAAGGCAGACTGGTAGGACATGTGTTCCACCAGTCCGTGGTGCATCATCCCCAGCACGCTGATCCCTTTTTCTTTTGCCTCATGAAGTACAGCGAGCGCCCACTCAAGGGTTTGTGGGCGGAGGCGTCCGCCGGTGACGGAGGTGGTGGTATGTTCGTCGTAACGATTGGTGTCAAGACAGAGCAACCATGTTTTCTCATCGATGGCTGACAGGTAGCTCAAAGAAGCATCGTCCCTGCTCAATGCATCGCTATATCCGAACATCGAATATATCTCACTGAATTCCTCTTTTGAAATGGTTTCGGCAGCGGTGGCTTTTGCTCCGTGATAAGCGTTGGCATCAGGCACGCTGACATCATGGTTACCGGGAATCACTAAAATACGGATCCCTTTCTGTTGCAGTGGTTGTAACTGCTCAATCAGTTCAAGGTGACTAAGGCGCTCACCGTGATTACTCATGTCTCCTGTAATAAGGAGTATCTCCGGCATTTCCCGCTCTATCTCATCGAGCACCTGATCCAGGACCGCATGCTGATCCCTGATGTTTCTGCCGGTCGATCTTTCATAGGCCGAAAGGGCCTCTCCTTCCACGGCAAGCCGGGAAGAGAGAAAATGAATATCGGACATCACGCTTATTTTGATGACGGCCCGGTCAGCCGATGCGTAACCGGTGATGAATGACGGAACGAGTAAAAGCAACAGCCAGATAAACCTCATCTTTTATCTTTTCTTTAAAAGACTCTGTACCTCCATCAGCCATCGTTCAAAGGGACTGCATTCAATCTCGAGAAAGCTGTCAGAGAATGCTTCAGGTTGAAAAATGCCGGTTTTAAAATTTCCCCAGACATGTTCCACCAACTCGGGATAATCGATATACGGATTCCGGTTTTGCTGAATTTTGAACACCTCCTCGTTCCTGCGTACCTCTTTGAGGCTGACAGGATCTTCACGATGCCATTTCAGCAACAGGCTGAGCGACCAGTCACTGAATCCGGGATAACGACTACCTCCAACCTGATCAGAGTGCCACTGTGGCACCTTATCCTCGTAGGCGGTCACAAGATAGAAGTAGGATCGTGCGAAATCACCCTTATATGCGTCAATAGGTTCGAAGATGGTTTTTGTATAATTGCCGAAGGTATTTTGTCCAATTTTCGATCCGTTGGATGATTCCCAGTAAGTGATCCCCGCTTCACCGAAAGGCAGGCTGCCGCGACGATTATTCACATATCCGTCGGTGGGATAAAGGTGAAAAAGATCCGTTTCCAGCGATTGGGTTCCCTTAAACCAACTCCTTGGCAGGGTATGTTCCCGGTTATAACAGTCACCCTCATCGCGGTAAGTACCACAACGGCTGGTTCTGAAATCAAAATGGAATGCAGCACCCTCCACCGGATGATCGGAATACATATCCCACACCTTGTTGTTCTTCTGTCTGTCCGTCGTTTCGAATGCCTCCCACAACTGAGCATAGGTAACGACCCTGGGATTCCTTGTGATGCGGAACAAGGCAGTCTTCAGTTCAGCTCCGCTTTTCCCGCCGGCAGCGGCATAATAGCCATCAGGCACCTGGGCACAAAGCGATAAGCTGATAAACAGGTAGATAACAGAGGAAATGCTGTGAGGGAAATATTTCATTTCTTATATGACATGGGTGCAAATATACTTATTTCATCGAAGTATGCCATGCATAAAACGATAAAAAAAGAAAAAAAAGAAGGTTAATAACGGATCACGAGAAATATCAGGTGTTAAGAATCCTTTCGATCTCTTCTATATCTGAGCGGAAACTTTTGTCAACCTCATAAAAGTTTTTCACTGTATTGCATGCATGAAGTACGGTGGCATGATTACGGTTACCTACCTGCAGTCCTATCTGTGACAGCGATAGCTCAGTGTGTTTTTTGATGAAATACATGGTCACTTGACGTGCCTGTACAATCTCCCGTTTTCGGGATGATGACTGGATCAGTTCTTTTTTGATGCTGAAAAAATCAGAGACAGTATCCTGAATTTTCTGCACCGTGATTCGTTTTCGCTCAAATTTAATGCTCTGCTCCAGCACCCTTCTTGCCAGATTCATATCAATCTCCCGATTGTTAATGATGGAGTGTGCCATGAGTGATACCACAATACCCTCCAGGTCGCGCACATTCTCCGTCACATTCTCAGCGATGAACTCAATCACATTTTCGGGTATGGAGAGTCCGTCAGACAAGACCTTGTTCTGCAGAATCTTTTTGCGTAACTCCTTGTCGGGACGCTCCAGCTTGGTCGTGAGCCCCCAGCGAAAACGGGTGAGCAGGCGTTCTTCCATCCCCTGCATATCCATAGGAGGACAATCTGAGGTCATGATCAGCTGCTTGTTGTTCTGGTGCAGATGATTGAAAATATGGAAAAAGGTATTCTGCGTTTTTTCCAGTCCCGACAATTCATGAATATCGTCAATAATCAATACATCGATACTCTGGTAGAAATTGATGAAATCGTTGATCGTATTGAAACGGCGGGCATCGGTAAACTGCACCTTGAACAGGTGGGCAGAGAGGTACAGCACCTTCTTGTCGGGATAGAGTTCCTGTACTTTCGACCCGACAGCGTGGCAAAGATGCGTTTTCCCTACCCCTGAATGTCCGTGTACAAAGAGCGGATTGAAGGCGGTTTTTGCCGGATTGTTACCCACTGCCTCAGCTGCCGTTCGTGCCAGACGGTTACTCTCACCCTCAAAGAAGTTGTCGAATCTGTATTTTGAATTGATTTGTGAATCAAATTCTGATGTCTCAACCCTGTCGAAAGGACTGGGTACCTTTGTACTGATTTTTTTGGAATTGTTCTTGTCGTTTCCGGCAAACGGCTTGCTTTCTCCCCTCAGTTCGACAACCGTATTGCTTTCCGTTTCGACTAAAATGCGGTAATTGAGGATGGTGCCCTCCCCTATTTCACGGTACAGGGTCTGCTGGATCAGGTCGAGGTACTTATCTTCCAGATACTCATAAAAAAACTGACTGGGAACCTGTACAGTAAGTACATGATCCTTGTATTTTAACGGAACAATTGGCAGAAACCAAGTGTTGAACGCCGGCTCGGGGATGTTGTCCCGAATCACATTCAAACAATTGTTCCATAAAAGTCGGCAGTCGCTATTCATTGAGTTCAAAATGATCCTTTTCTTTCCTGTAACAGGATACAAATTTTCAAAAAAAAAACGAGAAAAAAAAATGAACTTTTTAAGCGAATTTTATTTCCAAAAAAAAACGCTATTTATCAACCAAATAGATATAAAACTCTATGTATTAACCGGATACACTATTTTTTCAATTCAGACATAGCTGATTAACAAGGTGATATAATAAAAAGACCCGGACACCCCACAAGTACAAAGATATTACATTTTTGTTACTTAACAACGGACAACCAAAGAGTTTCGAACTGATTTTCCCCAAGATCATTATTTAGAACAATTCTAATTAAGTTTTGGAGAAGATTCAAAATTGAAACCTCGCAAACTTAGAATAAACGCACTTTTACGCTCAGATATCGTTCAGGATTTTGCCGTATGTCTTCGAGCAATTTGGTCGCCGTATCAATTGTTACATTAAGACTGTCGTGAAGTTTTGTGTCGTTCATTAACAATCCCAGTGAATTATCCTTGCTGTTGATCTTAGCCGTCATCAATTTTAAATTATTCACGGTCTCATCAATGTTGGAGAATGTGTTTTCCAAATCCATCCGGCTGAGTTCACCGCTAACCGTCTTCAAATCGTTGGAGACCGAAGACAGATTGCTGCTGATCTCGGGCAGCTCTTTTTCGAGTGATCCCACGATCCTGTTCAGACTTGCACTGGAGCGGTTCAATTGATCTACGGTACTGCCGATGCCTTCAATCGATCTTTCCCAGGATGGATTCGACATCAACCGGTGTAAGGTCAGGAGGACGGAATCGATCCGCATCAGGATGGAGTCCGCTTTCGGCATTACCCCGGCCACTCCGTCCATCAGGCCAATTTCTCTGCCCCCTGTGAGCGTATCCCCGGGTTGAAGGTAATCATCCGAGGGTGCCATCACGAGATTCACGGTGGAAGCGCCAAACATATCGATACCATATTCGAGGTAACTCCCCTCGGTAATCCGCAGCGCTTCTTCCAGATTGATACCGACGGCAAAACGCAACGGATCAGGGCTGAGTATCTCGATATGGTTGATCAGCCCGATCTGATAACCTTTCACATAAACGGGCGAAGAGATGAGTAATTTGGATACATCATCAAAAACGGCATAATATTGATTTTGTTTTTTGAGTACGTTGAGTCCTTTCAGGAAATTAATCCCGAAATAAATCATGAAGAGGCTGGCAATAAATGCGAGGCCTATAAGCGCATTTCTGGTAATATTTTTTTTCATACGATTTAACTGTTGATATTCACTATCGTTAGATTATTGCTGCGCCCGTCTCATACATTGAAAGAATCTGTTATTTTACGCGCTGTCCATCCAGAAACTCAACAATGAAAGCATCCTTGAATTTTTTATGTACCTCCCTGAGCGTCTTTTTAATCTCTTCCGGGCTGGTTGTGCTTCCATAGGTATATTTATATAGAGAACCGTCGGTGTAATAATCTACAGGACTTAATCCTTTGAATACTGATGCCTGATTTTCATATTTATGGGAGGCGGTGAGGAATTGAACTCTGTATTCTTTTCCATCGGCCACACTGCCTGATGATACATTCGCGTTCGTTTCCATGCGGCGGCTGTCGGCGTTGGTGAACACCACACTCTTTTTGTCGTGCTCTCTCTTATAGTCCCTGAAACCGTTGTACAGGGATCTGGCCAGGGAGGTTTGTCCGCTCTCGCTCTTCAGAAATTTTTCATCCTGTCTGTTGCTGATATATCCCAGCTCGACGAGGATACTCGGCATTGCCACCTCTCTCAGTACAAGGAATCCTGCCTGGCGTACACTCCTGTTGACTCTTTTCGAGTTCGATACCAGCTGATTCTGGACGAGTGTGGCCAGATACACGCTTTGATCGAGAAATTCATTGGCCATAAACTCAAAGATGATGTACGATTCAGGTTCATTGGGATTGAATCCTTCATATTTGACCGAATAATCATCCTCGTACATGATCACCGCATTCTCCGCTTTCGCCACATCCAGGTTGTCCTTGCTCCGGTGCAGCCCCAGAACGAATGTCTCTACGCCTTGAGGGGAGGTACGCTTGCGATCAAGCGCATTGCAATGGATGGATATAAACAGATCGGCATGCGCCTTGCTGGCGATGGCAGCCCTCTTATCCAGTGCCACAAACTGATCGCTGCTGCGGGTATACAACACATTCACATCGGGATGATTGCTGCTGATAAGTTGTCCCAACTTCCGGCCCACCGACAACACGATCTCTTTCTCTTTGGAAGAGGAACCTACTGCACCGGGATCCTTTCCCCCGTGCCCCGGATCAATCACCACTGTGAATTTGCCGTTTTGCGCCAAGGTGGGTGGCGTGAAAAAAAGAGTGAGAAATGCACCCAAAAACAGTAAAAAAAACAGCTTTTTATATGGTTTCATGTGGATTTCTTTTTGCAAAAATAGATATAAATTTCGGTAAACAAAAAAAATGAGCCTTATTCAGCGGCTCATTTTTCCTGTATGTTTTCGTAGAACACTGTTAGGGCATCAATTCTGCCAACTTAGCGTTCAGAGCGTCACCTCTCAGATTCTTTTCAATGATCACACCCTCTTTATCCAGCAGGATGGTGTGGGGTATTCCGTTGATGGCATAGAGCTCCACCACCGGACTTTCCCAATACTGCAGATCGGACATCTGCGGCCAGGTCATTTCCAGCTCTTTAATACCCTGCGTCCATTTGTCGTACTCCTGATCAAATGAGACACCCACCACTTCAAATCCTTTCGATTTGTACGTATTGTAGGCTGCAACAACATTGGGCATCTCCTGACGACAGGGTCCGCACCATGCGGCCCAGAAATCAACCAGTACATATTTCCCTTTTCCCGCATAATCGGAAAGTGAAACCTCTTTCCCTTCGGTATCTTTCAGGGTGAAATCAACGAATTTCTTCCCGACGGCCACATTTTCCAGGTTTTCCAAACGTTTCAGCACCCTTTGAATATTTTTGCCGGCTTTGAACTCGTCGTCGGCAAGGGCGAGAATTTCTTTCTGTTGTTCAGGCTCAAACATGGATGAGGAGGCCATGAATGAATATTTCCCCAGATCGTTTCCTATATTCTCCTTGATAAAATTGAAATTCAAGTCGGTCAACTGACCGCTGATACTGTCATACTTTTTGTTGACCTCTGCTTCCAGGGTATCGGTCATGGTGCCGGCAGCCGTTGCACGGTTGTACTCTTCAACGACTCCTCTGATTTCTTTCACCAAATCCCTCTGTTTCATCCTGAAATCGGTGTAGGCATCGTTTACTCTGGTACCTTTCACTGTGATCACAGAATCAAACCTCACCTTCAGCTTACCCGGTTCCAACAGTACCGGGATCCTGGTCTCTTGCTGGGGGTTCTTCGTTTCATCCAGCGTGATGAAACGAAGTACGGTCGTATCGGCTGCCCCTGAAAAGGAAAAAGTGCCGTTTTGCACCATGGCCGTATCGGTCGTAATCATCGCATCATCAGTCATCTGTTGCATATAGACGCTGGTACCCTCATAAACTTCATCGGCTACTGTTCCGCTGATCGTATATTTCTTGCTGTTCTGGCACGACAGGAGAACACCCGCCGCTATGAAAAGATAAATTAGTTTTCTCATTTTTCTTCTTTTTTATAATTAAACAGGGCAAAGATATGTAAAATGTATGTATAAATAAGCATTTTACCGTTTTTTTTGGAGGCCGGCAATAAACGGGTTTCAAAAACGTTTCAATAGTATAAAAATGATTGCTGATGAGCAAACGGATTCCCAAAGACAAATCCCGCATAAAGTATGTCTCCGGTGTCGAAACCAAACCCGCTGAACTTACACTGGCTATCATCAGGCAGTATGCAGGCAGCTGTCATTCGATACAAGGGATGCATCTCCCCGACAACCTGTTCATGATAAACTGAACGGTACCTCCCCGACCGTTGTATTGGCGCAGAATAAAGTCCATTTTTTTGGTTGTGACGATTTTTCTCTATCTTTGAGAAGACAAACTGAAAATGTATGAGCACAATAGTAGCACCGTCGCTGTTGGCGGCCGATTTCCTGCATCTCGGAAGAGATATTGACATGCTGAACCGGAGTGAAGCAGACTGGATACATCTCGACATCATGGATGGCGTTTTCGTGCCGAACATATCTTTCGGATTTCCCGTGATCAACCTCCTGAAAAAGGTCACCCATAAGCCGCTGGATGCACATCTGATGATTGTACAACCCGAAAAGTTTATCGATGACATAGCGGCTACGGGAGCCACCCTGATGAATGTCCATTACGAGGCCTGTACTCACTTGCACAGGATCGTTAATGAAATCAGAAAAAAAGGGATGAAGCCTGCGGTTACATTGAATCCCCATACCCCGGTGTCGCTTCTGGAAGATATTCTGCCCGATCTGGATATGGTCCTTCTCATGTCAGTGAATCCGGGTTTCGGGGGACAGCAATTCATCGCGCATACCGTAAGGAAAGTGGCACAGCTGAAAGAGATGATTCTGAAACAACAGGCCTCTGCGCTGATTGAAGTCGATGGCGGTGTAAACCTGGAAACAGGCAGGATGCTGGTTGATGCAGGTGCTGATGTACTTGTGGCGGGTAGTTTTATTTTTTCCGCGGAGGATCCCGGAGAGATGATCCGCCTGCTGAGGGCCCTGTAGGCACTGCTGACCTCTTTTTTGCACCTTTCAGATGCCATCGGTTCGTTACCGGGTGTATGTTATGTTGTTTTGGATGAGCGTGTAAGATGAACGCACTGATCGGAAAAACACCCTTCTATCGTCTTTTACTTCCCGTGATCACCGGTATTGCGGCCAGTTCTTCTTTTGACATCAGTGCATCCGCCACCCTCAGGTTTGGGTTGTCCGGGTTGCTGGTGATGCTGCTCTCCTTTTGGGTAGAAAAATGTAATAGCTTCAAATTCAGATGGTTGTTTGGCTCCGGACTTTTTATCTTTCTGTTTTCACTGGCAGCCGG
Organism: uncultured Proteiniphilum sp.; assembly: GCA_927407015.1. GTDB lineage: Bacteria > Bacteroidota > Bacteroidia > Bacteroidales > Dysgonomonadaceae > Proteiniphilum. The sequence goes on along the minus strand of CAKMJT010000003.1, from coordinate 9,283 downwards.
ACAATACCGTGAACAGGAGCAGCGTGTTCGCTTTTCCTTCCCCGAGAGGGAACAAAGCTACGTGGCCACAATGCTGGATATTCCGGAAGTCAAGCCCCGGTCCATAGCCTGCCATGTAAAGACGGCCCCTCCCTTCGAAAAGAAAGTGATTGTCTACCTGGAGCAGACCGATGAAGCACGATTATTGGTTCCGGGCGATGAGATACTCTTTTGCGCCAGACTGCAGCCGTTTCAGAATTTCGGCAACCCCGATGATTTTGATTATGTCAGATACATGCATATCAAAGGTTTCTCCGCATCAGGCTATGTTCCGGCTGAGAACTGGCTGAAAACCGGTAGAGAATCACGCACCGTTCCTGTTTTGGCGCAAAGAATCCGAGGAAAAGCACTGGCATTATTTCGTTCGTACCTGCCTGATGAAGATGCATATGCATTTATCGCTGCCATCACCCTCGGATATAAAGCCTGTCTTTCCGACGACCTGCAGGAAGCCTTTCGTGCATCCGGAACCGCTCATGTGCTGGCCGTCAGCGGATTGCATGTGGGTATTATTTACCTGATCATCAGCCTGATATTTTCGTTCATGGGCAAATCCGGCTACCTGTTTATGATGCGTCAGTGGATCGTGATACTCGTCCTTTGGGGATATGTTTTCATGGCCGGGATGTCATCTTCCGTTATCCGGGCAGCTATTATGATCACGATATTCTGTCTGGGCAGCATGCAGCATCAAAGGGGATTCACCTATAACACACTGGCAGCATCGGCTTTTTTGATTCTCATCTTCAGACCGATGAATCTCTTCGATGTAAGCTTTCAAATGAGTTTCGGCGCTGTTTTTGCTATTCTTTTCTTCCAGCCGAAAATACAGTCACTCTGCATCCCCAAAACCCGTGTGGCGAAATATATCTGGGATTTGTTCACCGTGTCTACCGCGGCACAACTAGGTGTTTTCCCCCTGACACTTTATTATTTCGGTACATTCCCCACCTATTTCTTTATCACCAATCTGCTGGTGGTTCCGATCGTAGGCATCATCCTGTATGCAACCGTCCCTCTTACGGTTCTGGGCATTTTCGGGATTCACCAAACAGGACTTATCGGTCTGCTGCAGGACGTTTTCCGGACAATAGTACAAATATTCACAGAGCTCATTCTTCGCATTGTGTATATCTCCGAATCACTCCCCTTTGCGCGGCTCTCGGGCAGCCATCTCTCTTTTTTTCAGCTGGTACTGCTCCTTTTATTCGTCTTTCTTGTAACCGTGTTTCTATACTCACATCGTCCCAGATACCTCATCATTTCCCTGGCATTGGTTTTGATGGTTCAACTGTCAGTCACACACGAAAAACTGACCAAGCCACCGCCGCAACTGGTCATCTTCAACAGTCCAGGCACCAGTGAAATAGGCCTGTTCGACCATCACACACGGTATCTGACCGTAGTACCCGAAAACGGCTTTATTCCCCATCCCGGGAAGAGCATCCTTCACCTGTCAGATGACTCCTTATCGGGGTTTTATGCAGAAGAACGGTTCCCGATAGATATCCTGATACTGTCCCGCTGCAGGGAATTCCAGATAAAGCAGATCCTCGGCCTGATCAACCCCTCAGTCATCGTGCTGGACAGTTCACTCCCCCGTTTCACCGTCAATAAGGTAGTGAAGGAATGCGATCAGTCGGGCATCAGGGTACATGACGTAACACAAAACGGGGCCTATTCCGTAAATTTTTAGTACTTTTGCCGATTAACATCAAAAGGCTATCCATTAAAATGAACTATACAGAAACGATCTCGGATGTTATCCGTCCACAGTATGTGGAACAGATCATGGATTCAATCAACAGATCAGAGAAGATTGTCATCACCACACACCTCTCTCCCGATGGGGACGCGCTGGGTTCTTCCCTCGCCTTGTACCATTACCTCAGAAACAAGGGAAAGAACGTACGGCTCATCGTTCCCAACTCCTTTCCCAATTTCCTGAAATGGATGAAGGGCGCCAACGAGGTCGAGATATTTGAGTACAATCCGGAAGCGGCACGCCGCATTCTTTTCGCTGCTGATCTCATCTTTTCGCTCGATTACAATATCTCCAAAAGAGTCGGAGATATGGGACTTTCTCTCGACGCATCGCCCGCGAAAAAGATTCTGATCGACCATCATCTTTTTCCGGGAGAGAACTTCGATATAACCGTGTCGCATCCGGAAATATCATCGACCAGCGAACTGATATTCAGACTTCTTTTCCAGGCGGGGAAATACGATGAACTGACACAGGCCGAGGCGGAATGCATCTATTGCGGCATGATGACCGACACCGGAGGCTTCACCTATAACTCCAGTGATCCTGAGATTTTCGAGATCATCAGCCTGCTGTTGCGTAAAAATATTGACAAGGATGCCATTTATTCCTATGTGTTCCACAACTATTCCGAAGACCGGTTTCGTTTGCTGGGTTTCACTTTGTCGCAACGCATGGAAATCTATCCCGATCTGCACTCGGCACTGATCTACCTTTCCAGGGAAGATCAGGCACAGTTTCGTTTCAGCAAGGGTGATACGGAAGGATTCGTGAATTATCCGCTGAGTATCAGGAATATTATCTTCTCCACCTTCATCCGCGAAGATGAGGGGTTGATAAAGCTCTCGTTTCGTTCACAGAAAAAATTCCCCTGCAACGAATTTGCCGCCGATTTTTTTAACGGCGGGGGGCACCTGAATGCCTCGGGAGGTGAATTTTACGGTAAGTTTGAAGATGCCCTGAGCACCTACGCTGCAGGGCTGAAGAAGTATGAGGAGAAGCTCAGGAGAGCAATCAGCGAGCTTTAACCCATTTTTAAGAATAGATAATGTTTTATTTTAGACCAATACCTCTTTTTTTAGCGCAGATTGTGTACTTTTGTACACGATTCCAATCAGACAACAGACAATTATGAAGAAAATACGGGCCATAACAATAATACTCTCGGGACTTATGATTCTTGCCACATCCTGTCAGAACAGGAAGACATATGCCGACTACCTGAATGATGAATCGAAAGCCATTGATCTGTTTATCGCGAAGAATAATCTCCATATCCTGGAGGAATTCCCGTCCGATGGGGTTTTTCTGGATAACGACTTTTACAAGGACAAGAATACCGGGGTCTATTTTCATATTATCAATCTGGGCGACACCTCCCGCAACCTGGAGTGGAAAGAGTCCGTATATGTGCGTTTCAGGGGATTGGAATATTTCATGACGGAGGATACAACCAAATATTCCAATCTCAGCGGATTTCCGGAAGAAATTGAGTTTATTGGACCGGTAAACGCCAATACCAAGAGCAGTTACGCCACACCGGGATGGGTTGTACCACTGGCTTATGTGGGCCATACCGGAAAAGTGAAAATGATCATCCCCTTCGATATGGGCTCAGCTTACGACAAGTCGCAATATCAGCCAACCTATTACGACTATATTGAATTCAGATTCGATAAAAGTTATTAGAAAAATAACATTATGACATTGATTAAATCCATTTCCGGTATCAGAGGCACTATTGGCGGTATTTCCGGAGATAACCTGACACCGCTGGATATCGTCAAATTTACCGCTGCCTACGCCACCTTCATCCGGCAATCAACGCAGGAAAAAAGGCCCAGAATAATTGTCGGCCGCGATGCCCGTATCTCCGGAGAGATGGTGCATCGTATCATTACCGGGACGCTAATGGGGATGGGGTGCGACGTGACAGACATAGGGATGGCTACAACACCTACTACCGAGATCGCTGTCAATCAGGAAAAGGCATCCGGAGGCATCATTATCACGGCAAGTCACAACCCTAAACAATGGAACGCGCTGAAGCTGCTCAACAGCAGAGGTGAGTTCCTCAATGCAGAGGAAGGGGAACAGATTCTTTCCATTGCCGACGCCGAAGATTTTTCGTTCTCCCCGGTAGATGAACTGGGCAAAATGATCCAAAAACAATATCTCCACGAACATATTCAGCGAATTTTAACTCTCGACCTGGTAGACAAGGATGCCATCAGGGCAGCCAAATTTCGCGTGGCGGTAGATTGTGTGAACTCTGTTGGCGGCATTGCTATTCCTGAATTACTCTACGCTTTGGGGGTAAGGGAAATTTTCAAACTTCATTGTGCACCCCACGGCAATTTCTCTCACAATCCCGAACCTCTTCCCCAGCATCTGACCGAGCTCGCTTCGCTCACCCGCAGCTCGAAGGCTACAGTAGGTTTCGCCGTCGACCCTGATGTAGACAGACTGGCCATCTATTGTGAAGATGGGGAACCCTTTGGTGAAGAATACACGCTGGTGGCAGTGTCAGATTACGTCTTGCAACATACACCGGGTAACACGGTTTCCAATCTCAGTTCCAGCAGAGCTTTACGGGATATTACGCATCAGAGAGGCGAAGCATATCAGGCTGCGGCAGTGGGAGAGGTGAATGTGGTCAGCAAGATGAAGGAGGTGCATGCCGTGATTGGAGGAGAAGGTAACGGTGGGGTGATCTATCCCGCTTCTCATTACGGACGTGATGCACTCGTGGGCATTGCACTATTCCTTACATACCTGGCCAAATCAGGCAAAACACCTTCCGAATTAAGGAAGTCCTATCCCTCCTATTTCATGGCCAAACAAAAGGTGGAGCTCACACCGGATATCGATACGGACAGTCTGCTTGCAAAGATGAAGGAAAAATTCGGAGACCAGCAGGTAACAGATATCGACGGCGTGAAAATAGATTTTCCGGAGAAATGGGTTCATCTGAGAAAATCGAATACCGAACCAATCATACGCATCTATTCAGAAGCCCATTCACAGGAAGAAGCGGAAGATATCGGGAGACAAATCATTGAAATGATTAAAGAACTTGCGTAAAGAGGCAAAAAACAGGATATTTCTTTACCTTTCATTTGCCACTTCATTCGATTGACGTGGCATTTGAGTGAGAAATACAAATAAGACGGAGGGAGAAATGAAAGACATTCTGGTAAGCCGCGATGATATTCGGAAACTACACCCGATCTTTCGGGGGAAATATGGAGATAAAATCATTGACTTTGGCTTAAAAATATCGGCATTACACGTTCCAAATGAGATTTACAACCGTTCCAAACATCTGAGCGGACCGGAATTCTGCAAGGATGTGCTGGATAAGCTGGGCATCAAACGCACCATCAGGGATGCCGATATACTCGATGAATTCAAAAACAAACCTTTTATCACGGTCTCCAATCATGCCTACGGCCATATCGACGGGATAGCCGTGATTGAGACGGTGAGTAGCCATGTGGAGAATTACAAAATGATGGTGAACGTTTTTTTGAGTTTAATCGATACGTTGTCTGAAAACTTCATATCGGTGAATCCGATGAAAGATTCCGAGAAAAAAGGGATTACCTATGCCGGCATAAGAGAGAGCATTGCCCACCTTCGGCAGGGTTACCCCATGGGGTTTTTCCCTGCAGGTGCCGTGTCAAATATGTATATAAGGAAGGGCAGGCTGTTGATTGAGGACCGGGAGTGGCAGGCGGCAGCACTTAAAATCATCCAAAAGGTGAATGTTCCGGTCATCCCCATTCATATCTCCGGGCACAACAGCTGGTCCTTCTATTTTTCAAAGATATTCGGATGGCAGGTGCGCAACCTCAGGCTCTGCCACGAGCTATACAACAAAAAAGGCAAAGAGATGGTGATCACCGTAGGTGATCCGATTATGCCGGAAGAGTTCAGCCGGTCGGGTGATGAGATCATGCAAATGGGCCAATTTTTGAAAGGAAGGACCTATGCTTTAGGTAAAAAGTAAATAAATTCTTATCTTTGAATGATTAAACAGATCAGTCAGCGTATATATGGTAAAGCACCCCTTACAACAGGTCAAACAACGTTTTGGAATCATTGGTAACACCCCTGAACTGGATCGTGCCATTGACGTGGCTTTACAGGTGGCACCCACCGACCTCTCCGTGCTGATTACCGGGGAGAGCGGTACCGGAAAAGAAAATTTCCCGCAGATTGTGCACCAGTACAGTAAGCGTAAGCATGGGCCCTATTTTGCGATTAATTGCGGATCGATTCCGGAAGGAACCATCGATTCAGAACTATTCGGACACGAGAAGGGTTCCTTTACCGGTGCAACGGGTACCCGCAAAGGGTACTTTGAGGTGGCTGACGGCGGAACATTATTTCTGGATGAGGTGGGTGAACTGCCCCTGCCTACCCAGGCACGTCTGCTCCGTGTGCTGGAAAGCGGGGAATTTATTAAGGTAGGATCCTCCAAAGTGGAGAAGAGTGATGTACGCGTGGTGGCAGCCACCAATATGGATATGGTGCTGGGTGTGGAGAAAGGGAAATTTCGTGAAGATCTCTACTATCGCCTGAATTCAGTACCCATCCGTATTCCACCGCTACGGGACCGGAAAGAGGATATCCCCCTCCTGTTCCGGAAATTTGCCGGAGATTGCGCGGAGAAATATCTGATGCCTCCCATCTCACTGAACGATGAGGCAAGAGAGCTGCTTAAAAATTATCGATGGCCCGGCAATGTCCGTCAGTTGAAGAATATCACCGAACAGATCTCCATCATTGAACAGGAACGTCTGATCACCGCAGGCATCCTGCAAAAATACCTCCCCTACAACGAAGTGGGAATGATCCCAGTGCCGGCATCGCAGATGCATGATCGGGAACATAAATCCTTCGCCAACGAACGGGAGATATTGTACCAGGTCCTTTTCGACATGAAAAAAGATATTACAGACCTGAAACAGGTGGTGCAGCGTATCATGGAAGATGCCGCACACCATTCTTCCACCTTTGAATCCTCTCCTTCCGGGATGCATCCCCCGGCCATCATACCCAATGATCATACCAGAGTATCAGTACCGGTGAAATATGAAGCTGTCCCGAAGAAAATAGCTATCGGGGAAAACGAAAGCAACGATATCCAGGAAGCGACCGAATATGAGGAGAGTACGCTGTCGATCAGCGAAGTAGAGAAAGAGATGATTCTGAAAGCACTGGAACGCCATAATGGTAAAAGAAAACTGGCTGCCGGCGATTTAGGCATATCCGAACGGACACTCTACCGTAAAATTAAGGAATACAGCCTGGAAGGTTAACGATAGCTGAAGATTATGAGAAATATCCTGTTCATCCTCACCCTGTTGTTCTTCGTAAGCTCCTGCAGAATGTCATACACGTTCAGAACGGCTTCCATTGATTACGATCTCACGAAAACACTCGCTATCGGGCATTTTGTCAATCAGGCACCGTTGGTGTACCCACCGCTCGAACAAAGGTTCAACGAGGAGATAAAAGATATATTCACCCGCAATACGAAGCTGCAGCTGGTAAATCAGAATGGAGATATGGAGATTGAGGGTGAAATAGTGGGATATGAACTCACCCCCATGGCTGTACAGGAGGATGCATTCGCTTCAGAAACGAAACTGACCATGACGGTCATCATGCGGTTTCGAAACAACAAAACAGAGGCACCTGAAATGGAGGAGCGAATTTCTGCCAACCGGACATTTCCAAGCAACACGATGTTCGACAGCGTGCAGGATCAGCTCATCAGCGAATTGATCGATGAGATTATAGATCAGATATTCAACTCAACGATGGCAAACTGGTAATTCTATGGAAAAGGAAAATCTGTACGCATTGATCTCAAACCCCGATTCATTGGATGCCTCCACAGTGGATAACCTGAAATCAGTGGTCGACAAATATCCCTATTTCCATACGTCCCGGCTGTTATATACGAAAAACTTAGATCTGACCGACAGCGAGAGTTATGGCAGCGAACTGAGCAAAACAGCTGTCTTGTGTGCCGACAGAAAAAGACTGTTCTATCTCATTTACGATGAAGATTACCGGAAACTGTTGCATGAACCGTCAGCAGCAGATGCTAATCAGAAGGACCGGACTGAAGCGCTGCTCGACTCTTTTCTTACCGCTCTTGATAAAGGCGAGACCGTTGAAACAACCCATGAAGAGGAAGGGCTGCATATCGTATCCGTCGACTACCTCTCCTATCTGCAATCACAGGGTGAAACATCGGCAACCGATCACACAGCAGATCAGAAGCTTCAGCATCACGACATCATTGATGCATTTATTGAAAAAGCAGCCTCCGACACAATTTTTACACCGGGTGAAACCACCGCGGCAGAAATCAGTCAGAACTCTGATAATATGGATGATGGGGGTGAATTTCTGACGGAAACCCTCGCCCGCATTTATATCAAACAGAAAAAATATGAGCAGGCACTCACAATTATTAAACGTTTAAGTTTGAATTTTCCAAAAAAAAGTGTTTACTTTGCCGACCAAATTCGTTTTCTGGAGTATTTGATCATTAATGAACGTTCCCGTTAAGAACAGGCACAACAAATAAATTTGAGTTGACGAGCGCAGAAAATGACGCAATTCAATTGAAAAAAACAAATAAAAGATATGTATATTTTTATCACTATCCTTATCCTTCTTGCATCTATATTGATGATCCTTGCCGTTCTGGTTCAGAAATCGAAGGGTGGAGGACTGGCAAGCGGGTTTTCCTCATCCAATCAGATTATGGGTGTACGGAAAACGACTGATTTTCTGGAAAAATTCACCTGGATACTGGCAGGTATCATGATTGTTTTGAGCATTTTAACAGCAAAGTTCACTGTCTCTCACTCCAATGAACCGCAATCACAGGTGGAAGTACAACAGCCTGCTCCACTCAATCCTGCTACAGCACCCGATGTAACACCCGGGATACCTTTGCCTTCTCAGTCTCCGGCAGAGACAGTTCCTGAAGAGGGAACACCTTTGGAATAAAGCTGTTCTTCACACGAAGTAGCAAAGAAGTTGAATAAATGTTCAGCTTCTTTTTTTTGCTTTGTTAAACCTATTCATTCCTGCCTTGTCCAAAGGAACAGTAAAAAAGGGATTTGCGGATAACGGGATTATTGCCGGTCACCCCGGTAAAATTTCAATTCGGGACGGTTCAGACATATACCATATGTAACGGACATGAACAAGATCCGCCATTACGTTCCGTAGGAGACCTTTGAACTGTTTGCATGCAGCCGGACGAGCAGATGACAAACCGGATTGTAGGATGCCTTGGCAGGCAAATAACCGACTTGAATGAAAATAATAAAAAATTGAATCGTATGAAACAATGGTGTTTACTCCTGCTGATGCTGTTCCCTCTGTTTGCCGGAGCTCAGGTGATTTCGTACGATACCATCAGGGTATCTTCTGATGATGAAAGAA
>CAKMJT010000002.1 GCA_927407015.1 uncultured Proteiniphilum sp. | reverse complement strand
CAAAGGTATTATGACAGAGAAGGAATACAAATCACTCAACCGTTACATTATGTACGACACTATTTACCGGCTCCGTCATGAGGAGCATCAATCGATTCAATGGATTGCCGATTATCTCGCGTTCATTGACTTTTAGTTTGGGTAAGTTATGCTCCTGTCGGATCTTCATGACAAAGTTGTAAACCGTTTTAGGGGTTACACCAGGAAAAGAAGGATGATGCTCCTTTAACCAGTCATGCATCTGTGCGGCCGGTGTATCCTGGAACAGTCCCAAGCGTTCTACGATGAAGCCCCTGTATGGCTCTAAAATGCAATCACGCTCATTCAAGCTATTTGAGTACCTCTCGAACTCCTTGAGATCCATCTCAAGGTACTTCTATTATGGACTGCAACTCTTTCCTGTCAAGAAAAGGTCTCTCCACCTCTTCATAATGGTATTTAATCGCTGCATAAGGATCTCTTTTTAAATATCCTGCATTCAATCCCATTCTTATCACCTTGCCAAGGTTCCTCATATATTTAATGGTGGTATTGTTGCTAATGCTTTTCTCTGATTTAAGGTAGAATTCAAAATCCATCAATAACTGGGTATTCACCTTATCCATAATGATATCTCCTGACTTGTATTCCCTTTCAAGGAAATCCTTCAAATGGGCTATTGTTGTCAGGTGCTTCTGCAGGGTAGAGAAAGCATAGGTTTTACCCACCAACGCTTCCATTTTTGCATTATGTTCTGCATACAGGGAGAGCAGACTAACCTGCTTAAACTCGATGAAACCAAGATAGTTGTTCTTGATGTTCTCGGCAGTTACTTCCATTCCCCTTTCCTCCAAATCTTTTATTGAGTCGCACAGACTCATATAGATGTGATCTAAAAAACCATTTACTTTTCTTGCATAGGTTGATTTACCCAAAGCCTTGTTTGATTTCTGATCCCAAAATTCAGGTTTTACATTTTGGTTGCTAATAAATTCTGTCCTTAGACCATTGTATGTAATTCTTACAGATATAGGAGCTTCACCATTCTTGTATAATTTGGCTTGCCTCAAAAAGTAAGATACACTGAACGTTGATTTTTCTTTCATAACTAATCACTTTAAATTGTTAATAATTGTAACTGGGTGAATAGTTATTTGATATATATTACTGTTTTTCTGTTGATTATAAAAGTTAAATCAAGAGTTGAGTGAATTTAAAAATCTCCTAATTTGAAATTCCCGAATTAGCACCTTGATTTCATTTATAACACAACTTCGGATGATTGATGGGATTGATATTATAGGTAAGATTATATAAGCGTAATGCTTTACTTTTCAGTTATATACAGTATATAATAGTAAATAAAACTCCCTCACGATTTCTCATGAAGGAGCTTACTGTGCGGCTGAAGGGACTCGAACCCCCACGCCTCTCGGCACCAGATCCTAAGTCTGGCGCGGCTACCAATTACGCCACAGCCGCAAAATGGATTGCAAAGATAAAATTTATTTTGCAACTTTCCGTTTTCCCGCCTGTTTTTTACGGCACAAACTTCTTTCCCGCCCTTTTACGCAGAAGATAGCGGATTCAGGGAAGTTTGCCCTGTTACAACAGCCTCAATTACCCGGGGAAAATGGGTATATTCCAGTGCATGCACCTTACCAGCCACCTCTTCGGGTGTATCCCCCGGCTGCAGGTCGCAGGTTGTCTGGAAAATAATGTCTCCCTCGTCATAGCGTTCATTGACATAATGAATGGTGATTCCCGACTTTGTCTCACCGGCAGCTAGCACCTCCCGGTGCACCCTGTCGCCATACATCCCTTTGCCTCCATATTTAGGGAGCAGTGCAGGATGAATATTTACAATCCGACCGGGATAGGCATCGAGCAGGGGTTGTGATACTTTCAGCAGGAAACCGGCCAGTACAATGAAATCAGTCTTGTATTCATGCAGGGTATCCAGTACCGCTGAGCCTTCATCGAACTCAGCCTTGCTGAATGTATAGGAGGGGATCCCCAGTTTTCTGGCTCGTTCATGCACATAGGCATCTCTTTTATTGGATACAATTACCGAAACCCCGATATCCTCCCGATTCCTGAAATATACAGCAATATTCTCGGCATTACTGCCGCTTCCTGACGCAAAAATAGCGATACGGATCATAAAAACATTGTTTTTTTGCACAAAAAAAGGTGTTTTGTGCAATTTTTTTGATTTTAATCGGGAAAAGTTTGCACAATTAGAGAAAAAATGCGTTACTTTGCAATCGCAAATTTAAGAATAATATTTTTATTTATTAATTAATATCACAAGTTATGTCTGAAGTAGCACAAAGAGTAAAATCGATCATTGTCGACAAATTAGGTGTTGAAGAAACTGAAGTAACAGAAACTGCAAGCTTTACCAATGATCTTGGAGCTGACTCTCTTGACACAGTAGAATTGATCATGGAGTTCGAAAAAGAATTCAACATCTCAATTCCGGACGATCAAGCAGAGAAGATCTCTACCGTGGGCGATGCTGTTGCCTACGTAGAACAACACGCGAAATAATCCATTTTATTCATGGAGTTAAAGAGAGTAGTAGTAACAGGCCTGGGAGCAATCACTCCGCTGGGGAACGACGTTAAAACAACGTGGGAGAATGCTTTGGCAGGAAAGAGCAGCACCGGGCCTATTACTCATTTCGATGCATCACTTTTCAAAACACAGTTTGCCTGTGAAGTAAAAGATTTCAATCCTGGTGATCTGTTCGATCGCAAGGAGGCAAGAAAATACGACCGTTATACCCAATTTGCCATTAAGGCAGCGATGGAAGCGATGGAAGATTCCGGGCTCGATCTGGAAAAAGAAAATACGGATCGCATCGGGGTGATATTTTCTGCCGGTATCGGAGGAATCAAGACTTTTGAGGAAGAAGTTGCCAATTATTACGCTGACATAACGAAAGGACCTCGGTTCAATCCTTTTTTCATTCCGAAAATGATAGCGGATATCGCTGCCGGGCATATCTCTATGATTTACGGGCTGAGAGGTCCCAACTATGCAACCGTATCGGCATGTGCTTCTTCTACCAATGCCATCGTGGATGCATTTAATCTGATTCGTTTAGGCAAAGCGAATGTAATTGTCACCGGAGGGGCGGAAGCAACCATCAGCCCGTCGGCAGTAGGCGGCTTCAATGCCATGCATGCTCTCTCCACGCGCAACGATTCCCCGCAAACCGCCTCACGCCCCTTCAGCGCCAGCCGCGACGGCTTCGTGATTGGTGAAGGAGGTACGGCGCTCATTCTCGAAGAGCTGGGGCATGCCATTGCGCGCGGGGCCACCATCTATGCAGAGGTGGCCGGCGGAGGTATGTCGGCTGATGCCTATCACCTCACAGCATCCCATCCCGAAGGACTGGGCGCCAAGCTGGTGATGCGGAACGCGCTGGAAGATGCCGAAATGAATCCAGAAGAAATAGACTACATCAACGTACATGGCACCTCCACACCCGTGGGGGATATCTCAGAAACGAAAGCCATCCTCGACGTGTTTGGAGACCACAGTTACAAACTGAACATCAGCTCTACCAAATCGATGACCGGCCACCTTCTGGGTGGAGCAGGGGCGCTGGAGGCCATGTTCAGCATCCTGGCAATCAGGGACCAAATTGTCCCCCCCACCATTAACCATGAAGATGGGGATAACGATCCCGAAATTGACTACAATTTAAATTTCACATTCAACAAAGCTCAAAAAAGAGAGATAAGAGCTGCGTTATCTAACACTTTTGGCTTTGGGGGACACAATGCAAGTGTAATTCTCAAGCAATACAACAAGTAATGTGTTAAGAAGACTCGTAAAAAGGATCAAGGCTATTCCACACAGCGGGAAAGAGCCTTACCTTTCGTTTTACCACGTATTGGGATTCTACCCTGACAGGATAGATCTCTACCGGGAAGCCATGACGCACCGTTCTTCCTCTATCCGCTCGAAGAGAGGAAGATGGGTGAATAATGAACGTCTTGAGTTTCTGGGCGATGCAATCCTCGATGCCATCGTCGCTGATATCCTTTACAAAAAATTCGAACACAAGAAGGAAGGCTTCCTCACCAGCACACGTTCGCGTATCGTGCAAAGGGAGACACTGAACAAACTGGCTGTAGAGCTGGGATTGGACAAACTCATCGTCTCATCGACCCGCAATCTGGCGCACAACACCAACATCTACGGGGATGCACTGGAGGCGGTCATTGGAGCCATCTACCTCGACCAGGGCTATCGGGTTGCCAAGAAGTTCGTGTATGAAACGATGATCAAACAGCATCTGAATATCGAGAATGTGCTGAAGAGTGAGGTCGATTTCAAGTCGCGGCTCATTGAATGGGGACAGAAGAATAAGGTGGAAGTCTGTTTCGAACTGACCGATTCATCGTACGATGACCAGAATAATCCTGTATTTATCTCCTGCGTGAAGGTAGCAGGTGTTGAAGTGGGTTCAGGCAGGGGATACTCAAAAAAAGAGTCGCATCAGATGGCTGCCAAGGTGGCCATTAAAAAACTGAGGGAGAGTGATGAGCTGCAGGAGGCACTCACCGAAGCAGCGAAAGAAAATCCCTCCGGATCGGCCGGACAACTGCAGGAACCCTTCGTCCCTGATGAAACCGTTGAAGATGCGAAGTAATCCTGATACTGCATATGGCACCCGATAGTGCCTCTTCACTTTTTACAACACCCCAAAAGAAATACCCATCCTCTTACCCTGCAGCACCAGATCGGTGTCTGGTGTTACCAGCCGCAGCTTGCCTGCTACATCCGACAAGGCTACATCTGAGATCTCGCTGCCCAGTTTCGCCACCATCCTTCCAAATATTCCCTGATGAATCAGTTCAGCAGCGTGACCACCCAATAGTGTACCCAGGTTTCTGTCGTAGGGTGAGGGTGATCCTCCCCGCTGAATATAGCCCAGCACTGTCTCCCGCGTTTCAAATCCTGTCTGTTCCTGTATCTCACGTGCAAAATAGATGGCCGGCTTCTCTTTCGTCGGCACCTCCACGCCTTCAGCAACAGCCACGATGGAATACGCTTTCCCCAGTTCCATTCTCTTCCTGATCTTCTCAATAACCACCTTCATATTGTAACCCAGCTCCGGCAGAAGGATAATATCGGCCCCTCCGGCCATTCCCGCATAGAGGGTGATCCATCCGGCATGATGCCCCATAAGCTCTATCACCATCACACGACGGTGTGAGCTGGCAGTGGAGTGAAGCCTGTCGATGGCATCAGTAGCGATGTTGACTGCCGTATCGAAACCAAAGGTGATATCCGTGCCATAGACATCGTTATCAATGGTCTTGGGGATCCCGATCACATGCAGGTGGATATCGGAGAGCATACTGGTGGTACGTTGTGTACCATTGCCGCCGATACACACCAGACAATCGAGTCCCAGTTCATGATAGGCATTTTTGATTTGCTCTCTGTCTTTCTCATCGGGAGAGTTGATCATCTTGCGAAATACCTTCTCACGGGCAGTACCCAGGATGGTTCCTCCCAGATTCAATATGCCGGAGAGTGACTTATCGGTAAGCTCGACCACATCTTTGTACAATAACCCCGAAAAACCGTTCTGAATACCGATTACCTGCATACCATAGTTATTGATGGCTGTTTTACCTACGCCACGTATGGTTGCATTAATTCCTGGCGCATCACCGCCCGAAGTAAGAATGCCTACCTTCATATCTGTATCTTTTTAGAGTGTATACAAAGTAAAGAAAAAAAAGGAGAATTAAGGGGAATTGAAGGGATTATTTTTTTTGCTCCGACATAAGATGCTGCGACGTTGCAGGCACATGCTTTCTTTCAGACTGTTTTCTTTCAGACTGTTTTCTGAGCGAAAATAATTTCAGCGGCCCTGTCCGATGCACCGGGTGCTCCAAGCATCTGCTCTATCTCCCTGTATCTGTCCAGCATATGCTGGCGGTAACTTTTCACATGCAGCAGCTGTTGCAGTTCTCTGCGGATATTGTCCACGGTGAAGAACTTCGCGAAGAGTTCCTTAACCACTTCATCCCCGTATATCAGGTTCACAAGGGAGATCCAGGGTGTGTGCAGGATGTGTGTAAACCCCCAGTAGGAAAGTACCGGCATTGGCGTACGGTAGCAGACCACCTGCGGCACATGGAGTAATGCCGTCTCCAGTGTTGCCGTTCCCGAGGTTACCAGGGCAGCTTCAGACTGTGCCAGTAAGCGGTAGGTCTGGTTAAAAAGTACTTTGACCGGAGGAAAGGAACCCTCATAGTCCTTATAAAACAGGGGATCTATTCCCGGCGCACCGGCTATGATAAACTGATAACCTTCCGAGAAACCCTTCACCGCCTCCAGCATGGCAGGCAGGTTACCGGCAATCTCCTGTTTACGGCTTCCGGCCAGCAGGGCAATAATCGGTTTGTCCTCCAGCCCATGGGCATGGATAAACTCCCGGAAAGTCTCTTCCTGGTGATCCCTGCTCGCGATGGCATCCACCGTGGGGTTTCCCACATAATGGACCGGGTAGCGGTGTTTTTGGAAAAAAGCCACTTCAAACGGAAGGATGCACAGCATCTCATCCACATATTTTTTGAATGATTGAATCCGGTACTCTTTCCACGCCCATACTTTGGGTGAGATATAGTAACAGACTGGGATCGCGAGCTGCCTCTTCACCCAACGGGCAATCTTCAGGTTAAAACCGGGATAATCCACCAGAACGACTACATCGGGCCGAAAAGCGGCAATATCTTTTTTGCATAGGGAAAGGTTCTTCAGGATGGTACGGGCATGCAGCACCACAGGGAGAATACCCATGAATGCCATTTCCCGGTAATGCTTTACCAGCTTGCCGCCGGCAGCCTGCATCAGATTACCCCCAAAGAATCGAAATTCAGCCCCTGTGTCCAGCTTTTGGAGCGACAGCATCAGGTTCGAGGCATGCAGATCGCCCGATGCTTCTCCTGCGATAAGGTAATATTTCATTTTTTTAGTTTTAAAGCGATCAGCTATCAGCGGTCAGCTTTTTAGAAGGAAATTTTGTACATGCAGCGGTCAGCTGTAAGCTGTAAGTTGTAAGCTATAAGTTGTAAGCTATAAGTTTAATTTCTTATTTCTTATTTCTAACTCTATGTCTCACATCCTACACTTCCCATTTCCTCAGAACGGGTATAAAATCGTATGCCGTCAAATCTATTTTAACCGGCACCACCGCGGCATAGCCGTTGGCCAGTGCCCATTCATCGTTGTCTTCGTTATCGGCTTCCCAGTTCTCGAAATTGCCCGTCATCCAGAAAACATCTCTCCCCATGCCATCTTTCGAGCGGTGATATTCATTGACCCATTTCCCGTTGGTCTGGGTGGTCATCCTGATTCCCTTTATCTTCCCTGCGGGTACGTTTACATTCAGACAGACACCGTTGGGGAGTCCCTTTTGAAGCACCTTCGCTGCCAGTATCCGCGCTACGTCTGCTGTTGCCGTGAAATCGGCATCTGCATTGAAATCACAGAGTGAGAAACCGATGGAAGGGACTTCAAACACGCAGCCCTCTATCGCGGCCCCCATGGTACCCGAATAAAGTACACTGATCCCTGCGTTGGAGCCATGGTTGATCCCTGAGACCAGCAGATCGGGTTTACGGTCGGTGAACTCGTTCAGCGCCAGCTTCACACAATCCACCGGAGTGCCGTTGCACACGTAGGCTGTCAGGTCTTCCTCCTTGCGATACATTCTTGCACGGAGTGGCTGTGAGGTGGAGATGGCACTCGACATGCCCGAACGGTGTGTATCGGGAGCAAAGACCATGATCTCTCCCAGCTCTTTCATCGCTTCAATCAGCGTAACAATTCCTTTCGCCTGATACCCATCATCATTGGTGACAAGGATCAGGGGTTTGCTTATACTCATTTGATCTGGTTTTTAAGAAATGCAAATATAAGGAATTATGCCCACTATTGAAAGATGGGGAAAGTTACGAAATGGTTAATTATGCATTCCGGTCAGAAAAAATAACAACAATTTCGTATCTTTGGGTGTTTTGTTCAAAAAAAATACCGGTATGAGACAATTTAATATATTCCTTTGTGCATTATTTATTTCCACAGCGATTGTTGCACAGGAAGTAAAACCCGTTAAAAACGTCATCGTGATGATCCCCGACGGTACCACCCTGGGGGTCTACTCAGCAGCACGGTGGTTCAAATTCTACAATGATCTGGGCGAGGGGCTTAATATTGATCCCTATATCACCGGCACGGTCACCACTTTCTCCTCCAATGCACCCATCGGCGATTCTGCACCCACAGGATCGGCCTATGCCACCGGTGTGCTGCAACAGACCGGCAATGTAGCCATCCATCCCGAGACATCCGAAAACGACCTCCTGCCGGTAGATGCATCGCGTACCTATCAACCCGCAGCCACCATCCTGGAAGCAGCGAAGATGGAAAAGCATAGGGCTGTAGGACTGGTGGTCACCTGCGAATTTACACATGCCACGCCGGCCGATTTCTCGGCCCATCATTATAAACGAGGCAACTACACAGCCATCGCCCCGCAGATGGCCTATCAGAACCTGGATGTGATGTTTGGCGGTGGAAACGGAATTCTCACCGATGATATCAGGCAACATTTCACCCATAATGGTACCACACTGATTCAGGACGATAAAGATGCCTTGCTTAGTTATGACGGAAAGGGTAAAGTGTGGGCTCTGTTCGGGGAGAAAGCCCTGCCTTACAATATCGATCGGAACCCCGACAAAATTCCCTCCCTGGCAGAGATGACCTGGAAGGCACTGCAACTGCTGTCGAAAAATGAAAACGGGTTCTTCCTGATGGTCGAAGGCAGTCAGGTAGACTGGGCTGCGCATGCCAACGATGCGGCAGCGATGATCGATGAATACCTGGCTTTTGATGAGGCAGTGGGCCGGGCGATTGCATTTGCCAAACAAGACGGCAACACAGCTGTCGTGATTCTCTCCGACCATGGCAACAGCGGCTTCTCCATCGGAAAAAGAGAGTGTCCGGGATATGACAAGCTCTCCATCGATCAGCTCTTCGCGGCAGTGTCGAAATACAAGCTCAGTGCCAACGGCCTGGAATCGTTGCTGATCAACACCAAACCCGAGGCGTTCAGGGATGTCTTTAAGAAATATACCGAAATTGACCTCACCGACGAAGAGCTGCAGACATTGCTCTCATCCAAAAACTACAAGGAGGCCGATTACACGAAGGTGGGCACCAGCAATAATATGGCCCACAATATCGTGAATATTTTAAATGCCCATACCTGCTTTGGCTTCACCACAGGAGGACATACGGGTGAAGAGGTACTCATGGCTGCCTGGCATCCGCAGGGTGATGTTCCCAGGGGCAATATGAGAAACACGCAGTTAAATGAATACCTGCAAAAGGTTACCGGGCTGGATAGTTCCCTGCAGGAACTATCGGACCGTATTTTCGTGAAACACGGCGATGTGTTTGCGGGTATGAATTACAGCATCGACAAAACAAACCCCGACTTCCCTGTACTTGTCATCAAAAAGGGAATGAACAGGCTGGAAATCACTGCCTTCTCGTCTGTTGCCAAAATGAACGGCAAGCCGTTCGATATTGGTTCCGTGGTGGTATATATCGACAAGAATGATACTTTTTACCTGCCGAAAGCGATGAAGGAGAAATTGTAGGAAAGCAATCCGTATGGCGGGTACACTACGGCTCTTCCTTTTTGAGCTCAATATCTCCCTGAAAAGAAATGGGTTGCCGGTTCATATCGGTTACATCGAGACGGGCAGTTCCGTTACCCCAGATATCGAACCGGAACGATACCGGCCGGTCCAGATCACGGATGATAATTTCTGCGATCCAGTTACCTTTACGTTTGCCGGGAAGCGACCGATACTCAAAGTCGGTGCTCGTGAAACGAAAACCTCCTTCCCTGGGATCCATCGGTGCCCGGTACGCACGACCGTAATAGGGTAGATAGACCTTCACCGTATCGGGAGAGACTTTTACATCATAATAGGGAGAAAGATACATCGAACTGTATCCGGTAGGATATGCGTAGGTGGCCTTAAATGTAAAGGCGGACATTTCCACCGCATCCTCTATTTCAGCAGCCAGCCTCTCCTTTTCGGCAGCTGTTTGCGTGGTTCCGCACGCCCACAGAAAGAATAGGGCGAACAACACGCCTGTTCCGTAACGTACAAATTTTTTCATTTTTAGCCCTCCTTTGCTTAGTAAAGACTTCCCTGCATCAGCCGGCCCATGGCCATCCATCTGCCATTGACGTATGAAATCCATACTATGAACAGCGGAAAAGGGGAAAATGTTTTACGGAAGGAGTAACTGAAAAAAGGGAAAATGCGACAGGTAAATAAGCCACATCAGTCCAGTCATCGTGTATGCCAGATAGACATTTGTTTTGGATACCGTCTTAGTGTAGAAATAAGCATTCAGATAGGATATGAGCGCGATGCCCAGGGTGAGGAAGAAAACCGTTTGAGTCCAGTATACGACCTGCAGCAACAACAGAAAAACAATTACAAAGACCACGAACTGCATCAGGGATAAGGTGAGCACTTTATCGCGGCCGTATGTTTTGATGCTGAGAATCATATTAGAGATAAAAAACAGGGCGACCAGGACGACTGTTCCCCACTCCTGAAGGGAAAAACCGGGGATTGCCGCGAGTGAGATGGCGGAAAAAGAGAGAAAAGGATGCAGGAAGCCGGCTATATCATCCGAAAACAGATAGACTGAAAAAAGCGAAATATAGACGAGAAAAACACCAAACAAGGAAGATAAATACGCCCGGAACTGAGACCCACGCATCGACAGCTCACCTCTCCACCATAAAGGAATGAGTGTCAGGGCAAACAGCTGAAACAGGGAAGCTACAGCGATAAGGACCCCTGCCCGAAAAGAAAAGAGGTAGGACCCGGGGTTCTGGTACGATCTCAGCAGCGGGAAAAAGGCCAGGAGAATTAAGATGATGGCGATATAGTCACCGGTCATCATCAGAAACCAGGGATGTAAACTCAACAGGAACAGGGGTACGACAAAGGGGAGGTTGGAACGTGAACGAATCAGGTTAAAACGGTTGTTCATCGCAGAGATAATCCATGCAATCAGAAAAACAGAGAGTGTAGAAGCGATCAGGTGAATCAGCGGATCGGTGAAGAAATGACCGATCAAACGGCAGAGGAAACTGCTGTCGGTGAAAGTGACCTGCGGTTTGCTACCCCATAGGAAAAGGGCACCACGCAGGCCGATGATCAACAGAGAGGTAAACAAGGAGACAAAACGTCCCTCAACAATGGTCGTGCGAAATCTTCTGACAACAGCATGCATGGGTGATCAGTCCTTTTGTTGGATGCGCAGGTCGAAGCCAATGTCTTTTCGAAAGTAACTATCCTCGAAAGAGATTTTACCCACGTTCCTGTAGGATATCTCCAACGCCTCATCCATCGTGCTGCCGTAGGAGGTGACAGCCACTACACGGCCTCCCGCGGTGAGGACCCCGTTATCCGACAGTTTTGTCCCCGCATGGAATACGATGCTGTCCAGAACGGCATCCAGGCCGTTTATTCGTTTCCCTTTCCGGTAGTCTTCGGGGTAGCCGCCGGAAACCATCACGACGGTAGCAGCACAATGATAGTCTGTTTCCAGGGTTTTTTTGTCCAGTGTTTCGGTGGTTACACCGATGAAGAGATCCAGAAGATCCGATTTAATGAGCGGCACCACCACCTCTGTCTCCGGATCACCCATTCGCACGTTGTATTCAATCACTTTGGGCTCACCGTCCACCTTGATCAGTCCCAGAAAAATAAATCCCTTATAATCGATCCGCTCTTCCCTCAGCCCGTTTACCGTAGGCTCCACAATAAGGGTACGCACTTTTTCCATGAACACCTCATCGGCAAAAGGAACGGGAGAAACAGCTCCCATACCTCCGGTATTCAACCCGGTATCACCCTCACCAATACGTTTGTAATCTTTCGCCACCGGCAGGATCTTATACGAGCGGCCGTCTGTCAACACGAATACGGAGCATTCTATGCCCGACATAAACTCTTCAATCACCACCTTATCACTGGCTTTGCCAAACTTCCCGTTAAGCATCTCCCAGAGCATGTGCTTAGCCTCATTCACATCGTTTAAAATCAGCACCCCTTTTCCGGCAGCCAACCCGTCGGCCTTCAGCACATAAGGCGATGGCAGCGCATCCAGAAAAGCATTCCCATCCATGATGTTTTCCAGTGTCACTGTCCGAAAACGTGCCGTGGGGATCTGATGACGGATCATGAAGTTTTTGGCAAAGTCCTTGCTACCTTCCAGTTGGGCTCCTTTTTTTGAGGGTCCTATTACCGCGATATGGCAGATATCCTCATCGTCGCGAAAGAAATCATATACCCCTTCAACCAGTGGATCTTCGGGACCCACAACAATCATATCGATATCCCTGTCGAGGGAAAAACGTTTCATCGCCTCAAAATCTGTCACCGCAATAGGTACATTGGTTCCCAGCAAAGCCGTTCCGGCATTGCCGGGAGCAATATAGAGATTATTCAGATAGCTGCTCTTGCGTATTTTCCACGCTAGCGCGTGCTCGCGGCCTCCAGAGCCAATAAGAAGGACATTCATTCTGTCTGTAAATCAATAACGAAATAATTATTTTTTACCATTGCAGTCATAACCGGCAACAATGCACAAAGCTACTAAAAATATTTAAAAGAGAGAGAGCCTCTCAGGAAAAATGGAAATAATGTTGAAAATGAAAAAACTGTTATCTTTGCAGTTTCAATAATTCAGTAGATGAACAATAACAGAATAGGCAGCCTGTTCGGCATCAGCTACCCCGTTATTCAGGCCGGGATGGTGTGGTGCAGTGGCTGGAGACTGGCTTCTGCAGTGAGCAATGCCGGTGGTCTGGGTTTGATTGGCGCAGGATCGATGCATCCAGACACGTTGCAGGAGCATATACAGAAATGTAAAGCAGCTACCGACAAGCCTTTTGGCATAAATATACCACTCATGTATCCGCAGATTGAGGAGATCATGCAGGTTGTGATGAAGGAAAAAGTACCGGTTGTCTTCACCTCTGCCGGCAACCCCAAAACATGGACATCCACATTAAAGGCTGAAGGTATCACTGTGGTACATGTGGTGTCGAGTTCCAAATTTGCCGTCAAATCGGCAGAAGCAGGTGTGGATGCCATCGTAGCCGAAGGATTTGAAGCCGGTGGACATAATGGTCGTGAAGAGACCACAACCCTCACATTGATCCCACAGGTGAGGGAGGCGACAACCCTCCCGTTGATTGCGGCAGGAGGCATCGCCTCGGGAGAAGCAATGGCTGCCGTATTTGCCTTGGGAGCCGAGGGAGTACAGGTAGGTACCCGCTTCGCACTGACGACCGAGAGCTCCGCCAGTGATGCTTTCAAACAGCGGTGCCTTGCCCTGAATGAGGGGGACACCCTTCTTTCGCTGAAAAAGGTGAGTCCTACCCGATTGATCCGGAATGAGTTCTACAAACAGGTGCAGGAGCTGGAGGACAGAGGTGCCCCGGCTGAGGAGCTGCGTGAGCTGCTGGGCCACGGCCGTGCCAAAAGAGGCATCTTTGAAGGGGATCTCAGCGGGGGAGAGCTGGAGATTGGTCAGATCGCCTCCCATATCAAACAGATCGTACCTGCCGCAACAGTCGTACGGGAGATGATTGAACAATACAACCAGACACTGTTGCGATTAACTGAACAGACTTTTTAAATTTCTTCCTGCCGTATCTGCCCCATGTCAGGACACCGGCAGGATAACCCACTTCACTATGTATAAACAAGTTATTTTCATTCTTATTCTTGCTTTATCTGGCTCGTTGTCAGCCCAGCAGGATAAACAGTTCACCCTGGAAGAGCTGATTCCCGGAGGGAAAGATTACGCCAGTTTTTATCCCCGCATACCGGTACAATATCAGTGGAACGGCAACAGCCTGGCTGCTATTCGCAACGACTCCGTCTGGATGATCGGGAATCCGGCCCGGATCAATAAGAAGACATTCATCATCAGATTCAATAAGATTGAGGAGGGGATGGCAGACAGCCTGGGCAGCATCAGCCGCCTCACCTTCTCCCGGGAGGGCAGTTCCGTGGTGCAGTTTCATGCCACCGGCGGCACCGGGCTGTATGACCTGAAAACAAAAACACACCTTTCCTTTTTCCGCTATCCGGAGCAAAGTGACAACCATCTGCTCTCTCCCGACCATACTTATCTTGCCTTTACCAAAGAGAACAATCTTTATGTTACAGACAAAAACGGACGGGAATGGCCTGTATCGGATGAAAGCAACAGTGGCATCGTCTACGGACAAGCGGTTCACCGAAACGAGTTCGGCATCAACGGCGGCATCTTCTGGTCGCCCTCCGGCAGGAAAATGGCATTCTACCGGATGGACGAGACCATGGTGAGCGATTACCCGCTGGTGGACGTGTCGGCAAGGGTTGCCAATGTGAAGAACAGCAAGTACCCGATGGCGGGAATGACCAGCCACCGCGTCACCATCGGTGTTTTCGACACGACGACGAAAGAGACTATCTGGCTGAAAACAGGAGAACCGGACGATCACTATCTCACCAACATAGCGTGGAGCCCCGACGGGAAGTCGGTATACGTTGCCGAACTCAACAGGGCACAAAACAGGATGCAGCTCAACCGGTACGATGCCTCAACGGGGCATTTCGACCAAACTCTCTTCGAAGAGAATCACTCTGCCTATGTGGAGCCTGAGAACCCCGTGCTCTTCGTGAAAGGAAACGAGGAACAGTTTATCTGGCAGAGCAGGCGCAACGGCTACAATCATCTCTACCTCTACGATATCACGGGGAAGATGCTCAAACAGCTGACGGACGGTACCTGGGAGGTGACTGAAGTGACCGGATTCGACGAGAAGGGGGAGCATCTCTACTTCATCTCTACCCTTCCCTCGCCGCTGGATCGTCACATTTGCAGTGTGGCATTGAAGAGCGGCAGGATTACGCAGCATAACACCCTGCCGGGGATGCATACCGCCATGCTGAGTGCATCGGGCAGGTATCTGACCGACCGCTATACCGCGCACGACAACCCGGGGAGGATCGACCTGATAGATACCAGCAGCGGCAAGGCCACCCTCCTCTCGCGGGCTGAAAACCCGTTCGGGGGGAACAATATGCCTACGGTTGAGCTCGGCAGGGTGAAGGCGGCGGACAAGGTGACCGACCTCTACTACCGTCTGATTAAACCGGCCGTTTTCGATGCGTTGAAGAAATACCCGGTGGCCGTCTACGTCTATGGCGGGCCCCATTCACAGATGGTGAGCAACCGCTGGCGCTACGGCTCGGGGGGCTGGGAGACCTATATGGCCCAGAAAGGATATATTGTCTTCGTGATGGATAACCGGGGTACATCCTACAGAGGTTCCGCCTTCGAGCAGGTCACCCATCGCCGTCTGGGGGTGGTGGAAGCCGAAGACCAGATGAGGGGTGTGGAGTTCCTTAAGTCACTGCCCTATGTCGACAGTGAACGGATGGGTATCC
Organism: uncultured Proteiniphilum sp.; assembly: GCA_927407015.1. Lineage (GTDB taxonomy): Bacteria > Bacteroidota > Bacteroidia > Bacteroidales > Dysgonomonadaceae > Proteiniphilum. The sequence continues at coordinate 124,787 of CAKMJT010000002.1, read as the reverse complement.
ACGGCTGGAGCTACGGCGGGTTTATGACCATCAACATGCTGCTGCGTTACCCCGGTGTATTCAGGGTGGGTGTGGCTGGCGGACCCGTCATCGACTGGAAATATTATGAGGTGATGTACGGTGAACGATATATGGACACGCCGCAGGAGAACCCCGAAGGGTATGAGGAGAGCAGCCTGCTGAACAAGGCGGACCGCCTGCAGTCGCGCCTGCTCATTATCCACGGCGATGAGGACCCCACCGTGGTGATGCAACACACGCTGCAGTTTCTGAAAGCGAGTATCGGGGCAGGGACACATCCCGACCTCTTCCTCTATCCGGGACACGGACACAATATGACAGGGCACGACAGGGTACATCTGCATGAACATATCACCCGTTATTTTGAGGATTTCATCCGGAAGGAGTGAGGACGGGGGTGAGGAGATTAGCGTTCTCCCCCGAAAATCCTAAAATCTTATTATCTTTGCATTCACTATGCAATACAAACTATTTCCGGCGGACCGCATCTCCTTCTTCAGCCTCAGCAGTGGCAGTTGCGGTAACTGTTACTACCTGGGCAACGCGCACTACGGCATCCTGGTCGATGCCGGCCTTGGCCCCCGTGTGATCAGGAAACGACTTGCCGAACACGGCATAGAGCTATCCTCCATCATGGCCATCCTGATCACGCACGATCATTACGACCACATTAAATCGGCCGGTTATCTGGGAGAGAAAATGCATATCCCCGTCTATGCCACCCGCGAGGTGCACCGCGGCATTGCCAACTGCCCGATGATACACAACAACCTCAACGGCTCCACCAAATATATCGAGAAAGGAGTCCCTTTTCAGATTGAAGATTTTCGCATTACGGCATTCGACGTGCCACATGACAGCAACGACAACGCGGGCTATTTCTTCGAGTTCGACGGTCAGAGAATGACGCTGGCAACCGATGTGGGCACCATCACCGATGAGGTGGCCTATTTTATCGGCAAGGCGAACCACCTGGTCATCGAGAGCAATTATGACGAGGAACTGTTGCAAAACGGACGTTACCCCTATCACCTGAAACGCAGGATCACCTCCGGCAACGGACACCTGAGCAACCGGCAGACAGCTGAGTTCCTGGCAAACAACTACACCACCGATCTGCGTAATATATGGCTCTGCCATCTGAGCGGCGACAACAATAACCCCGAGCTGGCCTACAACACGATAAAGGATCATCTTTCACGGAAGGGGATTGAAGTGGGTCAGCATGTGGCGCTGCATGTACTGCAGAGAAATATCCTATCGGAAAAAACAGAGTTCTGAATGAAAATACTCTTTGTCTTCGGCGGTATTCCCCCCTATGCGAACGCGATGCTCAACAGGCTGGTCGAAAAGAATGCGGAGATCGTCGCAGTGATCCCTGCAGGCAGGAGTAAGGTGCTGGGCAAAGGGGTGAAAGTGATTGATGAAAGACAGGCAGCATACACGATCATCGACAGCAGGGAGCAAAAAACACTTTTCGGCAAGAATTATTTCCCCGATCTGCCGGAAATCATTGAAAGAGAACAGCCCGACATCCTTGTCGCCGGCTGGCCTTACTTTCTGCAGTTCTTCAAATACCGCAGGCTCCGGAAGGCACTCCATCAAAACGGAGTCCGTTTTGTGATCCGCGAGATCCCGTTCCAGGTGCCACCGTACGGAAAGATACGTGCCTACTTCAGGGAACACCCGATGTACAACGAGGATATGAAACTGCTAAGCAGGGGGCTTCCCTTCCTTATCAGGCAGTGGGCCACCATGCAGATAAGAAGATATTGTTATGCCAGGGCCGATGGCGCTTTGGCCTATGCATCGCTGGGGAGAACCATCATGCCCACCTACGGTATCCGTGAGGAGCGGGTCTTCGTCACTTACAATACCGGTAACAGTGAAGCCCTGTTGCACGAAAAACAACTGCTCCTGCAGGAGCCTCCCATCCTCCCTGAAAACAGCCGCAGAATTATTCATATTGGACGGCTGGTTAAATGGAAAAGAGTTGATTTACTGATGGATGCTTTTGCAAAGGTTTTAAATGAGTTTCCCGACGCTGAACTGGTGGTGGTGGGTGACGGACCTGAAAGAGAACCCCTCGGAAGACAGGCAATGGCACTGGGTATCACGGAAAGGGTAGTCTTTACCGGCGGGGTGTACGACCCAAAGACAATCGGCGCCTACCTGAGCGTATCATCTGTCTACGTGCTGGCGGGTATGGGCGGGCTGTCCATCAACGATGCGATGGCTTACGGCTTGCCGGTGATCTGTTCTGTCTGCGACGGTACTGAACGCGATCTGGTTACCCACAATGGTAACGGCCTCTTCTTCCGGGAAAACAATGCGGATGACCTGTCTGAAAAAATATCCCTCTTACTCAGAGACCCTGCACTGAGAGAGCGAATGGGTGAAGCTTCTCTCCGCGTGATTCAAGAAAGGATCAACCTGGAGAGCGTCAGCGACCGCTATCTGGATGCCTTTCGAAAAATTATTTTATGAACATCCTCATCGTCAACACATCCGATATGCACGGGGGAGCAGCCATTGCTGCCTTCCGACTGATGAACGCGCTGCTTCGGGAAGGAGAGAACGTGAAGATGCTCGTGCGCGATAAACAAGCCGATCACCCGGGTGTCATCACTGCCGGCGGCAAGCTGCAGAACAGGCTTAACTTCTACTTGGAACGGGGTGTCATCTTTCTCCGCAATGGATTCACGAAACAATACCTGTTTGATATCTCCATCGCCAACAGGGGTCTCTCTATTACTGATCTGCCCGCATTCAGGGAGGCCGATGTGGTTCACCTGCACTGGATCAACCAGGGGATGCTCTCCCTGGATGAAATCGGCCGCATCATTGCCTCCGGCAGGAAAATTGTCTGGACGATGCACGACATGTGGCCCTTCACCGGTATCTGTCATCATGCTGCCGGGTGTACCCGCTATGAAAGATCATGCGGGGAATGTCCCTGGCTCAGGACACCTTCACGCAACGACCTGTCACATCAGCTGTTTCTTTCAAAGCAGGCTGTCTATACCAGGGGAAGGATCACTTTCGTTGCCTGCAGCAACTGGCTCAGGGAGCTGGCAACAAAAAGTCCGCTCACGGCAGGTCATCAGGTAGTCTCCATTCCCAACCCCATAAACACCACTGTCTATATTCCCATGGATAAAAGAGAGGCACGCCACCGGCTGAATCTGCCGGAGGATAAAAAAATAGTGCTCTTTGCGGCCGTAAAGGCTTCTGATCCGCGCAAGGGGATGGATTATCTGGCGGAAGCGAGCCGCATCATGGCGCAGCAACACGACGATATCCTCTTTTTGATTGCCGGCAACGAAGGGGAGGAGGCGGGGAAACGCCTCTCGCTACCTGCGAGGAGTCTGGGATATGTAGCGCCGCAGGATATGCCCGGCGTCTACAATGCTGCCGACCTGTTCGTGACGCCCTCACTGCAGGAGAACCTGCCCAATACCATCATGGAGGCGATGGCCTGCGGCACACCCTGTGTCGGGTTTCATACCGGTGGCATCCCCGAGATGATCTCGCACGGTTCAAACGGTTACGTGGCGGCGTACAGAGATGCCGATGACCTGGCAGAAGGCATTCTCCGGATATTGTACGGGAATGATGCAGGGCTGCTTTCTTCGGAAGCACGCCGTAAAGTGTTGTCGGAATACCGTCAGGAAATAATTGCACAACGTTACATACAACTCTATGCAAACGAATAACAACATCACCGACCAGGCCCACTGGGATGAGTACTGGGCCCATTACAGGTACGATAAGATTCCCGGCAAGGTGGTTTTTCAACCATTTATGCAGCAGTTGAGCCAGGGAAAGAGCCTCATTGATATCGGCGGGTTTCCCGGTGTGTTCGCAGCCTGGTTTTACAAACACGGCATCACCGATGTGACCGTGCTGGATTTTCACATGAACAGGGACATTATACGCAATTTCGAGAAGATCAATGGATTGCCGGAAAACAGCATCCAGTGTATTCACACCGATTTTTTCTCCTTTACACCGGAGAGAAGATATGATGTGGTCTTTTCCTCGGGATTTATCGAGCATTTTGAAGACACAACTGATGTGATTAAAAGACATGTCGATCTGCTGTCGGATGGCGGTCAACTGCTGATCCTCATTCCCAATTTTCTGGGCCTGAACGGAATGATACAGGGGAGTCTGGACCGGGAGAACCTCGAAGCACACAACCTGAAATCGATGGAAATACCCTACCTGAAAGAGATCATGCAGACATTCAACCTTCGGGATGTGTCAGTGGAATACATTGGTAAACCCATGGTATGGCTGGAGCCGAAACCCGAAAACAAAAGCCTGCGAAAATGGGTGAAGGCATTGAGCTACGCCATCAAACTGTTTCCCTTCCGGGGCAGGATGTTATCACCCTTCATCGCCATATACGCCCGCAAATGAAATCAATATCCGTCATCACTGTCACCTATAATGCCGCCCACACACTGGAGAGGACGCTGAAGAGCGTCAGGGAGCAGACATACCCTCATATCGAGCATCTGATTGTGGATGGGGAATCGAAAGACAACACGGTAGCGCTTATCCGTCAGTATGCGCATGAGAAGATGGTCTGGGTGAGCGAAACGGACAAAGGGCTCTACGACGCCATGAATAAAGCGGCCGGGCTGGCTTCAGGCGACTATCTCTGCTTCCTGAACGCGGGGGATACTTTTTTCGCACCCGACAGTGTGGAAAAGATGATGCATACTGTGGAACCCGAAAACGCTCCCGATATTATCTACGGTGAAACGGCCATCGTGGATGAAAGAGGGGTCTTTCTTTCCATGCGACGGCTGAAGGCACCGGAAATACTCACCTGGAAAAGCTTTCAACAAGGAATGGTGGTTTGTCATCAGGCATTTATCGTCAAAAAAGAGCTCTTTGAACCGTACGATCTGTCGTACCGTTTTTCTTCCGATTTCGATTGGTGTATCCGCATGATGAAGAAAGCATCATTGATTCACAATACCCGACTCACGCTGATCAACTACCTGAATGAAGGGATGACCACTACCAACCGAAAAGCGTCGCTGAAGGAACGCTACCGCATCATGACCAACCATTACGGAGCGCTCTCAACCTTTTTACACCATCTGTGGTTCGTGGTGCGCACGGTTTTTTAATAGGATATGGATTGATTGGTTGGCAGGCTGGGAAGTTTATACTTTTGTATGCTTCAAACTGAGAGCTGAAAACTGAGAGAGCTGAGAGCTAAACTCCAACCGTTGCACTTACAAAGTTTAATTCTAAAAAGCTGACTGCTGAAAGCTGATAACAAATCAATGAAAAGAAGAAAACTCAAACTGGAGGAACTCAACCGCATCAGTGTGGCGGAGTTTCAGGAGGCGGAGAAGATGCCGCTGGTAGTGGTACTCGACAACGTACGCAGCCAGCACAACATCGGATCGGTATTTCGCACGGGGGACGCTTTTCGGGTGGAAGAGATCATCCTGTGCGGCATCACCGCGACACCGCCCAACGCAGAGATGCACAAAACGGCCCTTGGGGCTGAGGACGCGGTCAATTGGCGCTATTTTGAGGATACCCTGAAAGCCGTTGAAGCGCTAAAGGCGGAAGGGTATTTGGTTTACTCGGTAGAACAGGCAGAGAACAGCCTCTCGCTGGAATCACTCACCCTGGAGCAAAACAAAAAATATGCCATGATCTTCGGTCACGAAGTGCATGGTGTTCAACAATCGGTGATTGATGCTTCCGACGGTTGTATCGAGATTCCGCAATATGGCACCAAACACTCACTCAACGTGTCGGTGACAGCAGGCATCGTCATATGGGATTTCTCCGGAAGATTAAAAAAGGAGATGATCTGACCAAAAAAAGGCGGCAACGGCATTCGGCCGGTATTCCTGTCCTGAATCCCGAAAATTACATAAAGTCTTACAAAAATAGAGTGAATCACTCCTCCCATGTTTCCAGCCTGAGGCTTTCCCCGTCGAACACCGCATAGGAGAAGAGGGTGATCCAGTCGCCCAGCATGATGACATGTGTCTGTGCTGCAATGGGCAGATCGAGGAGAAGATGACGATGCCCGTAGATAAAATAGTTGATGTCAGGCATCTCTTTCTGTTTTTGCTTCGAGAATCGGATCAGGTACTCCTTCTCCTCGCCCAGGTAATCCTGCACTCCACCGTTCTCACGGCTACTGTTCGACCATACATGCGCCAACGGTATCGTCCATCGCGGATGGACGGCCGAGAAACATTTACGCAGAAACCTGCTGTGAAAGATTCTTCGCAGAAAATGAAACGACAGGGATTCATCCCCCAGACCGTCGCCATGGGCAAGAAAAAAATTCTTTCCGCCGATTTCGGTGATCCAGGGACCAAAATGCAGGATCATCCCGCACTCTGTGGTGAGATAGTCGGTAAGCCAGATATCGTGGTTGCCGATGAAGAAATGTACTTCTACGCCGCTGTCAGTTAGCTCAGATATCTTACCGAGAAGGCGGGTGAATCCTTTCGGCACCACATACCTGTACTCATACCAGTAATCGAAGATGTCACCCAGCAGATATATTGCCGCTGCGTCGTTCTTCAAGCTGTCGAGCCACCGGCAGAGCTTTCGCTCCGTATCGATGGAGCTGGTATGCGACTTTGATCCCAGATGGGCGTCGGAGAGGAAATAGACTTTTTTACTCACGGTACTTTTTTCAGCGTAGTATCTTCCCCCGATCACATCATCCCCAGCTCCAGCATCGCCTCTTCGCTCATCATCGAGCGGTCCCACGGCGGGTCGAACGTGAGATTGATATCCACATTGTTCACCTCGGGGATCGACTCCACCTTCAGCTGCACATCCATCAGGATGAAATCGGATGCAGGGCAGCTGGGCGATGTGAAGGTCATCTCCACGGTGACATTGTTATTCTCATCGATATCCACATCGTAAATCATTCCCAGATCATAGATGTTCACGGGGATTTCCGGATCGTATACTGTGCGGAGCATCACCACTATCTTATCTTGTAAAGCCTGTAATTCGTTGTTCATAATCTCTTTCATTTAAAATTCAAATAATTCTGAATCATTATGTTGAATCCGCTTTTCATTTTTTATTTTTATTGCAGGGTGTTCAAAGGAAACAGGCTCTGCCGGAGAGCAACCGTTCAGCAACAAGCACCCTGTATGCTTATTAACCCTATTTTCCTGCATATTGTTTACCCCGCTCAGATGATCCCTTCATCCGCGAAACTGTAATAGCTGTCGACACACACGATAATATGGTCAAGCAGCGTAATATCCATCCACTGTGCAGCCTCCTTCAGCTTCTTCGAGATATGCGTGTCCTGCGTGCTGGGGCTGCAGTTGCCGGAAGGGTGGTTGTGCGCCAGGATGATGCCCGATGCATAATGTCCCAGGGCCTCCCGCAGGATCAGACGGATATCCACGACTGTTCCCGAGATACCGCCGCGGCTCACCTGCAGGGTGCTGAGCACCTTGTTCGACCGGTCGGTCAGCATCGCCCACGTCTCTTCGTGATTGAGATCGGACAGGATGGGAAAGAAATGGTCGTAGGCATCGTGCGAGGAGGTGATCTTCCTCCGGTCGTTCGTCTCAGTGGTTCTCCTGCGCCGGCCCAGCTCCAGGGCGGCGATCACCGTGACGGCCTTTGCTTCACCTATACCCCTGAAGTTTTGTACCAGGTCGGACACGCTCATCCGCCCCAGCTTGTTCAGGTCGTTCTCTGCTTTGAGCAAAATCCGCTTGCTCAGCTCCACCGCACTCTCCCTGTCGTTGCCCGAGCCGATTAAAATAGCAATCAACTCGGAATCGGAAAGGGTGGAGACACCTTTCAGCAACAGTTTCTCCCGCGGGCGGTCTTCCTCCGCCCATTGTTTGATACTTAACTTGCCCATGACGGTTCCTTTCAGGAGTAAAACAAAGCAAATATACAAAGAATAATGAGAATAGAAAGTAGCTGACATACAAAAAAGGACGAACATCCTGTTGCATGCCCGTCCTCACATCGTATCTTAAAAAAAACTGTTTATCGGTTACTCCCTGACGCGTTCCACGTAGGATCCGTTACGTGTATCGATCTTTATTTTCTCTCCAGCATTGATAAAGAGCGGCACACGTACCTCTGCACCTGTCTCCACGGTGGCAGGCTTCAGCGTGTTGGTAGCCGTATCACCCTTGATGCCGGGCTCGGTGTAGGTGATCTCGAGGATCACATGCGTCGGCATTTCGGCGGTCAGGATCGTTCCGCTTTCGGCATGGATCTGCACTTCCACCACATCGCCCTCTTTCAGGAAATGCACCCCTTCAATTTGTTCTTCAGGGATGGGGATCTGTTCAAAGGTCTCGGTATTCATGAAGTTATAACCCATATCATCGCGATAGAGGTACTGAAACGAACGGCGTTCAATACGCACTTCGTCGACCCGTACACCCGAGTTGAATGTTTTCTCGAGTATCCGTCCCGTAGTTACATTCTTCAGCTTGGTACGGACGAAGGCTCCACCTTTACCGGGTTTCACATGAAGAAATTCTACAATAAAGTAATATTGTCCATCCAGATCGATGCACATTCCGTTTCTGAAGTCAGCAGTTGTTGCCATAAATGATTCAATAAATTTACTCGTTTCCCGCAATGACAGAAGACGGTAGAATTTGCCCCTGCACCTATCGCTTAACGAAATCGTTGATACTATTTTGTGAGCGTAAAAGTAGCTATTTCATCCGTAAAATGCAAATGATTCTGCTTCAGGCTCGATGAAAGGTGAAGAAATAGTTGGCCACGAAGTTCCAGAGGGTTACCAGTGCGATGGCGAATGCTTTTGCCAGGTAGAAATTCATCTTCCCTTTTTCATGGAGCAGAAACAGAATCAGGTTGTTCAGTCCCAGGCCGATGACGGAAACGATAAAAAAAGAGAAGTATTCGCGTCCCACATCGGGATTATCGCTCTCGAACGTCCAGATACGATTCAGTATATAATTGGAGGTAGCGGCAAGCATAAAGCCAATCGAGTTGGCCAGAAACTTGTTCCACTTCAGCTTTTCCTTACAGAGCCAGGTGAAGAAGAAATCGATCACCGTACCCAGTAACCCTACCACGCCAAATTTCAGAAACTGCCCAATCAACTCAATCATCATTCAAAAAATATTTTAACCGGTTTCTCCAGGGAGGCGGGATATATGCCGGGTGTACCCGCAGCAAAGTGAACATCATACTCACCCGGGGGAAGATCGGGCAGTGCAAAACGAATCTGTCCGGTCACTTTTCCGCCCGGAGCTATCTCATGCCACTCGAAAAGGGAACGGGTGGTGATTCTTTCCCGCCTGTAACGTCCGTCCCTCTTCACCAGGAACACCAGCGAAATCTCCAGCGGCATGGAGGGATGATCAATGACATAGGTTGCAGGATAGGGGTTTATCACATCCACCATGACGGCATGTTCCCTGCCGGTGGGGAATGTACTGCCGGACAGCAGGGGGATCACCCGCAGTCGTTTATAGGGCTGATACTGCTCCATCTCCTTCAGATAGAAGACCGATTCACCGCTAACGGTAGGAGCAACCACCGAAGTATCATTCCTGAGGTCGATGATCACGGGCTTCCCCCGGTAGCTTTCATCGAAGTTCCATAGATCGTATTGCGTGTTTCGGTAGTTCAGCGCTCCCATCGTATGAGCCTCCTTACCCGTATAGAAACGGTACTTCGACGACAGCTGGAAACCGGAGAGAAAGACCACGGGGCGGTCGCCGGCGATGGCCTCCAGATCAGCCACCCGTTGCCTGTCGCCATGCCATTCAGTACGCAGGGGCAGGATAACCGCGATCAGGAAAAGACGGGCAAGCAGAATCAGTACCAGGGAGGGGGTGATCACCTTACGGATATAGTTCATCAGTTTCTGATTACCCGTGGCCTCGCGGACGATGAGGATGACCATGGGTACAGCTGCCGCGATGGTCCAGTGTGGTTCCACACGTTCCTTGAAGTTCCACAGGGTGAAAAAAAGAAGAAAGCCGGCGAAGACAAACTTAAGGGCCCGCTCAAAGGTATCTTTTTCGTTTCTCCGGAAAAGGACATACACACCCGCTCCCAGCGTAAACGGGTTGAAGACGGGCAGCTGGTTCACCAGAAAATCGGGGAAATAGGACCATCGGAATCCTTTCGATCTTTCCACCAGGTGGTACTTCAACGAGGGAAAATCGTTGTTGAACTGCCACAGGATATGGGGTAGGAATAATACCACAGCGGCTGCCACGGAGAGATAAAAAGCGGGTTTGGTGAATAGTTTCAGATTGGAGAAGATCACGAACAGGATCACCAGCGCCCCGTGATACTTGCTGTACATCAGTCCCGCCATACAAAAAGCCATCAGCAGTGCTCCGGCAAGTGAGTAGTCCGTATCGAGAAAATAGCGGTAACTCCACAGGAACAGCACCGTGAAGAGCAACAGCGGCGCATCGGGTGTCGCCACGAAACCATAGACCTGCAGCATCACCACCGAGAAGGACACGAGAAAGAACAACAGGATGTGATGACGGGAATGCTCCACCGCAGAAAGCCTGTAGAGTACCCACAGGAAGAGGAGCTGCATCACCATCACGAAAAGGCGTACACCCAGCGTGGTATCGCCGGCCAGCCATGTACCTGCCCTGATTATCAGAGCCACCAGTGGCGGATGATCGTAGTAGCCCCACGCCGGCAGCTGTGCGTATACCCAGTAGTAAGACTCGTCATTCCCTATCTCTGTGAAGAGTGACTGAACAATATTCAGCAGGAACCAGGCCATAAGAAGGAGCTGGAAGAGACGTCCCGGTTTTATGGGATATGCTGTTACGGGATGGTACATGAGTGATTATTTTGTGCAAAAATAAAAAGTAAGTCCCATTAAACCGAATTTAACGGGACTTACTTTCGAAAAAGATTTTTTTACATGAGCTGCATACCGTCCAGTACCATCTTGAGAACGAACAGTACAAAGATCACCCACATCGTGACGGTGATATGTTTGAACTGGCCTGACAATGCTTTCAGAAACACAAACGAGAGCATCCCGAATACGATCCCCTGGGCAATACTGAAGGCAAATGGCATCATCACGATGGTGAGGAAGGCGGGCAATGCCTCCGTCATATCTTCGAAATTGATCCGTACCACCGACGTAATCATAAACAGCCCCACCAGGATGAGTGCGGGAGCGGTGGCAGAAGCAGGCACCATCAGGAAGAGGGGTGCGAGGAACAGTGCCAGCACGAACATTCCTGCAGTGGAGAGAGCTGTTAAGCCTGTACGTCCGCCGACGGCCACTCCCGATGCACTCTCCACATAGGAGGTGACAGTACTGGTACCCAGCACCGCTCCGAATGTTGTTCCGAGCGCATCTGCAAAAAGCGCTTTCTTGATTTGGGGGAAGCTGCCGCTCTTGTCGGTGATCCCTATCTTGGAGGCCACACCCAAAAGTGTACCAATGGTATCGAACAGGTTCACGAAGAGGAAGGTGAACACCACGATCAGCATGTCAAGCGTAAAGAGGTTATGCCACTCGAACTGCATGAAGACAGGTGAGATGTCGGGAGGCATCGACACAAGGTTTCCTTCGGGGAGATGAACCAGTCCCAGGATGGTAGCGAAGATGGTGGCTGCCACGATACCGATAAGAAATGCGCCGTGTACCTTTTTGAAGTACAAAACGGCCGTAAGGATCAATCCGAGCAGAGCCACCCAGATATGCGGGTTGGAGATCTCACCCAACGTAAGCATAGTGTTCTCATCTTTCACGATGAGGCCGCCATTCTGCAGGCCAAGGAAGGTAATGAAGAGGCCGATACCTACCGGAATCGCATTTTTGATGGAGGCAGGAATGCTCTTCACGATCAGCTCCCGTACATTGAAGAAGGTGAGGAGCACGAAGATGATCCCTTCGATGAAAACGGCCGTGAGTGCCATCTGCCATGAGTATCCCAGACCAAGGACCACAGAAAAGGCGAAGAAGGAGTTCAGACCCATGCCCGGCGCCTGCGCGATGGGCAGGTTGGGGATGAAAGCCATAAAGAGGGTACCCAGCACACTGGCCAGTGCCGTCGCTGTGAAAAGCGCCGCCTTATCCATTCCCGACGCACTCAGGATATTGGGGTTCACCACCAGGATATAGGACATGGTGAGGAAAGTGATAATCCCTGCTACGATCTCAACACGTACTGTCGTGTTATTTTGTTTTAACCTGAAAATCTTTTCCAGCATAATCATCCGATGTTAAACATTAAAAAGTCCATTTGGTCGCCACGGTGGGGATGGCATAGAAATTCCCGGCACCGGCAAAATGGTAGCTGACCTCAACCTCGCTTCCCAGGGAGAAGTTGGGTGTGATATTGTACCATATCTGCGGTTCACTCAGCATCACCAGTTTCTTGCCCGACTCCACACCGGTACGGTCTTCGTTTTCACTCCAGAGATCGAAAAAGCCGCCTAAAGAAAGCTTCCCTTCTGCCAGGGTGGCGTTCCAGGTGACTGTCCACTGGGCGTCGTTGCTCACTTCCTGAAATGCATTCAGCTTATAGGCCAGATAGGTGCTCATGTAAAAATTACCCAGCTGAAAAGGATAGCCAAAGCCGGCCATATAGGAGCTGGGGATGGAGAAGCCGCTGCCGGTACCTTTCACAAGTCCCAGGCCTCCGTTGTACTCGATGTGGGGCAAAAGGGGAAAATCACCCAGCTTAAACTCACGGGCAATCTCAGCATAGACAAGCCCAATATTTTTCTTATTGTGATTGAAGTCGAAATCTGCGAACAAAAAAGTATTACCCCACTTATCCGGTTTGTACATCTCAAAGGTTGCCGTCAGATAATTCGAGGAAGAGACTTCGTCACCGTACATGGTATGGCGCGGATCGAAATGCAGTTGCAGGTTCTGAGCCTGTATAGCTGCTATGGTACAGGTAATTGCGAGAGAGAGCAGGATTTTTCGTAACATAAAGAATGAGTTTAAAGTTTAGTTAATTCAAAGAAACGACAAAAGTATTAAAAATATACAAAACAGACACCCACGGAAGGTACTATTTTCTCTTTATTTGTACAGATTGCCGTAAATACCGCTTAAATTTGTAATTTTGTCTTTTCGGAAAAATCACTACGAATATGAACGAAGATAGGGCTAACAGTTTGGTCATTTTTAATACCCTCACCCGGGAAAAAGAGGTCTTTGAACCGCTGCATCCGCCGCTGGTAGGGATGTATGTTTGCGGCCCCACAGTCTATAGCGATATCCATCTGGGAAATTGCCGCACGTTCATCTCCTTCGACCTGATATACAGGTACCTGCTTCATCTTGACTACAAGGTCCGTTATGTACGCAATATCACTGATGCGGGGCATCTGGAGGGCGACAGGGATGAAGGTGACGACAAGTTTGCCAAGAAAGCCAGGCTGGAGGAGCTTGAACCGATGGAGATCGTCCAGAAGTATACGCTCGGTTTCCATGACGTTTTATCCCGGTTCAACGCCCTTCCCCCGAGCATTGAACCTACCGCTACAGGACATATCCTGGAACAGATAGAAATGATCAGACAGATCCTGGCCGAAGGCTATGCCTACGAGATCAACGGATCGGTTTATTTTGACGTGGAAAAATACAGCCGGGAGTACGACTACGGCACGCTGACCAACCGGAAGCTGGAAGACCTGCTGGAGGGTACACGCCAACTGGACGGCCAGGATGAGAAACGGGGACGTCTCGATTTCGCGCTCTGGATCAAAGCGAAAGCCGAAACGCTGATGCAGTGGCCCTCACCCTGGGGATGGGGTTTCCCGGGCTGGCACATAGAATGCTCTGCCATGAGCACCAAATACCTGGGTACTACTTTCGACATTCACGGCGGAGGGATGGACCTGCAGGCAACACACCACACCAATGAGATTGCACAGTCGCAGGCCTGCAACCATACGGCCCCCGTTAAATACTGGATGCACACCAACATGCTCACCGTGAATGGTGCGCGCATGTCGAAGAGCGCCGGCAACGGTTTCCTGCCCAGAGAGCTTTTTACCGGTGAACACCCTCTGCTGGAAAAAGGTTATTCACCCATGACCGTACGTTTCTTCATGGCTCAGTCACACTACCGGAGCACGCTTGATTTCTCCAATGAAGCGCTGCAGGCAGCGGAGAAAGGGTATAAAAAGCTGATGGAGAGCCTCTCCGCAATTGATAAGATTGACCCCTCACCCACTTCATCGGCAAACATTCACCTGCTGGAGGAGAGATGCTATGCCGCGATGAACGACGATTTCAACAGTCCGATGCTGATCGCCCATCTCTTCGAGGCAGTACGTATCATCAATTCCGCCAGGGATCAAAAGGAGACGCTGACGGCTGACGATCTGAAAGAGCTGAAGAGGGTGATGCATACCTTTATATTCGAGATTCTGGGATTACTTGATGAGACAAAAAACAATGCCGGGAGTGATGTGATGGAAGGGTTAATGTCACTGATCCTGGAGATCCGTCGTACGGCACGGGAAAACAAGGACTGGGCAACCTCCGACAAGATACGCGACAGACTGAAAGAGGCAGGCATAGAGATCAAGGACACCAGGGATGGTGTGGAGTGGACCATTTAGCGCAAACATCCGATGCAAATCATACAGTCACCTGCCAAACTGATGGATTTTACCGTCTCCGGGGTGATATCCGCACGACGAAGCCGCTTTTTCCGAAGAAGACAAAAGAGCTGATCGCGGTCTGCCGGAGGGTTACTTCTATTATCCGGCCCTGTCGAAAGAGGATGCATGGGTCTTTGTACGTTAAAAACAGATAACAATGAATGATAAACGGGTAACATTTGTTTCAAAGATAGGGATAGTGGCTGCGGCAGCAGGGTCTGCCGTTGGACTGGGAAACATATGGCGTTTCCCCAGCCAGACAGCCGACGGCGGAGGTGCTCTCTTCATCCTCGTCTACCTCGGATGCATTCTCTTCTTCGGGATACCGCTCATGGTGAGCGAATTCATGATTGGAAGGGCCGCCAGGGCCAATACCGCCGGCGCATTCCACAAGCTGGCCCCGGGGACACCCTGGAAATGGGTAGGCCGGCTGGGCGTACTCACCGGCTTCGTCATCCTGGGCTTTTACATGGTGGTATGTGGCTGGACACTCGACTATTTCTTTCAATCGCTCTCCGGGAGCCTGCACAGGGTGACCGACTTCTCAGAAAATTTCAACAACCTGTTATATAGCCCATTGAGGCAGATTGGCTGGATGATTCTTTTTACGCTGCTGACTGCTTTTTTCATTCTGTCGGGGGTGAAGAAAGGGATTGAGCAATCTTCAAAAATCATGATGCCCCTTCTTTTTCTGCTGCTCATCATACTTGCCGTACGTTCAGTTTTACTGGAAGGATCGGCACAGGGGCTGAACTTCCTCTTTAAACCTGATTTGGCACAGGTGAAACCGACCCTTTTCCTGGATGCGATGGGACAGGCTTTCTTCTCTCTCTCGATCGGCATGGGCTGTATGATCACCTACGGATCCTATTTCAACAACAACACCCATTTCTTGAAGACTGCCGTGCATGTCTCCCTCCTGGATACGCTGGTAGCTATTCTTGCCGGTGTCATCATCTTCCCGTCGGCATTTGCACTGACCACCAATCCCGGGACCGTTGTCGATGAGCTCGTGGCCGGCGGGCCGGGACTTCTGTTCATCACCCTGCCCGGGCTGTTCAACCAGATGCCGGCATCGATGGTATGGGCAACGCTCTTCTTTTGTCTGTTGTCACTGGCAGCACTCACCTCCACCATCTCACTGATGGAGGTGGTCACGGTGTATATTCATGAGGAATACCGCATCTCACGCCGCAAAAGCACCCTCCTGGTCACCGCCGCAGTCGTTATGCTGGGCACGATATCGTCGATTTCAGCACCCTTCTTTCAGTTGCTCGACATCGCTTCTGCCAAGATTATGCTTCCCATAGGGGGCCTCTTCATCAGTCTGTTTGTCGGATGGTATCTCGATAAGGGAATGGTATATGCAGAGTTAACGAATGAGGGGACATTGCAATTCAGCACCGGTTTTCTGAAAACCTATATCTTCCTGCTGCGCTATGTGGCTCCCGTTGCCATGCTGGCTATTTTTATCTACGGACTGGCAGGATGATTCCGGATAAGAAGGAACCATTCTGAGCAAACAGCATGGGATGCAGTGACAATGACGGATAATCAGTATCCGTTGGCAGAAAAAAGATTAAATGACATTAAACAAAGTAAAAGCGAAAAGAAACTGCCTGACCTTCGTTTTAAAGTATTATTTTTGTATAAAAATGCCTCACAAAGATGCAATTACAATATAAACTCTGTCCGCCTTCTACAATTCAGACCAGTGTGCAGCTTCCTGCATCCAAAAGCATCAGCAACAGGGCCCTCATTCTTAACGCATTAAGTCTGAGCACCTACCCCATCGGGAACCTGTCGGATTGTGAAGACACACAGGTAATCATCGATGCCTTTAATTCCGATTCAAACGTGTTCGATATCAGGGGAGCAGGTACCGCCATGCGGTTTTTGACAGCTTTTCTCGCGGGTATGGAGGGAGAATGGATCATCAGGGGATCCAAACGGATGCATGAGCGCCCCATTCATCCTTTGGTGGAAACACTGATTGCGCTGGGAGCAGAGATTGACTATCTGGAGAAAGAGGGCTTTCCCCCGCTCAGAATAAAAGGCAGGCCGCTCAGGGGCGGGGAGGTTTATCTCTCCGGCAATATTAGTTCACAGTTCATTTCGGCTCTGCTGATGATTGCTCCGCTGATGGAATACGGACTCATCATGCATATCGAGAAGGAGATCGTCTCGAAACCCTACATCAGCCTCACCCTAAGCATGATGGAGCATTACGGGGTGTCTGCCAAATGGGAGAAAAACGATATAACGGTGAAACCACAGAAGTACCGGGCAGCAGAGCTGGATGTGGAGACAGACTGGTCGGCAGCCTCCTATTGGTATGAAATCGTCTCACTGATGCCCGGATCGGAAGTGAAACTGGAAGGGCTGAAGAAGAAAAGCCTCCAGGGGGATGCCAATGTAGCCAACCTCTTCATCGACCTGGGAGTAACCACGGAATATGTGGAGGACGGTGTCATTATCCGGCATGCAAAAAAAAGAACAAGGAAATTCTTCCACGATTTTGTCAACGAACCCGATCTGGCGCAAACATTTGCGACAACCTGTTGTTTTATTGGTGTGCCGTTCCTTTTTTCCGGCATCCAGAGTCTGAAGATCAAGGAGACAGACCGTGTGCAGGCATTGATGAACGAGCTGAAGAAGCTGGGGTTCGTACTCAGGGAAAACGGTATTGGCATGTTGGAATGGGACGGGGAACGTTGTTTCCCGGAACAAGAGCCCGCCATTGATACCTACGACGACCATCGTATGGCGATGTCCTTCGCGCCGGGAACCATTGTTTACCGGTCAGTGAGGATCAATGATCCCCATGTGGTATCGAAATCATATCCCCATTTCTGGAAAGATTTGAGACAAGCCGGATTTAGTTTGGAAGAAAGTTAAAAGATTATGCAAAGTTTATTTTTATTTATCGCTATCATTGCCTTTTTTATACTGGCACTCACGCTCTCCAATTATATTCAGCGTAAAAAGGGGAACAACAGAGAGCGTGAGACAGCTCCTCCCTCAATCGACCTGAGCACCAGCGGGGGTTGTTGCGGTGCACACGAGGTGTGCGAAAAAGACAGCCTCATCGCAGCTTTTACGGAAAAAACGGAATACTTCGACGATGAAGACCTGGATAAATATGCACGCCGTGATTCAGCGAGATATACATCCCATGAAGTAGATGAATTCAGGGATGTCTTTTACTCCGTTCTCGATGAAGAGAAACCGCGCTGGATCAGAAGCCTCCAGATGAGAGATATCTCTATTCCAGATCAGCTGAAAGATGAGGTGCTGATGATTGTGAACGACTTAAGGGCCCACAAAATGCATGCCTGAAGGCAATCACCACCGATGGACATCCCAGAATTACTTCAGTACGCATTCTTTCGAAATGCGCTTTTAGGAAGCCTTTTCGCTAGCATAGCCTGCGGGATTATAGGTACTTATATTGTAACCAGGAGGCTGGTATTTATCAGTGGCGGCATCACGCACGCCTCTTTCGGGGGGTTGGGAATCGGGTTTTATTTTAGTCTGCCACCTATTTTGTCGGCCATGGCCTTTTCGGTGTTCTCTGCTTTCGGCATTCAATGGTTATCCCGTAAACAGGGAGTGAGGGAAGATTCGGCTATTGCCGTCTTCTGGTCACTGGGTATGGCGATCGGCATCGTACTCACCTTCCTTACGCCGGGTTATGCACCCAATCTGTCTGAATATCTTTTCGGGAATATCCTTACCATCACACAGGGCGATATCGTTGCACTGCTTTTTTTGTCACTGTTTCTCCTGCTCTTCTTTGCCTTGTTTTACCACACCATTGTCTCCGTATCGTTCGACACAGAGTTTGCCCGTACCAGACGTATCCCCACTCAGTTTACCGAGTATGCGATGATGCTCTTTATTGCCGTCACCATCGTGCTGAGCATCCGACTGGTGGGTATTGTACTGCTGATGTCGCTCATCACCGTTCCGCAGATGACAGCCAACCTGTTCACCGTGAACTATGCAAAGATCATCTCTCTTTCCGTTCTGTTCAGTTTTGTGGGTTGCGTGGCAGGATTGCTCCTCTCCTATTACCTGAACGTTCCATCCGGGGCATTCATTATTTTTGTGCTGATCGTGATGTTCTTTTTGGCCAGGGCTGTAAAGGCATTTACAAAACAAAACCGATCGTAACCGTTCAGTCTCTTCCGGGATAATCTCACCCACGTAAAGAGTACCAGAAAAATTGAAACGACCGGTAATGCAGATGGTTCAGTTAAATCTCTTCCGTCTCTACGACCTTGGCCAGGATATCGGCATAGGGAATAATCATTCTTTCCATCTCTTACGCGTTTTTAATCTGTTGCAGTAGAAAATCCTTGTTTTTGACACCTACAATCCGGTTTACTTCCTTTCCATTCTTTAAAATAATCATTGTCGGGATACTGCGTATATTATACTGACCGGCAAGGGATTGATTTTGTTCGATATCCACCTTCCCGACAAAGGCTTCTCCCCCAAGCTCTCCGGCCACCTCATTGAGTACCGGTGCCATCATGCGGCAGGGCACACACCAACCTGCCCAGAAGTCGATCAGTACGATTCTGTTCTTTGTCTGATGTTTAAAGTTTTGGGATGTAAGGGTGATGATCTTTTCATGATCGGCCACCATGGGCGTATTTTTTATTTTTCGCTGCATCCTGTATAGGTAGAAGACGAATGCGGCTATGAGGAGCCCTGTGATTATCAGTACTGTTTGCATAATATCCGATGATTCATGATTTGTGATTGCAAAATTACATCCTGCAGCCCGATGTACAAAGAGATTCAGCACACCATCCGACAGCTGTCTGGCTGAGATTGGTCAGTTTTTTCATTGAAAAATATTAACTTTGCATTGCTGTGGGACATGCTTCCCTCAGGAAAGAAGGTGGGAGGAGCGCCTGTTAACTTTGTCTATCACGCCTCCCGGATGGGAGCAGAAAGTTACGTCATCAGTGCCGTGGGAAATGATCCTTCGGGAGATATGATATTGGCCATCTTATAGAACGGGTGGATTATCCTACCGGAACGGTACAGGTGGAGTTGAACGGGGGAAATCCGACCTATACCATCATGGAGGAGGTGGCATGGGATGCTGCGTAGGGCACAGTAAACAATAAAAACCTCTTTTTAGAGTTATATCAGGTGTGGATATCTCCCGTGTAGAATGATAAGAGGTACCGATGAAGAAGATAATCAGGTTTATGCTGACAGTATGGTTCTGCGTTCTGCTTTGTGTGGGATGCTCCACCCGAAGGAACACGTCCGGCACGCGCGCCTATCATATCTTCACGACCCGGTATAACCTCCTATTCAACGCGGATGAGGCCTACAAAGAGATACTGGAGCGTCAGACGGTGAGTTATACAGACAACTACTCCGGGTTACTTCCCTTCTACCCCGTTGCACCCGCAGCGGAGAAATCACAACCCGGTGGACCGTTTGATGCTGTCGTCGACAAGGCATCACGGGCCATTCAGGAACACTCCATCACGGCAAAACCCAGGAGAGACCCCGCACAGCGGCAGACAGCGGCCTACCGGCAATGGCTGCAGCAGGAGGAGTTTAATCCGTTGCTGAAAAGCGCCTGGCTCCTCCTGGGAAAAGCACACCTGCAGAACGGTGATTATGCGGAGGCACTGGCCGTATTCTCTCATATACAGCGTATCTATAAAAATGAGGCCGACCTGATTACCGAGACTGAGATATGGATAATGCGGGCCTATACGGAACAGGACAGAATGCATGAGGCAGCAGATATCAACTATATCCTGAACACCAAAGCATTACCGGATCACCTGCACGATCTGTTCCATGAAACCTATACACAGTACCTGCTTCGGAAAGAATCCTATGCCGAAGCGATTCCATGGCTAAAAAAAACCATTGAAACGGAGAAAAACCCCGGGCAAAAGAGACGCCTTCAATTTCTTCTCGGGCAGGTCTTAACGATCACGGGAGATAAAGAAGAGGCTTACCGCGCCTTTGAAACGGTGAAAGGACTCAGCACCCCCAATGAGTTTATGATGCAGGCCACCATCAGCCAGCTGGATGTCGCTGCTGAAACACAACAGCCGGCCGTCAGGAGAGCGATGGAGAAGATGCGCAGGAAGTCACAAAACGAAAACAACACAGAAGAGATTCAAACGGCCCCTGAAACGACGCAAACGGACCACCCGAATCGGTCAGGGTACACGAAGCCGGTAACCGCCCTGACAGAATCCGATACAATCCTGACTGACTCGCTCCGCAGGGCTGCCGTGTTGCACGATTCGCTTTACCAGCAGGCGTACCGGGCTTATCTGAAAGGAGACAGCGGGTTGGTAGCATCCACATTTGAGACATTTCGGGAAAGATTTTCCGGCTCCGGGTTGATGCCCCAAATCCAGTTGCTGCATGCCTTATCCGCCGCACATGGCGGCAGTGCGGAACAAACAGGGCGTTTGCTCAGCGAGCTGCTGGAAAGATTTCCCGAATCGGATGCCGCTTCGCTGGCACAAAGCATCAAGGAAGGGCTGTCACAGGGAAAAATGCTGGCAGGGAAAGACACCCTGAACAGTCCTGGGGGGTTGTTCTCATCCGTTATCCGTGACCCGGCAGAAAAATGGGGTAAGGATTTATTATTCAGTGCTAACCAGGACGTTCCTCACAGGCTCCTCCTCACTTTCTCACCCCACAGCACCGATAAAAACAAGCTCCTTTTCTCCACGGCGAACTTTAATTTCTCCCGTTTCAGGCTTCGCACCTTCGATTTCTCCTACCTCACTCTCCCTGATGCGGATGCACTGAGTATACAGCCCTTTCATTCCTTTGATGAGGGCACACGTTATCTGCAGCTGTTGCGATCGGATTCTCTGTTCATGGAAAGCATGACCGGGGAATTGGAACCTATCCTCATCTCAGAAGAGAATCTCCTCCTGCTGCAGAGCCGCGGAACGACGGAAGCATATAACGCCTTCTTCACGCAGTACTACGGGCCTCTCCCGGGGAAGATTCAGCCCTCAGCGACTGTAGCTGCTACGGAGAATGATGAATCTGTTGGGCAAAAACAGGAAAAGATTGTATCTTTGGAAACGCCAGCAGTAGCTGCACCGCAACGACAAAGCGAAATCATTCACCCACAGCCCGTTCCGGTTGAAAGGCAACTCACTCCTGAAGAACTGCAACGGGATCTTGAACGCAAAGCGGCAGATCTGTTGCAGCAGGACCGGGAGCGTGGGTCAGTGAAAAGCAGGAAAGAACTGTTGAAAGAGCGTGAACGGCTGCGGCAGCAGAAGATCCGGCAAAGAGAGACGGAGTTGAAGGATAGGGCACGCAGGCGGGAGGAAGCGCTCAGGCAGCGTGAAAGAGAAAGAGAACAACATATCAGCGGGCAGGGGCAGATCAGTAAGGAGAAATGACGGGTCCCCTGTAAGCAAGATCAATCAAAAGATAAACAATCGTCAAGTGAAAAAAATCGTTTTCGCCACAAACAATAAGCACAAGCTCGATGAGATTCGCAGGATAGCGAATGATCAGGTACAGATTCTCAGTCTCTCAGATTTTCACTGTAATGATGAGATTGATGAAACAGGGGTTACACTGGAGGAGAATGCACTGATCAAAGCACGTTATGTGAAGGATCAGACCGGGTACGACTGTTTTGCCGATGATACCGGCCTGGAGGTGGAAGCCCTGGACGGGGGACCCGGTGTTTACTCGGCACGCTATGCCGGTGACGATTGCAACCCGGAAGACAATATCCGGAAGCTGCTGTCGGAATTGCAGGGTGTGGAGAACCGTCATGCCCGGTTTCGTACCGTGATTGCCCTGCTGATCAATGGCGAAGAGCATCTCTTTGAAGGGGTTGTCAATGGGTTGATCATTGAGGAGAAGAGAGGCGACAGCGGCTTCGGTTACGATCCCGTTTTCATGCCCGCGGGATATCGCCAGACCTTCGCCGAGCTGGGCAACGACATCAAGAACAGGATCAGTCACCGGGCACTGGCCACAGAGCAGCTGATTGCCTTCCTGATGAAAAAATAAAGGACTCCCCTCCCGGTAAAAGATGACCGGGGAACGAAAAAAATAATTATCTTTGAACGCAAACCAGAAAAAAAATAATACCTATGTCAGTCAACATCCGCACAGGCATCATCGGCTACGGTCTTTCCGGCCGTGTATTTCATGCCCCCTTTATCGACGTGGTGGAGGGATATGATTTAACAAAGATCAGTACTTCCAGACCCGAAAGCATCGCACTGATTGAAGAGCGTTATCCGGTTACGGCCGTTGTGCCCGACGGTAAAAGTATCATTGACGATCCGGAGATCGATCTGGTCATCGTCACCTCACCCAACACCGATCACTTCCGCTGGTCGCGTGAGGCACTGCTCGCGGGGAAGCACGTGGTGGTGGAGAAACCTTTCACCGTGAGTGTGGAGGAGGCCGATGAGCTGATTGAGATTGCCGGAAGACAACAGAAGATCCTTACCGTTTATCACAACCGCCGTTTCACCAGCGACACCCGGACAGTGAAAAAACTGCTCGACAGCGGCCTGCTGGGGGAGATCGTGGATTACGAGTCTCATTTCGACCGCTATCGCACCAACCCCCGTCCCAACGGGGCATGGCGTGAGCAGCCACTACCCGGATCGGGTATCTTCTACGACCTGGGGTCTCATCTGATCGACCAGGCACTCTGGTTCTTCGGCATGCCGGAGGCTGTGACGGCCGAAATAAATTCGCAACGTGCGTGGGCAAAAGCTGACGACCATTTCGATGTGCGCCTGCACTACCCTGCCTTCACAGCCACGCTGAAGTCTGGCATGATCTGCCGCATACCGGGGCCCACCTACCTGTTGCACGGAACCCACGGATCGTTCGTGAAGTATGGTCTCGATGTACAGGAGGCGACCCTCGACGGTGGTGCCATACCGCAGGGGAAGGATTGGGGACGTGAGCCGGAGAGCATCTGGGGAACAATCAATGCGGAGTACAAAGGGGTGAAGTTACAGGGTAAACTGGAGAGTGAACAGGGTGATTACCGCGACTACTTCATCAACCTGCGTGATGCCATCCAGGGTAAAACGGTCATCGCCGTGAAACCGGAAGAGGCTCGCAACGTGATGCAGATCATCGAACTGGCTTTCCGGAGCAGCAGGGAGAAGAGAACCATTGAAGTCCAATAAGGGTCTTGCGTAAAAGGCAGCAGTCAACCTGCCCAAAGTCATCGGGGGAACAGGTGTGTTTTGTACCATGTCAACAGGCACCCACCTTCAGCAGCTCCAGGGGTGAGAATCATATTCAGGGGTTACTTGAAACAGATATTACCCTTATAAAAAGAAGATTGTCGCTCCGGCGATGCTGATCACCGCTCCAATCACCTGTTGGGCGGTGATTTTCTCTTTGAACATGATGGCCGTGGGCAGGATAATGAAAATGGGTGTCAGCGCCATCAGTGCCGATGCGATACCTGTCTCGGTATGCTGTACGGCGTAGAGAGAGAGGGCTACACCGATGAAAGGCCCGAAAATGGCACCGATGGTGATCGCTTTCATCCCCACTCTATCTTTGGCCGTGCTGATCACCCTCTTCCAGCGATGGAAAACGGTCACCAGCAGGGCGAAAGAGGCAAATCCGAAGATGGCGCGTATCTGTGTGGCGGCCACCGCGTCGTAATCGCCCATCCCCTTCTTGCTGAGGATGAGCCCCACGGCTTGTCCCAGCGCTCCTCCCAGGGCATAGAGAAAACCGCGTAGCGGCACATTCAGCTTCAGTCGCTTACCTGCCACGGCGATCATGATTCCCGCGACACTCACCACGATACCCAGTATGCTTTTCATGGGGAGGATCTCATACAGGAAAAACCAGCCGATGATGGCAGTGATCATGGGTGCCAGGCTCATCACCAGCTGTGAGGTGCGTGAACCGATGATGATATAGGATTTGAAGAGGAAGAGATCGCCCAGGAAAAAACCAATGACACCCGAGAGACCCAGCCAGAACCAGTTGTAGGGAGTGGCATCCATCGGGAAGAACATGCCGCGGGTGAACAGTGTGGTGATGCCCAGGAAGAGGATCCCCAGGAAGATGCGGATGATGTTCACCGACAGGGAACCTACACGACGGCCGGCTTTCTCGAAGAAGATGGCACTCAGTGTCCAGCATACAGCGGTCACGAGTGAGGCTATTTCACCAATGTGCGACTGAAAAGGCATTAAAAGAATTCGTCTCTGTTAGTGTCTCTGAAAACGAGCTGCAAATGTACGGGAAATTTCCTGAAAAGATACTCCTCAGCGAATGGCATCGGTCAATTTTTTTGCAGCCTCTTCAATGGAATCTTCACTCCCCAGCAATGTGATGAACCTGCTGCCGATAATGGCTCCCGATGCTTCGCGGCATGCGGCATCGAAGGTCTCTTTGTTGGAGATGCCAAAGCCGATCAGCCGGGGAATCTTCAGCTGCATGGCGTTCACACGCCGGAAGTAATCGATGTTGACATCGCTGAACGCACTTTTGGCACCTGTCACCGAGGCCGAAGAGACCATATAGATAAATCCGGAGGTGTGCTCGTCGATCAGCCTGATCCGTTCTTCCGATGTCTCGGGCGTGATCAGCATGATCACGTGCAGCCCATGCCTGTCGGCGATCGGTTTGTAGCTCTCCAGGTATTCGGAAAAAGGGAGATCGGGAATGATCAGCCCGTCGATACCACACCGGGCCGCTTCTTCACAATAATGTTCAAAACCGAACTGCATGATGGGGTTCAGATAGCTCATCAGCACCAGTGGGATGGAGACCGTCGACCTTACCCCGGCCAGCTGGGTGAATAGCGTTTTCACACTCATCCCGTTCTGCAGTGCTTTCGCGCCTGACGCCTGAATGACCGGCCCGTCGGCCATCGGGTCGCTGAAGGGTACACCGATCTCGATCATATCCACTCCCGCCTTTTCCAGGGCGTTGATCACCCTGACCGTGTCATTGAGTGCGGGATAACCGGCGGTGAAGTAGACCGATAAGATACGCTCTTTTGTTTCCTGAAATAATTGATCAATCCTGTTCATATCTGATTTTCAAAAAAGTTAGACTATTGTCCGTTGTGACATCGGTGAAACCTGTTCGCGCTCTGACGTTTGGATTAGCGCAATAGCTGTTCAATAAATGGTTGCAATAACGTTGTATCCTTGATTGCGGGTGATGTCTCAAAACCGCTGTTCAGGTCGATGCCCACCCATTTTGGATGAGAGAACGCCCTGACGGCCGCCACAACGGTGGGAGAGAGGCCACCACTTAACAGAAAAGGAGTTTCGCCGCGGTAACCGGCAAGCACCTCCCAGTTGAATTTTTGTCCGGAACCACCGTGCATCGGTGTCTTCGTGTCGAACAGAAAGTAGTCGCAACACCCTTCGTAACGCTGTACAATCTCTGTCGGAAAGGATTGATCTGTTTCAATGCCGAACACCTTTATCACGCGGTAACCCTGTTTTTTAAATTCCCGACAATACGCCGGCGATTCCTTCCCGTGCAGCTGGAGGATCTGTAACCGGTTCTGCTCCGCCCGTTCGCGTACTATCTCCGGCTGTTCGTCCACAAAGACACCTACCCTTGTTACCTTCTCCGGCAGATAGCTCAGTTGTTCTCCCACGTAACGGGACGACAACGGATGGAAGATAAATCCCATCCAGTCGATATCCAGCTGCTCTACTGCACGGATGTTGCGTTCATCACGCATGCCACATACTTTTATCAACATATTCTTTTCGTTTTTAGCGATCAGCGGTCAGCTTTCAGCTTTTTAGAAGGAAACTTTGTACTTGCAGCGGTAAGTTTTTAAACGTTCAGCTCTCAGCTTTCAGCGGTCAGCTTTGAACTATGAACTGTTCACTTTCAATTTAAATCAATCTTCCTCAATTTCTTTCAATTTCACCCAAAAACCTTCTGAGACTCTCACCCGGATCGGCGGTTTTCATAAAATTCTCGCCGATCAAAAAACCCCTGTAGCCCGCCTCTCTCAGTTCACGGACCATTCCCGGGTCTGAGATACCGCTTTCGGATACCAGGACCGCTTCCTTCGGGATCAGGTCAATCATCCGGAACGATTTATCCACATCGGTCACGAAGCTCCCCAGGTTGCGGTTATTGATGCCGATAAGTGTGTTGAGCGGTGTGATATAATCCGTCTCCCGCTCATCATGCAGTTCCAGCAGGACATCCAGCTGCAGCTGATGCGCCAGCACCGTGAATCGGTTCGACTCCTCCTTCGTGATGGCGGCGGCGATCAGCAGGATGGCGTCGGCGCCTGCCAGCTTCGCCTCGAACAGTTGGTACTCATCCACGATAAACTCTTTGCGTATCACCGGAATCTGCACGGTCTCCACCGCTAACCGCAGGTCGGCAAGCGTCCCTCCGAAATATTCCTCATCGGTCAGCACCGACAAAGCCGCAGCACCCGCGGCCGCATAGGCTTTTGTCACCTCTGCCGCATCGGCCGGCCGGTTGATCCACCCCTTGCTGGGAGAACGGCGTTTGAACTCGGCGATAATCCCTGTGGTTGATTGCACCAGTGCCTCATTCAATGAGTGAAAAAGAATCGTTTTCGCTGTGAGTCGTTTCTCCAGCATCGCAAAAGGGATCTCTGCTTTCCGGCCGGCAACTTCGTTTTTTTTATGTGCGATAATCTCACTTAAAATATCTTTCATTAGAAATAGCTTTTAGCGGTAAGCTTTAAGTAGTAAGCAATTAGCTGTAAGCTGTAAGCTGTAAGCTGTAAGCGATAAGCTTGGATGCTGCTTCAGAATGCTACACCTACGTTCTAATTTCTTATTGATTCAATTCCACAAATTTCTCCAGCGTGCGCAATGCTTTCTTTCCGTAAAGTGCATCTTTCGCAATCTCCAGACACTCTTCGATTGTTTTTTCCTGTTCGATGATCTGAATACCGAATGCCGCATTGGCCAGCACTGCATTCATCTGCGCTTCGGTTCCCTCAGCGCTCAGCACCTGGCGGAAGATCAGCGAGGCATCTTCAACGGTATCACCCCCGGACAGCTCCTGCTGTGTCAGGGTGCTGAAACCGAGATCAGCCGGCATAAAGAGCTGCTCACCTCTGTTCGACACCACCTTAAACTGGCTTGTCAGCGAGATCTCATCATAGCCATCCATGCTGTGGACGATGCTGAACTTCTTGTTCTCCTCCTGATAGATATAACTGTATAACCTCAACATAGCCAAGCTATAAACCCCCAGCATCTGGTATTCGGGTTGCACGGGGTTCACCAGCGGCCCCAGCACATTGAAGAAATTAAGCACACCCAGGCTCTTCCGTACCGGGGCTACTGCCTTCAGTGCGGGACTGAACAAGGGTGCATGCAGGTAGGCAAGATGGCAGGCATCGAGGCTTCTGCGCAGCCGGTCGTTGTCGGTAGTGAACCGCACCCCCTGTTGCTCCATCACGTTGCTCGCCCCGCTGATGGAGGTGGCGCCGTAATTGCCATGCTTCACCACGTTGTACCCGGCACCGGCGACCACGAAACAAGCGGTGGTGGAGATATTGAAGGTGTTCTTCCCGTCGCCGCCCGTACCTACGATATCGAGCGGAGCATAATCGGAGAGATCCGCCTGCACCCGCATATCGAGGAGTGCATCACGGAAGCCGAGGATCTCATCCACTGAGATGCTACGCATTAAAAAGGAGGTGATCAGAGAGGCAATCTGCGTCTCGGGTACATCCCCCTTCACGATGGTGAAGAGCACCTCTCTGGCTTCATCGCGGGTGAGGTACTGATAATCGAACAGTTTATAGAGTATTTCTTTCATTGTGATGCTATTAAGTAAAACCGGAATCAATGGATCAATGGCATTATCGTCACCGGGAACTGCTTGTGGGCTGCATAATGTCAATTATCCTGCTTCCGCCATTATCCTTTTAAAAATTGTTCCATCATGGTCATTCCTTCAGGGGTGAGGATCGATTCGGGGTGAAACTGCACACCATGTACATCGAGGTGCCTGTGCTTCAGCGCCATGATATCACCGGCCTTGTCCACCGCGGTGATCTCGAGTTCGGACGGGAAATTCTCTTTCGAGACAATCCAGGAGTGATAACGCCCCACCAGGATCTCTTCCGGCAATCCGGTAAAGAGATAGTCCTCTGCAATAATCCGGGCCGGAGTCTGTACACCGTGAAAGACAAAGGGTATGTTCTCCAGTGCGGCACCAAAAACCATCCCGATGGCCTGATGGCCGAGACAGACACCCAGGATGCTTTTGGTGGCGGCATACTGTTCGATGAGGGGGATCAGCAGTCCCGCCTCCTCGGGTAGACCGGGGCCGGGGGAGAGGATGATCTTATCGTATTGCTCCACCGACGCCAGGTCAATCCTGTCGTTACGGATCACCTCCACCTCGGTGTATCCCAGCGACTTTACCGCATGGAGCAGGTTATAGGTGAAGGAGTCGTAGTTGTCGAATATCAGTATTTTCTTCATTGCAGCGTTCATTTAGGTATTATACAATGTGGCAGCCTTGTCGATCGCTTTTTTCAGTGCTCCCAGCTTACTGTTCACTTCCCGCAGCTCATACTCGTCGCTGCTCTGTGAGACGACACCCGCACCGGCCTGATACCAGAGCTCGTTGTTGCGGCTGACGAAGGTGCGGATGGTGATGGCCTGGTTCAGATCGCCGTTCAGCCCGATGAAGCCGATGCATCCGCCATAGGCACCGCGGTTGTGCGACTCGATCTCCGAGATGAGCTGCATAGCCCGCACTTTGGGTGCTCCTGAAAGGGTGCCGGCAGGGAAGGTATCGAAGAAAGCCCTGATGGGATCGGCATCCTTGTGGAGCGTGCCACTCACGCGTGAAACCAGGTGGATCACATGCGAATAGAACTGCGGCTCCTTGTAGAAATCCACCTTCACATCGTGGGCGTTCCTGCTCAGGTCGTTGCGTGCCAGGTCGACCAGCATCACATGCTCTGCGTTCTCCTTGGGATCATTCAGCAGAAACTCGACCGCCTTCATATCTTCCTGGTGATTGCCGGTACGTTTAGTCGTTCCCGCTATCGGGTCGATGCTGATGCGGGTACCGCTGATCCGGCAGTGTGTCTCGGGTGATGAGCCGAAGATGCGGTATCCACCGAAATCGAAATAGAAGAGGTAGGGTGAGGGATTGATGGAACGCAGCGAACGGTAGACCTTGAAGTCGTCACCCGAGAAAGGCTGCACAAACCTTCGTGAGAGCACGATCTGGAACACATCGCCGCGGAGGCAGTGCTGCACGCCTTCGCGTACATACCGTTTGTACTCTTCATCACTGATGGTGCTGTACACCTCACCTTCGGTGAAGAAGTTGTAGGTGGCGAAGTTGCGCTGGTTGATCAGCGACTCCACTTTCATCATGTGACTCACCTCGTTCTCCCCCTGGAGCTCAATAAGTGTGATTTCATCCGTAAAGTGATTGAACACCAGCACATACTTATAGAGGATATAGAGCAGGTCGGGGGCATCATTGCGCTCCTCCCGGCTTTCACGGATGGCAATATTCTCGGTGTACTTCACGCAGTTGAAGGTAGTGTATCCGAAGAGTCCGCACTCCTTCTGCTCCTCACCGGTGACCTCAAAGCAGGAGATAAACCGGTTCAGTGCATCGGAGACGGTGAAATCTTCCGCGAGTGGTTGCTGTTCCTCCTCCCCGTCGGGGTAAAATGACCGGCAGATACCTCTGTTCACCTCGATGCGTGCGATTGGTTTCAGCGCCAGGTAAGAGATGCTGTTCTCGTTGGCGTGGAAGTCGGAGCTTTCCAGTAGTGCCGACTGGGGGAAAGTATCCCTCACTTTCAGGTAGACACTCACGGGTGTATGGAGGTCGCCCATGATCTTTTTGCTGTTGGTTTGAAATTTGTATTGCATATTTTTTGGCTCTCAGCAGTCAGCTTTCAGCGATCAGCTCTTTAGGAGCAGGCTTTGCAGCATCAGCGGTTTTGTTTTATTAATAGCTTTTATACTTGAAATAGGTCTCCAGATCCTTATCCCCTCTTCCCGAGAGCGTGACGACCACCACATCACCTGGAGCGAAGGTCACCTTCTCCAGTGCAGCCAGCGCATGTGCCGACTCCAGCGCGGGGATAATGCCTTCGTGACGGGTAAGTTCGAACGCCGCACGGAGTGCCTCATCATCGGTGATGGCCAGCACCTGAGCACGTTTTATCTGTGCCAGGTAGGCGTGGATGGGGCCGATACCGGGATAATCCAATCCGGCTGAGATGGAGTAAGGCTCCGTGATCTGCCCGTCGTCGGTCTGCATCAGCAATGTTTTGCAGCCATGGAGCACCCCCGGTTTACCCAGGTGGATGGTTGCAGCCGACTCACCGCTATCCACTCCTTTGCCACCTGCCTCCGCAAGAAGGATACGCACCTTGTCATTATTCAGATATTCGTAAATGGTTCCCGCGGCATTGCTGCCGCCACCCACGCAGGCCACCAGCCAGTCGGGATAGTCACGTCCCTCCTTCTCCGTCAGTTGCACCCTGATCTCCTTGCTGATCACCGACTGCAGCCGGGCCACCAGGTCGGGATAGGGATGCGGCCCGATGGTCGATCCGATGATATAATGGGTATCGGCAGGGTGACTGCACCAGTCGCGGATCGCCTCATTGGTGGCATCCTTCAGTGTCATATTGCCCGAAGTGACAGGCACCACTGTGGCGCCCAGCATCTCCATCTTCTTCACGTTCACCTGCTGGCGTTCCACATCCGTTTTCCCCATATAGACGGTACAGGGCATCTGCATCAGCGCGCAGACGGTGGCGGTAGCCACCCCGTGCTGCCCGGCGCCTGTCTCAGCGATGATCCGTGTCTTGCCCATCTCACGGGCGATCAGTATCTGCCCGATGGTGTTGTTGATCTTGTGTGCACCCGTGTGGTTCAGATCCTCTCTCTTCAGGTAGATCTTCGCCCCGTAACGCTCCGACAGTTGCCGGGAGAGATAGAGCGGTGAAGGGCGCCCCACATAGTCACGCAACAGTGAGTCAAAATCCTCCTGAAACCGTTTACTTCCGATAATCCGCAGGTAAGCCTCCCCGAGATCTGTCACGCACTTGTGCAGGATCTCGGGGATGTAGGCTCCGCCGAACTCCCCGTAATATCCTTTCTCACTGATTGAAATTTGCTGCATATGTCGTTCTGTTTAAATTGTATGCTGATATGGTTTTCTGAACCTGCATTGAATCACTTTTCATTCATTTGCCGGCCTGCCGGTAGAGGCTGTCAAAACTTAAAAAGCCCGTCGCAGGATTTGCGACAGGCTCTTTATATATTTTTCAATGAATTATAAAAGCATGATTCTTCTCCTTACGACTTTGTGAGTTGTAAGCAGCGCCACCAATATCCGTTCATTAATAAGTTTGTCATTTTTCTATCAATTGAATGCAAAGAAATAACATTTGAAATTAAAGTGCAACTCTTTCCTTCTTTTTAACATAATTATTTTCGATAACGATCTGAATGATTCTCCTTTTTTCTCTCTTTTTTGCTTCCTCCGTATCGTCCGATACCGATGCCGTATAAAAATGCTCCTACTGAACATCCGACCAACAGGAAGAAAATATACCTGTTCCATACTGATTCGGGGTTGATATAAAGGACGATTGCTCCTACCAGCAAAATGAGAATGGACAATATGAGTGCTTTCCTGTTGATCACATCAGTTCTGCCTCAAACCCTGTACGTTTGATAGTCTTCACAATATCATCCGCAGTAAGGGTTTCCGTTTCCACTGTCAGTATCTTATCGGGATTATCTATATCCACTTTCCAGGATTGTATGCCCTCTTTTTTATCTAGAAAGGGGGTAACCTTGGCCAGACAATTGGTGCAATTGATATTTGTTTTGAATTTGATTGTTTCCATTTTTATTTTACTCCTAACATATAATCTGTTATTTTTCGCCGCCTGCTGATCGGCAACGGCCCTGCATTAAAGACAAACTTCAGGCGTTTTTGTTCATTTTTTTTACCTCCGGGATGCATTTTCCATGAGCAGCGCTGAATCAACCATAATAATAGGATGAAGATATCTTCCTGACGATCAAATATTTTTTATAATTTTACCGATGAAAATGAATGCTATATAATCGTATCATATGCTTGGAGCAATTCTCGGTGATATCGTGTGAAACACCTCCGAATAAACAAATGACTGAAAATCGATGTTAAACTGTATATGGTTGAATAAAGAAACGGGAGAAATAAAACACGCAAAAGGCTGACGTAAGTATAAATAAAATATAATCGTATGAAACGAGCATGTAAACCATTTGCACCCACGTGCATGATTAAAGCGAGTTCCATATGATACCTTTGAAAATAAATAGTTTTAATCATATGAAAAAGATTTTTCTTTTATTCGCTGTGGTATCATTCCTCGCAGCCTGCTCGGGTCCGAAAGGGATGGTCAAGATTGAACCGAACGACAATGAAGCTCGGGAAGATTCCGTGGAATATGAACTGATTGTATTCGATACGGGATTCGAAACATGGTACCTGCTTCAGGACTCACCGGCCAGATACCGGTCCCAGCAGTACTATGAGGGCTGGAACCATCAGTATGTGTCAGCCTGGAATTACCTGGCCACCCAACCCCGGAAAAGATCATTCTTTGAACCTATTATAGGGTATGAGCCGGGTGTGGATTACGGGTTTGAGCTGAATCACAAACTGTTTTACTATTTTCAATATGTAGAGCATGTCCTGGGGATACAGATCTTGTCCCACCATCCGGTCGGTGTAGTCTTTTAGCAGACACTTAACGGATTTAAAAGGCAGCACAAGGCCTTTGTATCCCTCTTCCGGGAATTTATTTTCCAGGAAGTGCTCTCTCTTATATCTTTTTCCCCTTCAGTCGCAGGCTGTTCGTGACGACACTCACGGAACTCAATGCCATGGCTGCCCCCGCGATCATCGGGTTGAGAAGGAACCCGGTGAGGGGATAGAGAACCCCGGCAGCGATGGGTATACCGATCACATTGTAGATAAACGCCCAGAAGAGATTCTGTCTAATGGTCCTGACCGTCTCTTTCGAAAGACTGATCGCCTTGGGAATCTTGTTCAGGTCGGATGAGATGATGGTCATCTTCGCCACATCCATGGCGATATCACTCCCCGCACCCATCGCGATGCTCACGTCAGCCTGGGCCAATGCACCGCTGTCGTTGATGCCGTCGCCCACCATCGCCACCTTTTTGCCTTGTTGTTGTAATGCTTTCACCAGCTCTACCTTCTCTTCCGGCAGCACGCCGCCTTTAAAGCGGGCCACACCCAGTTCCGCTGCGAGCGCAGCCGCCACCTTCTCATTATCGCCGGTGTAGATGGCTATCTCTATACCCATGCTTTGTAACCTGTCGATTGCCTGTCTGGAAGTCGGTTTCAACTTGTCGGTGATGCCAACGAGGCCAAACACCTCTTTATCATCTGCAAACAGGGCGATGGTATGTGCAGCATGCAATTCATCATCGATCTGTTTTCTCAGATCGGCAGGAACAGCGATATCCTTCGAAGCCAGGAACTGTTCGCTCCCGATATAGTAGTTCCTGAGTTCGTAGCTCCCCTCAATCCCTTTACCACTCACTTGTTGCACGGCAACATCGTCGAGAAGGTTAGTGCTCTCCTTCAGTTCGGCAGTGATGGCATCCGCCAGGGGATGCTCCGACCGGTATTCGATACTGTAGAGGATATCACGGTGCAACGGCAGTGCGTTGGCCGACCAGGCGATTAGACTCACCTGCGGTTTGCCTTCGGTGATCGTACCTGTTTTATCCAGCACCACTACATCGATTTGCTTGGCCATCTCCAGGCTCTCTGCATCCTTGATCAGGATGCCCTCTTCCGCACCCTTGCCTATGCCTACCATTATCGCCGTGGGCGTTGCAAGTCCGAGAGCACAGGGGCAGGCGATGACCAGCACCGTCACCATCGCCAGCAATCCGTACACAAACCCGTTGTCACCCCCTAACAGGAGCCATATCACAAAACTCAGCAGGGCAATACCGATGACTACCGGCACGAAGATACCGGCAATTTTATCCACCAGTCCCTGTACAGGTGCCTTGCTGCCCTGTGCCTCATCCACCGTACGGATGATCTGCGCCAGCAGCGTCTCTTTGCCTACCTTTTGTGCCTTGAAACGGAAGCTGCCTTTCTGATTGATGGTACCGGCATATACTTTTTCACCCGGTTTTTTTTCCACATGAATGGGTTCACCCGAGATCATGCTTTCGTCCACGAAAGAGCTTCCTTCAGTTACCTCGCCGTCCACGGCAATCTTCTCCCCCGGTTTCACCAGAACGATGTCACCAATCAGCACATCGCCGATAGAGATCTCTTCCGGCTTTCCATCCCTGAAGACAACCACCGACGACGGCTGCAGCCCCATCAGCTTCCTTATGGCACCGGAGGTGTTACCCTTAGCCCTGGCTTCGAGCATCTTCCCCAACAGGATGAAGGCGACAATGACTCCTGCTGCCTCAAAATAGACATGAGCTTCCAGACCACGGCTCTCCCAGAACTGCGGCCAGATCATGTTAAACAGGCTGAAGAGATAGGCGATGCCGGTGCTCAGCGCCACCAGGGTATCCATATTGGCAGAACGGTGTCGTGCCTGCCTCCAGGCACCCACAAAGAAGCGGCGTCCGAAGATAACGAGTATCGGGGTCGCCAGTAACCACATCGCGATATTGGCAAAGGAGGCATGCATGAAGAACATCCCGATGATGACCAGCGGTATGGCCAGGATCACCGACCAGATCGTATGCAGCCGCAGTATTCTGTAATTCTCCTCCTGTATTTGTTCCAGATGGCCGAAAGAAGCCTCTTCCTCTTCGATAAGGAGGTCGTAACCAATCTCCCGCAACGCCGTTTTCATCTCAGCAGGTGTCGTGATCGCGGGAAGATATTCGATATTTCCCTTTCCATTCCCATAGTTTACCGAAGCATACAACACACCGGGAACAAAAGAAAGTATATTTTGAGTGCTTGACGCGCAAGCAGCACAGGTCATATTGAGTACCGGCGGGGTAATCTTTTCCGTTTTCACCTCACCGCCTGATTTGCGGATGGCGGAGACCACCTCCTGCAGGATCTCCGCAGCATCATCGCTGTGTTTATCGTCGATGGTCACGGTGAGTGTATCTCCGTTTCTGTCTGACAGCAGCGATGCGACACCTTTGATCTGTCCGATGATATGGTCCAGCACTGCCGTTTGTCGCGTAAGCTGAATATTGTATTTGTTATTTTCTTCCATATGTATACAAACAAATGAACCGGAATGATGTTCATAAATCTGTTTTCAGGTTCCCATCATCAAAAAAAATACTATTTTTGCCAACAATCCGCTGGTAGTTACAGGAACAGCAGGTTCAAACAGCCAAAATACATTCCCTTATGCATCAAACCTTTCACCTGACACTCATCTGCCTTTTGCTGACAACGATGCTCCATGGGCAAAAGAAACCCCTCGATCATTCGGTTTATGACAGCTGGAAGAGCCTCAACCATATCTCGGTCGCCCACGACGGGAAAATTGCAGCCACACTGATCAGTCCGCAGGAAGGAGATACATCCTTATTAATCAGGGATCTCGCCGGTAAACGATCGCTCACGCTGGAGAGGGTAAACAGTTACAAGCTGTCCACAGACGGCAAATGGACGGTAGGACTGCTCAGAACTCCGTTTGCTGAACGGCGGCAGGCGCGTATCGACAAGAAAAAAACGGAAGATATGCCGAAAGATTCGCTGGTGATTGTCGACAACCGGACCTTTGCGGTGCAAAAAATCGCCCGTGTGAAGTCATTCAAAACAGCCAGGGAGTCGGATACACATGTAGCCTACACGATCACCCTGCCGAAAGATACTACGAAGAAAGCGGAGAAAAAGGAGAAACCCAAAGAGTTGCTGATTTTACGAGATCTTCTTTCACAGCGCGAAGATACCATCCGCAATGCCAAAGAACACCTCTTCAATACATTCGGAAATGTGTTTGCAGTATCCATCGAACCGGAACAAAAAGATTCTAAGGATATTCCACGGGTACTCTTTTTCGATTTGATACACCACGTACAGAAAGTCATCTCAAAAGAAAAGAAAATCTACAAGTCACTCTCGTTCGATGAACCGGGCAGTCAACTCACTTACCTTGCTACAAGCGACACCTCAAAAGTGAAACAGCAAGTGTTTGATCTGCGTTATTTTAAAAGTGGATCCGATTCAGCGTTAATCATTGCCGACAGAAACTCATCGGGAATACCGGAAGGATGGATTTTCAATGAACATGCTGCCCCTTCATTCAGCAAAGATGGCAAAAGAATTCTGATCGGTGCCGCACCGCAGCAAAAACCCAAGGATACCACACTGGTCGATTTTGAGATGGCTGCCCTGGATATCTGGCACTGGCAGGACCGTCTGATCCCGCCACAGCAGCTGGCGGAGCTGAAGCAGGAAGAGAAACGAACCTACACCGGTGTGGTGGATCCGATGCGGAAGGATCATTTTCTGCCGGTGGCAGGAGTGCAAATGCCTTCCGTAGTTGTATCCGATGAAGGCAACGGCCGATACGCACTGCTCTGGTCCGATCTTCCCTATCAGACGGAGAGCCAGTGGGATAGTTCACCCAGATACGATGTTTGGATCATGAACCTGGAGGACAACAGCCTGCATCCCGTCGGCAAACCGTTGCCGGGAAGGCCGATGCTCTCACCGAAGGGGAATTACACACTCTGGTGGGATGCCGCTCAGCGTCACTGGTTTGCTTACGACAACCGGGACAAGACGATGAAGAACCTAACCCGGGATATTCCCGTAAACTTCTGGAATGAAAAAAACGACATTCCTTCCGAACCGGGATCGTACGGTATTGCCGCCTGGGGAGAGGACGATGCCTACCTGCTCCTGAACGATGCGTTCGATATCTGGAAAATTGACCCCAAAGGGGAGAAAAAAGCGGAAAACATCACCCGTCATACAGGACGCAGCGACTCCATCACCTTCAGGTATCTCAACACCGATCCCGAAAAACGATTCATAGCACCCGACGATCTTCTGCTGCTCACCGCTTTCGACAACAGGAGCAAGGAGGCGGGCTTCTACACGCTGGCACAGAAAGGGCGTCAGCCGCTGAAGAGAAGAGTGCTGGGAGGCTTCACCTTCTCATCGGTGACAAAAGCAAAGGAAAAGGATCTCTTTCTCTTTCAGAGAAGCAACTTCCATACCTCACCCGATCTGTATGTGACCGGCGATTACTGGAAATCAGCGGACAAACTGACGCATATCAATCCACAGAAAGAAGACTATAACTGGGGAACGGCAGAACTCTTCTCCTGGACCTCCTTCACCGGCATCCCGCTGCAAGGAATCCTCTACAAACCGGAGGATTTTGATCCGGCCAGAAAATACCCCGTAATAATCTACTTCTACGAGAAGCATTCCGATGAGCTCTACCGCTGGTTCACACCCGCCCCAAGCCGTTCGGTCATTAATATCCCTTTCTTCGTGAGCCGAGGTTATATCGTTTTCACACCAGACATCCGGTATACCGTCGGAAACCCGGGGATGGATGCCTACAATGCGGTGGTAGCGGGTGCCGGGGCACTGGCAAAAAACAATTGGGTGGACAAGGAGCATATGGCGATACAGGGACAGAGCTGGGGGGGTTACCAGGTGGCTTACCTGGTGACGAAGACAAACATATTCAAAGCGGCAGGAGCCGGTGCGCCGGTGTCGAACATGACCAGTGCCTACGGGGGAATCCGCTGGGAGTCGGGCCGCAGCCGGCAGTTTCAGTATGAACAGACGCAGTCGCGTATCGGTGTGCCGATGAGCGATTCGCTCCGGCGCTACATAGACAACTCCCCCGTTTTCTTTGCCGATAAAGTAGAGACACCGCTGCTGATTATGCACAACGACAAGGACGGAGCTGTTCCCTGGTACCAGGGGATTGAACTCTTCATGACGCTCAGACGATTGGGGAAACCCGTCTGGATGCTGCAATACAACGGTGAGGATCACAATCTGGTACACCGCCGCAACAGCAAAGACCTCTCCATCCGATTGCAGCAGTTCTTCGACCATTACCTCAAAGGCGATCCTGCACCGGTATGGATGACAAAAGGGGTGCCGGCCACTGAAAAGGGCAAGACATGGGGGTACGAAACAGACAAGTGATGGAACCTTTGCGGGGAGATTGCTGGGATTACCTCAACAGGAGACCTGCAACAACTCAGAAATCAGTTGATGCTGGGAGAGCGGGTATAAGAGGGTACAGGATAAAACGTTTTCAATTGTAGACAATTCATATTTTACAAAGATGTCTGATGAGGAAAAAGAATTGATCGCACTGAGAAACGGTTCTGAGAAAGCTTTCGGAACCATCTACAAGCGTTATGCGGGAAAGCTTTTTAACTTCATCATGACCCTGTCGCACGGCGACCGCTACACGGCAGAGGAGATTGTACAATCGGTCTTCGTGAAACTGTGGGAAGTGCGGGAACAGATTCATCCGGAAAAATCCGTTCTCTCCTATCTCTCCGTCATTGCGAAAAACATGTTGCTGAACAGGTACCAACGACAGACGATAGAATTTGTATACCAGGAGTATATCCTGCGGGAACAGTCTCCTCTCGATACGGCAACCGAAAAAGAACTGGAACGTAAGTGGCTGGAAGATTTTATTGATGAGCTTATCGACCAGTTACCCCCTTCAAGGAAGAGAATCTTCATCCTAAGCCGAAAAGAAGACTTGTCCACCAAACAAATAGCTGAAATCATGCATATTTCGGTCAGCACCGTGGAGACCCAACTCTCACTGGCCACCCGGTTTATGCGCCGGCAACTGGAGAAAAATTACGATAAATTGTTTCTCTTGTGCCTCACCCTGTTAATTTAACATAATAATTGGCAACCCCTTCAGGGAATCAGGCCCTTTAATTGTATCATTTATACGATCCCGAAAAGAGAATAATGGAAAATAAGAACTACATCGTACTGTTTGAGAAGTATCTGCGCAATGAAGCTTCGGAGGAAGAGACTCAACTCCTGCTCAGTTTGCTTCGCAAGGATAAGGATCTGGATCAGTATTTGGAAAGGAGGCTTGATCAGTCGCACCCGGAAATAGATGAGCAAACGGCGCAGCGGATGCACGCACAGATTCGTTCAACCATCGCACAGGGAAGAAAACGTTCCCTGAGAACAGCATCCCTGCGCAGGGCCATGCAGTGGGCTGCCATGATTGTCCTCCCCCTGCTGTCAGCGCTATTGGTCTATCTCATCACATCCGATCAACTGCCGGGGAACAATCGTGTAACCATCACCGCACCCAATGGAGAGAAGGCCATCGTCACCCTGGCCGACGGCAGCCGTGTGTGGATCAACTCCGGCTCGGCGCTTACCTACGGCAACGATTTTAATCGTCACGACCGAAAGGTATCGCTGGATGGTGAAGCCTATTTCGAGGTGGCAAAAGACACGCAACGCCCTTTTATCGTGCATACCCGTGAAATGGATATCCTGGCACTTGGCACCGCTTTTAACGTGAGTGCTTACAGTGATGAAAATTACGCCTCCACCGTGCTCGTGGAAGGGAAAATAAAAGTAAATACAGGGGGACAGGTAGAGATACTCACCGAAAATGAACGGGCAATTGTCGACAAGGCCAGCCACACCCTTACAACGGACAGGGTCTATGCATCTGATTTTATACAGTGGAAGGACGGGAACCTTTATTTCGAAAATAGTTCGTTTGATGAGATAGCCAATACACTTTCCCGTGTTTTCAATGTCGAAATCCGCTTCGCTTCAGAGAAACTGCGTCCTCTCCGTTTTACCGGCACACTCGGCAACAGCAGCATACGCAATGCGCTCGATATCCTCTCACTGACATCCGCCATGCATTACGAGATGAACGGAACGGTCATCGAACTCTATTATCGGGATTAAGAACCAGCACTTAAGTGCTCTTGCCCTTATCCGGCAGTTTTATTTACAAGAAAATTATAGTTAATCTTTATTAACGGATAGTGGTTTATACCGCCTCTCTTGTATACTTATTAACAGAGTGAATAAACACATGAGAGAAAAAACGGCTATTCTTCTTTCCCGCATCCACAGACAAAGAAGAATCGAAAAATCCGGTTTTTTGTTCCAGGAAATAAATCAACCCTTAAAATTTACAGGTATGAGGCAAAAACATTTTTTGAAGAAGTATTCAAAGGCAAAACTTGTCGTGCTCTTGCTTTTGCTGTTTGTAACAACACAGGCTTTTGCGCAGATAACCGTGAATATCCAGAACAGACCGTTGCGTGAAGCTTTGAAAGAGATTGAGAGAGTGAGTAACTACAAGTTTTTTTATAATGAATCTCTCACCGGATTGGAAAAAAACAGCACCCTTCGGCTCACCAATGCCACGATCGATGTCGCCATGCAACAACTGCTTTCCGGAGTGAATATTGCTTACCGGATCAGTGAAAACAACATTATCGCATTAACGGTAAAGGAAGAGGACAATCCATCAGCAAACCAGGCACAGCAAAACAGGGTGACCGTCAGAGGCCAGGTGCTGGATGTCAATGGAATCCCTATAATCGGGGCAAATATCATTGAAGAAGGTACACCGGGCAACGGCACCATCACCGATTACAACGGAAATTTCTCCCTGAGTGTAAACCGGAACGCGACCCTGAAAATATCCTATCTGGGCTATGCGGATGTGATCCTAAATACTGCCGGAAGAACTTCTTTCGAGGTGGTGATGGAGGAAAACACGGAGATGCTGAGCGAAGTGGTCGTCACGGCGCTGGGCATCAAAAGAGAGGAGAAAGCACTGGGCTATTCCGTTCAATCGGTTGAAGGTGACGGACTGCAGACAGTGAAGGGAGTGGATGTAGGCACCTCTCTCTCAGGGAAGGTGGCCGGTCTGTTGGTACGCAACAGTACGGAATTTACCGAGGCACCCTCTATTCAGATCCGCGGTGAGGAACCGCTGCTGGTGATCGATGGTGTGCCTTATGCCAATATGACATTGCGCGATATTCCATCGGATGATGTGGAAAGCCTCAGTGTGCTGAAGGGTGCCACCGCATCTGCCCTCTACGGGTACAGGGGGTCCAGCGGTGCGATCATGGTGACCACCAAAAAGGGATTATCGGCCAAGGGCCTCTCTGTCTCCGTCAATTCAGGAACGATGTTTGCCGCCGGTTACCTGGCGATTCCGGAGATGCAGTCGAGCTTTGGCAGGGTCGTACGAAAGAATGCGGAGGGCAACCTGGAATATGTGCGCTCGGGTGATGGATCCTGGGGCGTGCCCCTGGATGGCAGGGAGATCATCCAATGGGATCCTGTTTCCAAATCGATGCAGCCGATGCCCTATCTCCCCATCGGGAAGGATAATTTTCAAAATTTCCTGGAAACGGGTTACATCCTCAACAACAACGTGAATATTGCACAGCAGGGCGATTTCGGGAGTTTTCGCACCTCTGTCACATGGGTGAACAACAAGGGACAATATCCCAATTCAACCTATGACAAACTGACTTTTGGACTGGGTGGTGACATGAAAATCGACAAACTACTGCTGTCCGCTTCCATGACCTACAATAAGCAGACCACCCCCAACACCGGTTTCAGGGGATATACGGGATATGATCCCATGTACTCCATGTTAATCTGGTCAGCCCCCGACTGGGATATCAGGCAATACCGGGATTACTGGGTGATACCCAACGAGGTGCAGAACAGCAGCTATACCTCCACCAACAACAACCCCTACTTCGACAGTTATGAGAGAACACACAGTCAGGACAGGGACATCTTTAACGGGTCGGTCTCCATCGACTACAACTTCACCGAGTGGCTGAAAGCCACGGCACGCAGTGGTTTCGACATCTACAGCGACAGGCAGGATATCACCGTCTCCAAAGGATCCTTCCAGGGTGCCGGCAGCTCGACCGTGCTGAATGGCGGCACACAGGTATGGGGTGAATCGCAGAGAGGCTCCTACAATATCGGACTGGGACGGGGATACAGCCTGAATAATGATTTCCTGCTATCTGCAGACAAATCTTTCGGTGATTTCCGCATGGAAAGTTTGGTGGGAGGTACCATCTACTACCGTCAGGACGATGGTATGGAAGCACGTACGCAGGGCGGACTCACCATCCCGGCTTTCTACTCCCTGAAGGCATCAGTGAATCCGGCAGCCGTCCGGTCAGTCATCTTCAAGCAACAGGTAAACAGCTTGTATGGAAGAGTGGGATTTTCCTGGAAAAGTCTGCTGTATGCAGAAGCCACCTTCCGTAACGACTGGAGCTCCACTCTCTCGGAAACCACCCGTTCCTATCTCTATCCTTCGGTTTCGGGCAGTTTCATTGTATCTGAATTACTACCTGCATACGATTGGCTGTCCCTCTGGAAGCTCAGAGGCTCATGGACATCGTCCAAAACACCGGCCAGTATCTATTCGATCAACTCTGTCTATTCCATCACATCGAATGCATGGGGTGATTTAAGTTCAGCATCCTATCCATCCACCATCAAGGGTAGTGATGTGCTGCCTGAGTCGGCATCCACTTTTGAAGTGGGAACAGCGATCAATTTTCTCAAGAACAGGGCATCACTGGATGTTTCCTACTACGAGAAAAGAATGTACGATTTCCTCAGGTCTGCGGCAATAAGTCCGGCTTCCGGATATTACAACAATTATGTAAACATTGATGAAGAAATTACCCGCAAAGGTGTTGAAATAACAGCTGCCGGGATACCGGTGAAAACCAAAGATCTGCAATGGGATCTCTCGCTGAACTGGTCAAAATATGCCCGATACTATACACAACTCGACTCCGTTTACTCCACCGATAAACCCTGGGTAGCCGTTGGAGAGCGAGTGGATCATTACATCCTGAACGATTATCAGAAAGATCCGGAAGGAAATATCATCCACAACAATGGGTTACCCATCTACTCGAAATATCCCTCCTTGTTTGGTTATGCCGACCCCGACTGGTTGTGGGGAATAAACAGTTCACTACGTTTCAAGGACTTCACTTTTGCCATTTCACTCGACGGACGGGTGGGTGGTATTGCGCAGACAACCACCGAGATGTACATGTGGAGAGCCGGTTCGCATCCCAATTCGGTCGTTCCCGAGAGATTCCTCGATGCCAACGATCCCGGTTCACTAAATTATACCGGTGAAGGAGTCAAAGTGGTCTCCGGTGAAGCCACGTATGATACCTATGGCAACATCACCAGCGATAACAGGACCTACGCACCCAATGATGTGGCCGTAACCTATCAGACATACATCAACAACCTGCACCGGGGAACAGCCTGGGGTGGTTCTCCCTCTACGCTGGATGCCTATTCAACCACCTTCTTCAAGGTGCGGGAGGTCTCACTCACCTATAACCTGCCGGCAAGTCTGAGCAGCAGATTCAAAGCCAGGAGCGCGTCCATATCAGCGGTGGGACAAAATGTATTTTTATGGGCCCGGCAGTTCAAGTACTCCGATCCGGATGGTGGTTATGAAAACTTTAGTGATCCCTCCATCCGTTACCTGGGATTCAATGTAAAGGTTGTGTTTTAATCATCGGTCAAACAGGTTTATAATAACAACAGATATGAAAAAAATAAACAAATATTTATACCGTGCGGGATTATCGCTTC
Organism: uncultured Proteiniphilum sp.; assembly: GCA_927407015.1. Classification (GTDB taxonomy): domain Bacteria; phylum Bacteroidota; class Bacteroidia; order Bacteroidales; family Dysgonomonadaceae; genus Proteiniphilum. The sequence continues at coordinate 80,414 of CAKMJT010000002.1, read as the reverse complement.
TATCGCTCTTCCTGCTTTTGGGTTGCAACAATTTTGAAGAGATCAACACCAATCCCGACGACACAACTACTGTCAGCGCTTCTCTTCTGGCAACCAACGTGATACTCCATTATACAAAATTTGCCGGCAGAGACGGAAAATCCTTGATCGCCGACAATGCCCTGCCCAAATATGTGGGTTATGCGAACGAGGGACAAATGGACCAGCAATACAACAAAATAGGGAGCAGCTATTTTGACGGGATGACGATTCTACCCAATATTCAGAAAATGATTGAATATGCCCAAGGCGGAGTGATGGAAGACTCCTATCGGGGTGTGGGAGCGTTTGCCAAGGCATACACCTTTTACACGCTCACCATGAAAATGGGAGATATCCCCTACAGTGAAGCAGGGTTGGGTGCCGATGGGTTGTATAAAGTGAAGTACGACACACAGGAACAGGTGCTGAAAGGTGTGCTGGATGAGCTTCAGGCAGCCGATCAGTATTTTGCCAATGGAAGGACATTTGACGGCGATCCCACACCCTACAAGGGCGACCCTGTGAAGTGGAGAAAGGCAGTCAACGCATTTGCAATCAAAGTGCTGATGACGGTCAGTAAAAAAGAGACGATCGGCGGCATCAATCTGAAGACCCGGTTTGCAGAGATCGTTTCTGCCGGCAATATCATGGATGCTTCTACGGGGTATTACGGACTGATGTACTCCTCGAAAAACAGACATCCCCTTTCCGGCACGAACGACCTGTTCACCAGCAGAACGATTCTCAGTTCTTTGTTCGTCAACCAGTTAAAATCGCTCAACGACCGGCGACTCTTCTATTACGGGGAACCGGCAGGGGCCAGCATAGCTGAAGGAATGACACCTTCTGACACCGCTGCCTATGTGGGCGTGGATGTGGATATCGAGTATGCCATGATGAACTCGGGACACAGCAACAACCTCTACTCGCTGCTCAACAAAAGGTATCTGCAGCAGGAGGCATGCGAACCATTGAGAGTGGTCACTTTTGCCGAACAACAGTTGATCATGGCTGAGGCAGTATTGAAAGGATGGATTACCGGTGACGCCAAAGCCTATTATGAATCCGGTGTGAAAGCAGCACTGACCGATGTCATGACGCAGGCAACGGCAAGCTACGCCCATGAGATGCCGGTTACCGCGGATTACATTGCCGGTTATTTCACCGGTGAGGCCGCCTTCAAAACCACAGCCGCCGAGCAGCTGAAACAGATCTGGATGCAGCGCTATATCCTTCAGTTCATGCAGGATGCAGAAACCAGTTTTTTCGAATACAGAAGGAACAAGTATCCCGTGTTTCCGATTAATCCTGCTACCAGTCTCAATGAGAACAACAGGAACGGTATCCCGATGCGCTGGTTGTATCCGGGAGCAGAATCAAACTACAACAGGGAGAATCTGGAAGAGGCACTGAATCGTCAGTATGACGGTTACGATGAGATCAATAAAATAATGTGGGTATTAAAATAAACTTTTCATTCAGTATCGCTTGTTGTCATAGTGGCAACAAGCGATTTAATGACAAACCTATGAGAAACAAATTATTCCTGTTTATCCTGCTGGCCATTGGCATCACCAGCTGTAAAAATGGTAAATCGTATGAGACGATTACAACCCCCACGGGAACGTGGCAACTGGTGTGGGACGAAGAATTCGACTACACCGGACTACCCGACACCACCCTGTGGAGCTACGACACGGAAGGGAACAGCTGGGGCTGGGGCAACAACGAAGCCCAGTATTATACGACCGGTGATTCAGCCAACGCCTATGTCAGGGATGGACTGCTGACCATCACCGCCCGTATCGACAGCATGGGAGGTAAGCGATATACATCAGCCAGGCTGATCACCAAAGAGAAAGGAGACTGGCTCTACGGCCGTTTTGAAATAAGGGCTAAGCTCCCCACAGGATTAGGAACATGGCCGGCTATCTGGATGCTTTCCACCGACTGGGAATACGGTGGCTGGCCTGCCAGCGGTGAAATAGACATCATGGAAAATGTGGGTTATGACCCCGACACCATTGTAGGCTCAGCACATACCCAAAGCTACAACCATGTGCAGGGGACACAGAAAAATGCAAAGATATACGTTCCCACCTCCTACACTGATTTTCACCTCTATACTCTTGAGTGGGAAAAGGATGCGTACCGGGTTTATGTGGATGATAACCTCTATTTCACTTTCGAAAATGAAGGCACCGGATTTGCCGAATGGCCTTTCGACAAAAGGTTCCATCTCCTGCTGAACCTGGCCATTGGAGGGAACTGGGGCGGACAGAAAGGAATCGATGATGCCTTGTTCCCGCATCATTTTCAGATTGACTACGTAAGGGTATATCAAAAAATGAATTAACAGTACAACATACCGGTCATCCATCATTAAAAGCAGGCTGTAAGGATACAGAGCCTGTTTTTTTTGTGCTCAGAATCCGCGCTGCCGCATCGCCTCGAAGGTGATGACAGCGGTGGAGACAGAGACATTCAGCGAATCAATCTTACCGCGCATGGGGATTTTGATTCGCTTTGTGGCGTTGTGCAGCCAGAATTCAGTCAATCCTTCAGCCTCGGTGCCCATCACGATGGCTGAGGGTTGCCGGTAATCGATATCCTGATAAAAATCGGCAGCCTGCAGTTCCGCGGCATAAATACTGATCTGATGCTGCTGCAGCCACGTCAGTGCTTCTTCGGAGGTGCAGACAGCCGTCTGCACGGTAAAGAGGCCACCCACCCCGGAGCGGATCACGTTGGGATTGTAGAGGTCGGTCTGCGGATCGCAGATGATCACGGCATCAACCGCGGCAGCGTCGGCCGTACGCAGGACAGCCCCCAGGTTGCCCGGCTTCTCCACTGTCTCGAGAAGGATGACAAAAGGATTGTCGGAGAGCCTGAGATCGCCCGGACGATGTGATTTGGGTATAGCCAGCGCGACGATACCGTCGGAATTCTCGCGGTAGGCGATCTTCCCGAAGACAGCAGGGGAAATGTCGAACAACGCTGTGTCGGGCAATGCATCGAGCACACCGGGATATTTGGTCTTATCGAACAGTTCACGGCAGACGTACACCGATTCTACCCGGTAACCGCTCTGCAGTGCCAGCGACAGCTCACGGGCTCCTTCGATGACAAAAAGATGTTGTTCCCGTCTCTCTTTGCTTTTCGACAGCTTCACGATATTCCTGATGGCCGGGTTCTGCAGGCTGGTGATCATAAGGGGAGAAGTGTTAAAGGTCTTTCAGATCTTCCTTTTTCAGCAGAAAGGTATCGATAGCTTCCTTGAACGATTTCTTAGGCAGGGCACCCATCGCTACCTGCGGCTGCTCGTTCATGGGAATAAAAAGGAACATCGGAATGCTTTGCACACCAAACATTCTTGCCAGCTCAGGCTCTTTGTCCACATCGATCTTATACACATAGATCTCTTCTCCGTATTCTGCCGCCAGATCTGCCAGGATGGGTGAGGTAATCCTGCAGGGGCCGCACCAGGTAGCGTAGAAATCGACGATAGCCGGCTTGTCACCGTTGTATTTCCACACCTCGGGGTTGTTCTCGTAATTGAAAACCTTCTCCAGGAAGGTTGCCCTGGTCAGTTCTATCGGTTTGACGGTTTTATTATCCTGCGGTTCGGCAGCGTTTGCGGTAAGCACAATCAGCAGCACCGCAAGGAGGGTTGTTAATTTCTTCATTATCCAAAAAGCGTTATCGTTGTGATTTTTTAAAATGTTCCTTATAAACAGTCTGAAGGCGGCAAATGTTTGCTGAACGCCCTGTTTCCCTTCTCACGCTAAAAAATGGGCCGGTCCTTGTAGGCAACCACATTCTTGTTGGGGACACCGAACTCCCGGGCAGAGACCTTTTCAACAGCTACCTTCCATATCTTCACGTTCCTGACAGAAGGAGCCGAATAAGTGAACTCCCTGCCGGAATATTGCCGCATGATGAGTTGCAGCGCTTTTACCTTCTCATCGAAATCTTCTTCGAAGGAGACCTTACCGTGACAAATCACGCTGTCGGAGCGCATACGGTAACTGCAGGCCACTTCTTCATTCTGCCATACCAGGGTGGGATGGGTGCAGAAGGTGATGCAGAGGTGGGGATTTTTTTCGAGGATGGAGATGGAATGGCCTTCCTGTGCCGAATGCAGATAAATGACGTCGTCCTCATAGCCGAAGTTCATCGGCAACACATAGGGTATCCCGTCTTCATCGGCCATCCCCACGTAACACAACGGACAGGATCGAATCAATCCCTCCACACGTTCCTGTTCCTCCACCGAATAAGTTTTCATCCCATTTATTTTATTCCTGTAATTCTTTCTCCGTGGTAGATGGGCCGTCAACAGTGAGCACTCCCTGCTCATCGATCTTCAGCTCATCGATAAACACTACCCGTTCATCACCCGTCTTTACGGTGCGTCCGTGATACACAGTATACATTTTCTCTCCCTCTTTGGGCCGTAGTACCATATTATGCCCTGTGCCGGTCACCTCGCCGCCGGCTGCGGTGTTCTTCTCCAGCACCGGATTGTTGGGTGCCTTGGTGAAAGGCCCCAGCGGATGATCGGAGGTGGCATAACCCACGGCGTAGTGCTGACCGCCGAAATAATTGGCAGAATACATCATATAAATCTTATCACCGTGTTCGAATGCAAAAGAGCCTTCGGTCCAGCGGCGGTTCACCTCACCGCTGGTGACGGAGCGGCTCTCCCACTCTGTCTGCAGATCACTCATCCCGGAAGGAGGTTGCAGCAGGAGGACCGGCTCACCGATGACGGTGGTGAAATCGTTTGCAATCTCCACACCATAGACCCAGCTCTCTTCAATCTCATCGAACAGCTTCCGGGCCCTCGCCCAGTCAGCCACTTCACTCTCCACAGGGTTCTTGTAACAGCAGCGGGAGTAGTAGAGATAGGTTTTACCGTCGTGACGCAGGATATTAGCATCGATAATGGGATAACCCGGGTCGAACAACGGCTTGTCGGACACTTCCCGAAAGGGACCCGTCGGTTGATCGGCTACGGCGACACCAATCCGGAAGTTCTCCAGCTCATCGGTGGGATTCACCTTCCAGTCGGCGCTGAAGAACAGGTAATATTTACCGTCTATCTCGTACACTTCGGGCGCCCAGTAGTTTTTCAGGGTCCATGACTGCGGGTTGTCCCCGGAATAAACCTGCCCCTCGTACTGCCAGTCGGCCAGGTTGTCGGAGCTGTAGGCCCCGAATCCTTTCTCCACTCCGCCAGTGCCGTACATGTAATATTTCCCGTCGGAGGCGGAGAGCATGAACGGATCGCCCAAAGCTACTGGTAGCGGATTCGTATAAGTAACCGGCTCCCGGGAAGATTTTGAAGTAGAATGGCAACCCGCTAAAATGGCGGACACCATGCACAGGGTCATCACCCCTTTACATAACTGATTTATCTTCATGCAGTCTTATTGTTATGGTCCGACAGTTATTCATCGCGTCTTATACCGGAAAGAATGGTCTGCCTTTCGCAGTATGTCACGCACAACGCTATTCTGTCGGCACAAAGATAAATAAAAAAAGGAAAAACCCTGTGCAGGTTCTCCCCTTCTATCTTTCATCAACGGACGTCAGGTTATTTTACTTTATCCACGATGGCCTTGAAAGCTTCAGGATGGTTCATTGCCAGGTCGGCAAGCACCTTACGGTTGATGTCAATTTCATTTTTGTGCAACGCACCCATCAAACGGGAGTAAGACATACCGTTATCGCGGGCGGCGGCGTTGATACGCTGAATCCACAAAGCGCGGAAGTTGCGTTTTTTGTTTTTACGGTCACGATAGGCATAGGTAAGACCTTTTTCCCACGTGTTCTTAGCTACTGTCCACACATTTTTGCGGGCACCGTAATAGCCTCTGGTTAATTTCAGCACTTTTTTTCTGCGGTTGCGCGATGCAACATGATTTACTGATCTTGGCATAATGTTACTTGTTTTGAATGATAGCGTCTCTGTCGTGCAGAGCTCTTCGGAGCATACATCCTGTTAATCAATCTTTTTTTCGGAATCCTGCTTGCGTCAGTTATTTCAACGCCAACAGCTGTTTGATACTGTTTAAGTCAGATTTGTGCACAAGACCCATCTGCGTGAGGTTTCTCTTCTGCTTTTTGGTCTTCTTCGTCAAAATGTGACTTTTGTACGCATGTTTCCGTTTGATTTTTCCTGTTCCGGTAAGGGTAAACCTCTTTTTGGCACCGGAATTAGTCTTCATTTTTGGCATTTTGCTGTCCTCGAATTTGTTATTATTATAATAGTCATTTACTTCCGCCATGAAGCGAAAAAGTTTGCAAAAGTAATGATAATAGTTGAGTTATACAAACAATAATCACCATACTTATTTGGTTAATAACCTTTTTTCGTTCATCTGATTGAGACATCCGGGTGTAATAATAAGCCCGTCGACATACTAAAAAAGCCGGCTAAGGATTTTAGCCGGCCCTATTTTCCATACAGGAAGTAATCCATCGATTCCCTTACTCCTCTTTGGTTTCTTTCTTCGGTGCCGGAGCTCCTTTCTTGGGTGTCAGCATGATAGACATACGCTTCCCTTCCATGATAGGCATATGTTCTACCTTCGCATACTCTTCCAGGTCGTTGGCAAAACGCAGTAACAACACTTCACCCTGTTCCTTGAAGAGAATGGACCGACCTCTGAAAAATACATACGCTTTCACTTTAGAGCCTTCAGCCAGGAAGTTGATCGCATGCTTCATCTTAAAATTATAATCGTGATCGTCTGTTTGCGGACCGAACCGGATCTCCTTCACGGTTACCTTAACCGCTTTCGCTTTCTGCTCTTTCAGCTTTTTCTTCTGCTGATAGACAAATTTCTTGTAATCGATGATCCTGCATACGGGAGGTTTGGCCGTGGGTGCAATTTCAACAAGGTCCAATTCCTGCTCTTCGGCAATCTTCAACGCTTCTCTAACGGTATAAATCCCTTCAGTTACGTTGTCACCTACTAATCGGACTTCCGGTACCCGTATACGTTCATTGATCCGGTGCTGGTCTTTTGAGTCTTTTCTCATTCAGATGTTGTTAATGTTTTCTCTTTTTGACTGATTAATATTTTAAATTCGTTGTATAACAGATGTTTAACTATTCTTCAACCCGGGGTTCATCATCTCTTCCACCTCACGGACGATCCCTTCTGCAAATGTAAGTAATTTTACGGAACCTTTGTCGTCTCCGCCCTGTTTTCTTACGGAAACCTCTTCATTTTCTGCCTCTTTCTCACCCACGATCAACTGATAAGGGATGCGTTTCAGTTCGTTATCCCGGATCTTGCGTCCCACCTTCTCGTTGCGGTCGTCCACCTCGGCACGGATATCGAATTTCTTCAGTACTTTTACCACACCCTGGGCGTAATCGTTGAATTTTTCGCTCACCGGCAAAACCACCGCCTGTGTAGGTGCCAGCCACAGCGGGAATTTACCGGCAGTATGTTCAATAAGTACGGCTACAAAACGCTCCATGGAGCCGAAGGGTGCCCTGTGAATCATCACGGGGCGGTGTTTCTGGTTATCTGCGCCGGTGTACTCCAGCTCGAACCGTTCAGGCAGGTTATAGTCCACCTGAATGGTACCCAGCTGCCAGCGGCGTCCGAGGGCATCCTTCACCATGAAATCGAGCTTAGGCCCGTAAAAAGCGGCTTCGCCCAACACAACCTTTGTTTTCAGGCCTTTCTCCTGACATGCCTCCACGATGGAACGTTCAGCCTTCTCCCAGTTCTCATCGGAACCGATATACTTCTCCTTGTTCTCCGGATCACGCAGCGATATCTGGGCCTCGAAATTATCGAAATCGAGTGCTTTAAAAATGATGAAGATGATATCCATCACTTTCAGGAACTCCTCTTTCACCTGATCGGGTGTACAGAAGATGTGGGCATCATCCTGCGTGAAACCCCGGACACGGGTCAGCCCGTGGAGTTCACCACTCTGTTCATACCGATAGACGGTGCCAAATTCCGCCAGCCGCAGTGGCAGCTCCTTGTAAGAGCGTGGAAATGTTTTATAGATCTCGCAGTGGTGGGGACAGTTCATCGGTTTCAACAGGAACTCTTCTCCCTCCTCAGGGGTATGTATCGGCTGAAACGAATCTTTCCCGTACTTGGCGTAATGCCCGGAGGTGATGTACAACTGCTTGTGTCCGATATGCGGTGTGATCACCTGATCATAATCAAACTCACGCTGGATCTTCTTCAGGAAATCTTCCAGGCGCAGCCGCAACTGGGTTCCTTTAGGCAACCATAAGGGGAGCCCTGCACCCACTTTCTGTGAGAAGGCAAAGAGCTGTAACTCCTTCCCTATCTTCCGGTGGTCACGTTTCTTCGCCTCTTCGAGCATCACCAGATAATCGTCGAGCATCTTCCTTTTCGGGAAGGTGATGCCATAGAGACGGGTAAGCTGGGGCCTGTTCTCATCGTCGCGCCAGTAGGCTCCTGCCGATGACAATACCTTCACTGCCTTGATATAGGAAGTGTTGGGTAGATGGGGCCCGCGGCACAAATCGGTAAATCGGCCCTGTGTATAGGTGGTGATGGTGCCGTCTTCCAGCTCGCTGATCAGCTCTACCTTGTAGTGCTCATCCCTCTCGGAGAACATCTTTACAGCATCAGTCTTGGAAATATTTTTTCGTTGAATCTCCTCCTTCGCGGCGATCAGCTCCATCATCTTCTCCTCGATGGCGGGGAAATCGGCCTCTTTGATGGTGACACCCTCACCCGGGTCCACATCGTAGTAGAAACCGTTCTCTATGGCCGGCCCTATACCGAATTTGATACCCGGATAGAGCTCCTGCAGGGCTTCGGCCATCAGGTGTGCCGAGGAATGCCAGTAGGCATGCTTCCCCTCTTCATCCTCCCATTTCAACAGGTTTACCGTGGCATCGTTTTCAATAGGGCGTGTCAGATCCCATGTCTCACCGTTCACGCTTGCGGCAAGCACCTCCTGTGCGAGCCGCTGACTGATACTTTGTGCTATGTCTAATGCTGAAACTCCTTTTTCATATTCCCTTACAGACGCATCGGGAAATGTAATTTTTATCATGCTATGTAGTTCTTAATATACCTTTTTTCTGAATTGACTGCAAATGTAGTGATTTTGTGATTTATGCGCGGCAAATTCACAAGAAAATTGTAATCGTCAGAGTTGAAAAGGGACTCCTTTACTGCATCCGCTTGATGATACTGTATGCCTGCACAATGCCCAGCTCACCTCCTTTACGCAGATCATCGAGTCCTTGTGCTGTCTCACCGATGGACAGACGGGCAATACCGCGGTTGAAATAGGCTTCCGCAAATTGCGGTTCCAGTTCAATGGCCTTCGTATAATCGGCAATCGCCGCTCGGTAATCCTTTTCGATGCTGAATATCTCTGCCCGGTTGTAATAGGCGTAGATAAAACCGGGGTTGAGCTGAATAATCTTTTCATACTCTTTCAGGATCTCTTCATAATCGACCGATTTTGCAGCGTTCTCGGGTAACCTGGCTTTTCCGGTTATTTTGTCCAATGCCGGCAGTTCAATGCCGGAGTCTTCATCCATCAGGACAGGATCGGACTGTAAACGATCATATTCCAGCTGTTTGGAACGGACAACTGCACGGGCAAAATGAGCCACCAGCATGCCGGGATTAAGTTCAAGCACCTTGTTGATGTCTCTCAGTGCGTTCTCATAATCCTGTACCAGCATGAAGTCCATCCCTCTGCCAAAATAAAACGCTGCATTGCCGGGCTCAGCCTCCAGCTTCCTGGAATAGTTGTCGATGGAGCGGAAATGTGTCTGAACCTGCAGTTCATTCAACGGAGCTTCATTGTTGGTCACCTTGAGCATCCAGGAGAGTGCCAGCTCGTTGTTCGCCATCTCCATCGTCTCGGAGTAATAAACTGGGCGGCGTACCTCATACTCCTGTTCATAATAGGTCAGCACGAACTTCGGTTCCGGCGCTACAGGGGCATTCATGTTCTGCACCTTGCCCCTGCTCTGCCGCTGATATTTGGTATTCTGGGAGTCGTCATCACCGGCGACCACCAGCAGATTGAACTTCTCGATATCCTGATCGGCTTCTTCCCTGGTATCTTTGGCATCACCCTGCACATGAGTACGGGCCAGAGGTTCGGGGTTCTTTGTCGCCACTTTCCGGGCTTTCGACTCTTCGGCCCGGGCCAGGGTGTAATCTCTTTCAGCACCACGCAGGTCGTTCAGCTGACGCTTCAATTGCGAACGCATGTAATAGCCGCTGAAAAAATCGGGATGAGCCTCGAGTACCACGTTCAGATCCTCGAGTGCGCCGGCTGTATTGCCGATCTCATTGTTCAGCATTGCCCTGTTGAGGTAGGCTATGGTATTGTCCGGCTCCAGCTCGATCACCTTGTCGAAATCGCGTATCGCCCGGTTGTTGTCGGCTACCTGTGCACGCAATAATCCCCGGTTAAAGCGGGCGATCAGGTTGTTTTCATCCATCTCAATCACCCTGTCGTAGTCGGCCATTGCGCCACGGAGGTCGTTCAGGTGATACTTGACAAGGCCCCTGTTGATATAGTTGCCCTCGAAATAGGGATCGAGGCGGATAGCTTCATCCAGGTCTGCCAGTGCTTTGTTGTATTCTTTCTGCTGGAAATAAAGAAGTCCGCGGGCAGAGAAAGAGTGAGAGGTATACGGGTCTATTTCGATTGCCTTATTCAAGTCGGCCATCGCATTGGTGGTATCTTTCAGCTCCAGGTACATCTGGGCACGGGTAAGGTATCCGGGTGTATAATCGGGAAAACGGCGAAGCAACACATCGAAGAATTTCTCTGCGACGTCATAATGCTCCATCTCGATATTGACGATACCCATGTTGACGAGCGTGAGTCTGTCCTCAGGGAAGAACTCCAGGCTTCGCTGGTAATCGGTGGCAGCCAGCTCATACTTCTCCTGATTCTGCCGTGCCGCGCCGCGCAGCTGATAAGCCGCCGTGTAATAAGGGTTACGTGTCAGGCATTCCGAGGCGTCCTCTTCGGCACCCTTGAAATCATCGAGCAGGAATTTTGCCATCGCCCTGAAATAGTAGGGGTCTGCAAGATACGGTTTGGCCGTAATCACCTGATTGAAGTATTGAATGGCCAGCACATAATCCTCAAAATAGAGCGCATTCTTGCCGATCATCATCACCCGGTCGGTATTGACCTGAGTTGATGCCGACAGGGCAGAGAGCATTAAGAAGGCTGCTATGATTATTTTTTTCATCTTCGTTTTTTTGGATATGCGAATATATGGAATTTTCTGTATTTAGTTTTACAATTCCTCTCATTAAGAGTGATTCTTTCCCAATACGTTTAACGGTTCGTGGCAAAATCTTGTCAGATACGCTCTACGATCCGGCCTCCGGAGGGTTCTTCCCGGATAGCTATCTTCACGGTATCATCCGGCAATACGGCCTCTATCAGCTCCGGCCATTCGATAAAGCATATATTCCCGCTGTAAAAATAATCCTCATAACCGAAATCGAACGCCTCCTCAAGCTTGTTGATGCGGTAGAAATCGAAATGATAAATGGAATCACCCTTTTTGTCCCTGTATTCATTGATGATGGCGAAGGTGGGGCTTGCCACCGTTTCCTTCACACCCAGCTCCTCACATACAGCCTTGATGAAGGTGGTCTTGCCGGCGCCCATGCTCCCGTAAAAAGCGAAAACCTTACTCTCCCCCATATTTCCGATGAATGCACGGGCGGCTGGCGGTAAGTCCGTTAAATTATTGATCTCTATCCTCATAAATGGTTATTTAGCCGTGAGCGTAATGAATGGGATCAACATCTCTTCCATGGAAACGCCTCCATGTTGGAAACTGTTCTCGTAGTACGACACGTAATGGTTGTACTGATTGGGGTAAGCAAAAAAATCACTGTTCAGCGCAAAGATATAACGTGTGCTCATATTGGGAGAGGGCAATCCCAGATTTTCGGGATGAATGACCTCGAACAGCCTTCGTGGGTCATATCCCAGATTTTTCCCCAGCTTATACCGAAGATTGACACTTGATTCCTTGTCACCTATCACCTTTACCCCGTTTTGCACCCGTATGGAGCCGTGATCGGTCGTGAGAACCGCCTTATACCCGTTTTGCGCTATCTTTCCCAACAGGAATGGCAACGGGGAATGCAAAAACCAGGAGCGGGTAAGTGAGCGGTAGGCAGCCTCATCGGCCGTCAGCTCACGAATCATTTTCGATTCTGTCCTGGCATGTGACAGCATATCGATGAAGTTGAATACCCACACGTTCAGATCAGATTTCTCCAGTTCCGAAAAACGGGCTGCCAGTTTAACCCCTTCGTAGTTTGTATTTATTTTCTGATAGGAGAGGCTGCTGTTTATGCCCATTCTGTTCAGTTGATGTTGAATAAGCGGTTCCTCCAGCAGGTTTTTCCCTTCATCCTCCGTTTCATTCACCCATATATCGGGATAACGTTCCGCCAGCTGCCGGGGCATCAATCCGGAGAACAGACTGTTCCGGGCATAGGGAGTGGCCGTGGGCAGGATACTGAAATAGAGCTCTTCGTTACAGGTGAAGTTCTCGCTGACAATGTCCTTGATCACCTGCCACTGATCGAAACGGAAATTATCGATCAGGATAAAAAAGAGTTTTTTCCCTTTTTTGAGTGCCGGAGAAACAAATCGCTCAAACAAGTCAGGACTCATCACGGGACGTCCATCGCAGTGGATCATCCAGTTTTCATAGTTTCCCCGGATGAACCTTGCGAAAGCCTTGTTGGCTTCCGCCTTCTGCATGACCAGCATCTCTTTCATCAGGCTCTGCGTCTGATCCAGCTCCAGTTCCCAGTATACCAGTTTTTTATACAGATCCTTCCAGTCGCCGGCAGAGCGACAACGCTCCATCGCCCCCGTTAACTGACTGAATTCATCGCGGTAGTTCACCGATGTTGCCTCTGCAATCAATTGTTTCTTGTCCAGCAGTTTCTTGATGGTCAGCAGTACCTGGTTCGGATTCACCGGTTTAATCAGGTAATCGGCAATTTTCTTTCCGATAGCCTGATTCATCATTCCTTCATCCTCACTTTTCGTGATCATCACCACTGGTACATCCGGCTGAGAAGCATGCAGTTCCGTGAGGGTTTCGAGCCCCGATAATCCCGGCATATGCTCATCCAGGAAGATGATATCGAACAACTGGCTACGGCACAGTTCAATGGCATCTCGTCCGTTATTGACACACTCCATCCTGTATCCCTTCTCATTCAAAAAAAGTACATAGGGTTTCAGAAGGTCAATCTCATCATCTACCCAGAGGAAATGTGCTTTGTTCATTATTCTGTATCTCCTTATCCGCTTGCTGTCAGAAAATTGGGCAAATGTATCTATTTCCGCTCTATCTCACAATCTTTTTTACTTTTTTAGGAGACGGATTTCCATGGTCACCGCTTCGCAGATTGATGCATAAACGGCTTGTCAGCAGATCTGCCATCCTCATCATAATTCAGGGCATATTTGTTTCGGAATAGGCATAAAAAGTATATATTTGTACAGCAGATATTTTTTAACTAATACATACACAACGAATGCAAAAGTCTATCCTATCAGCAGTTTTATTATTGGCCGTTTTCGCAGCCGGTTGCTCACAGCAATCAGAAAAGATTTTTAACGGCAAGGATTTATCCGGCTGGAACTTTGTAGTTGAGAACGATGCGGTTCCGGCTGAAGAGGTATTCACTGCGCGGGAAGGTGTTATCTCCGTGAAGGGTGAGCCACTCGGTTATATGTACACGAAAGAGAAATACCGCAATTTCACGCTCCATCTGGAGTACAGGTGGGCCGGGGAAGAGAGTAACAGCGGCGTTTTCTTTCTGATTGAAGATCCGTCAAAGCCCTTCCCCAAAGGGATTGAATGTCAGCTTAAGGCAGGAAAAGCCGGTGATCTCGTCATGCTGGCCGGTGCTGATCTCAACGAATACCAGCTTCCCGCAGGAGTGACGGAACGTCCCGCATTTCCGGTAATCGGCAAAGCAGGGCCGACGGGTGAAAAGAGTCCCGGAGAGTGGAATAGCGTAAAGATCACGGTGAATGAAGGTGCCATCGGGATTTATATCAACGACGTCCTGCAAAACAACGCCACCAGTGAAGTAAAAGAAGGACATATCGGGCTGCAGAGTGAAGGAAAAGAGATACAATTCCGGAACCTTGTCCTGAGTCCGGCTTAATGCCCTGAAAAAAAGGGCCATCGTCGGTGAAAGAAAATAACCAAACATCCATCATTATGAAGGTAACATCAGAGGCCAAAGCATTTATGGATCTGGAAGAGAATTACGGGGCCCACAATTATCACCCCCTGCCGGTCGTTTTATCGCGCGGTGAAAGGTGCTTCGTGTGGGACGTGGACGGTAAGCGGTATTTTGATTTCTTGTCAGCCTATTCGGCCGTTAACCAGGGTCACTGCCATCCGGCTATTGTCGGGGCCCTTAAGGAACAGGCTGAGAGACTCTGCCTCACCTCGCGCGCTTTTTATAATGACTCACTTGGTCCTTATGAGAAATATATCCATGACTACTTCGGCTACGACAGGGTGCTTCCGATGAATTCGGGTGCCGAGGCGGTGGAGACAGCGCTGAAGCTTGCCCGTAAGTGGGGTTACCAGATAAAAGGCATCCCCGAAAATGAAGCGGTGATAGTGGGCTGTGAAGGCAACTTCCACGGCAGGACCATCACCATCGTCTCCATCTCTGCCGATCCCGAGGCACGTGGAGGTTACGGCCCCTACACAGGCGGCCTTGAAATAATCCCGTACAATGATGTGGAGGCACTTGCAGCGCTGCTGGAGAAAAAAGCCGGTACCATTGCCGGATTTCTTGTGGAACCCATACAGGGAGAGGCAGGGGTACGTGTGCCGGATGACGGGTATCTGAAAGCCTGTTACAACCTCTGCAAAAAACACAATGTTCTCTTCATTGCCGATGAGGTACAGACCGGTATCGCCCGTACCGGGAAGATGCTTTGCTGCGATCACGAGGGGGTGCGTCCCGACATTGTGATCCTGGGGAAAGCCCTTTCGGGAGGGGTATTACCCGTCTCAGCCGTACTGGCGGATGATGAGATCATGCTCACCATCCACCCGGGGCAGCACGGTTCTACCTTTGGCGGGTTCCCGCTGGCATGCCGGGTGGCCATGGCGGCGCTGGAGGTGGTCAGGGAGGAGCACCTGGCAGAGAAAGCGGAGCGTCTGGGTAAAATATTCCGTGAAGAAATGGGGAGGATAAAGAGTCCCTTTATCAGAGAGGTACGTGGAAAAGGGCTGCTCAATGCCATCGTCATCGTACCTCATCAGGGTAAAGAAGCATGGGATGTTTGCCTTGCGATGGCTGAGAACGGATTGCTGGCAAAACCCACGCATCACTATATCATTCGCTTTGCTCCTCCACTGGTGATCACGGAAGAAGAACTGAGAGAAGCCATCCAAATCATCAAAATATCGATTCAATCACTGGAATAAGTTTTGGTTTTCGCTCTTTGCAGGCACAGATGTCAGTATGTTTCAGGATGCAGTATTCGGGCTGTAAGTTTAGTCCCTGTGTTTCCATTCTGAATTTGTATTAGCTTACAACTTACAACAAACAGCTGAATGCTGAAAGCTGATCGCTAACCGCTGCCTGTACAAAGCTTACTTCTAAAGAGCTGACTGATGACTGATGACTGATGACTGATGACTGCTGATAGCTGATAGCTGACCGCTAAAAAATAAAAACTATGCAAACAACATCAAAGCTGCTGATGATCCGTCCGGCACGGTTCGGATTCAATGAGGAAACAGCGCAGAATAACTTCTTTCAGCATCAGTCAGCCTCCGGCACCGTAGCGGAGAAGGCGACAGAAGAATTCGACGCGCTCGTCCACCTGTTGCGTGGCAAGGATATCGATGTGACAGTGGTGCAGGACAGTCCGGTGCCATGGACGCCTGATTCCATTTTTCCCAACAACTGGTTTTCCTCTCATTTGTCAGGGGAACTGGTGCTCTATCCCATGTTTGCCGAAAACCGCCGTCTGGAAAGAAAGCCGGAGATCATGGACCTGCTCCGCCGGAAGATGAATCACCGTAAACTGATTGATCTGACATACTGGGAGAAGGAGGGTCAGTTTCTGGAAGGGACAGGCAGCATGGTTCTGGACCGTGACAAGCAGATCGCTTACTGCTGCCGTTCACCCCGCACATCTGAGAAGGTGCTGGCCGATTTCTGCTCACGGATGAACTACGATGCCGCGCTTTTCGATGCCACCGATCAAAACGGGAACCAGATCTACCACACCAACGTGATGATGGAGGTGGGCACACAGGTAGCGGTGATCTGCCTGGAAGCGATCAGGGAGGAGAACGAACGCCGCAAGGTGGTCGCGAGGCTCACATCGACCGGTAAAATCATTGTGGATATCACTTTGGATCAGATAGCACAGTTTACCGGCAATATGCTCGAAGTGAAGAGCAGGAACGGTCACCCCTTCATGGTGATGTCTGCATCTGCGCGCCATGCCTTAATGCCGGAGCAGGAGAACACCATCGCTACCTTCAGTCAGATCGTTTCTACCGACCTGCAGACGATTGAGACAAATGGCGGAGGATCGGCACGCTGTATGCTGGCTGAATTATTTCATTAGGGTAAATCATCCTCAACGAGGATAAATTGATGACTGAAAAGTGTTTATTTACATAAATTTCATTTCCTTTGCAGAAGGAAGATTTTTCAACCCTTAATCAAAAAAACTATGTCGTTTAAATCAGAACTGAAAGAATTCTTAATGCGCGGCAGCGTCGTGGACATGGCCGTGGGTATTGTGATTGGTGGTGCCTTCGGTAAGATCGTCACCTCCTTTGTGAACGATATTTTGATGCCCCCTATCGCCTTGTTGTTTGGACAGGGACAGTTCACTGAACTCAAAGTAGTGCTGAGAGAAGCGGTGATGAGTGGAACAGAGGTGACTACTCCGGCCATTACCTGGAACTACGGAGCCTTTATCCAGGCTGTCATCGATTTTCTGATCATTGGTGTATCTATTTTCATGGTGATCAGGGCGATGAACAGCATGAAACGGAAGAAAGAGGAAGTTCCCGCACCGGAAGCAGCTCCGGAACCCTCCAAAGAAGAAACACTCCTGACTGAAATTCGCGATCTGTTGAAAAACAAGTAGGCATTTCTTTTAAGTGATGTAAAGAGGGTGTTGTTGACAAGTTTTTGAACCGTCTGATTAACAATACCACAGGCGGATTACCTTTTCACCCGGTATCACCGGGAAAGACCCTGTTTTACGCTCTGCTATGAAAATATTTCCCGGAAAGTTTTACTATTTTTGTAACCGATAGTGATCTGTGCGTGTCCTATGAATGATAACAAATTATTCACTCATTAAACGCATACGAATATGGAAGATTTAATACCAATTATTGCCATTCTCTGTACCATCGGGTTACCCATCACTGCAGGACTGGTTATAGGACTCAATGCAGTGAGAAACGACCATAAGGAAAGAATGGGACTGATCAGTCAGGGAATTATTCCGCCTAACAGAAGCAAACAAAAAAGCAATCCTAACCGGTTTGTATCATTAAGAAACGGGATTGTACTGGTAGCACTGGGAATTGGGATCATCGTCGGATTCCTATGCTCCGAATATCTGGTGATTGGTCAGGGAAATGAGTTCTGGGTGACCGGAGCCAGCGTGGTCTTCTTCCTGGGGATAGGTTATCTGGTTTATTTTCTGGTGACACAAAGAATGCCGCTCACGGCACAGAAGGAAGAGACAGAACAGGAATAACCGCTTGCGATGAACGAGAATCAACGTGTGCAACAGGTGCTTTCCGGCAACACTTCCGCGTTCGCATATTTTGTCGATGCCTATCAGGATATGGCGATCACGATCGCTTACCGGATTTGCGGCAATATGCAGGATGCGGAAGATGTCGTGCAGGAGAGCTATGTGAAAGCATACCGGAATATGCATAGTTTTCGCGCTGAGAGCAAATTCTCGACCTGGCTTTACCGGATTGTCTATAACACAGCAATCACACACTCAAAAGCCAGAATGTGGACAGGCATTCAGGAGACAGCGATTGAAAATGCATTCGACCTGGGAGAAAACAGGATGGAGATTGATCTGGATGAGATGGACCGCAAAGCGGTGGTTTCGGATCTGTTACAGAAGATGCCGCAGGGTGATGCACTGTTGCTCACTTTGTACTATATGGAAGACAACCCGGTGAAAGAGATTGCCCAGATCACCGGTTTAAACGAACCGAATGTGAAGGTAAAACTCTTCAGGGCGCGGAAGCTGTTCAAAGAAATGCTGGAGACAAACTATAGACTGGAGGATGTGAGATACAGCTGATCCACATCCGGAGGAAGGCTTTCCGGAAAGGGGTCTGTCTCCCTGAAAAATTATCAAAACAGAATCACAATGAAAGAGAACAAGATGGAGAAAGAGGAAATGATCATCCGGGAGATGATGCTTTCAGAGAGGAAAAAAGCACCGGATAACCTGAAGTTTCGCATCATGCAACAGATAGAGACCGAAAAAGTACTCACCCCGCAGCAAAACAAACCCAGGAAGATGTCGGGGACCCTGCTGAGAGAGATGGGTGCCATCTTTGGCAGCATGTATGCAGTGCTGGCGGCAATGATCATGGGTGCCTATCTGCTGGAGGGAACCGATTTTCTGCTGTCACCCCGGTTTATCGCAACGGTCGTGCTGGTAGCATCTGTGTTCAGCCTCTTCTGGCTGATGACCCGGTTCGATGCCTACCTCAGGGGGAAGAGAAAGTGAAAGAGCAATCCAATAGGGTTATTCGTTGATCAATACTTCCCTTGCGCGGGCAAGCACCTCGGGAGACTCGGCAAGCGGAAAATGCAAGTCGAGCGATTTGAATAACTCCACGATGAGCTCGCCTACTGCCACGCGGGCAAAAAACTTCTTATCGGCAGGGATCACATACCAGGGCGCATATCGGGTGGAAGTTTTCTCCAGCATCTCTTCAAACGCCTTTTCATAATCATCCCACTGTTGACGGGCCTGCAGATCGGCAGAGCTGAATTTCCAGTTTTTATCGTTTTCCTCAATCCTGGCCAGAAAACGCTCTTTTTGTTCCTCTTTCGATATGTTAAGGAAAAACTTCAGGATCCGCATTCCGTTCTGGTGAAGATGTTTCTCAATCGCATTGATCGCTTCATAGCGGCTATCCCAGAACGGCTGACCGATGGTATCGACAGAATCGTAGCCGGGAATACGCTCGTTGAGGATCCACTGAGGATTCACTTTAGTGGCCAGCACGTTCTCGTAATGTGACCGGTT
The DNA here is from genome assembly GCA_927407015.1 of uncultured Proteiniphilum sp. Classification (GTDB taxonomy): domain Bacteria; phylum Bacteroidota; class Bacteroidia; order Bacteroidales; family Dysgonomonadaceae; genus Proteiniphilum. The sequence continues at coordinate 61,046 of CAKMJT010000002.1, read as the reverse complement.
GAAGATTTCAATCATCCCGCGTTGGGGGAGTGCCTGGTAGTGCCGCCAGAAATAATCATGCTCCAGTTCATTCTTGGTGGGCGTTTTGAAGCTATGCACCCGGCATCCCTGGGGATTGATGCCCGACATCACATGCCGTATCACCCCGTCCTTGCCGGCTGCATCACGTGCCTGCAGCACGATCAGCAGCGAATAGCGGTCGTCGGCATAGAACATCTCCTGAAATTTCATCAGTTCCCTGATATTCTCCTTGATCTCCTCTTTCGCCGTTTTTTTGGTAAAACCACCATCTTCGCTGGTGGGAAAATGCTTCAGGTTAATTTTTGCACCTTCTTCCACCCGGAGCTTACTGTAATCGAAATTCATTGTGCTCTATTTTTGTTGTGCCACATTACTGCCCACACCTTTCAATAAACCGTTGTAACGATCATGATCAGAAATAATCCGCAATCCTTCCCGGAAGAGTTCATTTTCATCGTTGATGATGAGGAAGAAAGCCGATGAGTCATACAGGTCTCTGGCAATCAGAGCTTTCAGCTGTGCGAAAATCAACTGTCGTGAGGTGGCAAACTGATCTTCGTCCCACGTTATCTTTTCATCAGTAGCTATATTTTTCAGTTTAGCGACCATCTCATCGGTTATCTGATAGTTTTTCCTGAATGAACCCACATCGGGATAAGTCTGTAATAATTTTTTCCGGTGATTGTCCACTTCAGCAATAGCCACCCTGTTGATCACTCCTTTGGCATTCAGGTTCGCTTGAAAAAAAGTGCTGGAAGTGGTATCCAACGGAACAAAATAATCAGGCATAATTCCTCCTCCGCCATATACCGTACGCTTGTTCACCAGGGTGGTATATTTCAATGAGTCGGGGAAGTGTATACTGTCCGCAGCAAACAACTCCCCGTGTTGGTAACGGTTCATGAAGTCCTGATTGTACGCATCTGAATTCCCTTCTTCATAGGGTTTCTGTATACTTCTCCCGGTAGGTGTGAAATACCTGGCTACGGTCAGCCGGATCATGGTTCCGTCGGGTAGCGGCAGCTGACGCTGTACCAACCCCTTTCCAAATGTCCTCCTGCCCACGATCACAGCTCTGTCCCAATCCTGCAGGGCTCCCGCAAGAATTTCACTGGCCGATGCCGATGCTTCGTTCACCAACACCACCACATTGCTTCCTTTGAGCTCATCGTCCCCGTTGGCGTTCATGGTATAGCGCGGCTGGTTCTTCCCCTCGGTATAGACAATGACCTGCTTCTCTGACAGGAACTCATCGGCGATTTCGTTGGCTGTTTGCAATATGCCACCCCCGTTACCGGTCAGGTCGAGCATAAGATGCTTCATCCCTTTCGTCCTTAGCTCCTTCTCCGCCTTTTTGAACTCATCGGCGGAGGTGGCACCAAACCGGCTCAGACGGATGTACCCTACGTCGGGTGTAACCATATAAGCGGCATCTATACTGGTGATGGGAATCTTATCCCGGACGATGCGAAAGTCCATCAACTGCGGTACACCGCGGCGCAGCACCCTGATGTTCACCACGGTTCCTTTAGGTCCGCGAAGACGCTTGATCACATCCTGGTTGTTCATCTTCACCCCGGCAATGAGTGTATCGTTCACGAAAATGATTTTATCACCCGGCATCATACCCACTTTTTGCGATGGCCCGCCAGAAATCACCTCCATCACATAAAGGGTGTCGGTGAGCATGTTAAATGATATGCCTATCCCGTCGAAATTGCCTTGCAGCGGCTCATTCATGGCCCTCACTTCTTCTTCGTTCAGATAGGAGGAATGGGGGTCCAGTTCGGCCAGCATGGCACGTATAGCTGCTTCTGTAAGCTTTTCGGTATCAACATCATCCACATAGAGACCTTTGACCAGTTGAATCGTACGTTCCAGCTTTATCCCGTCGGGGGAAGGCCTAAATTGAGAAAAAGCGCTCCCCGGGATCAGGAAGACGCTCAGGACAAGCATCATTATTTGTTTTTGCATTTTTACTTTTTTGAGAGATTATATCCTCACGAATGTCGGACATCTTCATCCTGACAATGGATCGCATTCGGGCAGCTTATCGATTATGCATCCGGCTCAGCGGGAATGTCCATCCCTTTTGGAACAAAACTACTCACATCGCGGCCGTAATGCAATAACTCCCTGACATGCGTGGAACTGATATGCGTTAAGGCCGGCTCAGTGAATAATAGAAACGTTTCTATTCCGGAAATGGTTCGGTTCATGTCGGCAATTGTTTTTTCATACTCGAAATCAAAAACCGATCTGATACCCCGTAAGATATATTGTGCGCCCACCCGTTGTGCGAAATCGATCGTCAGTGAATCGTAACTTTCTACCCTGATACGGGGTTCATCCCTGTACAGACCACGAATCATCTCAAGCCTTTTGTCGAGTGAGAAATACGATTTCTTCGATTCATTCACTCCGATAGCGATCACTATTTCGTCCATCAATGACAGACCTCTCCGCACCAGCGACTCGTGCCCAATGGTGAAAGGGTCGAAGGTGCCGGGGAACAGGGCGGTTCTCTTATCAGGTATTATAGGGTTCATTTTTTAACGTTTGATTGTTCACGCCACTTCATCCTCTTCAACGACCAGGTTCTCGATGATGAATGTCTGGCGTTCCGGGCTATTTTTTCCCATATAAAACTCCAACAGCTCTTTCAGCAAATCTTCTTTTCGCATGGTCACCCTGTCGAGCCGGATATCCTCTCCGATGAAGTTACGGAACTCGTCCGGAGAGATCTCTCCCAGACCCTTGAAACGGGTAATCTCCGGATTCGGGCCAAGCTCTGTAATGGCATTCTGTCGCTCTTCCTCGGTGTAGCAATAGAGCGTTTTCTTTTTGTTACGCACACGGAATAAAGGAGTCTGGAGAATGTATACATGCCCTTTTTTAATGAGATCGGGGAAAAATTGCAGGAAAAAAGTGAGCAATAGCAGACGGATGTGCATCCCGTCGGTGTCGGCATCGGTAGCGATAATCACCTTATTGTAGCGCAGACCGTCCATATTTTCTTCGATGTTGAGTGCTGCCTGCAGCAGGTTGAACTCCTCATTCTCGTAGACAATCTTCTTCGTGAGCCCAAAGCTGTTCAGGGGCTTTCCCCGAAGACTGAACACTGCCTGCAGATTCGGATCACGGCTTTTGGTGATGGAGCCGCTGGCTGAATCACCCTCTGTGATGAAGATGCTGGTGTTCTCGCGATGATCTCCTTTGGCATCGTTATAGTGTAACCGGCAATCACGCAGTTTCTTGTTGTGAAGGTTGGATTTTTTCGCACGGTCGCGAGCCAGCTTGGTGACGCCGGCAATGGCTTTGCGTTCCTTCTCGGAATCGAGGATTTTTTTCTGCAGTGTATCTGCAGTCTCCGCATGCTTGTGGAGATAATTATCCAGTTCTTTCTTCAGAAAATCGTTGATATGTTTGCTGACCGAGATACCGTTAGGACCCATTTCTTTCGATCCCAGCTTGGTCTTTGTCTGCGACTCGAAAACCGGTTCTTCCACCTTGATGCTGATGGCGGCTACTATGCCGTTGCGGATGTCGGCATATTCAAAATTACGGTTGTAGAACTCCTTGATGATACGGGCCGTGGCTTCACGAAAAGCCGTCAGATGCGTCCCGCCCTGTGAGGTGTGTTGCCCGTTGACAAACGAATAGTACTCCTCACCGTACTGGCTGGTGTGGGTGATGGCCACTTCGATGTCATCCCCGAAGAGATGAACAATAGGGTAAAGCTCTTCCGATGTGAGGTTTTCGTTCAGCAGATCTTCCAACCCGTTCTTTGATGTAAACTTCTTGTCGTTGAAGATGATCGTCAGCCCGATGTTCAGAAAAACGTAGTTTTTCAGGAGCGGCTCAATATGTTCATCCCGGTAGTGATATTCACCGAAAATCTCGGCATCGGGGGTAAATCCCACTTTTGTCCCGTTCGAATTTTCCGAAGGACCGATGGCACCCTCTTTCACAAGGATTCCCTGCTGAAAATCCACTCTCTTGGAGAGGCCCTCCCGGGAGCTTATCATAAAGAATTCAGAGGATAGGGCATTCACGGCCTTGATGCCCACCCCGTTCAGTCCCACCGATTTCTTAAACGCCTTGGAATCGTATTTGGCACCGGTGTTCATTCTTGAACATACATCCTTTACCTTTCCCAATGGTACGCCCCTGCCATGATCGTGCACGGTAACCTGCTTCTCCCGGATGGTGATCTCAATCGTCTTTCCGAACCCCATCATGTATTCATCGATGGAATTATCCAGTACCTCTTTCAGCAGCACATAAATACCATCGTCATAGGATGAGCCGTCGCCCAGCTTTCCGATATACATCCCCGGGCGGCGGCGGATATGTTCCTGCCACTCGAGTGTAACAATATTCTCTTCCTGGTAATTGTCCTGCAGTATCTGTAACTCTCTCGCTGTTTCGTTCACGTTGTGTACTATCTCCTTTATAAATTTTTGATAAAGGCTCTGCGCCTTTTTGTTTGTTTCGCCTCCAGATCATTCCACATGGATTTCACTTTATGGTTCAGGTCCAGCTCCGGGTTGCTCTCGGCATAATCAAACCCCAAACGGTTTGCCGCCGGAATAAACTCGTTGAATATCAGCGCATTGACTCCTTTCCCCTGGTATTCAGGATCGACGGCCACCAGCAAAAGATCCAGCACATTATTGTCTTTTCCCTTCAGTGCCCGGTAAAGATGGTACCATCCCGTGGGAACAAACCGCCCTTTTGCTTTTTGCAATGCTTTCGCCATGCTGGGCAATCCGATACCCACACCCACCAGCTTGTTGTCTTCCTGCCGGATCACCAGCGCAAGGAATTCGAGACGAAGCATGGGAATATACATATCCACATAATAATCTATCTGCTTCTCTGTCAGCTCCACATATCCGTACAAATCTTTATAGGCGTGGTTGATCAGCCTGAAGATATCCCGTGCATAGGGGTAGACATCGTTTTTGCTCTGCAGGTGCTTCACCACAAGGCCGGAGCGTTTCTTCACGATCTCAGAGGCGCGTGCAAACCGGTCGGGTATCTCTTTGGGAATCGTGATGAGAAACTCCACCCAGTCCTGATCCTTCACGTAACCCAACCGTTCCATATGATCCACATAATAAGGATAATTGTAAATGGTGGAGAAGGTGCTTATCTGATCATATCCTTCCACCAGCATGCCTTCGTGATCGAGATCGGTGAATCCGAGAGGTCCGTGGATTTTCTCCATCCCCCGGGAGCGTGCCCAGCTCTCTGCCGCGCCGAAAAGTGTGTCCACCACTTCGTTGTCATCAATAAAATCGACAAAGCCGAAACGTGCGTTCCGCTCATTCCATTTCTCGTTGGCTTTGTGGTTGATGATGACACCGATCCTGCCGACAATCACATGATCACGGTATGCCATAAAATAACTGGCATCGCAATGATCAAAAGCAGGATTCTTGCTTCTGTTGAGCGTAGCTCTCTCATCGTAAATCAGGGGCGGAACAAAATACGCATTGCCCTCATAGAGATCGATACCGAATTGGATGAATTTCCTTAAATCATCTTTCGTGTTGACTTTGTTGATTATAACTGACATTTTGTTCGAATTCTATTGATTTCCTTACTTCGCCAATCTCAGGTGTTGTTTTTGCCTTTGATACAGACACAAAGATAATGATTTTTTTAATTACCGATAAACAGAAATCTTATTCTTTCACCTTCTCCTTGTAGTACTCCCATCTGTTGATGACGTTCCTGACATAATTGACCGTTTCATCAGCCCGAAAATATCCGTTTTTACAGACCGGGTCAGCGTAATATAGCTCCAAACGCTTCAACTGGAGGAACTTCTCTACGTTGCCCACCCAGAGATCCGGATTGCCCTCATACTTCGCGGCCAGCGCCCTGGCATCGAAAACATGCCCCACCCCCCCGTTATAGGCAGCCAGTGCCATCTTCAACCGTTCGGCGGGATCATCTACAGCCGCGAAAATGGAGAAAAGCTGCTTCAGGTACTCCGACCCGGCACGTATATTCATTTCCGGGTCGAAGATCTGATCTCCCGTGACACCCATGGATGCAGCTGTTGCCGGCATGAGGCCCATCAACCCGATGGCGCCTGCCCACGATTGTCCCTCGGTGTTGAAGGAGGATTCCTGCCAGGCCACCGAGGCGAGCAGCCGCCAGTCAATTTTCAGCCGTAATCCCTGCTGTTTGAACCAGACATCAAAGGGTGAGATGATGCCCGGCCCCAGAATATCGCTGTACGAAGGCCTGTCACTTTCGGGATAACCTTTTGTTTCTTCAAAATAACGTTTGATAATCCGCAATAAAGTAGGTTCCTCTGTTTTGTTTCCAAACCAGCTGTTCAGCGAATCGGCAAGCACCGGCGTATCTTTTCTCACCACCCACGAGGAGCGTTGATCAAAACTGACCGGGAGACTGACATTCAGATTTCTGAAATAGGTCTGATTGAGCCTGGCGAGATCATCATCTGCTACAGTGTAGCTTATCTCACCCCGTGATACCATGCGAATCAAATCTTCCACCACGATGGTATCCCTGTTGGCATAATCGATGAGGATCCCTCCCCCGAGTTCACTGTTCAGGTTCACCATCCTGTCCCTGTATTTGGATCCGTCCGTTACGGTCACTCTTTTACCGATCAGTCCGGTCACATCAGTGAGAAGGGTATCCTGAGCCAGAGCACGTTGTATCAGCACCTGATGCGATATTTGCTGAAGCCCGGCATAGCGGACTGAGTCCTTCAGGGCATTGGTTACCGGTATATTATAGGCAATCATGTCTCCCACTCCTTCCTGCAGCATTTCCAACAGGGTATCTGAGTTCTCCGCAACGATGATCTCCGTGGCGAGTCCGTGCCGTCTGCAAAAATCACGGATCATATCATAATGGTACCCGATCGGTTGATCGCGATAGATGAAATAGGAGGTGGAGGTGTTGAGGGTAAGCACACGCAGCGTATCACGCTGGAGAATCTGCGGAAAATCATATGCTTCCTCACCTTGCTTTGTCGTCCCGCGGCAGGCTGCCAACAGGAGCAAAAGGGCAAATAACAGCCGGACTGCTTTGTTCATACTTCCCTGCTTTGTGTATCCGAAGACAAAGGTACAAAAAAAATCCAAAACAAGCGAGTTATCTGTTTTATACTCATATATTTGCGCAAATATAAAAAAAGACCTATTTTTGTGGGAATCGCTTTTACTTACCCGAAACAGAGTACCTGTCATGAAAAATTTTCTGATATCTGGTCTCCTCTTCCTCTTTTTCGGATCTGTCAGCGGCCTGAATGCCCAGCATGCAAATTGGCGCGAATTTGTGGAGCAGCTGGCTGAGGAAGAAGAAATGAATGAATCCGCCATTGAGAACATGTATGAAGAATTGCTCTTTCTGGAGAACAATCCCATGAACCTGAACAGGATCACCCGTGATCAGCTGGAACGATTTCCCCTGCTATCGATGGAAGAAATCACCGCCATCATGGATTTTCTGGAGAAAAACCGCCCCCTGTACACTGTTTTTGAATTAAGGAACGTACCTTACCTCGACATACGAACGGTGGAGAGGATACTCCCTTTCTTCTATGTGGGTGAAACAGATCAAATAAAGATGCCGCAGAAGCTGTCGGGAATGTTCATCAACGGGCAGAGTGAGCTTCAGTTCCGTTTTGACAAAACAGTCACACCGCGTGCCGGTTATGGAGAATTTACGGACAGCATACTGCAGCGATACCCCAACCGGAAATACCGGGGTGAAGACTTCTACACCTCGCTGCGTTATTCGTTCAGCTATCGCGATAAAATCCAGACCGGAATCACCGCGGAGAAAGATGCCGGCGAGCCGTTCTTCAAACCGGGCTACACCAAAGGATATGATCATTACGGCTTCCACCTGGTCATCAGGGATTTCGGCATACTGAAATCAGCTGCCCTCGGCGATTACAGGCTCTCCTTCGGACAGGGACTGATCCTGAACAACGATTTCATGGTGAGCAAGGCATGGAGTTCGGACAATGTGGCCCGTCGCACACTCGGGCCCAAACGCCATTTCTCGACTGCTGAAAGCGGTTTCTTCAGGGGTGTGGCGACCGTCCTGCAAACGGGCAACGTATCCATCACCACCTTTTACTCCGGTAAACACATCGATGCCAATCTCTCTGAAAATGGACAGATCACCTCCCTGAAAACCGATGGATTGCACCGGACTCAGTCGGAAAGAGAGAAGAAAAATAACACCAGGGAACAGGTAGCGGGAGGGAATGTCAACTTCCGGAAGAAGGGTTTTCAGGTGGGGATCAGCGGACTTTATCATTCCTATAACAGAATGGTTAATCCCGCACCACGGGACTACAATATCTACTATCTCAGAGATTCTGCCTATGTGAATGGCAGCATCGACTACTCGTGGCAGCTACCGGGATTTATTTTTGCCGGTGAGACAGCTTTTTCCGGAAACGGGGCTGTGGCCACCTTGAATACGGCCCGCTACAACCCGTCTCCCGACTTCTCTCTCACGCTTTTGCACCGCTACTACCCCATCACGTACAACGCTGTATATGCACAGGCCTTCTCCGAAGGTGGCAGTGTCAGGAATGAGCAGGGTCTTTTTATGGGAGCCCTGTTTACTCCTGTCAGCAAGTTATCGGTGAACACCTACATCGATTTTGTCCGCTACCCCTGGTTGAAATATGGAGTGGATATGCCTTCGAAAGGTGTTGATTTTTATTTGCTGGCCACCCTGACAATCACACGCCAGTCGGTACTGGATATACGATACAAGTACAATCAAAAAGAGAAGAACATGAGCTGGCCCGATGAAAACAGCGTATCCGTCCTGCCCTACGCCACCCATAAGCTCCGTGTCCGGTACACACACGAGAGGCACAGCGGCTGGGACTTTCGTACCACCGCCGATTTCAATCATTACAAGGAAAAACCTTTCCCGGCAGAAAACGGATATATGATCTCACAGAATATCAGCTACAGAGGCGATAAAAGTCTCACGGGCGATACCTATCTGGCTTTTTTCGATGCCACGGGTTACAATGCGCGGCTCTACTCCTATGAACGAAATTTGCTCAACACCTTCTATATGCCCTCTTTCTACGGGAAGGGAATCCGTGTGGCACTCTCCGTCAAGCAGGTGGTAACGCCTGCCCTTTCCGTTTCCGTCAAGGCAGGTTATTCCCGCTATTTCGACCGTGACACCATTGGCAGCGGCACAGAGCTCATCGACGGCAACAGCAGGACAGATCTCTTTCTCTACCTGAGGTGGCGATTTTGAAACTCTTCAAACAGAGCTGTCGGGAGAGAGTTATCAATTGTTTTTTGTACTTTTGACCTCAAATTCAAAAACAGATGGCTCATCCTCTCCTGCAAATCGATACGCTCACCAAGAGCTTTGGCGACCTGCTGCTCTTCCGCAATATCTCATTCGGCATTGCCGAAGGCGATAAGATCGGCCTGATCGCCCGCAACGGGTCGGGCAAGACCACCCTGCTGAACATCATTGCAGGGAAGGAGGGCTATGACGAAGGAAGGGTGGTGTTTCGCAATGATATCCGGTTTGCCTGCCTGGAACAGTCGCCGCTGTTCGATCCGGCACTGACAGTGCTGGAAGCCTGCTTCAGTGCCGACAATGAGACGGTGAAGCTGATAGCCAGCTATGAGGAGATTCTCTCTGCCAACGACCAGGAGGGACTGGACGAGGTGCTGATGCAGATGGACCTGCTGAAAGCGTGGGATTACGAACAGCGGATTAAGCAGATTCTCTCACAGCTGAAGATCACCGATTTCCACCAGAAGATGGGTGAACTGTCGGGGGGACAGGTAAAACGTGTGGCACTGGCCAACGTGCTGATCAGCGAGCCGGAGCTGCTGGTCATGGATGAGCCTACCAACCACCTCGACCTGGAGATGGTGGAATGGCTGGAAGATCACCTCAACCGCAACAGGATGAGCCTGCTGATGGTGACCCACGACCGTTACTTCCTCGACCGCATCTGCACGCAGATCCTGGAGATAGACGAGAAACAGCTCTTCAGCTACAAAGGCAATTTTTCCTATTATCTGGAGAAAAGAGATGAACGCGTGGCAGCACAAAACACGGAGACGGATCGCGCCCGAAACCTGATGCGGAAAGAGCTGGAGTGGATGCGCCGTCAGCCGCAGGCACGTGCCACGAAAGCCAAATCGCGTATCGATGCCTTCTACACGCTGGAGGAAAAGGCGCAGCAACGACGTGAGGAGGAAGGGATCCGCCTGGCAGCCAAAGGTGCCTACATCGGGAATAAGATCTTCGAGGCGAAGCATGTGAGCAAACGGTTCGGGGATGTCAGGATCACCGACGACTTTAACTATATCTTCGCGCGATACGAAAAGATGGGCATCGTGGGGAACAATGGCACTGGCAAATCGACCTTCGTAAAGATGCTGCTGGAGGAGGTGGAACCCGATAGCGGCACCTTCGAGATCGGAGAAACGGTCCGTTTCGGCTATTACAGTCAGGACGGCCTGCTGTTCGACGAGCAGATGAAGGTGATCGATGTGGTTCAACAGATAGCAGAGGTGATCGACCTGGGAAACGGCAGCAAGCTCACCGCCTCTCAGTTCCTGCAACATTTCCTCTTCGCACCGGAGAAACAGCATAACTACGTCTACAAGCTCAGCGGTGGGGAGAAGCGTCGGCTCTATCTCTGTACCGTGCTGATCACCAATCCCAACTTCCTGGTGCTGGACGAGCCGACCAACGACCTGGATATCATCACGCTCAACATCCTGGAAGAGTACCTGAAAGGGTTCAGGGGATGCCTGATCGTGGTGTCACACGACCGCTTCTTCATGGACAAGGTGGTGGACCATCTCCTGGTGTTCCACGGTGATGCAAGGATACAGGATTTCCCGGGAAACTATACACAGTACCGCGACTGGAAGCAGCTGCAGGACAGGAAGGAGACCGGAGAGGTGAAAGCAGGCAAGCCGGAACAGGAGCAGCGTCGCAACAGGACGGAAGAGAAAACGAAGCTCACCTTCAGCGAGAAACGTGAGTTTGCATCGCTTGAACAGGAGATCGAACAACTGGAGGCAGAGAAAACAGCGATCACCGCAGCGCTCTCCTCGGGTAACCTTTCTTCCAGTGAACTGATGAAAAAATCTACCCGTCTGTCTGAGATCATGACCCTGATCGATGAGAAAACCATGCGCTGGCTCGAACTCAGCGAACGGGCATGAGCTCAATTTAGAAAGATTTTAAATAGCTACAGGTTAGCCGTTTATTTTTTTTGATCCTGAAAAATGTGTATTTTTGTCAGCATACACGCTCATGAGCAGATAGTACAGCGTCACGGCAGGCCTGTCTCCGTTCATTGTATTCGCAAATGTCCCGAATGAAATAGCAAACACATCAAATAAATTAAATCGTATGAAGAGTGTAAAAGGAACCCAAACCGAACTAAACCTGCTGAAATCTTTTGCAGGGGAGTCACAAGCCAGAATGCGCTATACATTTTTTGCCAAAGAGGCGAAGAAAGAAGGATTTGAGCAGATAGCCGCTATCTTCCAGGAGACGGCCGATCAGGAGATGTCGCATGCCAAACGGATGTTCAGATACCTCGAGGGTGGCATGGTGGAGATCACCGCCTCCTACCCTGCCGGAGTGATCGGCACGACTGCCGAGAACCTGAAAGCAGCTGCCGAAGGAGAGAATGAAGAGTGGACTGACCTTTATCCCCACTTCGCCGAGGTGGCCGATGAGGAAGGGTTCAAGGAGATCGCCACGATGTACCGCATGGTTGCCAAAGCAGAGGCAATCCACGAAGGACGATACCTGAAGCTGCTGGAACGGGTAGAAAACGGAACCGTATTCTCCCGTGACGAGGAGATTGAATGGCTGTGCCGCCATTGCGGTTATGTGTTCACCGGCAGGAAACCGCCGAAGAACTGCCCTACCTGCCTGCATCCGCAAGCATACTTCGAGCCGAAGAACGACAGATTCTACTAGCAGATTCTTTATCTGAACGTACCATGGAGGGTGATTCGCAGTATGGTTTCACTCTCCTTTTCATTGACCCCTATGGGAAGGTATGTCCAATCAATCCTCTATCCGGTCGTTGATCCCGATGCGGCATCCAATTCTTTTTTTCGGCAGATTGTACTACTTTTGCAGATAAAAGTGCGACTGATCTCAGTAATATGTGACAAAATGCATTCAGTGAAGATCGCAAATACAGGAACAGAATGGAGTACAGCGAACTGTTTGCCCGTACCGAACTGCTGATCGGCAGGGAGGCGATGCGGGCGCTGGCAGCTAAGAGGGTGATTCTCTTCGGCGTGGGAGGCGTGGGCAGCTGGTGTGCCGAGGGGTTGATCCGCAGCGGGATCATGCATCTTACCCTGGTCGATTCCGACCGTGTGGCGGTGGCAAACAGCAACCGCCAGCTGCCGGCCACCACCCGGACGATTGGCGAACTGAAGGTGGAGGTGCTGAAAAAGCGGCTGACAGAGATCAACCCTCATGCAGAGATCATCGCCATCCCGGAGATATACAGTGAAGCCTCCTCCGCGTCGTTTCACCTGGAGCAGTACGATTATATCATCGATGCCATCGACTCCCTCTCACACAAGGCTCATCTGCTGAACAGTGCCTCCCATACGGGGGCAACCGTCTTTTCCTCCATGGGGGCAGCACTAAAAATGGACCCGCAACAGATACGGGTCGATGACTTCTGGAAGGTACGCGGCTGCAAGCTGGCAGCGGCCCTGCGTCAGCGCATGCGCAGAGGGGAGAGGCCCCACAGACCTTTCCTCTGCGTCTACAGCGAGGAGCTGCTGGAGAACAGGGGGGAAGAGGCACTGGAGAATGCCGACGAGCACGGCAGCTTCCATAAAGCGCGGACCAATGGCACCATCGTACATGTCACCGCCATCTTCGGCTTTACCCTCTCCGGACTGGTGATACAGGATATCGTGAAGAAAGTGTGAACTTTCTTTCCTTTTTCTTACCTTTGCGCTTTCAATCAGCAACTTCAATTATGCGAATCGAACAGATACTACAGGAAGCCGTAATCGGTGCCATCAGTCATCTTTATGGTGCCGGTGTGGAGGCATCACAGATCACACTTCAGAAGACAAAAAAAGAGTTTACAGGGCACTATACGCTGGTGACTTTTTCGCTGCTGAAGATTTCACGCAAGAGTCCCGAACAGACGGCAGGGGAGATCGGGGCGTGGCTGGCGGAGAAATCGCCCGTAATCGCTGCATACAACGTGATCAAAGGATTCCTCAACCTGAGTATTGCTCCCACCGTGTGGGTAAGATTGCTGCAGGATATGGATGCGGAACCCCAATATGGCTTCACTCCTGTGACAGACGATGCACCGCTCTTCATGGTGGAGTACTCCTCCCCCAACACCAATAAGCCGCTGCACCTGGGACATGTACGCAACAACCTGCTGGGGCATGCGCTGAGCGAAGTGCTGCGCGCCAACGGCAAAAAGGTGGTGAAAACCAATATCGTGAACGACCGCGGCATCCACATCTGCAAGTCGATGCTCGCCTGGCAGATGTGGGGCAATGGCGAAACGCCTGAATCGACCGGTAAAAAGGGGGATCATCTGATTGGCGACTACTATGTGCTGTTCGACAAAAAATACAAAGAGGAGCTGGCTGCCCTGCAGGCGCAGGGTTTTAGCAAAGAGGAGGCTGAGGCGCAGTCGCTGCTGATGGAGGAAGCTCGGGAGATGCTGCGCAAGTGGGAAGCGCATGATGCCGCCACGGTGAATCTCTGGAAGATGATGAACGACTGGGTTTATGCCGGTTTCGATAAGACCTACCGGCAGATGGGCGTCTCGTTCGACAAAATCTACTACGAATCGCAGACCTATCTTGCCGGGAAAGAAGAGGTTCTACGTGGATTAAAAGAAGGACTCTTCTACCGGAAGGGGGATGGCTCGGTGTGGGCCGACCTCACATCCTGCGGGCTGGATCACAAGCTGCTGCTCCGCGCCGACGGCACCTCGGTCTACATGACACAGGATATCGGTACCGCCAGGCTGCGTTTCGACGATTACCCCATCGACACGATGATCTATGTGGTGGGCAATGAGCAGAACTACCATTTCCAGGTGCTCTCCATCCTGCTCGATATGCTTGGTTTTGAATTCGGGAAGGGATTGGTCCATTTCTCCTACGGGATGGTGGAGCTGCCCGAGGGCAAAATGAAATCGCGGGAAGGGAGCGTGGTGGATGCCGACGACCTGATGGCTGAGATGATCGCTACAGCACGTGAAACTTCTCAGGAGCTGGGCAAGCTGGAGGGAATATCCGAAGAGGAAGCTGAAGCCATCTCCCGCATGGTGGGACTGGGTGCACTCAAATATTTCATTCTGAAGGTGGATCCGAAAAAAAATATGACCTTCAACCCGAAGGAATCGATTGATTTCAACGGCAACACGGGACCGTTTATCCAGTACACCCATGCCCGCATTCAATCGATCCTGCGCAAGGCAGCCGAACAGGGGATCATCCTCCCGGAAGCAATGGAACTCTCCGTACCCTTATCGGAAAAAGAAGAAGGTCTGGTGCAGCTGCTGGCTGAGTTTAGTCCCGTGGTGAAGCAGGCCGGATCGGAGTACAATGTTTCACTGATCGGCAATTATGTCTATGAACTGGTGAAGGAATACAACCAGTTCTACCACGACTATCCCATCCTGAAAGAGGAGCACACTGCCTTGCGTAACTTCAGGCTGATGCTCTCTAAGAATGTAGCGTTAACAATTAAGAAGGCAATGTCGCTCTTCGGCATCGATGTGCCCGAACGGATGTGACAGTAAGGTACAAGAGAAAGAGGGTAAAATCATTTGACGACTCACCCTCTTTCCTATCATCGGGAAGATTGATTAACCCAGTACTTCAGTTGTACGCTTTTTCCCCATGTTCGAAATAATCCAGCCCTATTTCTTCTTCTTTTGCACTCACACGGATACCGATGGTATATTTCAACAGGGCAAACAACGCTGTTCCGGCAACACCTGCCCAGGCGGCAATGGCAAGTACCCCAGTGAGCTGGCTGATCAACAGGCTGGCATCGCCACCGTAAAACAATCCAGGCAGGTCAGGGCTGCTGGAGAACAGACCCACCATCAGCGTACCGAAAGCACCACAGACACCATGGACAGAGATCGCGCCCACAGGATCATCCACTTTTAATTTTCTATCGAGAAATTCCACCGAGAAAACCACCAGGATGCCGGCAAGTAAACCTATGCCGATAGCGCCTCCAGGGGTTATCACATCGCAACCGGCGGTAATGGCTACAAGGCCGGCGAGTACGCCGTTCAATGTCATACTGAAGGTGGGTTTACCGTACCTTATCCAGGTGATCAGCAGAGTGGCTATCCCGCCTGCCGCAGCAGCACCGTTGGTGGTAACGAAAATATGTGCCACCAGATCTGGATCGGAAAGGCCGAGTGTTGAACCGGGGTTGAATCCGAACCAGCCTAACCAGAGAATAAAGACACCCAGTGCAGCCAGGGTAAGGCTGTGTCCGGGAATGGCGTTCACTTTCCCTTTTTTGTATTTACCGATTCTCGGCCCGAGCATTGCGGCACCAATGAATGCCAGCCATCCACCCATGGAGTGGACGACGGTTGACCCGGCAAAATCATGGAATGGGGTTTCCATAGCCGACAACCAGCCACCACCCCACACCCAGTGACCTGAAACCGGATAAATGACTGCGGAAATCACAATACTGTATATCAGGTATGCTTTAAATTTGGTTCTTTCTGCCATGGCTCCCGAGACGATGGTCGCGGCAGTGGCGGCGAACACCAGCTGAAAAATGAAAAAGGCCGAATTGGGAATGCCAATCTCCAGGGCGTGATTCACTTTCGAGAACAATTCCAGCTCACCAAAAAAACCGTTTCCCGTGCCATACATGAATCCATACCCGATCACCCAGAAAGCGATGGTACCCATACAAAAATCCATCAGATTTTTAAATAAAATATTGGTGGTATTTTTTGTCCGTGAAAAGCCTGCTTCCACCAGTGCGAAGCCTGTTTGCATAAAAAACACCAAAACTGCGGCAATTAAGACCCAGAAAGTATTCAGTGCGTATGTTAATGTTACTGTATCCATATGTGTAAAAATTTTTATTATTATTCTTTGATGTATAAAGATTCAGGGCCTTTTTCACCTGTCCTGATCCTGATGGATTCATCCACGGAAGAGATAAATATCTTTCCATCACCCATTTCCCCGGTTCTTGCCGCGTTCATAATCGTATCACATGCCATATCCACGAAAATTTCGCGACATACAAACGAAAGGTAAATCCGCTCTATCAGCCTCGTCTCATACACCGTTGCCCTGTATATAGAACTGGCCTTTTCGTTTCCGACACCTGTCACATTCCAATAGGTCAGAAAATCAATTCCTATCGAATGAAGCGATTCTACCACCTCATCGAGACGCGATTTTCTGATAATCGCTTCAATTTTTTTCATTTTCATCTTTCCTTATTATTTGATATATTTATACTTTCCTGCTGAGTAAGGGGATTTCATACGATCATATTTTATTCTTTTCAGTAGGGTCGTATGGAATACAAAGTATCGACGGAGTCAACCTGCGGTAATCATGCACTTGTTTGATCATGATGATCATGCTCGTTTCAACCATTGGGTCCGTCGATTCACCCCTCCTCCGTTTATAAACTGATCGCAGCCACAATATAGAACTTTTCCCTGTCGGGATTGATGATGGCACTACAGGTGACCGGAATCGTAAAAGTGGGCGTTATCGTCAGCTCTTTCGTCACACCTATCCCGATATTGGTCAAATTAAAATCACCGTCTTCCGTTTGCAGACCATCGCCACCTCCGACAAAGAGGTTGATATTTCTGTAAGCATAACCCACCTCAAAATAGGTATCCCCGCCGGCCGAGCCGGCCCCCCCGGCCTCATTCAGCACGTAATTGGCAGCCAGCGAAAGTCCGGCAATCTTGTATCCCCCATTCAGCTCAAATATATGCGACCCACTCTCCTTACTGAGGTCGAAATAATCATTCCCTCCTTCGATAGACGGGAAATAGTAATCGGTTACCCCCAGCGTCAATCCGAATCCAAAGGTATAATTAGCAAAAACATCGGCCTCGAGGGATCCGTCAAAACTGGCAGAGCCCCAGGCCCCCGCTGAAAAACCGCCGGATGAGAAAGTAAGAGCAGGCTGCACAGCCGCATTCGACAAATAGAGACCTCTCCACACATAGGAACTGACGAAACCGGCACCTGACGACCAATTCGATTCCGTCTCCTGGGCATATAAAGCCACACCTAAAACAACCGCTAAGATTGTAGCATACATTTTCTTTGTCATAACCTAAAACATTTTAATTATGCATAATGAAATATTATCGCAACAAATATAATCTTTTTGATTGAATTAAAATAATTTTCTATACATTTTATTGTTAAAAATTAATTTTTTATATCTTTATGCTTATCTGCGTTTTTAAATTAAACAGTGCAGGAGCCAGAGACAGAACGGTAGAAATCCTGTGGATTTACACAAAAAGAGGAAGGTATGGTATTGGATAACAATGAAATGTCCGGTAAGAGGAGCGTTCCTACCTGTTATCATGAGGTATATAGCGCACAAACGCAATATTCTCACCGTCGGGCGACCAGCTGTGCACATTGATGGTTCCCTGTCCGCCATAGAAAACGGGTGTGAGATCACGAACTTCTTTTGTCTCCACATCCAGTAAACGAAGTTTCACCGCTTTACCGAACGGATGACTGCCTTTCTGGTCTTCCATGTATGCGATATATGCTATGTTTTTGTTATCGGGTGAAGGGTGGGGAAACCAGTTGTCGTAACCGTCGGATGTGAGCTGCACCTGTTCACTTCCATCCGGCCGCATCCGGTAAATATGCATCCGTCCGGTACGATGGCTGTTGAAATAAATCCACTGCCCGTCGTAGCTGTACTCGGGGCCGTCGTCCAGACCATTGGCATCGGTCAGCCTGATTTCTTCGTCGGTAATGACGTGTGTTTTGTATATATCCCATTCACCGTTTCGCATGGCACAGTAGGTAACCCATTGGTTATCGGGACTCACGCCGTGCCAGTAGCTGGGGTAACCGGCAGTGATCAATCGGGGCACACCACCGGCTGCCGGTAAGATGAAGATACGTGAGTTACCTCCGGGTGAGCTGACCCTTGCATCGCTGTGACTGATGATAAGCCACCTGCCATCGAAGGTAAGCCCGTGGTCGTTATTGCACTGGTCGGCAAAGCCGGTATCGATCACACCCAGCTTTTTCCCTCTGACCGATACTTTTTCCAGTATCCCGCCCGAATTGACAATCAGAAATTTCCCGTCGCGGGACCAGTTGGGTGCTTCGAAGTGACGTTTTTCGCGCAGGATCACTTTTTCTTTCCCGGTTTTTACATTCAGCAGAACCAGCTCGCTTTCAAGGTTTTTTGGAACCTGAGCGATAGTTGCCATTGAAAAGAAAGCAGACAAAATGATAAAATAGATGTGTTTCATATCGATAGCCCGGGAAAGTTTTTTGATTTTACCGATGAAGACCCACCCGGTAGCGGAAGCAAATGTAATGATTATTTTTTGCTTCTCATTGGTTATGCTTTTTTGCATAATGCTTTTTTGCATAATATGAAAAATACCATACCTTTGTAAAAAAAGAAAATTATGAATCCATTTTCTTACGGCACGGTGGTAAAAGGTGAAAACTTTTATGACAGGGAGGAGGAAAGTAAACGCATTGTAGATACACTTGGAGGCGGCAACAACCTCGTGCTTTACGCCCCACGTCGTTTTGGAAAAACCTCATTGGTTTTCAATGCAATAGAACAACTGAAAAAACAGGGTTATAACTGTATATACTTCGATTTTATGCCCGTTTTCTCTCCCGAATCATTTGTGCGACTTTACGCCAAAGCATTGAGTTCTCAACAAAGTAACTTACAGAAATTTGCCAAGACTTTTATCTCTACAGTTAAAAATATTCGCCCCGTATTGGGATTGGGACAAGAAGGGAAACTTGAATTTTCTATCGATTTTGCAAACGAAAAGGTAGACGAGACGATCGTTTCTCAATTACTGGACTTACCGGAAATGATGGCCGGGAAGAACCAGCGTATATTGATTTTTTTTGATGAGTTTCAAGAAGTAGAGAAACTAAAAGATATCAACTTTGAAGGACTTCTGCGTAGTAAAGTTCAACAGCAACAACATGTGAACTATCTTTTCTTTGGAAGTAAAACACATATAATGCAAGCGATGTTCAACAATAAGAACAGGGCTTTTTATCATGCAGCATCTCAAATGACCTTAGGTTATTTACCGGAAAAAGATACGGTTGATTTTCTACAGCGCAATTTTTCAAAGAAAAGTGTGCATATCAGCGAAGAGATTGCACAATATATTATTTCGGTCACTGCTAACATTCCTCATTACATACAACTATTGGCGGCTGAAATTTGGCAGAATGTTGAAACAGGAACCAATATAACGCAGGATATGGTAGATAAAAGCGTATTACGGGTGGTTGATATGAAAAGCGATTATTATGTGGAATTGTTTGACCACCAATCCAAAAGTAAAAAACAATTTTTACTTGCCCTTTGCAGCAGTGGCAAAAATATTTTTTCGGAAGACTACATAAGAAGATACCGTTTACCAAGTTACGCTACTTTGCAACGCGCAGTAAGCGGATTAATCAATGACGGAATAATCGATAGAATGGGTAGTGAATATTTTATTTCCGATCCCTTTTTCAAATTATTTTTAAAAAGAACCGCTTTGTAACGAATTAGAAATTATATATTTGCCCTTTCAACATTCACAAACGTCAATGTATGCCCTGCCCCACTCCCTATGAATGCGCGATGGAATTTGTAACCCACACGAACAGGAATCTGTTTATCACCGGAAAGGCCGGAACGGGGAAAACAACCTTCCTGCGCAAGTTTCGCGCCGAAACGATGAAACAGACAGCCGTTGTGGCACCGACGGGAGTGGCGGCGGTCAATGCCGGCGGAGCAACCATCCATTCATTCTTCCAATTACCGTTCACCCCCTTCACGCCGACTCCTTCCGGTCGCGAATCGCTGATTGCCCGCATGAAGATGAACAATTCCCGCCGACGCGTGATCCGTGAGCTGGAAGTGGTGGTGATCGATGAAATAAGCATGGTACGTGCCGATGTGCTGGATGCCATCGATACGGTGCTTCGCAGTGTCCGGCACCGGCAGTCGGAACCTTTTGGCGGCGTGCAGATGGTTTTTATCGGAGATATGTACCAACTGTCTCCCGTAGTTAAAGCCGATGAATGGCGGATACTTTCGGATTATTACCAGGGTATCTATTTTTTCCACAGCCGCGTCATTCAGGAACATCCACCGGTTTATGTGGAGTTCGACAAGATTTTCCGCCAGTCTGACAACCTTTTTATCGAGGTATTGAACCAGGTGCGGATCGATTCGCTTACACCGGAAGGGTTCAACCTGCTGCAAAGCCGCTACGATCCGCATTTTAACCCGCCACCCGACGAGAATTACATCACGCTGACCACACACAATTTCAGCGCAGATGCGATCAACACTGACGAACTGGAAAAAATCAGCACCACTGTCCATCAATTCAAGGCAGAGGTGAAAGGTGAATTTCCGGAGAATGCTTTTCCGGTTGATCGGGTTCTCGAACTGAAAGAGAGAGCCAAAGTGATGTTCGTGAGAAATGACACAGAAATTCCTCGACGTTATTTTAATGGAAAAATAGGCATCATCACGCGCATCAAAGAGGAAATTATTACCGTGCTATGCCCGGGCGATCCGGATGAAATCACCGTCACTCCCGTGCTCTGGGAGAATATACGTTACACCACCAACCCCGAATCCAATACCGTGGAGGAGGAGATGATCGGAACCTACAAACAGGTTCCCCTACGCCTGGCGTGGGCCATCACCATCCACAAAAGTCAGGGGCTTACGTTCGAGAAGGCGATCATCGACGCGGGTAATGCTTTCTCATCGGGACAGGTGTATGTGGCACTGAGCCGTTGCCGGTCGCTCAACAAACTGGTGCTGAGAAGCCCAATCCACCGTCATACCATAGAGGTGGATGAACAGGTGGTTCGTTTTTCCTCTGCAAAACCCGATGAGAAAAGGGTTGCCGAAGAGCTGCAATCGGCAAAGGAGCAATTTAAAACAACCTTGTTACTACAATTGTACGACTTCGGGCCGCTCCTTCAGATGGCCCGTTCCTGGTATTCCGATACGAAGGAAAATGAATCATCCTTCAGCGAAGAAACAGTCCCCTTCATTGGTGCACTATGCGATCAGTTGTCGGAACTGGAACAGGTGGCCGGTAAATTCAGGGCCCAGTTACATCAAATCACCCGGCAGACAACGGTCGACACTTCGTTTTTAGCAGAACGGATCAAAGCATCCTCCTCCTACTTCACCGGTAAAATAGAGACATTGTTGCGTACCTTGCGGGAATCGACAGCAACCACCGACAACCGGGCAATCGCACAGGAATACGATGAGGGCATCACCGCCGTTTTTACCGCAGCAGCACTGAAAAAACAACTGATCACCACGACAGCCGGCGATTTCAGCGTGGCATCCTATTATGCGGCACGGAACCAGTTCAGGAAGCCAACCTTCTCAATCACATCCTATAGCCGGGACACGTCTGGTGCCCAATTAAAATCGATCCATCCAGATCTGCTTAACGAACTGGTGCAACTGCGCAACCACATCAGCAAAAGCGAAAACCTGCCCGTGTACCTTGTCGCAGCTACAAAAACGCTGGTGCAGATGGCTGATTACCTGCCGGAATCAGAAAAAGAGCTACTGAAAATACACGGTTTCGGGAAAATAAAAGTGAAACGATTTGGTGCGCAGTTCCTGGAAATCATCCATAATTATATCTCGGCAAACGGGATCGAATCACGCATGATTCACTTTAAGGAACATGAAAAAGAGAAAAAAATAAAAAAGGCTGTCAGGCGTTAGAAGCGAGATGCTGTTGCCAATGGGCAACCGACTAAGCTCGTTAATAGCTCTCCTGCCACCCAGGAAACTGATTCAGATGCCATACGGATTATCTATTGAAAATCTATCCGGTAATTGAAACAAGTAAGCGGGAGCACTTCATCCAAAAGCGCTCCCGTCGCATCAATCCTGTCAACTGTAGCTCACAATAGTTAGCTATTCGCTCGCTATGGCATAGCCCAAGCAAGCCTGGCATCGTTCGTTTTATCTGTTGGGTGTATCCCAGATTTTTGTTTCCGTGCAACGGATATCAGTGGTCTGATTTCCCGCCTGCAGCATAAACTCACCTTCTTCCAGCGTCCATTGTCCCTGTTCATTGACAAATGCCAGCTCTTCACCTTTCAGTTCGAAGGTAACGGTCTGCATCTCTCCCGGCTTCAGTGAGATTTTTTGAAACGCTCTCAGGCGGCGCACATCGGGCGAGAGTGATGCCACGAGGTCGCTGCTGAAGAGCAGCACCGCCTCTTTTCCTTCCACACTCCCGCTGTTGGTGACATCCACCGACACAGTGATCCTATCTTCCCAGGCAAAATATGTTTTATCCACCTGCAGATTGGCGTAATCAAACGTTGTATAGCTCAGTCCATATCCGAACGGGTATTGTACCGAAGTCTGCGCACCGTAATCATACACACCCTCCATTTTATTCTCCAGGTTCTGGCTCGGTTTGTGGTCGTAGGTGATCAACCCTTGTTCATATTTCGGATAAGTGTAGGGCAACTTGCCGCTGGGGTTCACATCTCCGCTCAGAATATCGGCCAGGGCATTCCCGCCAAAATTTCCGGGCAGGTAAGCCTGGATAATCGCTGCCATACCCGGCTCGATCTTGCGAATCAGCCGCGGCCGTCCTTCGTTCAGCACCAGGATCACCGGCTTACCGGTCTGCTGCAGTGCCAAGGCCAAGGCTGTCTGATTTTCCGACAGAGATAATTCATCCAGATTTCCGGGCGTTTCGCAATAGGAATTTTCACCCAGGCAGAGCACGATGTAGTCGGCACCTCTTGCTGCTGCGACAGCCTTCCCAATCTCAGGCGGGTTCTCCTCGAAGTACTGTCCGTCCATTTTATAGGTAACACCTGCTTCATGCTGTACGTTGGCAACACCGAACTTGTTTTGAAGCGCTTCGTAGATGGTATTGTAGTCCTGTGCAAACTCCTCCACCTTCTCTCCCTGCCACGAATAGCTCCACCCGCCGTTGAGTGTCCGCATGGAGTTGGCGTTAGGGCCTGCCACAAGAATACGGGCATTGGCAGGCAATGGAAGGACATTCTTTTCGTTTTTCAGCAAGGTAATCGACTCATCGGCAGCAGCTTTTGCGACCGCTTCGTTCTCACTGCTCCCGAAATCGGGGTATTCCTCGCGCGACCAGTAGGGACGTTCAAAAAGTCCCAGTCGGAATTTCAACCGCAACACCCTGCGTACCGCGTCATCGATCCGCGCCATCGGCACTTCACCCTCTTCGACCAGCTGTACCAGGGTGGGACAGAAGGCAAGATTGTAGGGCTCCATCACCATATCGATGCCGGCATTAATCGCCTTTTTAACAGCCTCTTTGTAATCAGCGGCCACATGGTCGCGGGAGAGCAGGTTCTGCACATCGGCCCAGTCGGTCAGGATAACCCCGTCGAACGCAAGTTCCTCCTTCAGCCAGCCTGTAAGCAGCCGATGATCGGCATGGGTGGAGACCCCGTTGATAATGCCCGAGTTCACCATTACAGAGAGTGCGCCACCCTCCATGATGGCGGCCCGGAAAGGTTCAAAGTATTTCTCGCGTAATTCGCTTTCGGATATCAGTGCAGGGGTGCGGTCTTTTCCGGAGACAGGCACCCCGTAGCCCATGTAGTGCTTCAGGCAGGCGGCGATATGCTGATTCCCGACACTGTTCCTGTCGTTTCCCTGGAAGCCGAGGGTGGAGGCTGCCGCCATCCGGGCATTGAGGTAGGCATCCTCGCCGTAGCTCTCCCACTGGCGCGGCCAGCGGGCGTCCCGCCCCAGGTCCATCGTCGGCGAAAAGGTCCAGGGGATATTGCTGGCGCGCGTCTCATAAGCTGAAATGCGCGAGCCCTCTTTCATCAGGTCGGTATTGAAGGTAGCGGCCATCCCTATCCCTTGCGGAAAGAAGGTTGCGCCGGCGGTATAAGTAGTGCCGTGAATGGCATCGATGCCGTATATCACCGGTATCCCCGTCTCCTGCAATGCCCTTTCCTGGATGGCACGAATGGTCTTTTCCCACACTTCGGTGGTCCGGGCGCGGTTGTTGGCCGTGTTGAGGATAGAGCCAACCTTGTATTTCCCGATCACGGTGTCGAGCATTGCCGGGTCCACCTCAAACGGTTCGTCGCTTGCATAAACGCTGCCGCCCTTTCCAATCACGTCGAGTGTATATTGTGCCATCTGTCCCACCTTCTCTTCGAGGGTCATCTGCGCCATGATGCTGTCGATCTTTTTCTCGATGGCAGCATCTGTATTCATTCCGACTTTCTCTGCGCCTGTGTTGCAGGCGATCAGAAATGGAATGAAGAGGAGAAAATTGATAAATTTGTTCATGTTCATTGAATGATGTTTTAAGCTGAAAGCGGTAAGCTGTAAGTTATAAGCTTTGAGCTTTGGTTCTTGTGTCTTTTGTCTTGATTCTTATGTCTTAACTTTTTTTGTCTTTTTTCCTGATTCTTGTGTCTTGCGTCTTGACTCTTGACTCTTGACTCTATTTCTTCTGATACACCCGCACATAATCGATCTCGTAGGTGGCAGGCAGTTTAGACTCATCCACA
Source organism: uncultured Proteiniphilum sp. (assembly GCA_927407015.1). GTDB lineage: Bacteria > Bacteroidota > Bacteroidia > Bacteroidales > Dysgonomonadaceae > Proteiniphilum. The sequence goes on along the minus strand of CAKMJT010000002.1, from coordinate 36,159 downwards.
CCTTGTGCTCCGCCCCAGTCGCCACCCCATGCCAGGTTCAGTTTCAGGTAAAAGGGCACATTGAAAGGCCAGGTCTCCTTGTTGCCGGCACCGTCGTTGTAGAACTGAAAATACTCCTCACCGTCTACAAACCCTTTGATGTAATCGGCCGTCCATTCCACGGCGTAGATGTGGAACTGGGTCTCTGCACCGGAAATGGTCTTCTGTTCCCCTTTCTGTGTACCGATCATATGGTTGTAGGCACCGGTGTGCACCGTGCAGTGCACCACATTGGGTTGATATCCCACATACTCCATGATATCGATCTCTCCGTCGAGGGGCCAGTTCAAAGGTTCTTTTTTTGGCAGCATCCAGAAGGCAGGCCAGGTACCTTTACCACCCGGAACCCGCAGGCGTGCCTCGAAGTATCCGTAGGTCCAGGCTTCAATGGTATTGATGCGTGCCGAGATAATATCGGCACCGCTCTTTTGGGCGATGATCTTCAGTGTGCCGTCGTGAATGGCTGCCACGGTATCTGTACCGCGGAAGCCGCCCACATAGGTCTGCAGTTCATGGTTGACCGCCCCCTTGGGGAGGTTCTCGTACCACCACTTCTCGGTATTTGGCAGGGCAGGCTTGCCGCCGCTTAACCGTTCCTCGTTGAATTCTTCTGACCACACCTTATTATAGCCGGCAGGCACATAATTTTCGATGGTGCCGGCGGCCTGGGTAACCGTATATTTCTGGCTGTACTTACCCGATGTGAAGGTGAGTTCCGCCGTTCTGGCGGTGGTGAGGTGGTTCGCCGTAGCCGTTACCTTCAGGCTGGTCTGCCCGTTGTACCCCTGCTTGGGATCCGCGGTACACCATGCCTGACCGGAGGTCACCGTCCACGCCCCGTTGGCACTGACAATCACACTTTTGGTCTCTCCGCCGGCAGAGAAGGCAATCGTGGCGGGGTTAAAACTCCACTTCACCTCCACCTCCGGTTTGGGAGGGGTGATCTCGGGGCCGTTCTTATCCCCGCAGGCTGCGAGCACAAGCAGCAGTGTAAATAATAGCAGGTTCATTTTCATTGGAATAAGCTGAAAAGGCTGCCGCTAAACACGGCAGCCTTTCTGTTACTGGTTATCATTATTCAGCAAATGCAAAATCATCGAAGAAGAAGAAGCCCGGTCCGGCATGCCCTTCGGCACCGAACTGAATCACGATCTTGTCATAGTCGGTGCGGGTGGCCACACCGCTGAAGTCGAACTCCAGTGTCAGCCACTTGTTCATCTCCAGATCGGCCTTCACGATCTCGGTCTGTGTCTGCCACGCGTTGCCGCCCATCTCGCTGTTCTGCAGCTTCACTGCCAGCTGGGGTTTTAACTTACGGTTGGAGATCCATTCTCCGGCCACAGCATATTCAGTGGTATAGTCGTTGAACGAGGGGATGAACACCTTCACCCGTACCTTGTTCTGAGCAGTGAGATCGAACTTGTAATCAGCGGCGGTAAAGGAGAGATTGCTGTAGAAACCCGTCGACTTCCAGTAACGGTATACCTTATCGGAAGTATTGATGGGCAGTGGCAGCGGGTTATCGACCACACCGCTCACCGTTCCCATATCCTCCTGCACGAAGCCAAGGAAGGTTTCTCCTTCGAAATCCTCAGCGAGCGGTATTGCCTTCGGTTCTTTCACTACCGGAGGCTCACTAACGTTCAGCTCCTCAAGGCAATAAACGAAGACCCAGTCCTGGCTCTCCACCGTATTGTTGACACGAAGAGCCATCACCTCTTCTGTCAGATAGAGCACCTCATAGACCTGACTACCGCAGTAGTAACCCATAAAGGCATTTCCCGACAGGGTAATCGTAGGATACTCACCGGCCTCATCGATGGAAAAGTTATAGTTACCGCCGCTGTATGTGAAGAAGGCATCGTCGCCATTCACGCCATGTACGGTGAATCCGCCTACACTCTCGGCGCTGGCCTTGCGTCCGTAACCTTCATCACCCTCTTTTTCAATCAGTAACTGCACACCATTCTGTATAAAGGTGAATTTGGATGAATACATCTCCCACGATTGTTTATCGTTGGCAGCAGCGCCCCACCAGTCCTGTCCGCGTGAACCCTGCGGACCCAGACCCATATGTCCGTTGATGTTGAATCCGGTAGCTGCTTTCACCTCTGCGGCAAAATTGTTGTGCTGGTCCATCACCCAGGTCTTGCCATCGGCATCATCAGCCCCACCGGTGAGGTTTCTGTAAACCGGTGTATCCACCAGTGTGTAATCATCTTCGGCGATAGTCACCACCACACTTTTCGAGGCAGAAGCGCCGTCGGGAGTATAAATGGTCAGCACCACCGTATATTCACCTGCAAACGGATAGGAACCCGTGATCGCATTGTTTTTACCGGAAGAGCCGTTACCCAGTTCCCATACCAGGGAATGTACGCCACTGACGGGGGTGGTATTGGTGAAGGTGATCACGTTGTCACTCTCTGCCGAGGGGGTCTGGGTGAACGATATCTGGTCGCTGGTAATCGATGTCATCCCATCCAGCGAATAGTTATCCATTTCCTGCGGACTACAGGCTGCCATGATAAAAAGGAGCAGCATCATCCCGAACAGTTGTTTGATTCTATTTTTCATAATCTACACGTTATTTGATTAGTTATAACCCGGATTTTGCTCAAGGGCAAACTCTGTTCCGGCTGTCTTGTCGATCTCCGATTGCGGGATAGGCAGGTATTTCCAGTTATCGTTCCAGGTACGCACGCTGTTGAATTCGGCCAGGCTTTCCGTCAGGAGAGCGGTATCACCCCAGCGGACGATGTCCCAGAAGCGGATGCCTTCACCCACGAACTCTCTGCGGCGCTCCAGCTTGATATGCTGTGCGTTTGCAGGAATCGGACTGGCTGCGCCGAAAGCACGCTGCCGGACCTGATCCAGACACGTCTGCGCCGTCAGTCCACCCACCGGGCTCTGACCGTGTAGTGTCAGCATTTCGGCATAATTGAGCAGTGTCTCCGCATAGCGGAAGATACGCAGGTTATTACAGTAGTTCAGGTCGACATCACCCTGCGGGTTGTATCCCACGCGGGCAGCATACTTGGCCTGGAAGAGGCCTGTATCCTGGAAGCGGGCCGTGTACTGACCGGACTCCCACTGGTTGATCGATCCTTCTCTGCGTGTATCACCCTCTTCATAGAGATCCCACACTGTCTGACGCACGGGGCCGAATCCCCAGCCACCCTTGAAGTCACCGGTTTCGTGACCGGTATTGAGACCGTTGGGAGAGATGAAGGCAGGAAGGTTGGTACCATAGCCCTGCCAGCCGCTGGCCCATGTCTTTCCTTCGGGCAGGTGGTTCGCCTCGAAAATGGACTCCTGGTTGAACTCACCTGCATCGACCCATATCTCCGCGAAATCGGGAACAAGGGAGTACTGGTTGCTTTGGATGATCTCCGCCATCTCTGCGGTCACCTCGCCATAGCGGCTCTGATCCTTCTGATACATCACCACGCGTGCTTTCAGCATAAGGGCTGCAGCTCTCGAGATACGTCCGGCATTGCTGCCGCTCGTTTTCATCGGCAGATAGCCCTCGGTGGTAGCTATATCCAGATCTTCCATGATCTCGGCATAGATCTCATCGGCCGTGTACTGTCTGGTCATATAGGGCGGCTCTGTGAGGGGTGCTTCGAAATATGGCACATTACCCCAGAATTTCCAGAGCCAGTGCGTATAGAAGGCGCGCAGGAAGTGTGCTTCGGCCTTGTACTGATTGAGTTTTTTGATGTCGGCATCTGTTTCGAAGCCCACCGCGTTCTCACAGGCACTAATCACGTTGTTGCTGCGTGCGATACCGCTGAAGTAGATACTCCACAGACCGCTGATATTCTCTTCCGGGGAGGTGGTGAAGAGTGAGAGCAGATAGAGCTGGTGCTGGTCACCCGCGTCACCGCCGCCCTTGAAGATATCATCAGAACGGAGATCGGACATCAGCACGGTACTGTTATAGTTGTTGTCGGCATAGCTGTCGAACAGCAATATCTGGTAGGCAGCCGCCAGGTTGGAGAGGATAGCTCCCTCGGTGGCAGGTTCACCTGCTGCCTGGCGCTCGGTGGTCGAGTTGGTCAGGAAGTCGTCGGTGCAGGAAACGAACCCCGCCAGCATAATGATGATCAATAAGTTGATATATTTTTTCATACGATTAAAATATTTAGAATGAGATATTAGCGCCTAACGAAATGGTGCGTGCCTGAGGATAGATTCCCCTGTCGATACCGATGGTTGTGTAGCCTCCTGAAGCAATTTCAGGGTCAAATCCGTCGTACGAGGTGAAGGTGAGCAGGTTGTCGGCAGAGACATAGATTCTGAGCCGTTGTACCGAGATCTTTTTCGTCAGGGAAACAGGAAGGGTATAACCCAGTTGTGCCGATTTGAGACGCATATAGGAACCATCCTTGATATAGAGATCCGATGAGCGCCAGTTCCCGTTAGGGTTGGCCGATGTCATGCGGGGAATCCTGGTTGAAGTCCCTTCGCCATGCCAGCGGTCGAGGATCCATGCGGGTCGATTGGCCGCCGGGATGTCGCCGCGCTGTGCGAAGTCGAAGATATCATTGCCGTAGGTCCCCTGGAAAAACATGTTCATGTCAAACCCTTTCCAGTCTGCACCCAGCGTAACGCCATAGGTCCAGTCGGGAGCACCCTTACCGATCTTCGTCTTGTCGTCGTCACTGATGACACCGTCGCCGTTCATATCCACGAAGCGTATATCACCCGGTTTTGCCGTTGGCTGCATTTTCGCTCCTTCGTTGTTCACGTAACCGTCCACCTCTGCCTGGTACTGGAAGAGGCCATCGGTTTGATAACCATAGAAGTAGGGGAACACCTCACCGTTCATGCCCTTCACGTAGCTGCCCACACCAGAGGCACCGGCACTCTCATAAATCTGTTCACCGGTTTCATTGCCGAGGTTGATTAGTTTGTTCTGCAGGTAGGAAGCGTTGGCAGAAACGAAGTAGTTGAAGTCGCCCGCGCTGTTCTTCCATCCCAATTCAAATTCAACCCCTCTGTTTTCCATATCACCCACGTTGGCTATAGGAGCGCCCAGACCCACATACGATGGAATAGGCTGATACATCAGCATATCTTTGGTTGCCTTGGTGAAGTAGTCGAATCCGAAGGTGAGCCTGCTGTTAAAGAAACGGGCCTCGAGACCCAGGTCGGTCTGGACCGACTCCTCCCACTTCACATCAGGATTGGGTATATATCCCGGAGAGCTTCCGTACTGCATGGAGCCGGTGATCTCGCCCACCTTGGACGGATCAGCCTCGTTCACTTGGTATCCGCCACCGAAATAGTAGTTTTGTCCGCCGTTCATCAGTGAAGTATAGAGGAAGTTACCGATGCGGTCGTTACCGTTCTTACCCCAGCTAAAGCGCAGCTTCAGGAAATCGAACCACTCGGGGCGGCTCTCCATGAAGGGCTCGTTGGTCATGTTCCAACCTGCGGAGAAAGAGGGAAACACCCCCCATTTGTTATTGGGTCCGAAGCTCGTGGAACCGTCGCGGCGTACGGTGGCCTGTAGCATGTAACGTTCGTCATAGTTATAGTCCACACGTCCGAAATAGGAAGCAGTGCCGGTGAAATCAAATCCTCCGCTGCCACCCCAGGCGCGTTCCAGCTGTCTATCGGCGATGGCTGAGTTGATATTGGCCTTGGAGGGGTTTGTCTCCAGCAGGTCGCGGTCGTTGCCGCCCAGGTTGCGGGTTCTGTAGCGTGAGGCGGAGACACCTGCCACTGCCGAGAGATTATGTATCTCATTAAAAGTTTTGGCATAGGAGAGGTAGTTCTCGAGCTGCCAGCTGTATCCCCTGTTCATCTCGCTCTGGACGGTACTGAACTGCTGGTCTTTGCCCTGTGTTGCCAGGAAGTAGGGGAAGGTGTAGGAGTCGTACCCCCAGAAAGCCAGGTCGGCGCCGTAGGTTGTTCTGAACCTAAGCTCCGGTAATATCTGCAGCTCGCCCCAGAAGGAGCCCACGAACTTATCGGAGTTGTTGAGTCCGGCTGAAGGCTGATGCAGCATCCCTACGGGGTTGGCGATCTCCTGGAATCCCGCGGGAGGGAGTGAGAAGACACGGTCACCGTTGGTTACGGCATGGGGGTATCTGCTCAGGATATCGGCTGCTGTCTCCTCATCGGCATAGACCGGCACGAGGGGTGAGAAGGTGAGTGCACTTCCCAGGATAGAGCCATATTCGGAGTTGGTCTCAATTCCGGACGATTTATCCCTGGAGTAACCGACGCTGGCACCCAGGGTGAACCTGTTCAGGAAGGAGCGTTCATCATCCTTAAATACGGTATAGGTTGAATTGGAACGGAGGCTGTACCGTTTGTAGTTCGATTTATTGAAATTACCTCCCACGATACCGGCCTGATCGAAGTAGCCGAAGGAGAGGAAGTAAAGCAGATCCTCCGATCCGCCGGAGACACTCACCTGGTGATTCTGCACCGGAGCATTGTAGTAGAAGGTTTCGTCCTGCCAGTCGGTGCCGATGCCGGCGCCCATCACCTGTTCATTGTTATAGCGCGGCAGGTTGCCATCGTTGAGCTGTACCTCGTTCATCACCACCATGTACTCCTCCGCATTGAGGATCTCCCGTTTCTTCCATGGGTTCTGCCATCCGTAACTCACATCGTAGTTGACGGTGGCTTTTCCTTTGGTTCCCTTCTTGGTAGTGACCAGGATCACACCGTTGGCGCCACGTGCCCCGTAGATAGCAGCCGAGGCCGCATCCTTGAGGATCTCCACCGACTCGATATCCACCGGGTTGAGGTAGTTGATGCCGCCGCCCACGATCATGCCGTCGACGATATAGAGCGGTTCGCTGTTGTTGATCGTGCCAATACCGCGGATGCGCACCTTGGAGTCGGAACCGGGCTGACCGGAACTCTGGGTAATCTGTACACCCGATACCTTGCCTTTCAGTGCATCTTCCACACGTGAAGGACGGGTTACGTTCAGCTCCTCGGCAGTGACCTTACTGATCGCCGCGGTTACCACACTCTTACGCTGTACGCCATATCCCACCACGATCAGCTCATCCAGCACCTCTGTGTCTTCCTGCAACCGCACATTCAGTACAGTCTGATTGGTGATGGTGAATTCCTGTGATATGAAACCGATATAGGAAAAGCGAAGCACGGATCCCTGTGGAAGGATCATGCTGTAACTGCCTTCCATATTGGTTACCGTACCGATGGTCGTTCCCGGCACCACAATGTTGGCACCGATAATAGGCTCCCCGTTCAGGTCAGTTACCTTTCCGGTCAGTTGTACATCCTGTTGGGGTGTTTGTCTTGTCTCGGCTATTTCCACTATTGACTGATCAAAAATAAAGATCTTCTTATCCCTGATCTCGTAACCGATATTACGGGATGTCAACAGCTGATTCAGCACTTGTGCCAGCTCAGCATCATTCACACGGATAGTTACCTCGTCGCCCAGATTGACCACTTCCTTGCTAAAGGCCAGGGTGTAACCTGTTTGTTCGGTAATACTTTCCAGCACAGTTCTCAGATTTGTCTTGCTGTAATTGAGATTCACCTTTTGCGCAAAGCCCATCGAAGAGCTTAACACAAAAATTGAGATCAGCATAAACAGACTCCTTTTCATTGGAATTTTTCCCATGGTTTGTTTTTCGTATTAAAAATTAAACATAAATAAATACTTACACTCTCATTGGTTGATTAAACGGTGTCGATTTTAACATTCATGAAACCTTGTTTGGGTTTCTTCATAGTTTAGACACATACAACAGCAAAAAGAATGAGTAGAGATGAAAAAAAACTTCAGTATGAGAAGTAGGATTCACTTGTATGGTATTACTGGTCTCCTTCTATATTGAATATTTTAAAAAATACAAGGGAGATATTTGCAAATTTCATTTAAAATCCCTATGTTTAGTACCTGATTTCAGCATTGATACCCGGAAGTGCTGATTCATTTATCCAAAACATTGAGTGAGTGTATACTTTTTCATTCGCATAGATAAACCGGGTAATAGAAACAGCGGTCATTTTGCACCATGATTGAAAAAAGACCATGAAGAGAAGACATGAAACCATTCGTTTTCTGTCAGCAGCCATACTTCTGATCAGTGGCTTCCTGTCAGCAGACAGGGTGCATGCCCAGTCCGGATCCGACCAGGTAACGATTCACATCAGGTTCAGGCCAGTACAAACCATCGTGGTCACAGCTGCTCAGAAAACGATTGATATTGAATACGCCACCGTCAGCGATCACCAAAATGGGGTGTCGGTGACGCAGGATGATCACCTGGCCATATTCAGTACAGGCGGATTTCAGGTATCCGTGGAGACGTCCGATGTAAACTTTACCAGGGTTGGAGGGAGTGAAACCATCCCGGTAAGCGATGTTTCCATCAGAGCGGTGAATGGCACGGACAATCAAGCCGTTTCTGTTTTTTCAGATGTTCCCTTATCCAACGCACCGGCACCGCTGATTGCATCATCCCATGGGGGAAAAGATTTAAAATACGGCATTAGGTATGACAACACCGCATCCGGGTCAGGGAATCAGTATATTGACAAATATGACAGCGTCGATGGTGCGGAAACAGTATACACTACTCAGATAACCTATACGATCAGCACCAGGTAAAAGTCTTGCAGGGAGGTGAATGTTCCGTTCGGCAAGGGAGTTCAGATCATCACCTCTCTTCACGGTTCATTCTTGTTGGGCAAAGAATTTCTTTACATTGACTTTTCTTGATTGAATCTGAATATCGAACGGTTCCAGTTCGATTACTTTCCCGGCTTCTATCTGTATCATTCGCTGCGGTTTGGCACAGTGGGTATGCTCCACCAGTGTTTTCAAATCCAGTGAAACAGTATACTCACCCACAGGCAGGAAGGTAAGAAAACTTCCCTCACTTCCTGTGACTACAGTCTGACGAACCCTACCATCGGTGCCGGTGATAAAAAATCGCAACCCTTCGTAGCGTTGTACCACATCTACGCTATTTTCACCTTCACTGTACCTTATTTTCCCTTTTAAGGTTCCGCTTTGCCGGAGGGGTATCTCGACCAGTGTGCTGAACCTGTTCACGTTGAACTCCTGCTGATCGAACGACCACTGACCTGCCTGCATGGGTTTCACAGCATAGCTTCCGAAGGGAACGGAGGTGTAGCGCACCTCTCCGTTGGTGCCGGTTTTAAATGTTTTCCGGTCAATGTCGAGGAGATAACCTTCTGCCGGCACATCGCCCTTGTCATAGCGACTGTTGCCGTTGTGGTCGTAATAAACCTTTGCGATCAGCGAGCTCTTCTTCCCTCTCAGCGGCTCGCGTTTGCTGAACTGATAGCGGACACCAGCCTCCAGATTCAGGATGTCCCTGTTTTGTATCAGGGGATACTTATACCAGTTTCCGCTGAGGGAGAAGGAGAGATGATGCCGGGTAATATAGCGCACATTGATGTTGACCGAGGGTACACTACCCTGATAGACATCGCGTGTAAAGTTGAATCCGGAAGAGAGGTGAAAGCTATTGGAGAAGCGATGATTGACCGATGCCGATGCAGTGAATCTTGTAAACTCCCTGTGCAGTTGTTGTGCCATCACCTGTTCATAGAGATAATAAGCCCCCTGCTGCCAGGTAACCCCGGTGGTGAGCCATCGGTATGCATAGCTCAATGAAGCTTTTCCCTGCCTTTCGCGACTTTCACCGACCGGATTTCGGAATGATCCTCCCTCCAGGCTCCCAAAGAGAGAATGGTTGCCGGCGGGATGCTGCCAGCGCCACTGCCATCCCAGTCGGTGGGCAGCCATGGTCAGATTTTGATCAATCCCTGCTTCCCCGATATACCGGGAATAGGTAGGTGAGCTTTCGCGCTGATAATTGTACAGGAGGGATGAGGTAAAACCGGGAAGTCCGGGCAGTGAGACGGAGAAGTTACCGTAGCTGTTTTCTGATCGATAATTGTAATTGTAGGTATACGATTTTGGCTCCGATTTATTGTAGCTGAAAGATCCGCTCAGATAGATATTGTCTGACAATCTTTTACTCACGCCCTGCGAGAGGGATAAAGCCCCCTTCCTGTTCCCGGAGAAATAGGGATCGCTGTAGTAGGCCGATCCATTGAGCATCAGATCGGAAAAGAGTGTACCACGATACCTCAGTTCTGCCGCACCGGTGAGTTTATGATCCGCTGTCTCCTGGTATTGTGCCATCGAACCGTGACTATTCATCTCCAGCTCCCATTGGTCACTGAAACGGTAGCGCCACGCGACTGATGCCATGTGAAAGAGAGCCCGTTCATAAGGATTCCGTTGAAAGACATAGCCCACAGTGGCACCCGTGTCTCCTGTGTCTGCTCCCAGTTCTCCCTTTACAAAAAACGAATAGTAATCGTTAAACCATGGTTCGGTGGCCAACAGGTTGTAGTTCTGGTCGATGGCGCCGATGGAGAACCGCCGGCTCCCCAAACTATCGGAGAAGCTTGCTTTCACTCCTCTGCCGTAGAGCGAGAGCTCTGCCTGCTCACTTACATTACCCATTGTGAACTCATTACCGAAGAGACGGTAGGTGAGTGATGTGTTGGTCACATAGGGGAGCGGCCGGGTGTTGTATTGGTAGATGTTTCCTTTGAGATGCAGGTATCCTGCGGGCAGGTCGAGGTACCCTCCTCCCTGGAGCTGGATGGTAGAGGAGGTGTTGTTATAGGTGCGGTAGCTCAGCTGTATGGCATTATCGGACGTCCCTTCGCCATATTCTGCCATCTGATCACGCAGGAGGGTATTGTAACTGCGCCGGGTGCTGATACTGTGTATGGTTACCATTTTGGTATCGACAATTTTTTTCTCACTCCCTTTCATGGCAATAATCCGAACCTGAAACCGTTCTTCGGCAAGCAGGTTGCTGCTCGCCATAAATAGGTGGGTAAATTCCCGTTCATCACCGGGTGACAGGGATGCAGTTACTTCGGTAAATGGAGGTGCATTCCGTAGGTTAGGCACATTGAATACCAGCGTGATCTGTTCGGTCATATTACCGCTGTTGCTGACCGTCACGCGGACGCGCACCGAATCATCCGGGTCAGTGATAAGTATGGGTGCCTGATCAGCCAGCAGTGTGAGTCGTTCACGCTGTGCAATCTGCAGTGAAGCTTCACAGTGTGCCACGCTCTTTTTGGCCTCGTTTAGCACGTCATAGCGGACCTTTTTCTCCCCGGCAGTCAGATCCTTCGTCAGCAGCAGCTTGAAGGAAACAAATCCGCTGTCGCCGGGGGCGATGTGAACCGCTTGTTCCCCCTGTGAGAGCGGTCGCATACCGGCAGCTGCGTTCACCGCGATGACCCCGTCGAAGGAAATATCAGATTGATTGACCACCTTCAGCACATGACTCAACAGCTGCCCTTTTTCCGAGATGGACTTTATTTCAATATCAACCGGTTGTGCTGCGACTGTTTCTGCTTTCATTGCCACAGACAAATGAAGGCCGATCAGTATAACCAGGGTCGCTGTTGATCTTGTTTTTAACCACATTCCTATTGAGGGGTAATTTCGAAAAGCAGGCTGGCACTATACTGTTCGGTCGGCAGATCGAGTATACGGGCATCATTCGCCACGGTAGAGAATGTCAGATCATACACTTTGGATCCGCCTCCGGTAGAAGACCCCTGAAGCAATGTCACCATCGCATCGGAAAGCACCATGTGTGAAGTGGTCTGACCATCACCCGACAATTGCACACGTACCATATCCAGTGGCAATATATTACCCGATGTGGAAGAGAAGTTGGGGTAAATGGAGCTGACCCTTAACTGGTAGGCAACATTTGATTTCACGGTCACCGCGTTGGGAAAAGTGATATTTTTACCGTTTGCATAATCTGCTACCGTGTTAAATTCCAGATCCACATTCACCGGATTCACAAGGATGGCGTAGTTTTTATTGGTGGAGAGCTTGTGCACCTGCAGGATGTCATAGGTGCGGTGAATGGTAAACTCCTCTCCTCCGATATAGGCTTTGAATTCGAAAGGTGCTGAATAGGTAATTGTTTTGTTGCCGGTGTCATCATCCAGCAGATCGAGGTAACCACCCCCGATAGCTGCCAGTTGAAAATTCATCTGAAACTGATAATAGACAAAATTATTTCCCACCTTATTGGTCAGCGCCACGTTGGCTCCGTTCACCAGGTCTATTTCCTGGGTACCGTTCAGCATCACAGGGTAAGACAGGTTGATTTCACTGACATCGGGAATGGAAGAGGGTTGTCCCTCCGTACTTGACAGGACGAGACCGACTTTATTGGATGGAAACACTTTCGTCCCATCCTGTGAAACAATGTCTCCCGTCAGCCTGACGGTCATACGCCAATCCTCCGCATACAGCTCGGTACCCCAGTTCTCCTTCACGACCAGGGTATAATAGCCGTTGGTAGTGATGCCATTGTAGGAATAGATCCCGACATAAGGGTTTCCCCACAATGTAAACTCCTGTGTGTAAGATGGCGTGGTAACAATGAATGCGATAAAGAAACAGAACAGATGCCGTTTAGTCATAACTGAACTCCAGTTCTGCTGCTTCCAATGCGGTCTCATCACCGTAATCGAGGATAACGGTGGCAGTATAATCTCCTTTTGTGGGTAGTTCCTTGATAGGAATGCCCACTTTGCGTTGATCACCCGGCATGGTGTAAAATTCGGTTTCACCCAGCGATACCTCCTTGCCGGTAGTCCGGTTGAACAAGGTAGCCTTTAACATACCGTTGACCCAGCTATTTCCCTTGTTGTGAAAATTGAGTCCGATGATATTATTTTCTCTATCCAATGACATATTCACAATTTCCAGTCGTTTTTGCTCAGGTTGTCTCCCTTTCCGGTATATCTTGATACCCTGTCGCACATTGATGCGGATGGCAGCACCCCTGGCATCCACACCATCTACCGGGTTCATTTGTGTTATGTAGACCATGGCAGTCCGGACATTGTCATCAGCATCAATACCGGATGGAACCGTCATCACCAACCCAATGTTGCGACTCTCTCCCGGCTCCAGCGTGATATAGGTTCCTTCCGGCAGGCTGAGCCACGAAGCACAGCTGTTGCTGAGCGTATCGGGTGGTAGCATGATATTGTTGCCGCTTTCATCGTATTTCCAGTCGCCAAAGGTTATAGAGAGATCGAGTGCATGTTGGTTGCTGGTATTACTCACCAGTATCTGCTGTGCAGCGCTCTCACCCGCACCCAATGTATAATACACCCTCGGCGGGGAGACTGACAGCCCTACCTGCGCCTGGAGCATAGGGGTCATCAGGAGAGAGATGCCCCATACCAGGGTTAATCGTATCGATTGCCAATATCTCATCTGTGTTAGGTTTTAGTTTCCGGAACATGATTAAACTAAAAAGGGAAGGTATAGCCGAAAAGACGCTCCTTCCCTTTGTATTACATGAGATAATTTCAGATTGTTGTGATAGAATAGGTCAGCGTCGTAGTAAACACGGTTGCTCCATCGCCATCCAGTTGACTGCTTTTATATCCGTCAATATAGGCATCGGTAGCATCGGCAGTGTTATCATATTCCACATCAAACTCCAGGTTCCTGCCGCCTCCGTTGGACTGTATGATCATTTGATCGGAATTAGACAAAGGTACTACAGTACCAATAGAAGCATATGTTCGTTCGTTTCCTTCGGAAGCGGTAGCCTTTACACTGACATTGCTCACCGGAATTGTTATCGCAGTATTACCTGATGTAAAGTTTGCGCCACTGGTTTTTACATCCACCTGGAAGCGACCGGTACTAAAGACTTTTAGGTGTTTTGTTTTGGCTGCTAAAGTTACTCCATTAGCGTAGTCAGCTTCGGTTTGATATAAGAAGTCTACTGTCTCCTGTCCCGGATTGACCATGATCGTTTGTACAGGTTTGAATTTCAGATTCAACGTTACATTGTCTGTCTGAGCTATGGCACTGTTCACAGATCCAAGACCGAAAAGAATAAGCGAGCACACAAATACTAATTTTTTTGTTTTCATTCGGATAAATAAGTTTTAATTTTTTAATTTATATAGTATTGATATTATTTTTTTGAATACAAGTTATTCCGGTCATCCCGTCTGACGGATCGGGTGGAATGCAATTATTTTCTTTTGTTCCATAGCATATCTTTCATTTGCAGAAACTGTGTATGATTTGTAATCAAACCCCGTTTATGATGCATAAGACACGTATTCAATGTATTCTGTTTACTAAATTGGACACTTGTTTTTACTTTTCGGACATTCATTCAGGTATACCGGCTCGGATCTATGGAATTATCAGGAATAAACCCTTTGTTGGGATATTAATTTCAAAAGGCGTATTTATGATTGCGATTCTCAACGCACATTTTAGGATTTTTAGTAAATAACGGAACAATCATTCAACGCGTATGTATATTTAATGTTTTTAAAATATAATCAATCTTCTGCGTATATCATTTAAAATGTTCTCATTCAACCTCTTGCAATTCATTTATCGTGCAGACGGCGCAAAAGTACAACATTTTTTTAAAACAAAAAAAAAAGGACACAGATTTAATTATATTTAACTAAAAAACTGTATCTTTCAACGCTGTGGTATTGTATAAAACAGTCATGTCCTATATGTTTAAAGACACTCCTGGCGCCAAATAAACTGAAAATTGCAAGAGCCTTGACGCTGCAGCTTCTATTTTAAAAGTATATGCTAAAAATTAGTAATGAACTGGCAAAATCCTTTTCAGGGAATTTGTCCGTGGATGGATTATTTAGAAACATGCACCTGGTTGTCCATCAGATGAAATTTCACCGGGGCAATTTTCTGCAATTCTCTCATCACACTGTCGATGGATGACTGTTTAGTGGTAATCGTATAGGAGTAGCTGAGCACGTCCTGATCCTGTACATTAAATTTCACATTGAATTTCCGCTCTAATACCTTCATCACCTCCGCAAGAGGAGTATCATAGAAGAAGATCACATTGTTCTTCCACAGGGAGAGATTGGAGGGATGCATCAGGTTCTGCAGGGTGATCTTACCCGTTATCTTGTCGTATTCTATCTGCTGCCCCGGTAACATGGCGTAACTGCTCTGTTCGGTCTCGAAAGCTACTTTCCCCTTGTCGAGCACCACCCGTATCTTGTCGCTGTCGCGGTAAGAATTGATATTGAATGAAGTGCCCGTCACTTTCACGGCCGTGTTTTGGGTATGGACCACAAACGGGCGCCTGTTGTTGGAGGCAACGTTGAAGTAGGCCTCCCCGTCGATCCACACCTCTCTTTTCAGCAGGCCGAAACGTTCGGGATAGCGAATGCGGGTGTCTGCATTGAGAAACACCTCGGTACCGTCCTGGAAGATGACACGCCCGTCTTCACCCTTGGGTATATAGAGTTCGGCGTAGGTTGTTCCCTCGAAGAGGGAGGTTCTGGAATTGAGATACCATCCGAAACCAATCATCAGGAGAAAAGGGAATAGGACCGCAGCCACCCTGAATGACAGCCTTCGCATCCGGTTGTTGTTTATTTTCTTCTCTATTCTTGCAAAAAGGAGGTTCGACTGCATGGGGGTAAACGACAGGCCGGTATGCGGGTCAGCCTCCATCAGATAGGCATCCCGGTCGATCATGTCCGACAGGAACTGTTGCCCTTCAATGGATGCCGAGAACCAGTCAATCACGTTTTTTGCCTCATTTTTAGTGGCATTCTCCGAGATTACCTTCTTAACTATGTCGCTATCCTTTATATGCATTCACTCTTTACTTTAACTATTGACACATTACCATCCGAAAGAAATGAGTTGTTTCTTCATTTTTCCTCAAAAAATCATCCTGATCATCTGAAAATAATTACGCAGTATTTTCAGCGATTCCTGATAATGAGATTTCACGGTATGTACCGATATACCCATCTTGTCTGCTATCTGTTGATTGCTGTCAGTCGACTCCAGTTTCCGCATGCACACCTCTTTCTTTTGCGGTGGTAGCAGGTCGATTCCTTTATAGAGCAGATCGTGCATCTCTTTGTTCTCCACCGTTTTCAGGATATCCTCCTGACCCGGGAAATCCATCTGAGCATTGACATAATTCAGTGAGACCGATTCCCTGTGATCCCGGATAAAATTCAGGATATAGTTCTTGGTCATCGTATAGAGGTAATTCTTCAGGTTAATCTCAATCTGGATATCCTGTGTAGTCTCCCATAATTTGACAAAGACATGCTGCACGGCATCCTCAGCCATATGGGTATCTTTCAGATACTTCAGTGCCAGTGCATAGAGATACCGGTGATATTTCTGATATATCATGGAGAAAGCCTCTTTATCTCTTCTCTTTACGAGAATAAATAAAGTATGGTCTTCATTTCTGCCGTACCCGGGAAAATCTTTCTGCATAGTGAAACACTGCTTGTCAGGGCAAAAGTAACAAATAGCTGGAATCTGACACAATCCTGAAACAATTAATTGATGCTTTTCCGGCAGGGGCTTTCATGCGTCATCACCCTTCAACACCTGTAGTATCTTGTCCGGGCTTGTTTCAGAACATCCGGACGATTTTCTCTATTCCTTTCAGAAGCTGATCGACCTCCTCCTTTGTATTGTAGAAAGCGAAGGAGGCGCGAACAGTACCATCCACACCCAGCAGTTCCATCAGGGGTTCTGCGCAGTGATGGCCAGTTCGCACGGCGATACCCATCCTGTCGAGGAGCGTACCCATATCGTAGGGATGAATGCCATCCACCAAAAAGGAGATCACACTGCTTTTGTTTCCGGCATTGCCCAGGATACGCAATCCCGGGACGGTGAGCAGTCGCTCCGTGGCATACACCAGCAATGCATGCTCATAGCGGGCAATCGCATCGATGCCAAGGGCGGAGACATAATCCAGCGCCGTTGCCAATGCAGCAGTCCCGATATAGTCGGGTGTGCCTGCCTCGAACTTATAGGGCAGCTTGTTGAAGGTGGTCTTTTCAAACGTCACCGTCTCAATCATCTCTCCCCCGCCCTGATACGGGGGCATGGCGTCCAGCCATTTCTCTTTGGCATAAAGGACGCCCACACCGGTGGGACCGTAGATCTTGTGGGAGGAGAATACCAGAAAATCACAGTCTAGAGCCCGGACATCCACTCTTGTGTGCTGCACCGACTGTGCGGCATCTATCAGCACAGGGATGCCATGCCGGTGGGCTATTGCAACGATCTCTTCGATGGGATTGACCGTACCCAGCACGTTGGAGATATGGGTGACAGCGATCAGCCTGGTGCGGGGAGAAATCTTCTTCTCCAACTCTTCCAGAATCAGCTCACCCTTGCTGTTGATGGGGGCTACCTGCAGCTTCAGTCCCTGTATCTCTCCCTGGAGTTGCCAGGGAACGATATTGGAATGATGCTCCATGGCTGTTATCAGTATCTCATCGCCGGCAGTACAGAAAGACCGGCAAAACGACGATGCCACGAGGTTGATCGACTCTGTTGTCCCACGGGTGAAGACGATTTCGTTGGATGATGCAGCATGGATAAATTGCTGTACCGTTCTTCGGGAGGACTCATGCTCTTCCGTAGCCGCCTGACTCAGGAAATGCACCCCCCTGTGCACATTGGCGTTCACCGTGGCATACATCTCCGTGATCTTATCCATCACGCAACGCGGTTTTTGCGTCGTGGCGGCATTGTCGAGGTATACCAGCCGCTTTCCGTACACCTCCCGTGCAAGGATGGGAAAATCGCCCCGTATCCTGGATATATCGAGTTCTTTCAATTTATCACCTCCTGTTATCTGTTTCTGGTGCTCATTGCTGAATGCTGAGCTCCGAGTGCTAACTTCCTGTTTCCGGATCCTCAGCTCTCGTTGCTAAGTGCTCATTGCCGAGTGCTAACTTCTCATTGCTGAGTCCTGATTCCTGATTCCTATTTACATACATTGCAGTTTCCGCAACGCATCAGCTCACCGCGAAACCGCTTGTCGATCAGGGTTGTCAGCCGGTCCTGCAACGTATCGATGCGGATCAGATCCACCACATCGCGGGTGAATGCCACCATCAGCAATAGTTTGGCCTCCTCCTGATCGATACCGCGGGCACGCATGTAAAAGAGGGCATCCTCATCGAGCTGTCCCGTTGTGAGTCCGTGTGAACATTTCACATCATCCGCGTAGATCTCAAGCTGGGGCTTGGAGAACATCTGCGCCTCTTCCGACGCACAGAGGTTACGGTTTGTCTGGTAAGCCAGCGTTTTCTGCGCATCTTTCTCCACCAGTATCTTTCCGCAGAAGACGCCGGTCGCCTTATCCTGTAATACATTCTTAAAAAGCTCATTACTGGTACAGTGAGGCACGGCATGGTCGAGGAAAGCGAAGTTGTCGATATGCTGTGACTTGTCGCAGATGGCCAGTCCACCCACATGGGCCTCAGCGTACTCTCCCTCCAACCGGAAATGATAGTTATTGCGGGTGTATCCGTTGTGCAGCGTGATACCACTCGTCACTATGTGAGAGTTCTCCTTCTGCCTGCTGAACACATTATTCAGGCGGGTCACCTTCTCCGAGTTCTCCTCCAGCTCGTAGATATCCACCTGAGCGGAAGCTTCGGCATACACCTCTGTAACCTGGGTCACCACGAAGTGCACATCATCCACGGCATGATCACAGATCAGCAGTTTCACCTGTGCATGCTCCCCGGCGATGATCAGAATTCTTCTGTTCACGTTCAGATCAACGCCTCCCCGCAGGATATTGATCAGCTGCAACGGTTTTTCAATCACCACGTTCTTAGGTACATAGATTACGAATCCATCCTGAGCGAACATCGTATTGTATGCCACCACACCGTTGTCGGAGTCGTCGGCGATCTTGTTATAATGCGCAGTGAAGATCTCAGGATACTTCTCGGAAAAGAGCTGCATACTCCCTGCAAAAACACCTTCCGGCAGGTTGTCGTCCGGCTGTATCTGATCATAATACCGGTCGTTGATGAGGAAGTAAAGATGCGTGAAGAGGTTGGGCACATCACATTTGAAAGCATCGTACGGGTTCACCGGTATAGGGATGTTTCTCAGGTTCAATCCCAACTCGGTATCGAAAGTGCGTGCAATATTGGAATGTTTGTAATCTTCCTGTCTGGAAGTAGGAAAACCAATCTGCCTGAAGGTTACATATGCGGCATCGCGATGCCTGTTCAACCCCACCACTGAGTTGGCATCAAGCTCACTGCGAAACTGTTCAAACAGATCTGTATATTGTTGTTCTATCATTGTTGTGATTGGGTTGCGGTTTATGGGTTTATCAGCCATTCATAGCCTCTTTTCTCGAGTTCTATCGCCAGATCAGGTCCACCCGATTTAATGATCTTCCCGGCATAAAGCACATGCACGTGATCGGGTTTGATATATTCCAGCAGCCGTTGGTAGTGCGTGATCAGGATAGTCGCATTTTCTTTGGACTGAAGCTTGTTCACACCGGCTGCCACCACCCGCAGAGCATCGATATCGAGGCCTGAATCGGTTTCGTCGAGGATGGAGAGCAGTGGATTCAACATCGCCATCTGGAATATTTCATTTTTCTTTTTTTCTCCTCCCGAAAACCCTTCGTTCACAGAACGGCTTACAAGAGCACTATCCATTCCCAGCAGCTCTCTTTTATCGCGCATCAGCTTCAGAAAATCTGTGGCAGAGATGGGTTCTTCATTTCTGTACTTGCGCTGCTCATTGACTGCCGCACGCATAAAGTTGACCATGCTCACACCGGGAATCTCAACCGGATACTGAAAGCTGAGGAAGATCCCTTCGCGTGCCCGATCTTCGGGTTCCATCTCCAGGAGGTCTTTATCTTTGAAGAGGATCGTTCCCCTTGTTACTTCGTATTTGGGATTACCGGAGAGCACCGATGCAAGCGTGCTCTTACCGGATCCGTTCGGTCCCATCACTGCATGTATCTCACCGGAGTTCACTTCCAGATTTATCCCTTTCAGGATCTCCTTCTGTTCTATCATTGCATGCAGGTTTTTGATCTTTAACATATTTGTCATTATGAATGAATATTAATAATAAAGCGGCTGTATGTCATCACGCCGCCTGAGGAAACGTTCTTCTGAACCGTTTTTCAACAGTTGTCCCAAACGTTGGTTGATTGTAACCCAAAAACGAGAATTCTCGCCTCTGATTAACAACTACTCTTGCGGAATTGTTTGATTTACCCCTTAATTTATGATTTAATCGCCTGTGGTAGCCTCTGTCACGGTCTCGTCCTTTCAACAATCCCCGGTTTACTTTTTTACTGTTCCGATGGCTGCTCTCACCAACAGCATCGCCTCAACCTTTTTCGTCCTCGGCAATGATGTCTTCGGCCTCTTTGATTTTCTTGAAGAGATCGGAAGCAAAGACAAAGTCGTTCAGCTTTTCGTTCTCCGCACCCATCACTTCCGATTTGCTCCCCTCCCACTCCTTGATTCCCTCGTTGATGAAAATGACCTTATCGCCGATATTAATCACGGAGTTCATGTCGTGCGACACCACGATGGTGGTCATTTCGAAATCGTTGGTAATATCGTAAATAAGTTCGTCTATCAGTTGTGCCGTTTTGGGGTCGAGGCCCGAGTTGGGTTCATCGCAGAACAGATACTTCGGATTCAGGGCAATGGCTCTCGCTATTGCGACCCGTTTTTTCATTCCCCCGCTGATTTCAGATGGCAACAGATTGGCCGCATACAACAGGTTCACCCTCTCCAGGCAGAACTCGGCACGTTTTCTCCGTTCCCTCTTGTTCTTGCGGGAAAACATATCCAGCGGAAACATCACATTTTCGAGCACGGTGCGTGAGTCGAAAAGGGCAGCACCCTGAAAGAGCATTCCGATATCGCGGCGCAAACGGTGGATATCCCTGGATTTCATCCGGGTAAAATTCTTTCCGTCATACCATATCTCACCGGATGTGGGGGGGATCAATCCTACCAGGCACTTCAGCAATATGGTCTTTCCGGATCCGCTTTTCCCGATAATCATATTCACCACCCCTTTTTGAAAGGTGGCATCTATATTGTTGAGCACAACCTCACCATCAAACTCCTTACGTAGATGCTTAATCTGTATCATACCGAAAAACTTTATCCCATTGCCAACTGCGTGAATACCAAATCAGTGACCAGTATCAAAATACTATTGATCACCACCGAGTCGGTACTGGCTTTACCTACATCCAGTGCTCCCCCCTTTGCCGTATACCCGAAGTAGGCAGCCACTGAGGCAATGATAAAACCAAACAACATCGATTTCAGGATCGAATACCATATAAAAGACTCCCTGAAGAAGGCCTGGATACCATAGACATAGGTCTCCACGGAAGGAGTTCCCAAAACCATGCAGATGATGTATCCCCCGATAAGCCCCATGAACATGCTGAAGATGACCAGCACAGGCATAAAAGCCACGAATGAAACTATCTTTGGCAATATGAGATAGTTGGCTGAGTTCACTCCCATGATATCGAGTGCATCAATCTGTTCGGTAATACGCATCGAACCTATCTCAGAGGCCACATTCGATCCCACCTTTCCGGAAAGGATCAGACACATGATGGTAGAGGAGAACTCCAGCAAAATGATTTCACGGGATACCATCCCCACTGTAAACCTGGGCAGCAAAGGGGAGTCGATGTTCAATGCAATTTGCAAAACAATCACCGCACCAATAAAAAAAGAGATCACGATCACGATCCAGATTGAATTGACACCCAACGCATAGATACCCTTCATGAATTCCTTCATGAACTCTCTCATTTTATCCGGTACTGAGATCACTTTCCTCATCAGTAACGCATATTCTCCAACACTTTCCAGAAAAAGAGTAATCTTCATGCGGTATGCTCGTTCAATCAATTAGTCAATCCACCTCTATCGCTTAACGAAAATGACCACCAACAGGAGGCTTTTTGAGTCACCTTCACTCCTCGATTTTTAAATCTCGCACCAGCATAGTCCAACTAAATTTGGTCTCTGCTTACATTGCATAACAAAAATGTGTGCATTAATTTTACAAAGATAGATATTTTTCTTTCTTTTCCCGATTAAAACCAACATGGTTACACTTTTAAAATTGTAATTTTGCAGGATGTTTGAATGGATCGATCAAGAACTCGGAAGAATAGTGGTTACGCCGCACAAAAGAGCGAAAAACGTGATCGCGAGACGAAAGGGCGGATACATACAACTGACTGTTCCTTTTCGGTTTAATATGAAAAATATTCCTGCTGTCCTTCGGGAAATGAGACCCCGGATAGCACAGATGAAACCCCCTTCCCGTGCTATCCTCACTGAAGGGGATGTGATCTCTTCCTTTACCTTCGATACACAGATTATCAGGGATCCTTACAGAGAGAAACTGAGTCTCTCACTGAAGAACGGTAATCTGCATCTCTTTGTGCCTTCACAGACAGAGATGAACCGTCCGGAGATCCAGTCAGCACTCAGAGATGCGGTTATCCATGTCTTAAGGCTGGAGGCGAAACGCGTGTTACCGGAAAAAACAGCCTGTCTGGCACAAAAACACGGGCTTACTTATGGGCAGATCAAGGTCAACAGCAGTAAAAAACGCTGGGGTAGCTGCTCTGTCCGAAAAAATATCAATTTCTCTCTCTTCCTGATGCTGCTGCCGGAGAGACTGATCGACTATGTGGTACTGCATGAACTGGCGCACACCATTGAAATGAACCA
Source organism: uncultured Proteiniphilum sp. (assembly GCA_927407015.1). Taxonomy (GTDB): domain Bacteria; phylum Bacteroidota; class Bacteroidia; order Bacteroidales; family Dysgonomonadaceae; genus Proteiniphilum. Next base: position 13,446 of record CAKMJT010000002.1, on the reverse strand, counting down.
CAGTGAGCGTTTCTGGCAATTGCTTGACAGCTTTTGTAACGGAGAAGCGCGCATATTGAGTAAAGAGGTGAAAAAGGTGAAGCCGGACGGGTATGATTTCCTGGTTCAGGAATAGATTACCATCAGGGGATCCCAGGCTCTTTTGATTCCGGTCGTTGGACGATGTCTGTTGTTATCTTCAGAGATCTTTCAACAGGAAATCATCTTTCATCTCGTACATGCTCATACGAGAGTTGACCAATGCTGCCCAATGCTCCTTGAAGTCGCCCTCCATATCGATCATGAAATCTTCCGAACCATGCTTATCCAATTTGGTCATCAGCCAGTTGACCGTCATCAGATTGATGTCCGATGCAGGTTGGAAGGCCATCACCCGTTCATCGTGAGATGATGGTGTAACAGTGATCACATTCAACTCGAGCAGTTCGTCCAGGATATCGTTGGTGAGCCGTACGGGTACCTTGCATCTCACCGAGAGCTGGTCGGCCGTCAGTGGTGACTCTTCATCGGCGAAACGCTGCACAATCTCCGAGGTGATCATCAGCGTGAAGAAGTCTTTGTACCTCCGGCTGATATTGCGTGTCTCCTTTTCGAAAGAGAACTTCCGCACATTCTGTGCGGCGTAGGAGATCTCAGCACCAATCAACACAATAAACCAGGACATCTGTATCCAGAGAAGCATCAGCGGGATGGCGGCAAATGTGCCGTAGATAGCGTTGTAGTGCGTGATCCATATCTGTCCGCTCAGATAAAGCATCTGGAAAAACTGGAATGCCACTCCTGCGAGCGTGCCGGCAATCAGGGCATTCATGAATTTCACCTTGGTATTGGGCAAATACTTATACAATGCCGTAAGTATCAGAATAATCACCACGAGGGGTACAATCGTCAGCAATCGGGGTATAAAGGGATAGAGAATATAGACAATCTTCAGTGTGTTATTTTGCGGATAACTGATGATATTGAGGGCGTTGACAAGCACGAAGAAGACTGGCGCCAATAAAACCAGCGCAGAATAATCGGTCACCTTCCGTGCTAACCCTCTTCCCTTGGTCACCCGCCATATCTTGTTTAAATTCTTTTCGATATCACCGAAGAGCAGGATGATAGTATAGAGAAACAACAATATACCGATCCCGGCAAAAATACCTCCTCCTTTCGCCTCTTCGAGCGAATTATTGATGAGCTTAAAAAGCAGATCCAGAAACTCACGCGTTCTGCCATCAGCTGTAGCACCCACTTCATCCGCCGACGAGTCACCGCCCATCGCCGGTGCACCGTCAGGATTGACCGGGTCTGCAGCTGTAAACTCATCGATGCCCACAACCATACTACTGTCCGTTGCAAAAACGGGAGGTACAGCCGTCATCTCTGTATCAGGCGCATTACCCAGCATAAAATTGAAAATGCTGCTTTCCATAATATTCTCAATGCCGAATCCGCGCGCAATGGCAAATATGACTGCCAGCAGCGGCACAATAGAGAGCAGCGTCCTGAAGGTAAGGGAACGGGAGCTGGCAGCTATATCCAGCTCCTGTATATTCCTGACGGTGAGGATCACCGTCTTTGTGGCATTATAAAGGATATTTCTTTTGTTGGACAGCGTTTCGGGATTCTGACGCCATATATCGTACGACAGGAAATGCAACAACGCTTTACCCCTGATCCTCAGCTGTTCCAGCCTGCCGGGTTTCTCTTCATCGTCGTAATCTCGTCTCTTGCGCTTCCTGGCCATGCGTTTCTGAAATTATAAAAAAAGCAGCCGGTCTGTAAGCCGGGTTCTGTATCCCGAATCATCGGGATGTTTGTCATTTATCTGCGGATGAATGTCACCATTCCCCTTGAGCGGCCTACCCCTCGGCATCGGGCGAGCAACCCTACATATCCGATATACATGGCCTTGCAACCCATAACGCGTACGGCACACTGCATTACAGCAGCACCCGGTGAGCTCTTACCTCACCTTTTCACCCTTACCCCGGCACAAGGCCGCGGCGGTTGTTTTCTGTTACGCTGATCTGCCCTCACGAACAGCTTCCCGTTAGGAAGTATGGCGCTCTGCGTTGCCCGGACTTTCCTCCCCGACAAAGATTGTCGCGGCGACAAACCGACCTGCTGCAACTGCAAAAGTAATAATAAAGGTTTGATATAGCATCACTTTCACCTCTTTTTTAGTATGATATGGAATGGTAATCGATGAGATGTGCAATTATTTGCAAAATGCCCAAACATTCCTTTTCCCCGAATGTTCAGTAAACAGTATTCATCCTTAAACAATGAATCTATGCGCACCAACGGAGTGATGATGCAATATTTCGAGTGGTTCCTCCCCGACGACGGGAGCCTCTGGAACCGGCTCAGGGAGGATGCACCCCATCTCAGGGAGATCGGGGTGACCGGCGTCTGGATTCCCCCCTGCTTTAAGGGAACCGGATCGAACGATGTGGGATATGGAGTCTACGATCTCTACGACCTGGGGGAGTTCGATCAGAAAGTAACGGTACGCACCAAGTATGGTACCAAAGAGGAGTTGCTGGCCTGTATCGGGGCGCTCCACGACAACGGCATCGCCGTCTACGCCGACGTGGTGCTCAACCACAAGGCTGGAGGTGATGAATTGCAGACCTTCACCGTGGTGGAGGTAGATCCACACGATCGCAGCAAGACCATCACGGAACCCTACGAAATTGAGGGGTACACCCGCTTCACCTTCCCGGGACGCAACGGCAGGTACTCCGACTTTCAGTGGAGCTGGGAGCACTTCTCCGCCACCGACTATAACCACCGCGACAGCAAGGATGCGATCTACATCATCCAGGGAGAGAACAAGGGGATTGATACGGAAGACCGCTCGGTGAGCCCGGAGTTTGCCAACTTCGACTACCTGATGTTCAACGACATCGACTACAAGCATCCCGATGTGCAGGCGGAGACAAAGCGGTGGATCAGCTGGTTCATCCGGGAAACCGGCGTGGATGGCATCCGTCTCGACGCTATCAAACATATCAACGACTGGTTTGTGAAAGACCTGGTGGATCACGTGAGGGGCGAGTTCGGCGAGGATTTCTATGTGGTTGGTGAGTACTGGTACTACGATGAGATGGCCATCGACGAGTATCTGCACAATGTGGAGTACAAGATCGACCTGTTCGATGTGGCCCTCCACTTTAACTTCAAGCAGTGCTCAGTGGATGGGCCGGGGTATGACATGCGAAAGCTCTTCGAGAGCAGTGTCCTCAGCCGCTTCCCGCTATCCACTGTGCCTTTCGTCGATAACCACGATTCGCAACCGGGCAGCCACCTGGAGTCGTTCGTGGAGGGGTGGTTCAAACCTTTGGCCTACGCGCTGATCCTACTGCGCAGAGATGGTTACCCCTGTATCTTCCTGGGGGATTACTATGGGACGGGAGGCGAAAATCTGCAGCCGGGCATGCAGTGGATGATCGATCAGTTGCTGGATGTGCGGCGCGATTTTGCCTATGGCGATCAGGACGATTACTTCGACCATGAACATGTGGTGGGATGGATCCGCCGCGGGGATGAGCAGCATCCCGACGGGTGCGTGGTGATCATGAGCAACGCGGAGGGAGGAGTGAAACCAATGTTCGTGGGCACGGACTATGCAGGCTCAGCCTGGTACGATAAACTGGGGCACGTGCAGGAAGATGTGTTCATCGGTGACGATGGCCGCGGATGGTTTCCCGTTGGAGACGGCTCTGTTTCCGTTTATCTGAAAAGGGTCTGAAGGTAGGAACGCTAGCACCCGATCAGCGGGGTACCTCTGGTCAGGTTTTCCACTATCCGTATTCCCATTGATATGCCGGCGGGCAATGGTAACCTGCGCCATCCCTCCCTTATCCCAGCCTCCGTGGATAAAGCATTTGAAGAGTGGCAGGTTACGGGCTCTCGGGAACAAATATGCAAACTCACCTATAGGATCATCTGCGCGAATGATACTAACCACAATTCACTTTATTTTTCTATAATTTTTTACTTACTTTGTTCAAAATCCCAAGGTGTTTATATTGAACTGAATGGAAAAAATGAAGAAACATGATAAAATCAACAATAGTACTTTGAGACCAAACCTCCATCTGCCGATTAGCAAATAAGAATGACCACCGACACTAAAAATAGAACGGAATTCGAAAAGATTTACGTTACCCATTATTCGAGAATGAAACGTTTTGCACAGGAATACGTGATCCGCGAAGAGGATGCGGAAAATATTGTACAGGATGTCTTTCTCGATTTGTGGGAACAGAACCTTCTTTTGCTAACGCACACCAATCTTTTTGCTTATTTATTTACCGCGGTGAAGAACAGGTGTATCGATTTTTTAAGGCATAAAACAATAGCACAGCATGCAGCACAAAAGTTGCAGGACGACTACACAAAAGCCCTTCAGATGAAATTTCAATCACTGGAAGCTTATGATGAGCAGCTTTTTTCTGAACCCGATATTGAAACGGTCATTCAAAACGCTATCGAAAGTCTGCCCGAAAAATGCCGCGAAATTTTTATTTTGAGTAAGATCGAAGGGAAACAACAAAAAGCCATCTCGCAGGAACTGAATATCTCTGTAAATACCGTGGAAAACCAAATGGCAATAGCCTACAAAAAACTAAAAGAAAGTTTAAAAAACTACCTTCCTTTTCTAATCTTTCTTTTTGTTTAATTTTATTTGTTTTTCTTAGTGGTTTTTTCACGTCCGATCGTTCATTAATAAAGCAGATAAAGAATGGAGGAAAAACTCACTAAATATTTCTCGGGCGAACTGGGACAATCCGACACCTCAGAATTGTTCAACGAGTTGAAAACGAACAAACTATTGCGGGAGGAGTTTGTACGTATGCAAAATGCACACGCCCTGACTCATTTATCCAAATTGTCGAATAATGAATCGGAAGGCAGGAGAAGTTTTCAACTATTCCTACAACATATAAAGACAAAAAAGCGGCAAAAGGTTGTTCGACTGATCATGCAATATGCAGCAGCAGCGCTGATACTCATTGCCTCCACTTTTTTTGCCACTCAATATTTTCTCACCGATACCGGCAACAAAGAAGATATGAACACATTGGTTGTCCCTGCCGGGCAACGGGCACAGTTAACGCTGCAAGACGGCACTTCGGTATGGTTGAATGCTCAATCTACGCTCACTTATCCTGCCCGTTTTTCCGGGAAAATGCGCCGGGTGACTGTATCCGGAGAAGCATATTTCGATGTGGCAGCGAATCCGAAGAAACCCTTCATTGTCTCTACGCAAAATATGGAGATGAAGGTGTTGGGTACCCAGTTCAACGTCTACAGTTATCCAGGAACAGGCTGCATCAAAACCGATCTCGTGGAAGGCTCGCTAATGGTTTACAGCAAACAGTCACCCCAGGTAAGGGTTACTCTGAAACCCAACGAACAGATTGTCGTGAAAGATGGAAATATGCTTGTTAGAGAAATTCAGAACTCCGATTACTTCCTTTGGAGAGACGGGATTTATAGCTTTGAGAATGAGCGGCTGTTAACCATCATCGAAAAGCTTCAACTTTACTACGATGTTAAAATCATTGTCAAAGACCCCGAAATATTCAACGTGCGTTATACGGGAAAATTCCGTCAACGCGATGGCATTGACGAGATTCTGAGGATCATTCAAAAAATACAAAGGTTCAATGTCCAAAAAGATATAGAAAACAACATTATTACCATCACAAAATAAATTTATGAACCCCTTAAAACGTATATGCCTATGAGAAAGAACATAAGATAGAAAAAGCGATAAGTGCGCCAACACCTATCGCTAAAGTAAAGCAAACACAAAGAGATCAATTCTAAGTTATTCACTTTAAACACACAAATATATGAAAATAAACACTTCATCCGATCACTTTTTAATAAAAAAAAGTGACTTTAAAGATTTATTTAAAATCATGAAAATCTGCTTATTCCTATTGTTTGCCTTCGCATTTCAAATGATGGCAACAAATACAAATGCCCAGGATGCGATTATTGAACTGAAATCAAATTCGGTAACCGTTAGTCAGTTGATTAGTGAAATTGAAAAACAGACCGACTATCTGGTTGTGTATAGCAACCGGGAAATAGATACCTCACGCAAAGTAAACCTGAAAAATAAAACAGAAAAAGTCTCGGAATACCTTAACGAAACTTTCAATGGAACAGATATCGGTTACGATTTTGAGAACAATTATATTGTTCTTTCGAAGAAAGCCCAACAAACCTCAACTATTCTTACAAATTTGGTTCAATCTGTTCAACAACAAGGAAAAACCGTGAGGGGTACCGTTACCGATTCAAACGGGGAGCCCGTTATTGGAGCGACCATTGTTGTAAAAGATAACCCTTCGCGAGGTACAGTAACAGATATTGATGGCAATTTTATTTTGTCCAATCTACCGGAAAACGCTGTATTGCAAATCACTTACGTGGGAATGAAACCTCAAGAAATTATTACGGCTGGAAGAAGCACGATAAGTGTTGTATTGGATACTGATGTGGAGTTGTTGGATGAAGTAGTAGTGATTGGTTACGGTACTGCACGAAAATCTGATTTAACAGGGTCAGTAGGAAGTGTAAGTGGTAATACATTAATTCAACGACCTGCGATAAATGTGGAACAGTCTCTTTCTGGAAAAATAGCAGGAGTACAAGTTCAAGAGAACTCTGGTAGACCAGGTGGAAATACAAAGATTTCTATAAGAGGTTATAGTTCATTTAATGCTTCCAACGAACCTCTATATGTCGTTGATGGAATTGTATGGCCACAAGGAATTGGTTCACTGAATCAAAATGATGTTGAATCAATTGATGTTCTCAAAGATGCTTCTTCTACAGCTATATACGGGACTAGGGGCTCCAATGGTGTCGTAATGATTACTACAAAAAGAGGTAAAGATAGCGATGGGAAAATTAATTATAATGGTTATTTATCGGTCAATTGGTTACCTGACGATAGAAAGTTAGAGGTACTAAACTCTAAAGAGTTTATGTTTATTGAAGAAGAACAATATAAGAATGCACCTAAATTTGATCCAGAAGGATTTGCAAACGGAAAATATATTAATCCAATCGAAAAAAGGATGAAATACTTAGTTGGAAACACTTTTGGTAACAGAGAACTTTTCACTTTAGATGATAAAGGTGTGCCACAACCAATTTACGATATGAATTGGGAAGAGATGAGTACAAGAACTACTATTAGTCAGGGACACCATTTATCTTACATTGGAGGTGACAAATTAACAAATTATGGTTTATTCCTCGGATACAATCTAGATAATGGAATAATTAAAAGAAGTTCTTCTGAAAGATACAACATTAGAGGTGTTCTTGATAGACAGATGAAAAATTGGTTAAAAGTAGGAGGAACAATAAGTTATGCCAGAAAAATTGACAAAGGGATTAACGACGCATCTTCATATGATGTTTTACGTTATATGGTTGAACATGTTCCATTTATACCTTATAAATATGAAGACGGAACCTATGGATATGCAGGCGATTATCAAGGATTAGAAGTACAAGATAGTCCACTAGCAATTATTAACGAAAAAACAAGAATCTATTCAACAAATCTCTTTAATGGTACAACGTATTTAGTAGCCAACATAACAGATGGATTAGATTTCACATCAACTTTTGGCGTTAATACAAACAATTTTATTGATAAAGATTTTACTTCTTCAAAGTTAATTGGAAGAAGGAACGATGTGAGTATAAGAAGTAATGAATCAATTTTTTGGCAATGGTCAAACAGATTTAATTATAACCTTAGAATAAGAGAGTTGAATTTTATCGATTTTTTAGCGGGATTTGAGATTCAAAGCTATGACTATTTTAATTGGACTGCAAGAACTAGAGATATGCCAGATGATTATTTTATGTGGAATAATATGGGCGCTGGTGCAACTCCAAGCGCTCCAACATCCAATTCTACGGATTACAGGATGATGTCATATTTTAGTAGATTAAATTATAATTATGCTCATAAATATTTATTGACACTCACTGGACGTTTTGATGGATCCTCTAGATTTGGGGCAAATAATAAATTTGCTTTTTTCCCTTCTGCGGCTTTTGCCTGGAGACTTTCTGAGGAAGAATTTTTTAAAAGTATAGAAAGTATCTCAAATTTAAAATTACGTATGAGTTATGGGCTCACAGGCAATTCAGAGATAGGTTCATATCGATCTTTAGCTAATATGAGCACAAACAATTATGTCCTTAACGGACAAAGAGTTACCGGAGTAGCAATAGGTAGATTAGCAAATCCTCTATTACAATGGGAAAAGACAGCAGAATACGACCTTGGTTTTACTATTGGTCTTTTTGACAACAAAATTTCGTTTGAAGGAGATTATTATCAGAAAAAAACACGTGATTTACTTTTTGATGCCCCCGTTCCTGCAACAAGTGGATATACAACAGTTACTAAAAATATTGGCAGTATTGAGAATAAAGGATTTGAGGCTACTGTTAATACAGTGAATATTCAGAACAAAGACTTGACTTGGATAACAACATTTAATATTGCTACTTTAAAAAATAAAGTGTTAGCTCTTGGAGCAAACAATGAAGACATAATGTATGGATTTAAAGAAGCTTTGATATTAAGAGTTGGAGAATCTGCAGGATCAATATTTGGATATGAACGAGATGGTATTTGGGGAACAAGTCAAGAAGCAGAGGCAGCCAAATACGGTAAACTACCAGGCGATCTTAGAATTGTTGACCAAAACAAAGATGGACTCATAAATGACGAAGATAGGGTGATTATAGGCAAAGGCATTCCTGACTTTTACGGAAACTTATCCAATAATTTGATTTATAAATCTTTCGACTTAATTTTGGAACTTCAATTTTCAAAAGGTAATGACGTATTTAATAATCATAGAAATTCAGGCGAGGCTAGACAAGGAATTGCCAATAGTTTCGCTACAGTTCTAGATGCATGGACTCCCGATAATCAAGACGCTGTACTTGAGCAGGTAAGGCCCACAGGAGCTTATTATCATTACTATATGGATACTAGAAAATTAGAAGATGGATCATTTTTAAGAGGTAAAAATTTATCATTAGGTTACACGTTACCAACTTCAATAAACAAAAAAATTGGTGTTAGCAACTTAAGAATTTACTCATCTTTACAAAATTTTTTCATCATAACTAAATATTCTGGATATGATCCTGAAGTCTCAAATTATTATGATAATGCACCCGTTTCGCTCGGTATGGCATACTCTGGTTATCCTAAACCTAGGACTTATCTTTTTGGAATAGAAATTAGCTTTTAAAATAAATGTTATGAAATCAAGTAATAAAATTGTTAATACATTAATATATTTTGGAATTTTAGTTGGTAGTTTGTCAACAAGTTGTAATGATTTTCTTAATGAGCAAAATAAATCTGCAATTACACAAGAAAATTATTTTACTACCGCTAAGCAAGCAGAAGCGGCTATAAATGGGATTTACCAAAATTTGTATTCTCTTCAAACTGTCTTACTTTATGGCGAAGCAGCTTGGGTTTCTCTTGAATTGATAGTTGGACATGCGACAACTCTGGGACAAAGTTTATACAACAACGGATTAATCCAGCATGACAATGCAACATTTGAGCCTCAATTTCAAGTTTTATGGAATGGTTTTTACAACGGTATTGCGAATGCAAATTTGAGCATCATGAATATTCCAAGAATAGAGATGGACGACTCATACAAAAAAAAGTTGATGGGAGAAGCTTATTTTTTAAGAGCTCTCTATTATTATTATCTTGTGAGATTATATGGTGATATCCCTTTAATTACAGAACCTATAAACTATTCTAGCCCGAATTTGTATCCTGAAAAAAATAAAACTGAAGAAATTTATGAATTAATTATCAAGGATTTAAAAACTGCTGAAGAATCAGGCCTCCCATTTATTGATACAAATGGAAGAGTTTCTTTATCTGCCATTAAATCGTTATTGGCTAGCGTTTATTTAACGATGGCTGGAGAGCCTCTCAAAAAAGGAAATGAATACTTCTTATTAGCGGCAAAAAAGGCAGAAGAAATAATCGATAAAAAGTCTCACTCTTTATTTAGCGAATACTACCACCTTCATGATCGAGCGCACAAGATTAAGGGCGAATTCATATTTCAGATACAATATAAGTATGGCATTCGGGATAATAATATTACTGAAATGGTTACACCTGACAAAATTGGGATATCTAAGTTAAGCGGTGAGATAGGAGCATTAATACCTCGTGACGAATTTATTAACTCATACGAAGAAGGTGATTTGAGAACTAAAGAAAAACAATTCTTTTTTACAAATTATCCTTCAAGAACCAATACCAATAATATTATTGAATTTGGAGAACATGCACTATATAAGTTTTGGCTAGAAGAGGCAGCTGGAGTAAATGGTGACAGACAATCCGATTTGAATTGGACTATTTTCAGATTACCAGAAATAATGTTAATTTATGCTGAGGCTTCAAATGAAGTAAATGGCCCAACGGATAAGGCCTACGAACAAATAAATTTAATACGTAATCGAGCCGGCCTTAATCCACTTCAAAATTTAAATAAAGATGAGTTTAGAGAAGCAGTCTGGAAGGAACGTTACCATGAGCTTTGTTTTGAGAATAAAGCATATTTTGATATTCAAAGAACTCACAAAGCTTATAATTTAAAAAATGGTCATTTCGAAGATATATTCTCTTATACAAATGAGAGTGGTGTGAAATTTACAAAACAATACATGCTTTGGCCTATTCCCCAATCGGAGATTGATGCAAATCCCAAATTAACTCAAAATGAAGGTTGGTAAATAATTCTACTTTGCCAGATTAAAAAAAATAAAAATTATCATCTGATTATTAGGAAGATGCCTCTAAAATGATTATCTTTAGGGCATCGATGGAAAAACAAGCCTATCATTTCGAACAATGTTTAATACATCGTAAAAATAGGAAAAATTATGGAAAAACGCTGGCCGGTTCATTAGAACGGCTCGACCGTTATCTTTCTGATTATCAGGACTAATTTAAAAATAGTACCAAAAAGTTTTATGACAAAGCTGAAGAATACAGTCATGGGATTTTCCTGAGCAGTGAAAGAAACATCGAACGGATCTGTGAAGCGAATGATGATCCGGCTTATCATAAGATGCACCATTTCATTTCGGATTCCAACTGGAATTCAAGAGCAATAATCGATCAGACGGCCATTCAGGTAAGCGGATTGCTTCCCGTGCGCAAGTTAACGGGACTGATCATTGATGAGACCGGGGTTTTAAAGAAGGGAGACAAGAGTGTAGGGGTTGGTTGGCAATATTGCGGGAACGTGGGCAAAACGGCCAACTGCCAGGTAGCGGTGGTGGCCTGCTTGAATAATGGAGATTTTGCCTCGCTGGTAGATGCCCGGTTGTATTTGCCCCAGGACTGGTGCGAAGACCTTATCCGGTGTAAAGAAGCTAAAATTCCTGAGGAAGAGAGAGAATTTAAAACCAAAGCAGAGCTGGCCTATGAAATAGTCCGTCACCAGTTAAGCTTGGGAGTAAAATTTGACTATGTGGGGGCAGATGGTTTTTACGGTCATGATGCCAAACTGGCCGACAGGCTGGGAGATTCAGGCTGTATCTATATGCTGGATATTCATCGTGACGGGCAGGTCTTTTTTGAAAAGCCGGAATATGAAGCTCCACCCCGCAAAAGCACATGGGGAAAGGCTCCCACGGTTGCCAGACCAAATAAACCGGGAATACGGGTTGACCAATACTGCAAGGAGTTGAAACAGAACGACTGGAAAAGACTGAATGTCAGGAGCACGGCAAAAGGAAAACTGAAAGGGTGGTATCATTTCCGCCAGATTTGGGTAGAAAATAAAGTCCGGGGCAGCTTTGAAAAACGGTTGCTAGTGATCCGCAAAGTAAAGATAAAGAAAGGATTTGAGATCAAGTTTTCTTTTACCAATGCCAATTTGGTGCAATATACGGAAAAGGGGATCGCCTGTATGCAGGCTCAACGTTTCTTCGTAGAGCACAGCATCAAAGAGAGCAAAAAGATTTTAGGCATGAGCCAGTACCAGACCCGTAAGTGGCTGGCCTGGCAGCATCAGGTAGCCTTAAATATTATGATTTCCTGTTTCCTGCTGAAAGAAAAATTGTTCTGTTGGGACGATTTGCCGCTTCTTTCTGCTGCCGATATCAGGGATTGGATCTGGTTCAGGCTTTATCAAACACACACTGAAGAAGAAATGATTGACCGAATGTTTATCAGACACTTAAAGCGACAAACTGATATCAATCGATATTATAAAATTGAGAATTTTCTAAATCTGGCAAAGTAGAAATAATTAAATGAGTTTGAATTATGAAAAAAATACTCAACACTTTTTTCTTCTTATTTATTCACTTTTTATTGTTTTCTCAAGAAGAGGTAAATGAAAGGCCATTTTTCTTCATACAGATAACAGATCCTCAATTTGGATTTTTCGCTGATAATAAAGATTTTAAAAAAGAAACTGAACTATACTCCATAGTTATTGAAAAAATAAATAATTTAACTCCAAGTTTCGTAGTAATAACAGGAGATTTTGTAAATAATCCAAAAGATTCAATACAAATTAAAGAGTTTAAGAGACTAACTAAATTAATAGACATAAATATCCCTGTATTTCTGAGTCCAGGAAATCATGATTTAGGGCAAGAACCAAATAAAAAAGATTTCAATTTTTACTTTTTAAATTATGGAAGAGGAAACGACCGTTTTTCTTTTAACTATCGAAGTTCAACTTTTATTGGATTTAATTCCGTTATTATAAAATCAGGAAAAAACAAAAAAGAAGAAAAAAAACAATTCAATTGGCTGAAAAAAGAATTGAAAAAAGCCAGAGGGTCTCAAAATATTCTTCTTTTTACACACTATCCTTTTTTTATTAAAGACTTTAACGAAAAAGAAAATTATTCCAATCAAAGTATTAAAATGAGGGAAAAATATTTCAACTTATTTGAAAGTTATCAAGTAGATGCAATTTTCTCTGGACATTTACACAATAATTCATATTCAGAATATGGGAATATACAAAACGTTATTACGTCTTCAGCAGGGAAACAACTAGGAAATAATTCTCCTGGAATTAGAATAGTAAAAGTTTATAAAAACCGAATAGAACATGACTATTTTACAATCAATAAGATTCCAAAAATAATCGAATTTAATTATTGAAAGACTTTTTGTTAGCAACAGTGTACTTTAGATAACATCAAATCAATTTATTCTTATTTCTCAACACCCCATTGTAAGCACCCGAATAACTACCCCTTGATTATTCCGGAGCATTTGTACCCATAGATTTCAGCTAATTTCTTATTCCGACAACGTCGGGATCTCCAGTAAATTGTTAGTGTATTATTAGAGTGCCTATAGATATTATTAGA
>CAKMJT010000001.1 GCA_927407015.1 uncultured Proteiniphilum sp. | reverse complement strand
AATGCAAAAACTGACATTGCTACTGCTTCTGTTTCTATCCTTTAAAGTGTCAGCTCAACAGACAGAAACGTTCTATCTCTCCGGTACAGGACTGGGAGACACCAAAACATGGGATTTTTACTGTAGTGACGGCATGAACAGCCGGAAATGGTCGAAAATAGAAGTACCATCCCAGTGGGAGTTACAGGGTTTCGGAGAGTACAGCTATGGCCGCTGGTACACCATCAGAGGGGGCAAGCCCTCCACCGAGACGGGTATCTACCGCACGACGTTTCGCATCCCCTCCGACTGGAAAAGGAAACAGGTGACCATCGTTTTTGAGGGTGTGATGACCGACACAGAGGTCTTTGTGAACGGCACCCTGGCGGGAGCGGTGCACCAGGGAGGATTCAACCGATTCTCCTATGACATCACCGATAAGATCAAAATAGGGAAAAACAAACTGGAGGTAAGGGTCAGCAAGGAATCGGCTGACCGGCTGGTAAATGCTGCCGAACGAAAAGCCGACTGGTGGATTTTCGGCGGAATTTACCGTCCGGTATACCTGGAAGCAAAACCTGCGGTACATATCGAACGCATCGCGGTGGATGGCAAAGCAGACGGTTCATTTTTCGCGGATGTTTTCACCACGCCGCTGGAAGAAGGATTCACGCTGAATGCTCAAATCACTCCCCTGAAATTATACGGCAACGATATACAACCAGTAAACAAAAAACAATCTGCTTCACTAAAAGCCGGAACGATGCACCAGGTTCATTTTAAATGGGATTCCGTGAAACCGTGGAATACTGAGACCCCCAATCTCTACAATCTCGAACTGGAACTCGTGGACAGAAACAACAGGGTTATCCATCTGCACAATGAGCGAATAGGCTTCCGCACCATTGAATTTCGGATTCAGAACGGTCTCTATGTAAATGATACGAAGGTGGTGCTGAAAGGGATTAACCGGCACTCTTTTCATCCCGACGGGGGACGTACCACCAGCAAAGCGATCAGCCTGATGGACGGGAAGCTGATGAAAGAAATGAATATAAATGCTGTACGTTTCCATTATGCACCCGATAAGCACTTTATGGATGTATGTGATTCACTGGGTATTTTTGTGGTGAATGAACTGGCGGGATGGCAGAATGCATATGGTACCGAGATTGGCTCCAAACTGGTGAAGTCACTGGTTACCCGCGATGTGAACCACCCCTCCATCATTCTCTGGAGCAACGGCAACGAAGGGGGCTTCAACTACGACCTTGATCCGCTCTTCAGAAAATATGACCCGCAGAAAAGACATGTGATACACGCTTGGGCCGACTTTGACAACCTGGACACACACCACTATCCCACCTACCTTACCGGAGTGGCCCGCTTCAACAATGGATACAAGGTCTTTATGCCGACCGAGTTCATGCACGGCATGTATGACCAGGGGCATGGCGCCGGCCTGGAAGATTTTTGGAACAGGTATACTTCACATCCCCTTTTCGCAGGCGGGTTCATGTGGGACTTCTCCGACAACGCCGTGAAACGGACCGACAAGGGAGAAATTCTCGATTCCGACGGCTCCAACGGTAACGACGGTATCCTCGGTCCCTATCGGCAAAAGGAGGGAAGCTACTATACTGTTCGGGAAGTCTGGGCACCCATCCAGTTCGAACCACTCTTTATTACTCCTTCATTCAGGGGAGAATTTCTTGTACGCAACGACTACCTCTTCTCCAACCTGAACAGCTGCCGGATGAAATACAGGGTGCTGACCGCTCCTTCCCCGCTTAGCGGTAGCACCGGCCAAAAAATGATTGCATCGGGAGAGATCATTCTCCCCCCAATAGCCCCCCGAGAATCCGGCAGGGCCGGGATGACTCTCCCGGCCAATTTTTTCGACGGTGATATGCTGGAAATAACGGCGTGGGATAATCGTAATGAAGAGATTTGCACATGGACCTGGCCAATACGGTACGCCGGGGAGTACACGCGAAAACAACTGGAGCAAGCATCGCAGCAGGGAAAAGCTACTGTTAACCGGGAAGGAGACATGGTAAAACTATCTGCCCGGGACGTAACGGTCAGCATCAACACAACGGATGGACTGATTACAGAGGTAAGAAATAATAACGGCATTGTATCATTCAACAACGGTCCGTTGCCGGTAGGTATGAAAGCCCGCGTCAGAGAGGTGAAATACCGCCAGGAAGGCAATAATGCCGTTTTCACAGCTTTCTACCAGGGTGCGGTCGATTCCATTCGATGGGAGATGACACCGGCAGGATTGTTAAACATGCACGCAGTGACACTCAACAATGCGAGAGCAGGCGTAGGGTTCGACGAGGCAATTTTTGAGGACAATATACCAAATTTCGGCTTCACCTTCTCCTACCCCGAAGAGAAAGTAACAAGGATGGAGTGGTTCGGACGAGGACCTTACCGGGTATGGCGTAACCGCATCCGAGGTGCCAATTACGGCATCTGGCAAAAGGATTATAACAACACCATTACCGGGGCCGATTACGAGAACCTGGTCTATCCGGAGTTCAAGGGGTACCACGGCAACATCTACTGGAGCACGCTCAACACCATTGAGTCGCCTTTCACGGTATATAGCGGAAGCGATGGCCTCTTTATGCGGATCTTTACACCCGCTGAACCGACCGACAACAAAACCAACTGGCATGCAAATCCTCAGTTTCCGGAAGGCGATATCTCATTTCTCTACGAGATCCCGGCCATACGCAGTTTCAAACCGATATCGCAGCAAGGTCCCAACAGTCAACCCTCTAACATCCGAATCAAAATCGGTGATGAGGGGGTACATATGAACCTCTGGTTCGATTTCAGAGATAAAAATGAGAGTTAAAAGTAGTCCCGGCCCCACAACAGTTGTGCCGGGAATGACTTTCTTCCAAAATAGGTATCATTATGAGAACAATCAATCTTCTTTCCGCAATGGGTATCTGCGTTGCTCCCGGTTTCATTTCAGGCTGCAGTGAAGCTAAGTCGGATAAAAATGAGGCAGCGCCCAATATTATTTTTATTCTGGCTGATGATCTGGGATATGGCGATCTGGGATGTTATGGAAATAATGATATCCTTACGCCGAATATCGATAAGCTGGCAGAAAAAGGAACCCGTTTTACGCAAGCCTATGCAGGATCGGCCGTCAGCTCCCCCTCCCGCTGCGCACTGATGACCGGCAAGAATACGGGTAACACGACCATACGTGACAATTTCGCAGCAGCAGGCGGGATCGAAGGCCTTAAAAACGGCAATACCATACGCCGCATGCATCTTCTCCCAACAGATACAACGCTGGCAAGCGTTTTAGGAGGTGCAGGGTACAGGAGCTGTATCGTGAATAAGTGGCACCTCGATGGTTTCAATCCCGAGGCGACTCCCTTAAACCGCGGTTTTGATGAATTCTACGGCTGGTTGGTCAGCACACCCTATTCAAACGACCCCTATTATTATCCCTATTATCGTTTCCATAATGATTCATTGATTCATATCGAAGAGAATGCAGATGGCCGCCATGTGCGCCATAACAATGACATCTCCACCGAAGAGGCAATTCAGTTTATCCGCCGGAACAACAACCCCTTCTTTCTGTATCTGGCCTACGATTCACCGCATGAACCCTATGTGATTGATGACACCACATGGTATGACGATAAGGATTGGGATCCAAACACCAAACGTTATGCTTCACTGATTACCCATATGGACGAGGCTATTGGCCGTTTGATAGACGAAGTGGACAAACTTGGCATTCGGGACAATACAATCATTATTTTCACCTCAGATAACGGAGCAGCCGTTCAGGCGCCATTGGAGACGTTGAAAAGTAATGGCATCCTCAGAGGACAAAAAGCCCTGCTCTATGAGGGAGGCATACGCGTACCCTTTATTGTAAACCAGCCGGGAAAGGTACCCTCACAGTCATTGGATAATCAGATCTTTTTCCCCGATATGCTCCCTACCCTGGCCGCACTCGTTGATGCGGAAACACCGAAAAAACTGAATGGAATCAATGTTCTCCCGTTGTTTTACGGCAATGAGGCTGATACAGATAACCGAATGCTATATTGGGAGTTTCCCGGGAAACAGTATGCCGCCAGAAAAGGGGACTGGAAAGTTGTCTCGGTTAAAAAAGGAACTCCCCTGGAATTGTACAATCTGAAAGATGATATCACAGAGTCCCGCAATTTAGCCGATGTATATCCGGAAATAGTGGCAGAATTTCAACGGGAAATGGAGATAATGCGTACACCATCTCCCAATTGGCCGTTACCGGAGGAGTAATCTGCATAAAATATCAATTATCATATCTTTCATATCATTTTTGTAAGTGATGAGGCTCCATCTTTCTATATATTTGTTACCGGTATATGATTCCAATATAGGGCAGCAAACAGATACGACGTTATTTTTGTTGCTATCATATCATACTATCCTGTTGATTCTTAAAAACTCTTTCAAATGAGACATCTTTACAGTAGATTAATTTACTTTTGCCTTCTGTTTTCAACTTGCGAAGTTATATACGCTCAGCCTGCCTACGACCTCACAAAACTAAAAATGGAAAAACAGGGCAGAGGCCTTGTGGCAATACGTGAAAATGACAGTACCGTTAACCTGAGTTGGCGTTTTCTCTCATCTGACCCGGCCAATCTATCTTTCAATGTATACAGAAATGGTGAAAAAATAAATGACACTCCGGTGCGGAATGCCACCTTTTTCAAAGATACACATGCTCCTGAAAAGAAGTTGAATTACGAACTGCGAATCATCAATTCCACCCGTCAGAAAAACAATCAAATAGTCGCGTGGTACGTGTTGGAAAAAAATGCTCCCCATGGTTATTTAAATATTCCCCTGAATATTCCTTCTGATGGAATAACACCTTCCGGACAGAACTATTCATACCATGCCAACGACGCGAGTGTGGGCGATGTTGACGGGGACGGTGAATACGAGGTCATCCTCAAATGGGATCCCTCCAATGCCCATGACAATGCACACGACGGATATACGGGCAATGTCTATATCGATTGTTACAAGCTCAACGGAAAACAGCTCTGGAGGATAGACCTGGGGAAAAACATACGGGCAGGAGCGCACTACACGCAATTCATGGTTTTTGATCTTGATGGCGACAATAAAGCCGAGCTGGTCATGAAAACAGGCGACGGAACCATCGACGGCACCAGCCGTGTGATCGGCGATCCGGAAGCCGATTATCGCAACGACAAGGGACGGATCTTATCAGGGCCCGAATATTTGACGGTATTTGAAGGTAAAACCGGTAAAGCCCTGCAAACAATAGACTACATCCCGGCGAGAGGTAATCCTGAATCATGGGGTGATGCAAAAGGCAACAGATCAGATCGTTTTCTGGCTGCCGTGGCTTATCTCTATGGTGAATACCCAAGCGTGGTGATGTGCAGGGGATATTATACCAGAACAGTCCTGGCTGCTTTCGACTGGCGCAACGGAGAACTCACAAACAGATGGGTTTTTGATTCGGATACACCCGGTAATGAGGCTTACGCCGGACAGGGCAATCACAACCTCAGGGTGGGTGATGTGGACGGCGACGGGCGTGATGAGATCATCTACGGTTCCTGCGCCATCGACGACAACGGCACCGGATTGTACAGCACCGGGATGGGACATGGTGACGCGATGCATCTGACGGCATTTGACCCCTCCAGCAAGAAGCTGCAGGTGTGGGACTGCCATGAGAACAAACGTGACGGCTCCTCCTTTCGCGATGCGGCAACCGGCGAGGTGATCTTTCAGGTGAAGAGCAACACCGATGTAGGTCGTGCCCTGGCGGCGGATATCGATCCCAACGTCAGAGGGGTGGAGATGTGGTCGCTCGCCTCCGTTGGCATCAGGAACATGAAAGGAGAAGTAGTCAACCCCTCCATACAGGGCATCTCCGTCAACATGGCCTGCTGGTGGGACGGGGACCTGAGCAGGGAACTGCTCAACGGAACACAGATCAGCAAATACAACCCCGTGACAGGAGTCGCCGACCGGATTTTCAATTGCGATGACTGTGTGCGAAACAACGGTACCAAATCTACGCCAGTGCTGGCCGCCGACATCGTGGGTGACTGGCGGGAGGAGGTGATTCTGAGAACCAAAGACAACAGGAACCTGCGCATCTACATCTCACCCCATGAAACCCGCTACCGGTTCCATACCTTTATGCAGGACCCTGTCTACAGGATCAACGTGGCAACCCAGAATGTAGCATACAACCAGCCCACACAAACGGGACTTTACTTCGGTAGCGACCTGGAAAAGATATTTCATGACAATGTGATTGAAACATCTTCCGACAAGATCACCCTGCAAACAGCCATGCCCTACGACTCTTATCGGTGGTCGAACGGAAAAACGACCCCCGCAATTACCATCCGAAAGGAAGAATTGCAATCAGTCAATCCCACCAAGATGGAGCTGGAAGTTACCTACAGAGGTTGCCTGCTCAAAGACACAGTCACAATCAACTTTTTAAATCAATAACCCAGATGAAGAAAAAAACGCTTATTCCTCTTTTTCTTTTGTTGATTTTTGTGCTGCTTCCCACAAATGCACAGAACAAGAAAGAACAGGTGAACGACTTCAACACCCCGTTGCACCTGATGGAATCCGATTACAATATTCCCTACGGCGTTCCGAAGACAGAAGCCATCAAACAGGATCTGGACCGTATCCTGGCTTATCTCTGGGAGGTGACGCCCGCCACACTGGTCAACAACCAGACCGGGAAGGAGATCAAAACAACCGATCAGATTGATCAGCATAGCGGATTGAAAAAAGGAGATTTCCGTCTCTCGAGCTACGAGTGGGGGGTCACCTACGCAGCCATGCTGACAGCGGCGGAAGTAACCGGCGACGAGCGATACAAAACATACGTGACGGATCGCTTTCGCTTTATCTCAGAGATCAGGCCGGCATTCGAAAAGGTGCTGAGAGATTATGGCTCCTCCGATCCACAGATGCGGCAGATACTCAAACCAGCGGCACTCGACGACGCAGGCGCCATGTGCGCCGCCATGATCAAGGCTTCACGCATCGAATCCGGGCTGGAACTGGAACCGGTGATTGCCAACTATATGAACTACATCATGCACTACGAGTACCGGCTGCACGATGGCACCTTTGCCCGGAAACGGCCGCAGATGAACACTGTCTGGCTCGATGACATGTTCATGAGCATCCCTGCCATCGCACAGATGGGTGCAATGACCGGTGAAAGCCGTTATTTCGACGAGGCGGTCAGACAGATCTCCCTTTTCAGGGAAAAGATGTTCGTGGAAGAGAAGGGACTCTTCCGCCATGGATGGGTGGAGGCAGCCGACCGGCAGTCCAGTTTCTTCTGGGGAAGAGCCAACGGCTGGGCACTGCTCACGCTGGTGGAGACGCTGGATGTACTGCCTGCAAGCCACCCCGGAAGAGACGAGATCCTTGAACTCCTGAAATCGCATATCAGCGGCCTGGCCGCCCTCCAATCGGGCGATGGCTTCTGGCATCAGCTGCTCGACAGGAATGACTCCTACCTGGAGACCTCCGCTACCGCCATCTATGTCTACTGTATCGCTCACGCAATCAACAAGGGATGGATCAGTCCCGTGATCTACGGTCCGGTCGCCACGCTCGGCTGGAACGCCGTCGCTACAAAGATAAACCAGCAGGGACAGGTGGAAAGTACCTGCGTGGGTACCGGCATGGCATTCGACCCCGCCTTTTACTACAGTCGCCCCACTAGCGTGTATGCGGCACACGGCTACGGACCGGCCATCTGGGCAGGTGCGGAGATGATTCGCCTGCTGAACAACCTCTTTCCCCGGATGAACGACAACGCGGTACAGTTCTACCAGACGGAGCAGACCACGCCTGCAGCGATCTTCAGCCTGGGAGGCCGCACCGATCAGATCATCTCCGGCAGCAGCAGGAAAAAGAACAATCCCGTGATTTTCCTGATCGGTGACTCCACCGTGAAGAATGGCAGCGGCAAGGGCGACAACGATCAGTGGGGCTGGGGCTCTTTCTTCGAACAGTTTTTTGACACCACCCGCATCACGGTAGAGAACCATGCACTGGGAGGAAGGAGCAGCCGCACCTTTATCACCGAGGGGCTGTGGGAAAAGGTTCTCTCCGGCATCCGTGAAGGTGACTACCTCTTCATCCAGTTCGGCCACAACGATGGCGGGCCGCTTAACACCGGGAGAGCAAGGGCGTCCCTGAAAGGTACCGGCAACGAATCGCAATGGGTGATCATGGAAAGAAACGGTGGACATGAAGAGGTCTTTACCTATGGGCACTACCTGCGGATGTATATCCGTCAGGCCAAAGCCAGGGGAGCAATACCTGTGGTTCTTTCGCATACACCCGGTAACAGCTGGGAGGGCGACAGGATGATCCGGAACAGTGACACCTATGGAAAATGGTCGAAAGAGGTGGCAGAAGAGGAGGGCGTGCTCTATATCGACCTGAACGACCTCATCGCCTCAAAATGTGAGGCGCTGGGCAAAGATCAGACCAACGCACTCTTCAAGGACCGGGTACACACCTCACGCGAGGGTGCACTGCTGTTTGGCAAGATTTTGATTGAAGGTATTCAGGCGATACCGGACTTTCAACTGAATCAATACCTCAAACAGTAAAAAAACCATTCCAGTAGAAAACGAACAGTTTAATCATTCAAACAGATAAACAAGATTACAGCGAATTCCATACACCATAAAAAATATAAAATCATATGAAACGAAATGCATTTAAAATGTACCTGAAACCGGGTTGTGAGAAAGAGTATGAAAAACGACACAAAGAGCTTTGGCCTGAGATGCGCGAATTGTTGAAAAAGGAAGGTGTTTCAGATTATTCGATCTTCTGGGATAAAGAGACCAATATACTTTTTGCCGTGCAGAAAAGTGAGGGCGATGGATCCTCACAGGATCTGGGCCAGCTGGAGATCGTACAGAAATGGTGGGCCTACATGGCCGATATCATGGAGACCAATCCCGACAACTCGCCGGTATCAATCCCCCTAAAAGAACTTTTTTACATGCCATAAAGCAGTGCAAGGTTTAAAAGAAATGAACAGAAAAAGAATCTTCTGCCGGCTGATCATGCCCGCACTATTGGCTTTCATTACAACAGAAGCAAGCGCGGAGGATTACAAGTTCTACTTCGGTGAAGGCAACAGGGAGGGGTATCGGAAGGTGAGCCGAACTACGCTTTACGGCAAAGATTCACCTTTTGGGTATGACCTGATCGGCGCACCCAAGGGGGAGGAGCCCTTCTTCTTCTCGGTAGAGCTGGCGGAGGGGAACTACCGGGTCACGGTCGTGCTGGGTAACCAACATTGTGATACCCACGCTACCCTCCGATCCGAATCGCGGCGACTGATGCTCTCCAACGTGGAGACCAAGGCAGGGGGTACAGTCACACACTCTTTCGTGGTAAACATTCGCAATCCCCGCATCACGGAGGAGCGGTCGGTCAGGCTCAAACCACGTGAGATCGGGAAGCTGAACTGGGACGAGAAGCTCACCCTCGAGATCAACGGCAAGCGACCCGGGTTGCTGGAGTTGAAGATCGAGAAAGCGGACGTCCCCACCCTCTTCCTGACCGGCAATTCCACCGTCACCGATCAGGACAACGAGCCATGGTGCGGATGGGGGCAGATACTCCCACAGTTTCTCGACGACCGGGTCGCTGTGGCCAACTATGCCGAGTCGGGCGAAGCGGGAAACTCGTTCATCTCAGCGGGACGCTTTGCCAAGATCCTGACAAAGATGAAACAGGGCGACTGGCTCTTCATCGAATTCGGGCACAACGACCAAAAACAAACCGGGCCCGGTAAAGGACCATACGAAAGCTACAGCGTGAGCCTGCGGCAAATGATCGCCGGAACACGGGAGAAAGGAGGTATACCGGTGCTGGTCACACCTATGCACAGGAGACGGTTCGACGAGAACAACAAAATTATCAACACATTGGGTGAATATCCTGATGCAATGAGACAGGTGGCAAAGCAGGAGCAGGTGGCGCTGATCGACCTGAATGCAATGAGCAAGATCCTCTATGAGGTCTGGGGACCGGAACAATCGACAAGGGCTTTTGTGCACTACCCCGCTGGCACTTTTCCAGGACAGACAGAAGCATTGGCAGACAACACACATTTCAATGCTTATGGGGGAGATCAACTGGCAAGGTGCATCATCAAAGGGATTACCGACAACAACATTCCAATCAAAGAATATATTCGCAAGGATGTACCCTCTTTCAATCCGGCTCATCCCGATGATCCGGACAACTTCTTTCTCTCTCCGACACCTTTTTATTCCCTTACAAAACCGGAAGGAAATTAATATATAAACCAATGATGAGAACCCTATGAGAAAAAATATCACAACAATCACTCTTCTGATACTGATCGCCGGCTCACTTACCGCTCAGCAACGAACAGATGAGGAGGCGGTCAGAGCCATCGCCGACAACATCCTGAAACAACCTGTCACTCAGTTCGTGGGAGTGGGTGACGGCACCGTGTATAACAGCACAAAAGAGATACCGGAAGGGAAAGAGGTAAAATTCAGAAGTCCGCTCACCGAATGGCACTATTCGAATGGCGTGCTGGATATGGCCATGATCAAGCTGGGAAAATACCTCAACGAAGAGAAATATATCAATTATGCCAAAAATCATGTGGCATTTGGGTTTGACAATTATACCTACTTCAAGGAGAGATTCCGTTACGACCGGAAGCACTGGCACTGGCCATTCGGACAACTCTGGAACATGAAGGAGCTGGACGACTGCGGTGCCATGGGAGCAGCCGTAATCGAAGTGTATCAACTGGAGAATAAACCGGAATATCTGGATTATATCAATAAAGCTGCAAACCATATCATGAACGGTCAGGACCGCCTGGAAGACGGCACACTGAGCCGCACTTTTCCACGAGAGATGACCGTGTGGGCTGATGATGCCTATATGGCCACCTCTTTCCTGACACGAATGGGCAAATTCACGGGGGATCATCGCTACTTTGATGAAGCTGCGAAACAGCTTATCCAGATGGACAGCTATCTGTGGGATGAGATAAAAGGGCTCTATTATCACTGTTACTATTCCGACCTTGATCGTAACGGCGTGGCTCACTGGGGAAGAGCGAACGGCTGGATCACCATCTCACTGGCCGACCTGATTGAAGCAATGCCGACCGGTCATCCCCAACGGAAGGAGCTGATTGCGATGCTGGAGAAACAGATCGTGGGCGCCTCCCGCTGGCAGAATGCAAACGGCATGTGGAACCAGTTGCTGGATAAGAGTGACTCCTATGATGAGTCGTCGATTACGGCAATGTACATTTATGGCATTGCCAAAGCCATCAACAACGGCTGGATTGATTCCTCTTACGGAAGTATTGCCAGAGCAGGGTGGAAAGCATTAAAGGAGAACGAGATCACATCGGACGGCCGGTTTACGAACGTCTGTGTGGGAACGGGCATCAGCAACGATCTGCCTTTTTATTTCAACCGTCCGGTCGGCGACAACGAGAAGCACGGATTGGGGCTGATCATCCATACGGCCGTTGAAATCATGAAGTTAAACGGCAAAAAATGAAGATTAAGAGACTCCTGGTTATTGCATTACTGACATTTCCGCTTGCCGTCAACGCCGGATTCGATATCAGAGACCTCACCTGGGCGAAAGATGTGGGAGCCCGCAGCGAACCGCAAGGAAATGAAAGATTTAATGTGGCATCTTTCGGCGCTGTTGCGGATGGTACCACAATGAATACCAAAGCAATACAGGCAGCAATTGACGCCTGTTCGAAAACAGGGGGTGGCATCGTCACCTTTGCCCCCGGCAACTACCTTACCGGATCCCTTTATCTGAAAGAGGGGGTACATCTGATCATCCCGGAAGGTGTCACATTGCTGGGGAGCCAGAAGATTGAGGATTACCCCGATATCCCTACACGCGTGGCAGGGATTGAGATGGAATGGCCCTCGGCACTGATCAACGTGATTGGGGAGAAGAATGTGATGATCTCGGGTAAGGGAGAGATCGACGGACAGGGGAAGCCCTTTTGGGACAACTACTGGGAGATGAGAAGGGCCTACGAGGCAAAAGGCCTGAGATGGATTGTCGACTACGACTGCAAACGTCCGCGCACACTCTTGGTATCGGAAGCGGAAGACGTCACGGTGAGGGAGGTCACCTTCAAGCGAGCCGGCTTCTGGACCATCCACCTCCTCTACTCCCGCTACTGCACCGTCGACGGAGTGATCGTGCGCAACAACATCGGAGGGCATGGTCCCAGCACCGACGGGATCGATATTGACTCCTCCTCGCACATCTTGGTGGAAAACTGCGACATCGACTGCAACGACGACAACTTCTGCCTCAAGGCGGGTCGCGATGCCGACGGTTTGCGGGTAAACCGCCCCACCGAGTATGTGGTGATTCGCAACTGCATATCCCACGCCGGTGGGGGCCTGTTTACCTGTGGCAGCGAGACCTCAGGCGGCATTCGCTACGTGTTGGCACATGATCTAAGGGCAAAGGGTACATCAGTGGGACTCCGTTTCAAGTCGGCAATGAACAGGGGAGGCACCACCGAACATATCTATCTGAAAGATATCGTGATGGAAGAGGTAGGCACCGCCATCGAAGCCACCATGAACTGGAATCCAGCCTACAGTTACTCGGCGCTGCCCAAAGAGTATGAGGGGAAAGAATTGCCGCCGCACTGGGTGAAAATGCTGGAAACGGTCGATCCCCCAGCACTGGGGATACCCCGCTTCCACAACATTCATTTTTCCGGCATCACCGTGCATAAGGCAAGAAGAGCCCTAAGCGTGGAGGGAAGCGAACAATCCAGGATGGAGCATTTCAGCCTGCATGATATCACGATCAACGCAGAACAAGCTGGATCGGTGAAGCATGCGGAAAACTGGCAGATGGAGCAGATCGATATCCGGTCGGCAGACAACCTCCCGGTGCAGGTGTCGGAAAGCAGGGAGGTTTCATTTACGGAAGAGGGTGATGTCTACCTCTTCTCCTACTTCACCGGGAACGGTCAGGATGGCCTGCACCTGGCATACAGCTGCGACGGATTGAACTGGAAGCTGCTCAACAACGGAGTTTCTCTCCTGACACCAATGGTGGGGAAAGACCGGCTGATGCGTGATCCGAGCATCACCCGCGGTAAAGACGGACTGTTTCACATGGTGTGGACCACCGGCTGGTGGGATCGCCACATCGGGTATGCCTCCTCGCCGGACCTGATTCACTGGTCGGAACAGCGCACCATCCCGGTAATGGCCCACGAACCGGAAACCAGAAACAGCTGGGCACCAGAGCTCTTCTATGACGAAGCGGATGATCTCTTCTACATTGTCTGGGCCTCCACAGTGCCCGGGAAGTTTCCGGAAATCGCCACTTCCGAACGGGAGAAAGGGTTGAACCACCGTCAGTATGCGGTCACCACGAGAGACTTTGTGACATTCAGCGATACGAAACTCTTCTTCGACCCCGGCTTTAGTGTGATTGATGCGGCCATCATCCGGCAGGATGGAAAATACTGAATGATCGTTAAAAACGAAAACTCGGCACCGGCAGAAAAAAACCTGAGGGTAGTCTTTACGGACGACCTGAAAAAGGGCTTTCCCGTGACCGTCTCTGAAAACATCTCCGGTGATGTCTGGGCAGAAGGTCCCTCACCGCTCCGTGTTGGAGAGTATATCTATGTCTACTTCGACAAGTACACGGAGAAAAAATATGGAGCCATACGCTCCCGGGATGGCCTTGTATGGGAGGATGTCTCCGAGCAGATCACATTCCCCAAAGGGACCCGGCATGGGACCGCTTTTCGTATCAGCAGTAAAGAGTGGAATAACATCAAGGAATTGACAAATCATGAGAAATAAATCACTTATCCAACACATTCTTATCCAGTCGGCGTTGATATTGAACATCTCCTTGCTCACCGGACAGGGGATTGAGAAAGATCTGTCGGGCAACTGGCGCTTCCAGATTGACAGGGAGGACAGGGGAGTTGCGGAGAAATGGTTCTCCGAAAGATTGGCCGATGAAATCTATCTGCCCGGTTCAATGGCAGAAAACCGCAAGGGTGATGATGTAACGCTTCATACACAGTGGACCGCAAGCATTTATGACAGCTCCTTTTTTTTCAACCCGCGACTGGAAAAATATCGTGCGGAGGATAACCTGAAACTCCCCTTTTGGCTGACCCCGGTGAAATATTATGTGGGGGCGGCATGGTATCAGAAAGAGGTCACCATCCCCTCCGACTGGAAAGGAAGAAGAGTATTCCTCTTTCTGGAGCGCCCCCACACAGAGACCCTCCTCTGTATCAACAACAGGGAGGTGGGCATGCAAAACTCACTTTCGGTGCCGCATCAATATGAGATCAGCGATTATCTGACGCCTGGCAGCAACAGGATCACCATCCGTGTGGACAACCGGACAAAATCAATCGATGTAGGCAAAGATTCCCACAGCATCACCGACCAGACACAGGGCAACTGGAATGGGATTGTGGGGAAAATTGCTTTGCAGTCGAGGCCAAAGACCTACATTGAGGATTTGCAGGTCTATCCCGATCTGCAGGGTAAGAGAGCCATTGTAAAGATCAATCTTGATGGCAAGGTATCCGGTACCATCAGGCTGGAGGCAGAGAGCTTCAACAGTGAAAAAACTGACCGGATAGCGCCTGTCTCCCAATCATTCATGGCAGGCAACGAAACCACCACGGTGGAAATGGAGCTGCCAATGGGAAACGACTTTCTTACCTGGGATGAGTTTGATCCAAACCTGTATCGCCTTACTGCCACTCTAACCACAACTCATGGAAAGGATATCAAAGAGACCCGTTTCGGCATGCGTGAGTTTACCATCGATGGAAAATATTTCTTTATGAACGGAAGAAAAACCATGCTGCGTGGCACGGTGGAGAACTGTGTCTTCCCGCTGACCGGTTATGCCCCCATGGATGTGGAGTCATGGGTAAGGGTATTCCGTATCTGCCGCAGCTACGGACTCAATCATATGCGCTTTCACTCCTACTGTCCTCCCGAAGCAGCCATGGAGGCGGCCGATCTGGTAGGATTTTACCTCCAGCCCGAAGGCCCCAGCTGGCCCAACCATGGCACTTCACTTGGTGACGGCCGCCCGGTAGATGACTACCTCTGGGAAGAAGCCAAACGGATCGTGAAACAATATGGCAATTATCCCTCTTTCTGCATGTTCGCGATCGGCAACGAGCCTCGCGGACGATGGGTACCCTGGGTCAGCCGTTTTGTCGACTACTGGAAAGAGACTGATCCCCGCAGGGTTTATACCGGTGCCTCTGTTGGAGGGAGCT
The DNA here is from genome assembly GCA_927407015.1 of uncultured Proteiniphilum sp. GTDB lineage: Bacteria > Bacteroidota > Bacteroidia > Bacteroidales > Dysgonomonadaceae > Proteiniphilum. The sequence goes on along the minus strand of CAKMJT010000001.1, from coordinate 124,268 downwards.
GGGCCTGGCAGCCCAGGAACCAGTATCATGTGAAAGCGGGAGCACGTGGACTGGAGTGGAATCGGCTGCCCGACTCCCGTACCGACTTCACCGCTCAGATCGATACGGTACGGCAGCCTTTTGTTTCACACGAAACAGGTCAATGGTGTGTCTTCCCCGATTTCAGGGAAATTGACCGCTATACCGGGGTGATGAGAGCCCGCAACTTTGAACTGTTCCGGCAGGATCTCAAAGACCGCAACATGGGTGATCAGAGTGCCCGGTTCCTGATGGCCTCCGGCAAATTACAGGCACTCTCTTACAAACATGAGATCGAGCGAACACTTCGCACGCCCGGATACGCAGGATTTCAGCTGCTTAGCCTGAACGACTACTCCGGTCAGGGCACCGCGCTGGTAGGGGTGTTGAATGCATTCTGGGAAGAGAAAGGCTATATCAATGCTGAGGAATTCCGACAGTTCTGCGCTCCTACGGTACTACTCTCCAAAATGGATCGGTTTGTTTTCAGAAACAACGAAACCTTTACTGCCGACATCGAGGTTGCCCACTTCGGGAAAGAAAGGTTGCCACAAAGCGTAATACGCTGGTCGGTCAGCGATCCGGAGGGCCTAACCGTTGCACAGGGAGCGCTACCGCCAGCTGATATCGAGTTGGGCAACGCGCAGCACCTGGGCAGCATCTCGTTGCCCCTGAGCCCGATCCGCAAAGCACAGAAGCTGAACCTTACCGTTTGGCTTGAGGGTACGGAGATCACCAACAACTGGGATTTCTGGGTCTATCCCGCCCTGTTGCCACCGGTAGAGAACGAGGATGTCCACATTACAGACCGGATCGACGATACCGCAAAGGAGGTTCTCAACAAGGGTGGCATAGTGCTTCTGTTGTTGGCAGACAAGGTGGAACAAGGCAAAGAGGTGGTACAGTACATGACCCCTGTCTTCTGGAATACCTCCTGGTTCAAGATGCGCCCTCCCCATACGGTTGGAACGCTTGTCAACGATTATCATCCCATATTCAGAGAGTTCCCCACTGATTACTACACGGGATTACAATGGTGGGAGCTGATTCACAAAGCCCAGGTGATGGAGTTGAGCAATTTCCCGGCCGACTTCCAACCGCTTGTTCAGCCAATCGACACCTGGTTTATCAACCGAAAACTGGGAATGTTGTTCGAAGCCCGCATTGGGAAAGGTCGCATCATCATTTGCAGTGCCGACTTGCGAAGCGATCCACAAAACAGGCCCGTTGCCAACCAGCTCTACTACTCCATCCTACAATATATGAATTCCCATCTGTTTCATCCCGAGTATGAGCTAAAGCTGTCGCTTATTGAAGACCTGACCCGAAAAGAAGGGGAACGGCTCTCCATTGAAACAAAAGACGCTCCCGATGAATTAAAAGGAGTCGGTTTGTAACAATCTACAACTGATAAATAAAAAACCTGAAAATGAAAAAGCAAATTGCACTTTTGTTCACAACGCTCACAATGCTGCTTGCCAGATGCAACAACCGTGCTGCAGATACCAACTGGCCTGAACAGACTAATGAACAGAAACCCTGGACCCGCTGGTGGTGGATGGGCAACGATGTGGATTCGGCAAACCTTACCTATAACCTGGAAGCGCTGAGTGAAGCCGGTATTGGCGGCGTGGAAATAACGCCCATCTATGGGGTAAAAGGACGAGAAAACCATTGCATACAGTATCTCTCCCCACAGTGGATGGATATGCTCGACTTTACCATTGCCGAAGCATCACGCCTGGGAATGGGGGTTGACATGAACAACGGTACAGGATGGCCTTTCGGGGGACCCGATGTGAGTGTGGAGGATGCAGCCACCAGAGCACTCTTTCGTGAATATAGCCTGTTGGGGGGTGAATCTCTCCTGGAACCTGTTGAAGTGACAGAGGAACGGCAAAAAGCAGTGGCCCGTCTGGAGAAACTGATGGCCTACAGTGAAGGAGGCCAGGTGTTGGACCTCACCGACAAAGTAGATGAAAAAGGCAAACTGAACTGGAGTGCACCTGAAGGCAAAAGTTGGAAAGTGATTGCTCTTTTTATCGGAAAAACAGGACAGAAAGTGAAGCGGGCAGCCCCCGGCGGGGAAGGATACGTGCTCGACCACCTGGACAAGGATGCGGTGAAACGCTATCTGGAACGTTTCGACAAGGCTTTTGCAGAAAACGGTATCCCATTCCCGAACACCTTCTTCAATGATTCCTATGAGGTTTATGGGGCAGACTGGACTCCCACCCTGCTGGATGAGTTTGAAAAACGAAGAAATTACAAACTGCAGGATTATCTCCCCGATCTGCTGGCCAACGGTGCAACCGAACAATCGGCAAGAGTCATAGCCGATTATCGCGAGACCGTAGGTGAGATCCTGCTGGAAAACTTCACCATCCCCTGGACCGAATGGGCACATGGTCACGGAGTAAAGACACGGAACCAAGCACACGGGTCGCCGGCCAACCTGATTGACCTCTACGCTGCAGTCGATATACCAGAATGTGAATCGTTCGGCATCACCGACTTTGACATCCCCGGACTGAGAAAAGACAGCATACGCAAAGAGAACGACAGTGATCCCACAATCCTCAAATATGCCTCTTCCGCAGCGCACATTACAGGAAAGAGATACACCTCGTCCGAGACATTCACCTGGCTCACGGAGCACTTCAGGACATCGCTCTCACAGTGCAAGCCGGAGATCGACCAGATGTTTACCTCCGGTGTGAACCGTATCTTCTTTCACGGCACCACCTACTCTCCCAAAGAGGCGGCATGGCCGGGATGGAAGTTCTACGCTTCGATAGATATGTCACCCACCAATCCTTTTTGGAAAGATGCACCTGTTTTTTTCAACTACATCACCCGGATACAGTCATTCCTGCAAAGCGGACAGCCCGACAACGATTTCCTGCTCTACCTGCCGATATATGACATCTGGCATGAACAGCGGGGCCCTTTCTTCACCACTTTTGCCATCCATGGTATGCGCGAACGGCTTCCCGACTTCGGCGATGCGGTGGACAGGATCATGCAGAGCGGATTCGACCTGGACTACATCTCCGACCGTTTCCTGCAGACCACAACAGTGGAAAAGGGTCTGCTGAAAACGGAAGGAGGCACAACCTACAAAGCGCTGATCCTGCCGGCAGTGAAACAGATCCCGCTGGCAACGATGCAGCAGATCAACCGGCTGATTGAACAGGGAGCCACCATTCTCTTTTCGGAACATTATCCTTCTGATGTGCCGGGTCTATATGAACTGGATAAACACAGGGAGCAGCTCCGTGATCTCCTCGCCAGTTTGCCGCAGGTGGAAAGCTTCGAAACAACCGGTCAATATGAGATGGGGAAAGGCACCGTGATCACCGGCAGTGATTACAGCGAGATGCTCTCCCGCTGGGATGAAAGCAGGGAACAGTTTGTTCATGAGCTGGGCGGTCAGCTGGTGAGAAGAAAGCACGAGAAAGGGCACATTTATTTCCTTGCGATGCTGCAGAACAATCCTGTAGATGGATGGGTCACACTGGGTGTCAACGCCGAAAGCGCCATGCTCTTTGATCCGATGAACGGAAGAAAAGGTGTTGCTGCATTGCGCAAGAACAACGAACGAACCGATATCTACCTGCAACTCAAACCGGGTGAATCGATGATCATAAAAACCTTCAACTATCCGGTTAAGGCAGAAAAGTGGAATTATGATGAGCCTGCTGATCAGGCCCTACAACTGGATCGGGGATGGCAACTGAGCTTCATTGAGAGTGAGCCTGCCATTGAAGGGACTTTTACCCTCGACAGCCTCCTCTCGTGGACCGAACTGGGACATGATGACCCGCAACGAAACATGGGAACCGGTCGCTACAGCCTCACCTTTGAGATCCACAAAAATCCGGCAGCGGAGTATCTCCTTTCATTGGGAGATGTACGCGAAAGTGCGGTGGTGCGCATCAACGGAGAGGGTGCAGATACGCTCTATGCCGCGCCCTTCGAGACCAGAATCGGTTCCCTGTTAAAGGAGGGAGAGAACAAGATCGAAATCGATGTGACCAACCTGCCTGCCAACCGCATTGCCGACTATGACCGAAGGGGTGTGGAGTGGCGGATCTTCCATGAAATCAACTTTGTAAACATCACCTACCAGCCCACCAAATTTGACATCTGGGAGGTAGTACCTTCAGGATTGCTTGGGCCGGTGACCATCAGGGAACTAAAAGGGTTCACACCCTGACAAACGCCTACTCATATGGTAAACTAATCAATGATGAAGAGACAACATAAACGTTTTTTTTTACTTTTTTTTATTTTCACTTTTTCCGTTTCGCTGTTGGCGAAGTCAGATCAGGCAGAAAGTGACAGAGTAAAATACAATTTAAACAGCCAGTGGCTGTTACATATTGGAGATCTCGATAACGGAAATGACCCGAAGCTGAACGATGCTGCATGGAAGAAAATCACCCTGCCGCACGCATTCAACGAAGACGAAGCATTCCGGGTAGCCATCGACAGGCATACCGACACCATTGTCTGGTACCGGAAACATTTCCGCCTTCCGAAAAGCGACCGGGGGAAAAAGGTGTTCCTGGAGTTTGAAGGCATCCGCTTTGGGGGCGAGTTTTTTATCAACGGCAAGTCGGTTGGCCTCCACGAAAATGGGGTGATGGCAGCCGGATTCGACATCACCGATCATGTCAACCTCAACGGTGAGAACGTGGTGGCCGTGCGCATCGATAACTCATGGGAATACCGGGAGCGTGCCACCAATCAGCGGTATCAGTGGAACGACCGCAATTTCAATGCCAACTACGGCGGGATTCCCAAGAATGTCTATCTGCATGTCACCAACAAACTCTATCAAACACTGCCGCTCTACAGCAACCTGCAGACCACCGGTACCTATATCTATGCACGGGAGATCAATGTAAGCAAACGAAGTGCTCACATTTTTGCAGCGTCTGAAATCAGGAATGAGTACGACAGTCCTCGCACATTCCGCTATGGGATGGCCATCGAGGATATGGCTGGCAAAATGATTTATGAGGTTGCGGGTGAAGAGATCACCGTGCAACCGGGTGAAACCATCATGGCTAAAGTATCCGGCAGGGTGAATGGCCTGCACTTCTGGAGCTGGGGATATGGTTACCTCTTCAACGTGCATACCACGCTCTTCGTGGACAACCAACCGGTTGACAAGGTCACCACCCGCACCGGTTTTCGCAAGACACGTTTCGCTGATGGCATGGTCTGGCTCAACGACCGGGTGATACAACTGAAGGGGTATACACAGCGTACCAGCAACGAATGGCCGGCTGTAGGGATGTCTGTCCCAGCCTGGCTGAGTGACTTCAGCAACCGCATGATTGTAGAAGGAAACGGTAACCTGGTGCGCTGGATGCATGTCACACCCTGGAAACAGGATGTGGAGTCGTGCGACCGGGTAGGACTGATACAGGTCATGCCTGCGGGTGATGCGGAAAGCGATGTGGAGGGCCGGCGCTGGGAACAGCGGGTGGAACTGATGCGCGATGCCATCATCTACAACCGGAACAACCCCAGCATTCTTTTTTACGAGTGTGGCAACGAATCGATCAGTGAGGCACATATGGCTGAGATGATTACCGTGCGCGACACATATGATCCCTATGGGGGACGTGCCATCGGTTCGCGGGAGATGCTCGACAGCAAACAGGCGGAATGGGGCGGCGAAATGCTCTATATCAACAAGAGTGCCGGGAAACCCATGTGGGCCACAGAGTACTGCAGGGACGAGGCATTGCGAAAATATTGGGATAATTACTCCTACCCCTATCATCAGGATGGGGATGGCCCGCTCTACAAAGACCAGAATGCCAGCTCTTACAACCGCAACCAGGACTCGTTTGCCATGGAACTGGTGAGGAGGTGGCACGACTTTTTCAGGATTCGTGCCGGTACCGGCAAAAGAGTCAGCTCGGGAGGTGCCAAGATCATCTTCTCCGACAGCAACACCCATTTCCGTGGTGAGGAGAATTACCGCCGCAGCGGGGTAACCGACCCGATGCGCATCCCAAAGGATGGTTTCTTCGCCCATCAGGTGATGTGGGAAGGATGGGTTGACATCGAAGATTACCGTACGCATATTGTAGGTCACTGGAACTATTCACCCGATACCAAAAAGAATATCTATGTGGTTTCCACGGGTGAAGCGGTGGAACTCTTTCTGAACGGCACCTCCAAAGGTTATGGCCAACGAAGCGATTATTTCCTCTTTACCTTCACCGACATACAATGGGAACCGGGGAAGATTGAAGCAGTCAGCTACGATGCCGGCAAGAAAGAGGTGAACCGCCACCAGCTCACCACAGCTGGCGAACCGGAAGCCATCCGGATGAGGCTCATGCAGGCACCCGATGGATTCAAAGCCGATGGTGCCGACATGGTAATGGTGGAGATTGAGGTTGTGGACAGCGAGGGCAACCGCTGTCCGCTGGCAAACAATATGATCAGGTTCAATCTTGCCGGACCGGCTGAGTGGAGAGGGGGCATTGCCCAGGGACCGGACAACTATATCCTGTCGAAAGAGCTGCCGGTTGAATGCGGCATCAATCGCGTCCTGATTCGCTCTACTACCAAAAACGGAAACATCAGGTTAACCGCTACGGCTGAAGGGCTGACACCGGCGTCACTCTCTTTCCGTTCCATCCCCTTTACCGTGAAAAATGGATTTTCCCGCTACATCAGCGCCGACCATCTCCCCAGCTACATGGAGAGAGGTGAGACGCCGGCAGGAGCATCCTTCACCGTTTCACGCAATCAGATCACGATTCTGAATGCCGTAGCAGAATCAAATCCGGAAAGCGTGAGAAATAGCTTCGATGATAACGAGCTGTCTGAATGGGCCAATGACGGCAAGCTCTCCACCGGATGGGTACGCTATGAACTGGAACGGGATGCCCTGATCTCGGAGATCGAGCTGAAGCTCACCGGCTGGCGCATGAGAAGCTATCCCATCGAGATCTATGTGGATGAACAAAAGGTATATGAAGGAGAAACGGAAAAGAGTCTGGGGTATGTCGACATCCCGATCGAACCCACCATGGGACGCTTCGTGGAGATACGACTCATCGGACAGAGCCGCGACCAGGATGCCTTTGGCGAAATCGTGGAGATCACCGGCACGAAAGAGCTCGATCTCTATCGCGATCCCAACGCCGAAGATGCAAAGGGACAACTTCGCATCGTGGAGATCGATATTTATGAAAAGGGATGTCCAAAATCGAAATGAAAAAAATTATCTACGTGAACCCGGATGGATTGAAGAATAACACCCATACCATGGAGAAGAGATTGAAACAGGTTGCCTATTTTGTTGCAGAGGGACTCAAGGAGTTGCATCTGCCGGGGATTAGTCGTCATATCGTTTTACCGGAAATAGCCGACCGCTGAGAAGCGTGTTCTTCTACCGGTTGGTCAGGAGATAAAATTAAACCGGTTGTAGTAATCGATGGTGTCTCTGGTGAGGATATCCAGGCTGACATAGTTCCGCACTTTCACGGGACCGCGGTAAATGAGATATTCCAACAGGGTCTTCATGGCAAGGAAGCCCTGTCGCTCTGGCTCCTGGCCGATCAGGAAATCGATGACACCGTTTTCTGAGCCCCTGCACATTGGGCCGGGTAAGGTCCACACAGATGAGCCGGACATCCCGGATTGACTTCCTATAAAAATAATCAGCCAGGATGCCACCACGGGAGTTGAGCACCACCACTCCCCCAAAATCGTAACTCCCCTGAAAATAGTGATCCAATTGCTGGTCATACTTATCGGGCTCCATGGCAGTAAAGGGTATCCGCACGATTTCATTGGTGAGATTTCGCTCCCTAAAGTAATCGGAAAACCCCATCTTGCGAAGGATACTGGTGTTGGCGCTCTCATCCCCGATGCGCACCGCCTGCATCATCCCTATGCGGCAAGCTTTTGCGGTGATGGAGGTGATCAAACGGGCGATCAGATATCCGCAGACATAGTGATCTGATGTGAAATAGGCGAGCGGCGAAGTGTTCTCTACCGTTGAGTCCACAAACAGATAGGAAATCTCCCGCTCTTCCAGCTTCCTGGCCAGCCTTACCGTCTCTTCCTTGAATGTGGTGCCGATGATCACCGCATCAGTATCCATGCAGGCAATCTTATCGTAGACCTCACGGCAGGAGTGGATGTCGTACTGGTTTTAGGTGTAAACGGAACATTTGATGCGGATGTTCTCATACTCCTGAAGCGCCTTCTGGATGCCCTGATGGATGCTCTCCCAGTACTCCCCCTCCATCACATGGGGAGTGGTGATGATCACCTTATACTCTCGTCGCAATGAGAGTCCGGTGATGTGGATATTGGGCCTGTAGTTCACCCTCTTCAACACCTCCTCAACAGCCAGACGGGCTTCCTCCGACACACGTCCCCTGTTGTGAATGATACGGTCGACGGTACCGGGCGACACACCGGACATTTCGGCAATATCCTTGATGCGGATTTTTCGTTGCATGGACATTTCTGTTGTTAATCACTCGCTACCAAATGGAAATCCAATGGTTCATAAGAAAATAAGGCCTCCCCATTGAACAGCCAACTCGCCAGTCCTCTTAATCAGTAGTCGAACTCTCTGTAAAAATCAATCGTCTCCCGGGTCAATATATCCAGACGTACATAGTTTCGTTGCTTCACCGGCTTCCTGTAGATCAGGTATTCAATCATCGTCTTCATAGCGAGAAAACCCTGATGCTCAGGCTCCTGTCCAATCAGAAAATCAATATACCCCTCACGCAGCCCTTTCACGTTCGATACCGTAAGGTCAACTCCAATTACGTGAATATGTTTGATGCCGTTCCTGGCAAAATAGTTCGCCAGCAACCCTCCACGGGAGTTAAAGAAGACCACGCCCCCCACCGAGTGTTGGTTCTGGAAAAATTCGGACATCCAAGCCTCATTTTTCTCCGGCTCAAAAGCTGAAAATGGAATTTTTAGGATGCTGTTGGTGATCTTCTTCTCCTCCAGATAATCATGAAACCCTTTCTTTCGAAGGATACTGGTGTTGGCACTCTCATCGCCGATACGAACCGCCTGCGACATGCCGATATCTGAACCTGCCGGGATGATGGAGGTGATCAGCCTGGCCATCAGATAACCGCACCTGTAATGATCGGATGTAAAGAATGCCAGCGGAGAGGTGTTATCCATGGTGGAATCCACAAAAATGTAAGGGATCCCTCTCTCCTCCAGCAGCCTGGTAAGCCTTAGCGTCTCCTCTTTAAAGGTCAGCCCGATGATCACGCCATCAGCATCAATTTCTACAATACGGTCATAAACTTCGCGACAGGAGTAGACATCAAATTCGTTGTAGGTGTGCACCAAGCACTTCACACGTATATTCTCATACTCCTCCAGCGCATGTTGAATACCGGAATGGATGCTCTCCCAATACTCTCCTTTGGTGATACCGGGAGTGGTGATCACCACCTTGTACTTGCGTTTCAGCGACAACCCGGAGATATGAATGTTGGGCTTGTAGTTCACTTTCTTCAACACCTCCTCAACCGCCTTGCGGGCAGATTCAGATACGTTTCCCCTGTTATGCAGGATCCTGTCGACAGTGCCGGCTGAGACACCAGCCATTTCAGCGATATCCTTGATGCGGGCTTTTCGTTGCATTACGGTTCGTTTATCGGTTACTTTCCAAAAACAGCAATGGCCATCCAATCCTGTAGTTTGCTATGCAAAGAAACAAACTTTTTCTCTATTTGCAGCAATAACTTTTCTCTTCCTTGCATTCTCTTACTGTTTCAGGTATAAAAATCAAATAATTCTGCTATATTTGCAGTTGTTGGTGACAGATACCATTGAAAATTAACAGTTTGATTCGTATGAAACATATTTCAGCACTTCTAATCGTGTTTATGATGAGCCTTATGACCATCTCTCAGAACAATCATGACTACTTTCCCGCTCATCAGCTAACCACAGTCGGTGCCTATTACTATCCGGAACACTGGGATGAATCGCAATGGGAAAGAGATCTGAAAAAGATGGCCGAGATGGGATTTGAGTTCACCCATTTCGCCGAGTTCGCCTGGGCACAGCTGGAACCCGAGGAGGGTGTCTATGACTTCGGATGGCTCGACAGGGCCATTGCGCTGGCCGCCAAACATGACCTCAAGGTGATTCTCTGCACCTCAACCGCTACGCCGCCAGTCTGGCTGGTACGCAAGCATCCTGAGATCCTCATCACTAATGAAGATGGCACCCGCTATGACCATGGCTCGCGACAGCATGCCTCTTTCTCCAATGAGTACTACCGCACCTATTCCATGAAGATGATTGCCGAGCTGGCCAAACGATACGGCCAGGATGAGCGTGTCATTGGCTGGCAACTGGACAACGAACCCCGTTCCACGGTTGACTATGGCCAGGACGCACAAAAAAGGTTCCGGTCATGGCTGAAAGAGAAATACAAGGGCATTGGCATCCTCAATCACGCCTGGGGCACCAACTTCTGGAGCGGCACCTACAGTGATTTCAACCAGATCAACCTGCCCCTGCACCGGCAATGGGGCATGAACCTCTACCAGCGGCTTGATCACAGTCGTTTCTGTGACCAGGAGACCGCCACCTTCCTCGATGAACAGGCCCGCACACTGCGGCAGTACATCTCTCCCCGACAGTGGATCACCACCAATTTCATCCCAATGTATGATGCCCGCTTTATCGGTGCGGACCAGGAACTCGATTTCATCAGCTATACGCGCTACATGGTGTATGGCGAGCATAAGGGTATCGGGAAAAAGGGGTACCGCGTGGGTGAGTACACCCGGATTGCCATGGCCAACGACTATTTCCGCCCCCTTTCACCCCTCTACGGGGTGATGGAGCTGCAGCCGGGTCAGGTGAACTGGGGAACAGTCAACTCTCAACCGTTGCCCGGTGCCGTGCGTCTCTGGCTATGGCATGTCTTTGCCGGAGGCAGCCGGTTCACCTGCACCTACCGGTTCAGGGCACCCATCTACGGTTTTGAACAGTACCATTACGGAATCGTTGGTACCGATGGCGTCACCCCTACGGTCGGCGGTACCGAATACCAGCAGTTTATCAGTGAGATCGCACTGCTCAGGAAACATGCCTCACTGCATCAGCAGCCACAGGCCTACCTGAACAGGAAAACAGCCATACTCTATGATCCTGACAATACTGTCGCCATCGAACAGAACAAGCAGACACAACACTGGAACACAGAAGCGCATCTGCTGAAATACTATCGTGCACTGAAGTCGTTTGGCGCTCCCGTTGATTTCATTCGTGAGGATGCCGATTTTTCAGCATACCCGGTGATTGTCATACCCGCCTACCAGCAAATGAGTCTTGCCCTGATCAGAAAACTGACCGACTATGCAGAGAAAGGCGGTAACCTCGTCATCTCCTGCCGTACCGGTCACCAGAACGAACTGGGTCACCTCTGGGAAGCACGCCATGCGGAACCCATCTACGAACTGATTGGGAGCGAGATAGACTTTTACGACCTGCCACAATCCTTTGATCCGGGAACAGTGGAGATGGATGGCAACCAATATAGCTGGAACAGCTGGGGCGATATCCTGCAACCAGCAGCAGGTACCGAAAGCTGGGCATCCTACCAGGGTGATTTCTATGCCGGCGAATCGGCCGTCACCTTCCACCGGCTAAAAGAGGGCAGCGTAACCTATGTGGGTGCAGACAGCCAGAAAGGGGATCTGGAACTAGCAGTCCTGAAGAAAGTGTATGATCGCCTGGGAATCCTGGTCGAGAACTATCCCCCGGGCATACTGGTGGAATATCGCGATGGCTTTGGCATTGCCATGAACTACGGTGACTCCCCCTATAAAATCAACCTGCCGGAAAAAACAAAGATTCTCATCGGTGAAAGCGTGATCCCCACTGCCGGCGTACTGGTCTGGAAAATCAAATGACAGTTTCCTATGAATTAATTGCGACAGGAATGAACAAACAAATTATCTGGATCCTGCTTATTTTCGGGATCACATTCATGTCAGGCTGCAAGAAAAAATATGCCTATCCGTTTCAGAATCCCGATTTGGAAATTGAGGCTCGTGTGGAAAACCTGCTCAGCCAGCTCACTCTGGAAGAGAAAACCGGGATGATGGTAAATGCTTCCAAACCGGTACCCCGACTGGGAATACCTGCCTACGACTGGTGGAATGAAGCACTGCATGGAGTGGCCCGTGCAGGCCTTGCAACCGTATTCCCACAGGCAATCGGCATGGCAGCTACCTGGAACGAGCCGGGGCACCTGGAGGCCTTCTGCATCATTTCAGATGAAGCAAGGGCTAAATATTACGAAGCTATCCGAAGCGACAACCGGAGCAGATACCACGAGCTCAGCTTCTGGACCCCCAACATCAACATCTTTCGTGACCCGCGCTGGGGCCGGGGTCAGGAGACCTATGGAGAGGATCCGTTCCTGACCGCACGACTGGGGGTTGCAGCCGTAAGGGGACTGCAGGGTAATGACCCCAACTATTTCAAAACCTATGCCTGTGCCAAACATTTTGCCGTACACAGCGGCCCCGAGTGGAACCGCCACTCCTTTAATGTTTCTGTCTCAGGGCGGGATCTATGGGAGACCTATCTGCCGGCATTCAAAGCGCTGATCGACGAGGGCAATGTCAAACAAATGATGTGTGCCTACAACGCTTTTGAAGGGAAGCCCTGTTGCAGCAACAGCCGGCTGATGCTGGATATCCTGCGCGGTAAATGGGGTTACAACGGCATGGTGGTCTCCGATTGCGGGGCAATCAATGACTTCTATGTCCCCGGGTATCACGACACACATCCTGATCCCCAATCGGCGGCAGCAGATGCGGTGATTCACTCCACCGACCTGGAGTGTCTATGAAAATCTGGTGAAGGCAGTGGAAGAGGGGCTGATCAGTGAGGATCAGATAGACCAGTCGCTACGCCGCATATTGCGAGGCTGGTTTGAGCTGGGCATGCTCGATCCGGTGGAAAGAGTGCCCTGGAGCAGCCTCTCTCCCGATATCGTTGACTCCGAGTCGCACAGCGAGGTGGCACTACGGGTGGCACAAGAATCGATGACCCTTTTGAAGAACAACAACGATCTGTTACCGCTGAGTAAGGATTTGAAGCGGGTAGCGGTGATTGGCGCCAATGCGGTCGACAGTGCGATGTTGTGGGGAAACTACAACGGATTCCCCTCCTCCACGGTGACCATCCTCAATGGCATTCGTGCTAAGCTGCCCAATGCCGAAATCATCTACGAAAGGGGTTGTGACCTGGTGGATCCCGGGGAGCGCACCTCGGTCATCAAAAAGGAACCGGCACTGTTTGATGCGCTTACCGGGCGACTCAAAGAAGCGGATGTGGATGTCATCATCTATGCCGGCGGCCTCTCTCCCCGGCTGGAGGGTGAGGAGATGCCGGTAAACGCCGAAGGGTTCAAGGGGGGGTGACCGTGAGTGGATTGAGCTACCCCAAGTACAGCGGCGCATGCTGGAGAGTCTGAGAAAAACAGGCAAACCGGTAGTTTTTGTGCTTTGTTCCGGGAGTGTCCTTGCCCTGGAACAGGATGAAAAAAATTATGATGCCCTGCTGGCGGCATGGTATGGCGGACAGGCTGCCGGCACTGCCGTAGCCGATGTGCTGTTCGGCGATTACAACCCCGCCGGGAGGCTACCGGTCACCTTCTACAAATCGACCGCACAGCTCGACAATGCCCTGAAACCAGCCGATAACCCGCAATATCAGGGATTTCAAAACTACAACATGGAGGGACGCACCTACCGTTACATGAAGGAGGAACCACTCTATCTCTTCGGACATGGATTGAGCTATTCCCGGTTCAGCTACGGGGAAGCCTCGCTCAGCACCAAAGAAGTGGATGCAAAAAAAGGCCTCACGGTAGTGGTTCCTGTCACCAACAATTCCGACCGGGGAGGAGATGAGGTGGTTCAGCTTTATGTAAGAAGAAACAATGATCCGCAGGCTCCCGTGAAATCACTCCGTGCATTCAAGCGCCTATACATAGCACCGGGTGAAACCGTTCAGGTGGAACTGACCATCCAGCCCGATGCATTTCAGTTTTACGATGAAAGTGAAGCTGGACTGGTTGCCAAGGGGGGAAACTACACGCTACTTTATGGAGGCAGCTCAGCAGACAAGAGCCTGAAGAGCGTGGATATCCAGGTGAAACCATAGCTAAAAGAAGAAATGGCGCAGATGCGATGATGGATAGAATTTGGCAGAGAAAAAGGAATCAATAAGCAAAACAATTACCGAAAATAGATACAAATTACCTGGAAAGGAAGAATAATGCACCCTATTCCCAATTTTCTGCACCTCTGTGAAAGGGATATCCTCTATTTTTACGGGACGATTCTATTTTCGTGAAAAATTATACAGATTCCTAACAATGAAAGATTGACAAAATTATGAAAAATGCATTACATCTGATGTTTACTTTCTTTTTTCTGTGCTCATTGATGGTTAACGGGCAGGAAAAGGAGCAGTTTCCCGAAGGGACTCTTCCAAACGAGTTCAATATTGTAGGGGCTGAGTATCCTCGTGTAGGAAAAGATGGACGTACCTATTTCAAAGTTTTTGCACCGGATGCAAAGAAAGTGGAGATCAGCTTCCGGGGCGAAATGGAAAAGGGGAAGGACGGATTCTGGACCCTTGTCTCCAAAGAACCGGAAGTGGTGGGATTTCACTACTATCAGGTCATCATCGATGGTGTCAGTGTGGCCGACCCGAACGGCAAACCTCTGTTCGGTATGGGAAAATGGGTCAGTGGCATTGAGATTCCGGAAGAAAACGGAGACTATTACAAGCCGCAAGCCGGTGTACCCAAAGGAAAAGTGAGTGAAAGCTGGTACTATTCAGATGTACGCAATGAATGGCGTCGTTGTTTCGTCTATACGCCTGCTGTTTATGACAGGGAGCCGGGACGCAAATTTCCTGTATTGTATCTGCAACATGGCATGGGTGAAAACGAAACCAGCTGGGCCAACCAGGGAAGGATGAATTTCATCATGGACAACCTGATTGCACAGGGTAAAGCGACTCCTATGATAGTAGTCATGGACAATGGGAATATTGAAAACTTCCGCACAGTGCCCGGTGAAGATCCCAATGAAGCAAGAAAGAGATTCGGCGCCGACTTCACCCACATATTGCTGAATGAACTTATTCCCCACATCGAGTCGGTTTACCGCGTACTCACTGACAGGGAAAACAGGGCGATGGCCGGCCTTTCATGGGGAGGATTGCAGACTTTCAACATCACCCTTAACAACATGGACAAATTTGCCTGGATAGGTGGATTCAGCGGTGCAGGTCAGATTAATACCGATCAGCTTGAGACAGCATATAATGGTGTGTTTAAAGATCCGGCAGCTTTTAATGAGAAAGTACACGTGTTTTTCCTGGGTATCGGTTCCGAAGAGCGGCCTGAGCGAACCAGGAATCTGAGTGAAAGTCTGAAAAAAGCGGGTATCAACAACATCTATTACGAATCGCCGGGAACAGCTCATGAATTCCTTACCTGGCGCAGGTGCCTGAAAGAGTTTGTACCCCTGCTGTTCAAACAGGCCAATCAATAAGTCACTGCTGTCCATCGATGGCGTCTTATTTTAAATGAATTTATCACCCATACACATGTAATACCTGAATGAATGAAACGAATCTTCTTTACAGCGATCCTGGCTGCCTTTAGCCTTGTTAACTGTCTGGGACAGATCAGCGGCAGGCAATGGCTCAACCTGAATTATGCAGGGGATGAGAAAGAGTATCATAACCTGGACATCTATCTGCCATCGACAGGGAAGCCTGCCTATCAGCCAATCATTGTCATCTATGGCAGCGCATGGTTCGGCAACAACATGAAACAATTTGCGTTCGATGCCCTTGGAAAAGAGTTGCTCGAAAGCGGATTCGCAGTGATTGCAATCAACCACAGGGCAAGCAGCGATGCTCCCTACCCGGCGCAGATCAATGATGTGAAGGCGGCCATACGATTTATAAGAGCACAGGCAGATCAATACAAAATTGATGCTTCCTTCATGGGTATCACGGGCTTCTCTTCCGGTGGACATCTTGCATCACTGGCAGGAACAACGAACGATGTGAAAGAGTATACGGTGAACAGTACTACGGTTGATATCGAAGGCAATGTGGGAAGCTGTACCTCAACCAGCAGCTCGGTAAATGCGGTGGTTGACTGGTTTGGACCCATTGACATGGCACTCATGGATGATTGCAAAGGGCCCAAGAAGGGAGACTCTCCCGAAGCAGCCCTGATCAGGGGTAATCCGGCTGATAATCCTGACCTGATCGCACTGCTCAACCCCATCACTTTTATAGATGAAAAGGACCCCCCATTTCTGGTGATTCATGGTGAGGCTGACAATATAGTACCGCACTGCCAGAGTGAACTATTTGCCAATGCATTGCAGCAAAAAGGATTGCTGTCCGGATATATTTCCGTCCCAGAAGGTCAGCATGGCCCCGTCACATTCAATGAAAGCACCTTTCAGAAAATGACAGATTTCTTCCTGAAAGAAGCTGGAAAATAACCAATAGCATATGAACATGAACCGAAAAGCCATCTTTCTGACTTTAGCCACCATCGTGTTATCTTTGACCGGACTGCAGGCACAAACCGGCAGGGCCTGGAATCAGAATGACCAGGCCGTTTCCCGCGATACCGTTCGTAGTATCGCCTCCTATTTTGTTCCGGCAACCAAAACCCTGAAAACCCCTGATGAGGATGGATTCATTCAACGCTGGTTACTCCTTGAGCCCATTGAGAAACCTGTTCGCAGCAACACGGCGTTTACCGATAGTTACCTGAGGAATGCATTTGACACCCTCTATTTCCACAACCAGTTCACCCTCCTCCCCACGCATGGGGAGAAGGTAAAGGTAGGAGACAGGGAACTCACCTGGCATGCCCTGGACAGCAAACAATTCAATGTGAAGCTGTTCCGGTTTGCCTATGGATTGCACAAGCCGGTTTATGGTGTTTTGTTTTGGGCCGTGTCCGTGGTCAACAGCCCGGAGGAGATGAAAAACGTAAGGATCTCGGTGGGATCCAACTCAGCATCGATGTGGTGGCTGAACGGGGAAGAGGTATTGCTGCTATCCGGTGACCGGCGCATGGTGATGGATGATGCCGTCTCCCGCCGTCTGACACTCAAAAAGGGAAGAAACCTCATTCGTGGTGCCGTGATCAATGGGCCCGGGATGAGTGATTTCTGCGTTCGCTTCCTGGATGAGCAGGGAGAACCGGTTAAAAACATCCGGATCAGTTATGAATGAACACTTTAATTTGCATCTTCAAATGAATATTCAAAACAGCATCAAAACAACCATAGCAATTTTATCCATCCTTACTGCAGGAACAGCGACGGCACAGGTTGGGAAACCATTTATACATGACCCCTCCACCATCATGGAATGTGAGGGCAAGTATTATACTTTCGGCACAGGGGGTGGCGGTTTGATATCGGAAGATGGCTGGACATGGCAGGGTGGCGCCATCAGACCGGGGGGTGGCGCAGCACCTGATGCCATCAAAATAGGGGATCGTTACCTGGTGGTCTACGGTGCCACGGGCGGCGGCCTGGGTGGTGGTCATAACGGCAGGATACTCACCATGTGGAACAAAACGCTCGACCCCGCATCGCCCGACTTCAAATACTCGGAGCCTATGCTGGTTGCTCAGTCTGATGGTGTGGAAGACAACGATGCTATTGACCCCGGCTTGCTGCTCGATCCAACCACCGGCCTGTTATGGTGCTCCTATGGCACTTACTTCGGGTTTATTCGTCTGATAGAGCTCGATCCCAACACCGGAAAGCGGGTTGAAGGCAACAAAGCCGTCGATATCGCGATCGACTGTGAAGCTACTGACCTGGAGTACCGCGACGGATGGTACTACCTCCTGGGTACGCACGGTACCTGCTGTGATGGTGCCAACTCTACCTACAACATCGTGGCTGGCCGTTCCAGAAAGATCACCGGGCCCTATCTCGACAATATGGGAAGAGAGATGCTGAAGGGTGGCGGCAGGATGGTTCTTGCTGCCAGAGACAGGCTGATCGGTCCCGGGCATTTCGGACGTGTTGTGCTTGCAGATGGAGTGGAAAAGATGTCGTGCCACTACGAGGCTGATCTGGATCAGGGTGGCCGCAGCATGCTGGGCATCCGGCCCCTGTTGTGGAAGAATGGCTGGCCTGTTGCCGGAGACAATCTCAGGGAAGGAACCTATGAAATTGAATCAGAAAGAAGGGGTTACGCACTGGAGCTGACGGTCGATTTTGTGCGGATGCCCGGCAGAATGCGTGGGTTCAACCGTGACAGTGATGAACCGGTTAAACCCGTTCCGTCGCAGCAACTGGTAGACGTAATGGAGAGCTGGCCTGCCGGCAACATGGAAGTAAGAATCGGGGATTACATGGTCCGTCCGCATCAGCGATGGACCATCACAGCTGTACCGGAAGCAGGCGGGTTCCTGGGAAGCCCCTGTTACAGGATCACCATCGCCGGTACCGACAGGGCATTGGCTGCAACGGCCGGGGCGGAAGTCATCACCGTTCCGGCATTCACCGGAGCACCGGAGCAGCTGTGGCGTATCGATCAGCTGACCGACGGCACCTTTCGCATCATGCCCAGGATAGTGCCCAACTCAAATGAGCCGCTGGCACTGGTCTCCTCCGGTGACAGCACGCCCACCCTGGCGAAATTTGACATGAACAGTGACAACTCCAAATGGAATTTCAGAGATTATCAGTAAAAACGGATGAGTCGCCTGGGTGCCATCAGACGGCACAGTATCTGTGTGGATGAGCAGCGCTACAACACAGACGGTACGATGCAGTTTGTCGTACAGACAAATGAAGGAGTAGCTGCCCGATAGCGATCAGCATCGATCAGCATCAATACGGGAGATATGATCAGGGATTGTATCTCCCTTTTATTTTGAGTACATCACCGGTAATATCCACCTCCAGCAGCATCGGTCTGCGGGGACCGGGATTCTCCTCCAGGGGCTGGTAATGCAACGAAAGCAGCACTTTTCCTTCGAAGGTAGTGAAGAGCATGCCGTGTCCGGCATTCTCTGTTACAAGCGGTTGCTCCTGCTGCTCCCATGGGCCTTCCAGACGTCCCGACCGGGAGTAGGCCACACCCTGTGCATACCTATTGTCGCTCCAGCTGGACCAGAGCATGCCCAGTCTTCCGGTACCTGTTCTGAAAAGGAATGGCCCGTCCGTCACATACCCGCTGAGTGACATGCCGAGTGTCAACTCACCGATTGACTGCATCTCACGGGTCCAGGGAGCGTCGGTGCCCGAGAAAAGAGGTGTTGCCTCCCCCTCCGAGTGAGACAGATCCTCAGCCAGTGCGATCTGTTTGATCTGCCCGTTTTCCAGCTGCATCCAGTCATGAATAAAAATCAGGTAGGGCACTCCCTCCTCTTCGTAGAGTGTGCCATCAAGGGTAGACCATTCTTCCGGAAAATAGGGCGTTTCCGAGACAGGCCGATACGGTCCTGCAACCTTGTCCGCTGCCAGGATATGGATACCCCGTCGTAGCACATTACAGCGTTCAGGTACCGTATCCACAATGATATGGGTATTGGTAAACGTAGCGATGCAATAATATTGACCTTTGTAGAAATGAAGTTCCGGGGCCCAGATCAGGGGATCCCGGCCCATCCAGGAGGTGGTGTCAATTCCGATATAGCTGAAAGGACCTTCCCATAGCTGCAGATCCGGACTTTTCCACAGGGTACCCCCCGTACCGGTCATATAATAGGTATGGGTGGCCACGTCTGCCAGGATGTAAGGGTCGGTCATAACCAATGAATCAAAAGGAATACTGCGAACATCATCCATCCCCAATCTTTTCACCAGTGTAAACCCTGATTCTCTGCCCCCAGTATCATGACGGAACAGACAAGCGTTCAACCCTAATAAAAAAGAGAACAGCAACACGATACCAACAGGTATGCCGGTACGCTGCCTTATGGATACAACTCTGTCTTTGTCCGGAAAAGCACTTTGATCTTCTGAATGCATCACTTGACTGTATTTCATTATTTCTCCTGCAAACATAGAAAGTCTTCCCTGAAGAGAAGAGACTAAACTCTCTTTTTAAGAGGATTAATTTGCATTTCTTCGTAGAAAAACCAATAACAGGATTCATGCAGCAGCAAAGCAATTTTTGTACCCATCAACGAAAAAAAAATCCTCTCCGTGACCAGACTTCTTTCCTATGTTTGTATTCTCTTCTTCGTAACCAAAGAAACTCTGTTTGTGAAAAATGATAAAATGTCATACATTTGTTCGTCATTCCTAACATTACCCACCAATGAGATACCGGATTGCATTTAGTTTCTCCCTGCTGATCAATATGGCCTGTGTGCTGTTGCTGTCTGCACAGGGCACCCATAAGGGGTATAACTACTCCCATCTCACCATCAATGAAGGACTATGTGACAATTTTATCCGGGCCATTCACAAGGATCAACAGGGATTTATATGGATTGGTACTTCCAACGGACTGGATCGCTACGACGGCTATGAACTGAAACACTATTCAGCCGGTTCTGCCCTTCCGAACCGGTTTATTGAAAGCAATTACATTTACCATATCGCCGAAGATGCCTCCCGGCATCTCTGGGTGGCCTCCGATGCCGGTCTGATGCGTATAGACCTGCAACAGGAAGAGATCTCATTTATGAAGGATTATGAGGGTGAGCACAGTGACATTCTCGCCTCACCGGTCCAGGCCATCCTCGTGGATGAATATCAAAATCTGTGGGTGGGCAAGGGTGACTGCCTGGCCTATCTCATCCTCAACCGGGAAAGGGAGATAGAAGAGATCCAAATCCTGAACAGAGGGGTGGACATCCGGACTATTGTCAGGCATGGCAGCGAAATATGGGCCGGAGGAAAGAACCAATTGCTCCGGTATGGAAGCACTACCCCGGGAAGACAGGTGCAGATCCCCCTGGTTCCTACGGCTGATTTTTCGAGGATGACGATCAATGCGCTCTTCTCCTTCGGTGATTACCTCTGGATAGGCACACGCGAGGGATTGTACTGCATCAATACCCAGAGTGCATCCATAACCCTTTACCAGCACGACCCCAACGACCCGAACAGCATCTCCTCCAATCATGTGACCGACATTGCCACCAATGAGTCGGGTGACATCATCATCGCCACGCGGAATGGGGTAAACATTTTTCAGCGCAACGAGCGATTTGTGGTGTTCAACAAGGGAACAGATGGTTTATCGCTGAATGACAATATTATCAACAAGCTGTTTGTGGATGAGCACAACTGCATCTGGGCCGGTTCTGTCTTTGGGGGCATCAACCTCATGACGCCCAAACAGATTCATTTCACCCATTCGCTGCAGGGTGCCGCAAACGACAGGCCATTGATCATCAGCTCGGTACTGGAAGACAAGGAGGGCAACCTTCTGGCAGGTATCGTAGAGGGAGGGCTGGCCATCAAACGGAAAGGAGAAGAAACCTTCACCTTTTACCGACATCGCACCGATGACCCCGCCTCTCTGCGTCATGACAACATCTCGGACATCGTACAGGATTTCCGGGGTGATTACTGGATTTCGACTATCGGGGGAGGCATTGAGAAACTTTCAGGTGAGCATCTGTCACAGCCCCGATTTGAACACTTCACGACCGAAAACTCCGGATTGCTCTCCAATGAGATTCACGACCTTTGCCTCGATTCGGTCAGAAACTCCATCTGGATCTGCAGCAGCCGCCATATCCAGACTTTGGACCTCGCCACAGGCCATATGAACCGCCTCCAGTACTACACACGATCGCGTGAGATTCCTGACCGTATGAACACGGTCTTTGTCGACTCACAATCACACTTGTGGATTGGCGGCAATGGCATCTACATCATCGATCTGAAAGATAACAGGAACGGGTATGAATGCGTCCATTACAAACAGAAGCTGGATGATCCGGGGAGCAAGATTAAGGAGAAAATCACCTGTCTCCTGGAAACCAAAGAGGGTGAAATATACCTGGGCAGTATGGGTAACGGTATCTATCAGCTGAAACCCGGCAGCTCAAACGGCAACTACTCTTTCACTAATTATGCAGGCCGTTCCGGGTTGTCGGATACCAGCATCTCAAACCTGATGGAAGATGGAAACGGGAATATATGGATCAGTACGCTGAAGGGTGTTTATCTCTTCAATACCTTTACGAAAAGAGCCATCAAGTTCGATGAAAAAGAGGGGTTGCAGGTACAGCAGTTTTACAAACGAGCGGGATGCAAAACGGCCGACCACCAGATGATTCTGGGTACCACCAACGGACTGGTCTCCTTCAATCCCCTGGTTCAGCTTCCCAGGAAGAAAGAAAGAGTGGTGACCCTGACCAGTCTTTATTGCGACGGCATCGAAATGATCCCGTTCCTGCATCCGAAAAACCTCGCTTCATCCATTACCCGGACAAAAGAACTGCACCTCTACCCTCCCCATAATTCCTTCGAGCTCACCTTCAGCAGTCTCGACTATACCGGTCAGGACAAGATCTACTATTTTCACCGTATTCTGGAACTAAATGAAAGAGTCATCGTGGGGCTTTCCAAGCGAAGTGCCCGATATACCAATCTGAACGCCGGCAAATACACGTTTGAAGTATGGTGCACCAATCAGGACAATAACTGGTCCTCCGAACGAACCCTTCTCACCATTGTGGTGCACCCGCCCTTTTATCAGACTGCCTGGTTCTACTCCCTCATCGCAGTGCTTTGTCTCTCCATTTTACTCTACATCCTGTACTGGTACAATCAACGGCAAAAGAAGATCCAGCAGCTGTTGAAAGAGAAGATTGATGAACGTACCTCTGCCCTGTCCGGAACCATCGAGAAACTGGAGCTAACACAGAGCGAGATCATCGAAAAAAATGAACAACTGCAGATTCAGAACGAAGAGATCAATCAGCAGAAGAATGCAATCTATGAGATGTCGCTGCAAATGGAGCAGCTGAACAAGGAAAAGATCTCCTATTTCACCAATGTAGCCCATGAATTCAAAACACCGCTGACGCTCATCCTGGGTCCCACCGGCCAACTGATCAGAACGGCAGGCAACCCGGAAGGAAAAGAGAACCTGGAGATGATTAACCGGAACGCCCGCTACCTCCTTTCCATGGTGAATCAGCTGATTGACCTGCATAAGATTGACACCAAGAATCTGACCCTGCACGCTGTTCAGTTCAATCTGACAGCATTGCTGGATCAGATCGCTTCCGATTTCTCCGGTCTGGTGCAGCACCGCGATATCCGCCTGGAGACCAGGTACCGGCTGAAATATACGGATGTTGTCTCGGACAGTGAAAACATCCATAAGATACTTTTCAATCTCCTGTCGAATGCAGTCAAATACACTCCGGACAAGGGAAAAGTCACGCTCCATGCCAGCCAGTTTACCGGCCGCAGCACCGGCAAACTGATGCAATACATCTCCGTCACCAACAGCGGAAGCAGGATTGAGAAAGAAGAGCGCGAAAAGATTTTTGACCGTTTTTACCGGATACCCGATCAGCAGAAATATACACAGTTTGGGCAAAGCAGTACCGGAATAGGATTACACATCGTCAAAGAGCTGGTCACCTTGCTCAGGGGAGACATTTCAGTGAAATCCTCGAAGAAAAATGGTGTCTCGTTCAGGTTTTATTTTCCTCTGTCCCTTGCCGACAGTATTGAGTCAACACCTCCACAGGAATCACAGATACCGCTCTCCGCAGAAGATATCATTCCACCTTTCATCCCTGTTGACCGGGATAAACACAACCTGTTGCTGGTGGAAGACAATCCTGATATGCGCAGCTATATCAAAAAGATGCTTTCCGGAAAATTCAATGTGGCGGAGGCAAAAGATGGCGTAACGGGATTTGAAATTGCACAGAAACTGTTACCTGATTTTATTGTTTCAGACCTGATGATGCCGGTATGTGACGGAGCCAGGTTATGCCGTAAGATCCGGGAGAATGAGGAACTGTGTCACATCCCCTTTCTGCTGCTCACCGCCAATTCAAGTGAACAGGCTCATATCGAGAGCTATGAGCAAGGTATCGACGGCTATATCACCAAGCCGTTCGAGGAATCCATCCTGATGGCACAGATCGATGCGATCATGAAAAACAGGGACCTGCGTCAGCAAAGGTTTATGGAGGAAGAGATGAATCTCTCGGTGCTGGATGTCGGGCAATCCGATCAGCAGTTTCTGAAAGCGGTGATGGATGTGATCGAGAGTCATTATACCGATTCCAGCTTTGGGGTCAGGGAACTGATTCATCAACTGAATATGAGTTATACCATCATATATAAGAAATTCGTTTCCCTTACCGGGGTTCCTCCGGTACGCTTCCTCCTGCTCTACCGGTTGAAAATTGCGAAAAAGATATTGGAAAAAAACAGAAATAACAATATCATCGTCTCTGAGATTGCCTATCGGGTTGGTTTTAATGATCCCAAATATTTCACCCGCTGTTTTGTGAAACAGTACAACATGACCCCCAGCTCCATTATTTATCAGGAGTCATAGGGGCAAGTATGAGTTGTAAGTTGTAAGTTGTAAGATGTGAGCTGTAAGTTGTAAGATGCAAGCTGTATGAAGTAAGCTGATGTAAGCTGTATGATAAAGCTGCCGGCTTTGTTTTTTGACGGTGTTAGTCGGGGCTGCTAACAGCGATGACGGACTGGTTCTCTCTACTCGAAACGGATCCAGTCAATTTCAATGTTACCTTCGCTGATAAGAGAAAAGTACATATCCTGTATACCTTCCTCAAGTTGGATTACCGGTGCTTGAACCACTGCCCAATTGCTACCTGCAGGGATAGGTATTTCTGACACCAGCGTTTTCTTGTCGTTGTTGAGTTGTACACGCAACTGTCCGCCTGTGGCTGATGAAACACAGGCTGTTATTGTTTTCTGCTTTGCCTGTCCGAAATGTACACGATTGTAGACTGCCCATGCGTCCTTCTCTTTCAATGTGAGTTTCCAGCCCTCAAAAGGTTTTTCACTATTTACAAAATCAAAGGCGGCACCACTGGCGCTCACAGCGTTATAACGATCAGGATGAATCGTGTCACTTGCGGCTGTAACACCTACCCCGCGAAGGGTGGGCGTAACCTCCTGTATCGTGCCATCGGTATGGAAGAAAAGAGAATCGATCCGAGCTGAACGATGTTTGTCGAATGCGGGTGAATAATCGTTGTGGTGATAAAAGAGGTACCACTGATCCTGATATTCCACGATGGAATGATGGTTGGTCCAACAGCCTGCCGGTGACTCGTCCATAATGATTCCCCTGAATGTAAAAGGTCCCAGGGGGTTGTCACCCATGGCGTACGCCAGTTTCTCCGTTTTATCCTCTACCCAGGGAAAGGTATAATAATAGATCCCCTTTCTCTCAAACACAAAGGGCCCCTCTTTGAAACCTTCCGGTAATCCTTCGATCTGCACCGGTTCACTATCCAGTTCAACCATATTGTCCTTCAACTTTGCCACTGACATGCCTCGTCCGGACCAGTAGATATAAGCCTGACCATCATGGTCGATCAGCACGCAGGGATCAATGCCGCCAATACCCTCTATGGGATGCTTCTCAGGAATAAAGGGGCCATAGGGTTTATCCGAGACAGCCACTCCGATGGCGAATCCTCGTCTGTTCTCTCCGGCAGGTACCGAAGGGAAATAAAAATAATACTTACCTTCCTTATATACGCAGTCCGGTGCCCACATGGAGTAGGATTCGGGAGCTACCCAGGGTACGTTCTCCTGACAGACAATCACCCCATGATCCTGCCAGTCGGTCAGGTTATCGGATGAAAAAACATGGTAGTCAGCCATACAGAACCATGTTTTCAGTCGCTCTATAGGGCTCGGGATATCGTGCGACGGATAGAGATACATCTTTCCATCGAAGACCCTGGCTGTAGGATCTGCTGTAAACTGATTCCTGATAATGGGGTTCTGGGCACCTGCTGTATAGGAAAAACAGATGAGCAGCAACCACCAGATTCCTTTTCCCTTTACTTTTTGAACCATACCATACTGTGTTTTTAGTTATCCGACAATACTCGTTAATTTACTCCCTGACAGAAAGGTTGTGTTTCTGATGCTCCACTCATGCGGTAATACACACAGCCTGTATGTCATATGAATCCAACAAAGATATATATACTTTTCCATCACAAGGTGGACGAATCATTCCAATCCGGGGATCAGGATTATTTTTTCTTACAACTCATACCGGAACAACATCCGGCGTCCGGGGGTCATGTGGATTTATTCTATGTTGAGGAGGACAAAACTTCTCTGTACGAATTAATCCTCCGATAACGAAGATTAATCAACCATCACTCCCTTCCAAACCGATAATATTGTGAAAATATTTGAAACGACTGTCAGCCAAGATCGTCGAAAATGATTTGAAATTGAATCTAACCAATGCTGAACGAATGGTTAATACCATGACTCACATTAAGTTGTTACAAACAGCGGACGTTTCCTTCACGCTATGATGCCTCAGGAAACAGAAGTGCCTGTGGACAGTCCTTCAGATTAGAATTATATATTATTAATTTATTACATTTTATTTTTTAAACTCTAAGTCTATGAAAAGAAGAGTATTGTTTTTATTTTTTGGTTTATGTCTGTCCATTGCCACATTTGCCCAGGTGCAGGTGAAAGGGAATGTTTCAGATAGTCAGGGTGAACCTGTTCCAGGCGTTACGGTCCTGGTAAAGGGAACGCAACAGGGTGTGATTACCGATATGGATGGTAATTACAATATAACTGTACCGGGATCGGAATCTGTACTGGTTTTCTCTTTTGTGGGTATGGATACCCAGGAAGTGGTTGTGGGCAACCGGACAACCATCGTTGTTGTGCTCACGGAAACCACCACTGATCTTGATGAGATCGTTGTGGTTGGTTATGGCACCATGCGTAAGAGTGATGTTTCCGGAGCTGTGGCATCAGTCAGTGCAAAATCACTTCAAAATATTGTGACTTCTGATGCTGCTGCAGCGCTGCAAGGGAAGGCTTCCGGTGTGCAGGTGCTGACTAATTCAGGTGCTCCCGGTCAGGGTGCGACCATCCGTGTACGTGGTTATTCATCCAATTCCGATAAGATCGGACCCCTTCTCATCGTAGATGGGTTACAGGTTGACAATATCCAGTACCTGGACCCTTCGATGATTGAATCTGTTGAGATATTGAAGGACGCTGCTTCAGCGGCTATTTATGGAGCTGCGGCAGGGAATGGTGTTGTTCTGGTCACCACCAAATCAGGTGCTTCAGCCAGGGGCACTTCCAGCATCACCTATGATATGAGCTACGCCAACCAGCGTCTGGCGAGACATCCGGAAATATTCGGTGCAACCGATTTCATCGAATATAAGAAAATGTCAGGCCTTCCCATCGAAACACAGATGGAGACGAATGGGTATGACGGTACGGATACCAACTGGTTCAATGCAGTATTCGAGCCATCATGGAGCAAAAAGCATACGATCACTTTTCAGGGTGGCAATAACCAGGGAAATTATTTCACTTCCATTAATTATATCCACAATGATGGTATCGTAAAGGGAGAAAAGGATGTGTACCAGCGTCTCTCTGCTCAGATCAATGCCGACTACAATATTAAAAAGTGGTTACAGGTAGGCACCAACAACTCAATCGAGAAATGGTCTACCAAATCTGTTCCCCATATGTCACAATATGGCTCTTTGATGAACTCAGTGCTGACCATTGACCCGTTAACCCCTGTATACTATTCCAGTCCGGATCAGTTTGCTCCGACCATGAAACAGGCATATGATGAAGGCAAGATCATCCTCAGGGATCCTGACAACGACCTCTATTATGCCACTTCGAAGTATATCACTGACGATAGCGGTAACCCGCTGCTCCAGAGAGACCGGGTAGATTCTGAAAATAAAGGTGTCACCCTCCGGGGTGTACTCTATGGAAACCTGAAACCGGTGAAAGGGCTGGTGATTACCTCCCGTTTAGGTTACAGGGTGGCTCAGAGTAACGCGCACAGCTTCAATACACCCTATTATGCCACTCCTCAGGCAAAATCAGATGACTATAACATCTCGGCAGATGCAAATACCAGCCTGTATTATCAATTTGAAAACTTTGCCAATTACAACTTTACCATAGACAGACATAACATCACTGCGATGGGAGGTATGTCATATATCGAGAATAGCTGGGATAACGTGACGACCAGTGCGCAGGGACCCGATATCCTGACAGGTTATGCACCAAACTTCCGTTATATGGATTACGTAAAAAGCAATATGGTAGACGGAGAGGAAAAGACGGTGAAAGGTTACGGTAATCTGCCCGGTAAATCGACTCAGATATCCTACTTCGGACGCCTTGTCTACTCGTTTGACAATCGATATACCCTGCAGGCCAACTTCCGTGCCGATGCCTTCGATGCCTCCAAATTGGCCGCTGAAAACCGCTGGGGTTACTTCCCGTCATTCTCTGCAGGCTGGACTATCAGCAATGAAAAATTCTTTGCTGAAAGCGTCAACCCGGACATGTTCTCATTCATGAGACTCCGTGGTTCCTGGGGACAAAACGGAAATATCAATGTACTCAATGATTACAGGTATAGTACTACCATCGCTTATAACAGTTCCTGGTACCAGTATGGCGTTGAGGACAGTGGTCCTTCCTACGGCTCTAAACCTTCCGGCCTTGCCAACCCAAACCTGAAATGGGAAACATCAGAACAGATCGACCTGGGTATTGATTTGAGATTTCTGAGAGACCGGCTTGCTATTACCGGGGATTACTTCAACAAGAAAACCCAGGACCTGCTTGTAAATATCAATCCTGTTCCTGAACTGG
Organism: uncultured Proteiniphilum sp.; assembly: GCA_927407015.1. Lineage (GTDB taxonomy): Bacteria > Bacteroidota > Bacteroidia > Bacteroidales > Dysgonomonadaceae > Proteiniphilum. Next base: position 95,289 of record CAKMJT010000001.1, on the reverse strand, counting down.
GTGTAGCAGAAACCACAGTCAACGCAGGTTCTGTGCTCAACAGGGGTTTCGAGTTGGAGGCATCCTGGAGAGATAATATCGGTAATGATTTCAGCTACACCATAAGTGCAAACTTCTCCACACTTCACAACGAGGTTACTTACCTCGATCCCTCTATCCCACGCCTCGAAGGTGCCACCGGTGGTGTAGACGGTACCAACAACCCTGTCCGCACGGCATTCGAGGTGGGTAAGCCTATCTGGTATTTTAGAGGTTATCAATATGATGGAGTGAATCCGGAAACGGGTGAAGCTATTATCCGGGATGTCAATGGTGATGAGACGATATCTGATGGCGATATGACCTATCTCGGAAAGGCAATTCCCGATTACACCTACGGCATGAACATCAATCTGGCATATAAGGGCCTGGATATGAACATGTTTGGCGCTGGAGTGGGAGGAAATGATATCTTCACTGTATTATATCGTGCCGACACACCGATGCGTAACTCACTCAAATATTACTATGACAATGCCTGGACACCGGACAAAAGGAATGCCTCCATGCCCGATCCCAAAGCAGTGGTATCAGACTGGCATTTCTGGGGATCATCGGCTTCCATGTTCAGTGGTGCCTACTTCAAGATCAAACAGATACAGGTGGGTTACACCTTGCCTGAAGAGATCACCAAAAAAGCACTTATCAACAGATTGAGGTTCTACGTTTCACTGGATGACTTCTTCACCTTTACCAGTTATCCCGGAGTCGATCCTGAGACAGCTACCGTGAGTACTGCCCCTGAACGCGCCGGTTTTGACAACGGCACCTATCCTCAATCGAAGAAGATTACATTTGGACTTAATTTAACATTCTAATTCTATCATTTTATCCATAGGTAACGGGCATGAATTGCTTGCAATCGATGAAATCAATGACGAAACAATCGGTGTAGTCAATATCATCCACACATAAGCAGATACTGAAAGCGAGTTCCCTGTGATACATTTGAAAAAAATAATTTAATCGTATGAAAAAAATAAAACTATTTCCCTTCCTATTGCTTGCAGTTGCTCTCTTTACTGCTTGCAGCGAGGCTAACCTGGAAATCCCCCAGAAGGGTGTGATCAGTATGGAGTCATTTTACCAGACCGATGAGGATGCCGAGTCAGCATTGGTTAATCTGTATGGTGATTTCATCACAAACATCGGCGGGAATGATGGTATTTACGTTCCTTACAATATTATATTCAACTACTGCGCGGACAATGTACTCGCAGCAGGAGAATTTTACGGGGACAACGATCAGTTCGCCAGCATCAATGAATTTCGTTTTGATTCGCAAAGCTCTGTTGTGTATCAATTATACAGGCGTTTATACTTCGTCATCTATCACTCCAACCTTGTCATTGACAATTTTGAATATGGTGAAAGCGCAGTCAAGGACCGCTGTATCTCTGAAGCGAGAGTGATTCGCGCCTGGTGCCACATGACGGCCGCACTGGCATGGGGCACCCCACCCCTGGTGGATCATCTGCTTGCTGCCGAAGACAAACCCTCAAACTATGAAGGCACACATGAGGATCTGATCAAGTGGTGTGCTACGGAATGTGCCGAAGCGGTACCATATCTGGATGAGCGTCAAAGCACCGCTGACAAGGATGGTGCCGTGAAAGTGACCAAGGGTTTTGCCTGGGCGGTACAGGGAAAAGGCATTGCTGAACGCAGGCGACTATGCTGGTGCGAAGGCAGCATTGAAAAACGTGATTTCTTCCGGTAAGTATGCGCTGGTCCCCGGTGAAGAATTTGGGAAACTCTTCCATCTCTCGGGTGACGGTAATGAAGAGAAAGTATTCGAACTGAATCTGATTAACAATGCCAGCATTGGCGACTGGGATGGAAAAATCCAGCGCTCTACCTGGATGGAGATGAACCTGTGGGGATGGAGATCGTCCCGTCTGGCAGCTTCACCCACGATGCAGGCTGACCAGGGATGGGGTGGTCTGGCCGTTGAAGAGACCTTTGCAAACGATTTCGCGGCCAACGACGGCGACTCCCATCGACGGAAAGCCACCATCATATCCTATGAGGAGTTCCTTACCGAGCTGGAATGGCCCAGTGACGACGGCGACATCAACAAAATGACCAAAGCGCAGAAGCTGGCAGATCAGAACAGGGGAATCGTGAATCCTGACGGACTCTACGGGCAGAGCAACTATCTGCAGCGAAAGCACATCGTTGCCAAGGAAGACCGTTCCACCAACTGGTACCGGTTCAACAACTTTATCATCACAAGATTTGCCGATGTACTGCTGATGTACGCGGAGGCTTGTGCACAGACCAACGACAATGATGGACTCCAGTATCTGCAGATGGTGCAGCAGCGTGCAGGGTCAGATTATGTGAGTGCCGCGTTGACTTTGGCTGATGTGAAGAAAGAAAGAAATTATGAGTTGTGGATGGAAGGTTCACGTTGGATCGACATGAAACGATGGGGAGAATTTGAAAAAGCGAAGAAAGCAGGCACCCACATTCCTTCGCTGAAAGATGCCTTCGTCAATGACAAAGAGGCTGCACACAGAGGATATCTCACCTACTCTGAACCCAATGCGGGGAAGCAGGTAGGCTTCCAGGCAGGGAAACATGAGTGGTTCCCCTATCCCTACAACGTCATCTCCATCAATCCCAACCTGACCCAAAATCCGGGATGGTAATCCCGCTTCTTTTCATTTTCTGATGACGATCTGCCGGAGTGATGTTTCACAAGCTCCTCCGACAGGTTATCGTTCCCACATGGGTCACGTAGACCAGTGTTATCCATTTATTTACCGAACAAATTAATTTTACCACAATGAAGAAAATTACATCCTTTATCCTGCTTACGTTGATGATCTTTCCGCTGATCACCAGCGCACAATCATTTCCCAAAGAATCTTTTCCCGAAGGGACCTTCCCCAATGAGCATAACCTCGACGGAGCCCAATGGCCCCGGATAGATGCGAAGGGTAACACCTATTTCAGGGTTTATGCACCGAATGCAAAAAATGTACAGATAAGCTTCCGGGGTCCCATGACCCGGGAAGCAGACGGATATTGGACCTATGTATCTCCGGAACCGGAGGCGGTGGGCTTCCACTATTATCAGCTGGTGATAGATAGTGTAAATGTTGCTGATCCTGCCACCAAATCCTATTATGGTATGAGTAAATGGGTGAGTGCCATCGAGATACCGGAAGGGCTACCTTACGATAAGACACAAAACGTACCGCATGGCGAGATCCGCATGAAAAAATACTGGTCCGAGATGACGCAGGCCTGGCGTACGTGCTACGTCTACACACCGCCTCAATACGATCAAAACAAAGATGAACGCTATCCGGTACTCTACCTGCAGCATGGCGGAGGTGAAGATGAGACAGGCTGGGTATTCCAGGGGCGTATGGGCAATATCATGGACAACCTCCTTGCCCAAGGGAAAGCAGTTCCGATGATTGTCGTGATGGATCGCGGCTATGCATCACTCCCGGGTGCTGCTCCTGCACCCCGTTTTGATGACTCCCGCATGAACGCCTTCCTTGCCGGCGCAACGGCTCCTGCTGCTCCACCTGCAGCACCGGCAGCTCCTGTAGCTCCTGTAGCACAAAGGCCTGCCCGTCCCGCCGCACCATTCCGGTTCCAGGGTGTTTTTCCCGAGTTACTGGTGAAAGAGATCGTACCGATGATCGACGCCACCTTCCGTACGAAAACAGACCGGGAAAGCCGTGCCATGGCAGGTCTCTCCATGGGAGGCATGCATACCTTCCAGGTGGTGATGCCCAACCTCGACAGGTTTGCCTATCTGGGCGGATTCAGCGGCGGAGCAGGTGGAGCGGATCAGATTGATACATTGTATGACGGTATCTTCACCCAACCGCAAAAGTTCAATCAACAGGTCAAACTGATGTTTCTCAGTATTGGTTCAGGTGAGCGACCTGAAAGAGTGAAAGCCTTTGCAGAAGCGTTGCAGGGCAAAGGTCTCAAAAATGTGGTTTACTACGAATCCGAGGGCAGTGCACACGAATGGCTCACCTGGAGGCGTTCACTCCGTGAATTTGCCCCTCTCCTGTTTCGTTAACATAGCAGTTAGCCATCATTAACTATTCTTTTTAACCTCCCGCCTTTTCATCCAATATGAAATGCGGGAGGTTTTTTATATAATGTTACCAACCTGAAATACCTAAATAATGGATAAAAATATCTAATAATGGCTATCGAAATCGCACAAACATGGTTCATTTGCATCACGGTTACACCGGCATGACATACTGCGCATAGCTGCATTTGTTAGCCTGGAATGGTTGAACTTTACGGTGCAAAAATCATTACCCGATTACTTTACAAAAAAAATAAAATGAAAAGATTGAAAATTGTATTACTCCTGTCTGCGGCCGTTGCCCTGACGGTATGCGGCAACAGTACGGTGAAAGAAGATCCCGCGCTGAAAGATGTACTAAAGGACAAATTTCTCATTGGTGTTGCGCTGAACACTCGCCAGTCATCCGGAAATGATACGGCTGCGACCCGTATTGTCCGGGAGCATTTCAATGCCATTGTAGCCGAAAACTGCATGAAGAGTGCCGTGATTCACCCGGAGGAAGATCGTTATGACTTTAACCAGGCCGACGAACTGGTTAAATTTGGTGTGGACAACAATCTGACCGTAACAGGTCATTGCCTGATTTGGCATTCACAATTACCAGCGTGGTTCTGCGTGGATGAAAACGGAGAGAATGTGGCCCCGGAAATCCTGAAGAATAGAATGAAGGAACACATCTCTACGGTGGTCGGTCGCTACAAGGGGGTCATCAGGGGCTGGGACGTGGTCAACGAAGCCATACTGGAAGACGGCTCCTACCGGAAGAGTAAATTCTACGAAATACTGGGAGAGGAATTCATCCCTCTGGCATTTCAGTATGCACAGGAAGCTGATCCGGAAGCCGAACTTTATTACAACGACTACAATGAATGGTACCCAGGCAAACGGGAAACCGTTGTCAGGCTGATCAAAACACTCAAAGACCGCGGCATCCGTATTGACGGTATCGGTTTGCAGGGACATGTGGGAATGACCCATCCATCCATTGATGAATACCAGCAAACCATCGACGACTATGTGAAAGCGGGGGTGAAAGTGTTGATCACCGAACTGGACATGAGTCCGTTGCCGGAGCCACGTCGCATGGGTGGTGCCAATGTCGCCGATCGGGAAGCCTACCGGAAAGAGATCGATCCCTACACGGAAGGATTGCCTGAAGAGGTTGCGACTGTATGGAACAACAGAATGAAGGATCTGTTCAACCTGTTTATCAAAAATAGCGATCATGTCCTGCGCGTGACCCTGTGGGGTGTCAGTGACAGAGATTCATGGAAAAACAATTTCCCTGTACGGGGACGTACCGATTATCCTTTGCTGTTTGACCGGAACCATCAGCCCAAAGCGGTGGTAACAGAGCTGATCAGTCAACTGTCGCATGAAAATTGAAAGGAGGTCAAAAACTTTTCATCCTAACATTCCTGCAGAAAATAACATTCCGACTTCTGTGTACGTCCACGGATGAGTTTGGTCTAACAAACTATGATCTGCATACATTCCGGACAATTAGCGCAACACGGAGGGTAAAGGGATTCATTTTTCAGAAGCAGCAAGCCAAAGAAGTAAAATATTAAATATCTAAATAATGTAATAAAGTATCTAATTTAGGCAGTATGAATAGAATAATCATTGTTAATTTTACCGGATAAAATGAATAATCTTATAATAATAACTTAAAATGATTGAAAAATTTTAACAGTCTGTATCGACGACACATTAAAAAAAGTATTTGTTTAATCAAATTAAATCAAAGAATGAAAAGAAGAATTTCGAATCTAATGAAAGGAATATGTTTCATCCTATTGTTTACATTTTCCTTATCCATGTATGCGCAGAACATTACCGTCAGGGGTATTGTCTCTGATGCAGCTGGAGAACCCCTGATTGGTGTGACGGTGCAGGTAGAGGGTGAAGCTACCGGGACGGTCACCGATCTGGATGGTAGGTTTACGTTGATCAATGTGCCCTCTGACGCTACCTTACTGGTCACTTATGTGGGTATGCAGCCACAAACCATACAACTGAACGGACGAACAACCCTGACAGTCACCATGGTGGAGGATACGGAGATGCTGGAGGAAGTGATTGTAGTTGGCTATGGTCAGCAGAAAAAGGAAAGTGTGGTAGGAGCCATCGCACAGACCAGTAGTAAAGTGCTGGAACGTACCGGAGGTGTCACCAGCCTAGGACAGGCGCTGACGGGTAATCTGCCGGGTGTGGTGACCATGACCACCACCGGAAAGCCCGGTGAAGAAGATCCGGAAATCACCATCCGTGGGGTCAGCTCATGGAATGGAAGTGCACCGTTGATTTTGGTGGACGGAATCGAACGTACAATGACGGGCATTGATATCAATTCAGTGGCCACCATCTCGGTATTGAAGGATGCATCGGCCACAGCCGTTTTCGGTGTCCGCGGTGCCAACGGGGTCATCCTGATCACCACCAAACGGGGAGAAGAAGGGAAAGCAAACGTAGATATCAATGTGAGTACCACACTGAAAACGTATTCAAAATTACCGGAGTTGATGGACTCTTATGATGCCCTGATGTTACGCAACCAGGTCATCGAAAACGAACTGGGTTATGCACCTCAGCAATGGTCAAATATCAAACCACAGGATATCATTGACAAATACCGTTGGCCGGCCAATCTGGATGAGTTTGAACGCTATCCCAACGTAAACTGGGTGGACGAATTACTGAAAGATGTGGCCACTTCCTACAATGCGAACGTCAACGTATCGGGCGGTACCCGTTTCGTGAAATATTTTGCCAGTCTGGACTATGCGCATGAAGGGGATATTTATAAAAATTTCGACAACAACCGCGGCTACAAAACCGGTTTCGGTTATGACCGCATCAATGTCAGAAGCAACATGGATTTCTCCCTGACCAAAACAACCACCCTGCGGGTCAATCTTTCCGGATCACATGCCGTTACCAAGGGAACAAATTTCAATGCTTACGAAAACCTGGTATGGGCTGCTTTTTACGGTATTGCACCCGATGCTTTCAGGCCCAAATACAGCGACGGATCATTTGGTTATTACCACCCCAATCCTACACAGGCATCCACCAATTCGATGGAAGACCTGAGCGTGAACGGTGTGGGATATACCACCAACGACCGTCTCAATACCGACTTTACCCTGGAACAGAATCTGGGCTTCCTGCTTCATGGGCTCTCATTACAGGCCAGGCTTGCTTTCGACAACAGTTTTCAGGAGTTGAACCGCGGTATCGACGACACCAACGACTGGGAAAATAATGCCCACAAATGGATTGACCCGGAAACAGGACAGGTTTATACCGATGTCACTGTGGACGGAAACAACAAATTTGACTACCAGAACAACATTGCCTGGAGAACCGGTGCCGGATCCGTCAACAACGGCGCTACTTACCGCAGGCTCAATTATTCCGGTCAGCTGAACTACAATAACACCTTTGGTGATCACACGGTGGGAGCCATGGGTAACTTCAGCAGGGAAGAGTACGCTACTGGTAACAGGCTCCCGTTTTACCGTGAGAACTGGGTATTTCGCACCACCTATGACTACGCCAGACGTTATATGATGGAATACAATGGTGCCTACAACGGCTCAGAGAAATTTTCACCCGAGTACCGTTTTGCCTTCTTCCAGTCAGGAGCACTCGGATGGATGTTATCGGAAGAACCATTGATTAAAAATCTGGATTTGTCATGGTTGGATATGTTGAAATTCAGAACTTCCTATGGTCAGATCGGTGACGACAATATTGGGGGTCGCTGGCTTTATATGGATACCTGGGGATATGGCGGGGCCTTCAACCAGGCACTGACGGGGATCAATCCAACGAAGAGTCCCTATCAGTGGTACTATGAATCGCAGGTAGGAAATCCCAATGTGCATTGGGAGGTGTCCACAAAACTGGATATTGCTGCCGACTATGCCTTGTTCGGCGGAGTCATTTCAGGTTCAGTAGATTATTTCAGTGAGAACAGATCAAACATTCTTCTGGACGGCAACAGGCGTTCGGTTCCCTCCTATTACGGAGCCACCGCACCGACAGCCAACCTGGGCGAAGTGGAGACCAGCGGTTATGAACTGGAAGTGCGCTGGAACAAACCGGTCAACCGCGACTGGCGTTTGTGGGGAAATGTGTTTTACACCCATGCCCAAAACAAAATCATTGAGGCTGATGATCCGATGTTAAAACCGGAGTATCAGAAATCTGCCAATAAATCGATCGGCCAGACCTATGCACACGTAGATTACGGCTATTACAACAACTGGGATGAACTGTACGGATCTACCGGACACGATGAATCGGACGATGCCCGTATACCCGGCAACTATATCATCCTCGATTATGATGCCGATGGGATTATCTCTACTTTCGACAATATCCCCTACGGATTTACCGGTGTCCCTCAAAACACCGTCAACAGTCAGTTTGGTGCAGATTACAAAGGATGGAGTTTCTTCGTTCAGTTTTACGGGGTAAATAATGTGACACGTTATGTAGGCCTCTCCAGCCTGGGTGGCGTGAAAAATACTGCCTTCCGTGAAGGCACCTACTGGTCGAAAGACAATACCAATGCCGATGTCCCGCTGCCCAGATGGGGAACCATCCCTAGTGGGTTTACCAACGGAACCCGTTTCCTGCATGACGGATCCTACGTTCGTCTGAAATATGCAGAGCTCTCCTACACCTTCAAACAGGAAGAATGGCTGAAAAAAATAGGCCTGAGCAACCTTAAAGTGTTCGCAAACGGCAATAACCTGTTTTTATGGACCAATATGCCGGATGACCGGGAGTCAAACACCGGAGGTTACTCAGCGTATCCGACGCAAAAACGATTTAATTTAGGATTGAGAATCTCGTTATAACAATTCACATGATGAAGACAAAATTTATCTATTATCTATACGCTGCAGCAGCATCACTTCTTTTAAGTGTTGTTTCATGCACTGACTATCTGGACAAAGAGCCCAGCTCGGTGATCTCTCCGGACGATGCTTACAAGAATTTCACCAACTTTCAGGGCTTTGTGGAAAGGATGTATCATCTGACGCCCGATCTGGCCAAACACTACTGGGTCAGCTCTTTCAACTGGGGTGAGGATGAAGTGCTGACCATCGGTAATGGTGAGTATCTGATGGGATTCAGCATCGACAGGGGTAACTACCGCGACTATATTAACAACGGAGCCTCATTCCTTGACCGCAGCTGGAGTCCGGAAGGTGATCGGTTCAGAAAATCTGTCTGGGGTGGTTCCTGGTACGGTATCCGTGTGGCCAACATGGGTCTGCAGGCACTCGCCGACGGTAAAATGACCGATGCGAGCCAGGATGAAAAAAATATCATCGCAGGTCAGTTATATTTCATGCGTGCCTGGTTCTACTTCCAGCTTACGCAGTACTGGGGCGGTCTTCCTTATATTGACACCGTACTACCCAGCGATGAACCCCTTACACTCCCGCGTGAAACATACAGGGAAAATGCAGAGAAGATGGCAGCCGATTTCCAGAAAGCAGCCGAACTATTACCTGTAGACTGGGACAACACAGAGATTGGCAGACGCACTTCGGGGAACAATGCACTGCGTGCCAATAAGATATGGGCGCTTGCCATGCTGGGGAAGACCTACCTCTATGCCGGCAGCCCCCTGATGGCCAATGGCATCAACGGTCCCCGCACTTATGACGCTGATATGTGCAAAAAAGCAGCCGATGCTTTTGGTCAACTGCTGAATATGGTGGAAAACGGTGAAACACAATATGAACTCGTCGATTTTGAAGACTACTCTTCACTTTTCTATACCATGCAGCAAAACTGGCTGATGCCGGGCGGAACCGAAGCGATTGTGCGAAGCCCGACCTACGGCCCCGATTCCTACTGGCGGCAGATGAACTCTTACCAGCCTTCTCCCATCGCCCAGGGTGATGGTATCGTGCTGGCGCCTGCTGCAAACTATGTCAATTATTATGGTATGGCAAACGGAATGCCGCTGAATGATCCGGAATCAGGATTTGACAAGACGCATCCATGGAAAAACAGAGATCCCCGTTTCTACAATGACATCATCTATGATGGTGTAAAAGTAGTATCCGGAACCATCACCAATGCAAGTGATGAAGTGTGGCGTTATGCCAATCTTTATACCGGCGGGAACTATACCAGTGATCCCCGGACGGTGAGTCGTACCGGTTACCTGAACTACAAGTTTATTCCGTTGGGAGCAAATATCTGGGACAACACCTACGGATACAGCTACTCCACCCACTTCCATCTGTCATGGGTGCGTTTGGCTGATGTGTATCTGATGTATGCCGAAGCAGCTGCCCAGGGATATGGCTCACCGTCAGGGAAAGCAGGCATTTTCTCGAAAAATGCCGCTGATGCACTGAACAGAATCCGCGAACGGGCAGGTGTGGATCCGCTGGCTGACAAATATGCCGCATCATTGGAAGGCTTTATGAGTGAACTGCGCCGGGAACGTGCTGTAGAGCTCGCGTTTGAAGGACATCGTTTCAATGACCTTCGCCGCTGGCTCCTGCTCACGGAGTATCCCTTCAATATCAAAACCAAACAGGAATTTGACCGCGCAACGCCACTTGATACGAAAGTAAATCCGAAAGAAAATGCTGTCCTGAACTGGAGAGAAGAGGTTGTACAAACACGAAACCTCTCCAACAAGCATTACTGGCTCCCCTTCAATACGGATGATGTCAGCATGTATCCGGAGTTTTATCAGAATCCGGGGTGGTAACAAATAGAAAATTATAAAAAAGACTAGAATGAAACAAATATATATTGGTCTCGCAATTTGTATCGTTTTTGTTTTCAATGTACTGAAGGTTGCTGCCCAGTCGGGGTACACAGATGAACTGACATTGGAAAATGATACGCTGCACAAAAAGGTGGAGGTCGCATTTCGCACCATGGACGAACAGGATCTCCTGGGTGGTATCTCAGTCCTCGATGTGGAAGAGATGACAGAAAAAGCCTATACCACCTATAGCCTGAATTTTGTGGAGAATATGATCGGTGGGGTGAACGGAAATATCTGGGGGATGGACGAGTATCTGGTGGTCATCGACGGGATGGTTCGTGATGCCAACAATGTGCTGCCTATCGAGATACAGCATATCACAGTTATGAAAGGACCCGCCGCCGTTGTGCTCTATGGCAGTCGTGCCGCCAAGGGAGTGATCCAGATCACCACCAAAAGGGGTAAAATCGGTGATTCGCGCATACGCATCCGTGCCAATACCGGTATGCATACACCCAAATCCTTTCCGAAATATCTGGGATCCGCGGAGTATATGACCCTTTATAACGAAGCTCGTGTGAATGACGAGCTGGACCCCAGTTACAACATAGAGAGTATTTACCGGCATGCTTCCGGTGAGAATCCCTACCGTTATCCGGATCTGGACATGTACTCATCCGATTACCTGCGCAACGCCTATAACAGGTCGGAAGCAATCGCAGAGATTACCGGCGGCAATCAGCGCGTGAGGTATTATACCACTACCGGTTATTCCCGCGAAAACTCACTGCTCAAGGTAGGCAACAGCGCCGATAACTATGTGAGTCGCCTGTTTGTAAGGGGGAATCTTGATTTGAACCTGCGGGAGTATCTCAAGGTACAGGCCGATGCCAACGTGACCTTCTACGATTCATACAGTGCCCGGGGAGACTGGTGGGCCAATGCAGCCACACTGCGTCCCAATCGTGTGGCACCATTGATTCCGCTTACCTTTCTGGAAGAAAATGACATCCCTTCCTGGACCACCATCAATACCAGCAATTACCTGATTGACGGCAAATATTTTCTCGGAGGTACCCAGTTGAACCCTACCAACCCGATTGCAGATTCCTATGCAGCGGGTGATAACAAGTTTGTAAGCCGTCAGTTTCAGTTCAATACCCGCTTCGATCTCAACCTGAAATCCCTGCTGCAGGGATTGCACTTCCGGGCTAAGTACGGTATTGACTATGCATCTACCTATAACCAGGGCTATTCCAATGAATATGCGACCTTTGCACCAGTCTGGACCAGTTACACAGGCAGTGACATGATTGCCAGCGTCACACAATATGGATCGGATAAAAAATCCGGTGACGAGACCATCAGCAATTCAGCCTATCGGTATACGTACAATATTGTCGGACAGCTGGATTATACCCGCACCTTCAATAATGACCACAATCTGTTCGGTATGATTGTAGCGAATGCGTGGCAAAGACAGGAGAGCGGGCAATATCACCGGTTGACCAACGTGAACCTGGGACTGCAGGCCTCCTACAACTTCCGGCAGAAATACTACCTGGACTTCAGTTCTGCGCTCCCTTACTCTGCCAAGCTGCCGGAAGGTAACCGCCTTGGTTTCTCACCCACCATCACACTCGGATGGCGCCCAGTGAAGGAGGAATTCTTCGGTGACAGCGCTTTTGACGACCTGATGCTGACGGTTTCAGGCGGCATCATCAACCAGGATATGGATATCTCCACAGACGATAATGAAATGGGTTATTTTCTCTACAAATCCATTTTGCAGCGCGGGGGATGGTACTCATGGGCCGATCTGGGCGGAGAAGCTGCTACAGAGTTTCAGCGGGGTGAAAACCCCGATATGACCTTTGTCAAAAGAAAGGAACTCAATCTGGGTCTGCGTGGGTCACTCTGGAATCAACTGCTGACATTCGATTTCAATTACTTTGCTGGCAAGATGGACGGCGATATTGCACGGGTTAATTCTCTCTATCCCATCTATTTCAATCAGGTGGGGTACCCTACCTCATCCATCATTCCCTACGTGAATTTCAATGCCGACAATCGTTCCGGCTTTGATTTCAGCCTCTACCTGAATAAGAAGGTCAGCGAGGTGGACTTGACTTTGGGTGTGAATGGGATGTATTACACGAATGAAGCAGCCAAACGCGATGAAAGCTACGAGTTTGATTACCAATCCCGGATCGGCCAACCGCTGAATGCATTGTGGGGTTTGGAAAGTCTCGGTTTCTTCAATGATCAGGCTGATATTGAGAACTCTCCCGCACAACAGTTTGGAGAAACAAAACCGGGTGACATCAAGTACAGGGATCAGAACGAAGACAACATCATCGACTCCAACGATGAGGTGTATTTAGGCCGTTGGGATACCCCAATCCGTTTAGGTCTCAATTTTACAGCCAAATGGCGTCACTTTACATTCTTCGCCATGGCTGACGGCTTCTATGGCGGACAGGGCATTAAAAACAGCTCCTATTACTGGGTACGCAGCGACAACAAATATTCGGAGATTGTTCGCAACCGCTGGACAGAAGCAACGAAAGAGACAGCGACCTATCCGCGTCTTACGACCACCAGCGGGGGCAACAACTTCCGTTACTCCGACTTCTGGATGTATGATGCCGACCGGCTGAACCTGTCACAGGTACAGTTCACCTATGATATACCGGAAGCTGCGTTGCAGGGATCGTTTGTCAAAGGCATCAGCCTCTATGTGGGTGGTTATAATCTGCTGACCATCTCCGCTGAACGCAAACACCTTGAAATGAATGTGGGAAGTGCGCCACAGACACGTTTTTACAATATCGGTGTAAGAGGCACATTTTAATGTCATCATCAGATAAAAAAATTCAATCATGAAGAATAGAAACAAAATATCCATCATTGCACTGTTTGTTGCACTCCTCTTTGTCCAGACAGGTTGTCAGGACATGTTCGAGCCTGCGATAGAAAACCACAAAGACAACAGTGACTTGTATAATATGCCGGGATGGGCCACAGGTCTGCTGGGCCATGCCTACATCAGTAATCCGTTGGGATCCTGGTCATTTAACGACGTGGCTACCGACGACGCCGTGTCAAACAATCCCAACAACGGATACCGTTTGATGGCCACCGGATCGTGGAGAGCGAACAACAACCCTATGGACCGATGGCAGTACCTGCGTGCCTCCTGCCAATACCTGAACCAGTTTATCGACATCGCTGATGAGGTCAACTGGGCAGAAGATCCGCTGGTGGCTGATATGTTCAAAGACCGTATGAAAGGAGATGCATTTGGGATGCGGGCACTTTACATGTACCATCTTTTGCTCAACCATGCCGGCTGGGCAGAAGACGGACAGTTGCTGGGTATTCCGATCGTCACCGAACCGGAAGACCTGAACTCTGATTTCAACCTACCACGCAACACCTTTCAGGAGTGCATCAATCGTCTCTATGCCGATGTGGACTCCGCATTGATGCTTCTGCCGGAAGATTATGGCGTCATTGATGATGACAGCCAGGTCCCTGCGAAGTATCGTGCAATGGGAGTATCTGCCGGTCAATATACCCGTGTCTTTGGTGACAATGCCAAAAACCGCATGAGCGCCCGTATTGCCAAGGCCGTACGTGCCCAGGCAGCCCTGCTTGCTGCCAGTCCCGCTTACAGCAGCGGATCAGACGTAACCTGGGATGAAGCGGCCAATATGATGGCGGTAGTTCTGAACGGACTGGGTAGCAACCCAATTACACAAATAGATCCGGAGGGTAATAAATGGTATGTGAACAGTACAGCGATACAGAACCTGCCGGCCGGTGTAAATCCAAAAGAGATGCTGTGGCGCGGAAACAAGGAGAATAATCTCACGCTGGAACGCGATAATTATCCCCCCACACTGTTTGGCAGCGGTCGGGTGAATCCTACGCAGAACCTGGTGGATGCCTTCCCCATGGCCAACGGGCTGCCCATCACCGATCCCAACAGCGGGTATGATCCGAACAACCCCTATGCCAACAGAGATGCGCGTCTCGCACTCTATATCCTGTACAACGGCAGCAAGGCTGGTCCGCAAAACGCAGTGATTACCACAGCCGCTGATGGAAGTGATAACAACGCCCTGAACAAAACAGAGACCTCTACCCGTACCGGTTATTACATGAAAAAACTGTTGAATCAGTCGGTTAATGCCAACCCCAGCTCTGAGACGCCTGCATACCACTATAAGCCCTTTATCCGCTATACCGAGATATTCCTGGGTTATGCGGAAGCTGCCAATGAAGCATGGGGTCCCACAGGCAGAGGTACCAACGGATACTCGGCATACGACGTGATCAAGTCGATCCGCCAGAGAGCAGGAATCGGGGTCAACACCACCGACACCTATCTGGAATCGGTCAGAAACGACAAGGATAAAATGCGGGAGTTGATTCACAATGAACGACGTATCGAGCTCAGTTTTGAAGGTTTCCGTTTCTGGGATCTCCGTCGCTGGAAAAAGGATATCACCGAACCGGCAAAAGGCATGAGCATCAGTGGTGGTGTGTACACGATCCTGCCACAGGTGGAGAGACGTGCTTACCTGGACTATATGTATTACGGGCCCATTCCTTACGGTGAAGTGATCAAATTCAGCAACCTGCTTCAAAATAAAGGATGGTAAACATATTTCAACTATTAACAAGAACAAACATGAAAAAGATATTTTATATCATACTTTTGACGGCATTTACAACCGGGTTGTTTACCTCCTGTGAAAACGGTGAGTGGGAGTTTCCCGATTACGAATATTCTGCCGTATATTTTGCCTATCAGAGTCCCGTCCGTACCATCACACTCGGGGAAGATGTATTCGACACCAGCCTCGACAATGCATACCAGTGTCAGATCATGGCAACCATGGGAGGGGTTTACGCCAATGACAAGGATGTGGAAATCGGCATCCGGGTCGACAATTCAATCTGTAACAACCTGGTTTTTGATGCCACCCAGGAGGATGTCATCCCCATGCCCTCCAATTATTATTCCCTTTCTTCCGATAAAATTACAATTGAAAAGGGAAGCATATTGGGAGGTGTTACCGTTCAACTGACCGATGCATTTTTCAGCGATCCCAATTCGCTGGTAAACGACTATGTGATCCCGGTGGTGATGACGGGAGTGGTCAATGCCGACTCCATTCTTTCAGGTATTCCTCTGGCAGATAACCCCAGACGGGGTGTCTCATCCGACTGGGATGTGCAGCCCAAGGATTATGTGCTCTATGCGGTAAAATACATCAACCCCTACGATGCCAACTACCTGCGCAGAGGGAAAGACGTGATTTCGGGTAACCAGAGCGGCACTATTAACAGACATGCTCAATATGTCGAAAAGGATGAGGTGATCGACGACATCACCACCCGTTCTCTGGGTACCATCGCATGGGCACATCAGACCAAAGACATGAATGACCTTACCCGCAACAGTGTGATGTTGCTCACTTTTAATGCTCAGGGCGATTGCACGGTCACCACCGAAACGGACGGTGTGACCGCCAGCGGTACCGGTAAATTTGTGTCGAAAGGGGATAAAAACAGCTGGGGCAACAAAGACAGAGATGTACTCTATCTCGATTATACCGTCAATTACGGTGATATCCAGGTGGCCACCAAAGACACTTTGGTAGTCAGAGACAGAGGCGTAAAGGCTGAATGGTTTACCCCCTTGTTAAAGGAAGAAACTGCTTTATAAGTAATAAATTACAGATATGAAACATACAATCAATGTTTTAGGAGTGATTTTCCTGTGGTTGGTGATAGCCAGTTCCTGTGTGGATGACACCAGACTGCTTTTCGATGTAGAGAAGCCGGCATCGGTTGCAGGGATGGAATATCTCAATGACTATGATGCCCTGAAGATCTATGTGGACAGAAGCGCCAATCCCGGTTTCAAACTGGGCGCAGGCGTGACGGCAAGTGAATACAGCAAACAGGGTATGATGTATCGTCTGATCAATTCCGATTTCGATGAGATCACCGCAGGAAACGCGATGAAATATAGCTCCGTGGTGAAGGATGACGGCTCGATGGATTTTTCGCAGGTGATACAATTTGTGGGGGCAGCCAAAGCGGCAAACACCTCCATTTATGGGCACACGCTCGTCTGGCATGCACAGCAGAACAACAAGTTCCTGAACGGGATTATTGCCGATAAAGACATCGTCATCGATCCGGATGATGCCAACAACAGCCTGCATATAAAAACGCTGGAAGCCAAAGCCAACACCTGGGACTGGCAGATCTATTATGACCTGCCCGCAGCACTGGCACCGGGTGTGGAATATACGCTGAGCATGCGGGTCAGCGCTTCGGCTGCATTTACCATGGATTTCTGGCCAACGGACGGATCCAAAGTAAAATATGGCCTCACCATTCCTGTGGGGGCTACCTGGAGCGATGTGACCATCAAATGGACACCAGATTTTGCTGCCAACAGGCTGCAGTTTTGTTTCGGCAAATTCGGAGGTGATCTCTTTTTTGATGATATCTCCTTCACGGCTGCCGGCTCTGAAGAGAGTCTGATAGCCAACGGCTCTTTTGATGATGAAATATTGACAGGTTGGGGCAAGCCGGGATGGCATGCTTATACCTTCCTGGTGGAACCGGTAGCTGCCGGCCCTGCTACCTGGTGGAAAAATCTGGTGAGCAACAGCGATGTGGAGGGCAGTGATCTCTCCAGCTTCTTTGCCACCGAAAAAACGGTCGGCCCTAAAGCCGCTACAATCGGAGCTGCCGGCACGGGTGCCGACGGTGTGGGCAAAGCCATCGTCGTTCAGTCGGGCGATAACCCGGTGAATTCCTGGGACACACAGTTCTTTGTGAAGGTACCCCATGTGTTCATGACTGGCGAAGCCTATCGTTTCAGCATGAAAATCCGCGCGGACAAACCCGCCACAGCCTCATCACAGGCTCACAAGGAACCGGGACAGTACCTGCACTGGTCCATGGTGGGAAGCCCTGCCTTTACGACCGAATGGAAGGAATATACCAACACCGGTATCATTGCAGGATCACAGGAGGGGATGAGCACCATCGCTTTCAACCTTTCCGAATTCAAGGAAGCCAACAACTATTATTTCGATGATATCTATTTTGAAATCGAGGAAACGGGTAACAAAATACCGCTGACACCCGAAGAAAAGGCAGATACACTGACATGGGCCATGGACCGGTGGATTGCCGGCATGATGGAAGCAACGGACGGTTATGTGCTGGCATGGGATGTGGTGAATGAACCGCTCTCCGGCGCAGATGGTAACGGTGATGGGCGCTATGACCTTCAATCGGCAAACAATGTACCGGAAGCCGATGCCAAGAACAACTTTTACTGGCAGGACTATCTGGGTGAGAATTATGTACGTACGGCAGTGGAACTGGCCCGCACCCACGGCCCGGCAAACATGAAACTGTTTGTGAACGATTACAACCTGGAATCGGACTGGGACGACAACCAGAAGCTGAAGAGCCTCATCCGGTGGATCGAACAATGGGAAGCGGACGGTGTGACCGTCATTGACGGTATTGGCACCCAAATGCACGTTTCTTACCATGCCAACCCGACAACCCAGGCCAGCAAGGAAGAGCATATCATACAAATGTATGAACTGTTGGCAGAAAGCGGCAAGCTGGTCAAAATCACCGAGCTCGATATGGGCTTTGTGAATGAAAACGGTACTTCGGTGAAAACGGAAGAGATGACCGAAGCCCAACACAAGGCCATGGCTGCATTCTACCAATTTATCGTGTCCAAGTATTTTGAAATTATTCCGGCCAGCCAGCGCTATGGTATTACTCACTGGTGTCCGACAGACAGCCCCGAAACTTCCTCCTGGAGAGGTGGTGAACCAGTAGGACTCTGGACGGAAGGCGGTTTCTACCGTAAACACACCTATGCCGGCTTTGCTGATGGTTTATCACAGAAATAACGTTTATTCTCTGATTTAGTTATTTCTATTAGAGGGCAAGGTTTTGAGTGCCTTGTCCTCTTTTTTTCAATTGGTTAACTGAGAAAATATAATCAATGAGATACCTATTCATCTTTATCGCCTTTTGCGGCATGCTGCTTGCCTCCTGTACCGAAGAACTACCGCCTGAACCTCCTTTGGAGGAGGATAAGGAGGAGGCAGTGACGGATCCTCCTGAGACGGCTGAGCCTGAACCGGTATTGCCAAAACTTCATATTGAGGGTAGATACCTGAAGAACGAACAGGGGAAAACCATCCATCTGCATGGGTTTGCACAGACCTATAGCCCTTTCTTTAATCAAGACGCATGGAATAATTACGATGTCGCAGGATGTCTGCGGTATAACAAAATGTTGATCGACGGGATAATGGCTGCCGGATGGAAGATGAATTTCGTCCGCATGCATATGGATCCTTACTGGAGTGACGATACGAGCAAACCTTCGGTACGCTACGAGGGACATGAACGTTTCTCATCGACACGATTTAAAAAATATCTGGATGAGGTATTTATCCCGATGGCAGCATACGCCAATGAAAAGGGACTCTATGTGGTTTTTCGTCCCCCGGGTGTTTCTCCCCATAAGATCGCAGTGGGCGACGACTACAACATGTTTCTTGAGGAAGTATGGAGCATTGTGTCGGCCCATCCAAAAATAAAGAATAACACGGGAATTATGTTTGAACTGGCTAATGAACCCGTCGACATACTGGGTCCCGATGGCACCTATGCCGGCAGCGGACAGGGACATTTTGACCAAATGAAAACCTTCTGTCAACGCATTGTCAATAAGATCCGTGCCAATGCCACCAACATCATATGGGTGCCCGGACTGGGGTATCAATCCTCTTTCAGCGGATTTGCATACAATCCGGTAGAGGGAACCAATATCGGTTACGCGGTACACGCCTATCCCGGCTGGTATGGCAGTGATACAGAAGAGGCAAGTGTGGAGCTGGGAGGCACTATGGGAGGCGGATATGAAAGTTTCCAGCGTGGCTGGAATGCGCAGGTAAAACCGATCGCCGACATCGCACCTGTGATGGTCACCGAAATGGACTGGGCACCGGCCAAATATGAAGCCTCCTGGGGCAAGAGTTTTACCGGCACGGTTGGCGGAGCCGGTTTCGGTGCCAACTTTAAATATATTGCTGACATGACCGGAAATGTGAGCTGGCTTCTTTTTACCGAATGCAACCGGCTGGCAGCTTTCAAGAACACACCGGGTGCTCCGGGGCAGTACACGTTCCTGAACGATCCCGAAGCCTGTCCCTGGCCTATCTATCACTGGTTTGCTGAATATGCTGCAGGAGTGAGTGGAGAAGCGGCTGAATTACAGGGCTTAGAATTATTTGATATCGATGAAAATCTGCAAATATTGACTGGCGGAGAACGTTATCTGATCGCAATGGCTATCTTTGCCGATGGCTCTTCCCGCCCTGTGACAGGTGAAACCCGTTTTCAGATCTCCGATACGTCTATCGTTGAGATCGATGAGCATGGAGTCATGAGAGCCTTGAGAGATGGAACTACGGTGGTCACTGCATCCTATACATCTCCGGGCAATGTGACCAAATCTGTGACTGTCACTGTGCATGCGACAAGCTTTCCGCTGACCGCAGCAATGTTCAACCCCTCTATCTTTGAGGAAGGTACTTTTCATGAAGATACACAGACTTTGATTACCGGTCCGTATGGTTTTGGTGGATGGTGGTACAACAAAGGCATTGATCTATCAGGCGAAAAATACCTGATCGCAGAACTGGGCAACGACAACGATTCCGGTGTCTCCTTCCGCCTCTTCGACGAAAACAATTACTGGTCTCAGGCCGCAATCTATGATTTTGACGACAAACGACGCGTCGTGGTCGATCTACAAAACATGTACAAGAAAGTTGGCGAACAACAGGTCAGACTAGACCCTTCCCATATCTTCATCATCGGATTCTGGTCGACAGGCAATAAGCCGATCATCATCCGGAAAGTCTATCTCTCCGATTCACCAAATTAAAACGAAAGAACGATGAAACAACATTTTACATTCTCTCTTTTAGTCCTCCTTCTCTTTGCAGCGAAAAGCATCTCTGCACAGGAAGATCAGGGAGCAAAAGCAACCAACCCGATTATCTGGGCAGACGTGCCCGACGTAGCCATGGTGCGTGTGGGGGATACCTACTACATGAGCAGTACAACCATGCACATGAGTCCCGGCCTGCCCATCATGAAATCGAAGGACCTCGTGAACTGGAGACTGGTAAGCTATACCTACGATACACTTGCCGATAATGCGAAACTGCGGCTGGAGAATGGAAAGAATGCATATGGTGCCGGCTCCTGGGCCAGCAGCATCCGTTATCACAACGGACTGTTCTATGTATCCACCTTTTCGGCTACTTCAGGAAAAACCCATGTCTTCACCACCGACAACATCGAAAAAGGAACGTGGAAGGAGACCACCTTTGAACCGGTGCTGCATGATCACACCCTTTTCTTTGATGATGACGGCAGGGTTTACATGATTTACGGTGCAGGTGATATCCGAATTGCAGAGCTTACACCGGAGGTATCGGGACTCAAAGAAGACGGAATTCACGAAGTGATCATTCCCAATGCCAGCAAAGTGGCTTCAGAAAGAGTGGGTCTTCCTGCCGAGGGATCGCAGATGGTGAAACACAATGGTTATTATTATCTCTTCAACATCACCTGGCCACCCAATGATATGCGGACGGTGATTGTACATCGTGCGAAAGAGATCACAGGCCCCTATGAGGGCAAACTCATGCTCAGAGACCGTGGCATAGCCCAGGGAAGTATCATTGATACTCCGGAAGGAGACTGGTATGCCTATATGTTCCGTGATTACGGTGCTGTAGGACGAATTCCGTATCTGATGCCCATGAAATGGGAGAACGACTGGCCACTGCTGGGTGTTGACGGAGCTGTTCCGGACACGCTCGATATCCCTGCTGCAGAGCAACAGGGAGTATGGGGCATCGTTACATCCGACGAATTCAACCGCATGCCCGACGATGATCCGTTGCCACTCTGCTGGCAGTGGAACCACAATCCCGACAACCGGTACTGGTCGCTCGATGAAAGTCCAGGGTCACTCAGGCTCAAAGCAGGCAGAGTGGACAGCTCTCCATTGCAGGTCAGGAATACATTGACACAACGCACCTTCGGCCCTCAAAGTGCCGCTTCCACCTTTGTGGAAGTCACCCACATGAATGACGGGGATTACGCCGGTATGATTGCGCTGCAAAAAAAATATGCTTTCGTAGGCGTGAAAAAAGAGAACAACCGTTATCTGATTGTGATGATCAACGGTGAGGAAGAGGAGCCGGTAGAGCTGGAATCGATTCCCCTGGAACAGAACGGTGTTCATCTGAAGATCGAATGTGACTTCACTGACCGCACCGATAAAGCCTACTGCTATTACAGCCTCGATGGGGTGAGTTGGACCCCCATCGGCAACACCCTGCAGATGGCCTATACCCTGCCCCACTTCATGGGCTACCGTTTCGGGCTGATCCATTATGCCACCAAAGAGACGGGGGGATTTACCGATTTTGAATATTACCGGATCGAAGACCGGATCACTGCAAAATAATCTATCTCCAATAGTAAAATCAAATCAAACAACCTGATATTGAACGCGGATGGAACAAGTATGCAAGGAACATACATCATACGGAGAAAACAAATAAATATGAAGCATAAACTGATCCACATGATCCTATTGTTTAGTTGTATGCAACTGACCAACTGTACATCAGCCACCCTGAAACCATGGGAAAAGGGGGCATTTGAAACCGGTAGCTATCGGAACCTGTTTGCCGAGATGGGATACAAAGAGAGCGAGATAGAGGCGAAGCTGGAAGAGGTCTTCAGCAATCTGTTCGAAGGGCCGCAGAAGATCTATTTCGAGGTGGGTGACTCAATGGCTTATATCTCAGACATCAAAAATAAGGATGCCCGCTCCGAAGGGATGTCCTACGGCATGATGATTGCGGTTCAGCTGGACAGGAAGGAAATCTTCGACCGGCTGTGGTGCTGGTCGAAACACTATATGCAACACCGGGATGGCCCCATGAAAGGCTACTTCCGGTGGAGCTGCCGGACAGACGGCACCCCCAACGCCATGGGTCCTGCCTCCGACGGAGAGCTGTACTTCATCACCTCCCTCCTCTTCGCTTCCAACCGCTGGGGCAATGACACGGGGATAGATTACCTTTCCGAGGCGCAGTTTATTCTCAACTCCTCCATGGACAAAACAGGGGAAAAAGGGATAACACCGCTGATCCATCCTGAACACCAGCTGATCACCTTTGTCCCTACCGGTTTTGGTGCCGGCTTCACCGATCCGTCATATCACGTACCGGCTTTCTACGAAGTGTGGGCACGATGGGCCGGTGATGGCAGAGCCGATTACTGGCGTGAATGTGCCGGGAAGAGTCGTGCATACCTGCACAGCGTGATTCATCCTGAAACAGGGCTGAACCCCGATTACAGCCACTACGACGGCTCACTGCTCAACAGCGGCCACATCATTGGTGACGCCTTCCGTTTCGACTCCTGGCGGGTACCGATGAACATAGCCCTTGACTACGCTTGGGCGTGTGAAGACAGAGAATGGCAACAGGCATATGGCCATAAGATCCAGAATTTCCTCTATGCGCAGGGGGTGGATCAGTTTGTGGACCAGTACAATGTCGACGGAACCGGGGTCAGCGAGGTGCTGGGTGCCGGCGGATACACGGCACTGCGCCATTCGCTGGGACTGGTGGCCAGCTCGGCAGCTGTCTCACTGGTCTGCTCGCATGAAAAGAGCCGTGAATTTGTGGATCATTTCTGGAATACAAAACACGAACCCTATGAAGATGGGTATTTTGATGCCTATTATGATGGCTTGCTGCAACTCTTTGCTTTTATGCACCTGAGCGGAAGATATCGGATTATAATGCCTGCAGCGGATGTATGAACAACCTGAAAATCCGGCAGTTCATCTTTTACAATGTAATGATTCACTTCCCTATTTCAAACAACTAAGTTATTATATATCTGTTTATTATGAATAAATTGAATAGTATGTCTATAAGACACTGTGTATACGTTTTATGTTTCACGGTTTCTTTGTTAAACGTGAGCGGATTGAGTGGACAAAATAATTCAGTATCCCATGAGAAAGTCCGGCAGAAGTTTGTCCATCAAGGAGCTGGAAACCCCTATCTGCCGTTATGGGAGCATCTGCCCGACGGGGAGCCCCGCGTTTTTGAGGACCCCGATCACCCGGGAAAATACAGGGCATATATCATAGGATCGCATGATGTAAGGGTCACGAGTTATTGCGGACCGGATATCAGAGCCTGGTCGGCACCCGTGGAAGATCTCTCCCAATGGCGTGACGAAGGACCTGTTTTCACATACACTGTCAACGGCCAGTGGGATGTGATGTACGCACCCGACCTTGTTGAAGTGAAACGAAAGGACGGAACCAGGGAATATTATCTCTACCCGCACAGCCGTGGACCGCGCAGAGAAGCAATGGTCGCCAAAGGGAGCCGTCCTGACGGTCCATTTACACCCATCAACCTGACAGAAGACGGAACACGTACCACGGAAGGAAGTATCCTGGGTTTCGACCCGGCAGTCTATATTGAATATGTGACCGATCCTGCCGATCCCGATTATGAGATTGGATTCAGGGCTTACGGATACTGGGGATTTCAGCGATCAATGGCCGCCCAGCTGGATCAGCATACCATGTACTCACTCCGGCCGGGAACGGAGGTGATCAGTTACTTCATTCCTGCCAGCGCCAGATATGGCATGATCCGCGATCCGGAGGGCACCCACTACCCACAGATCTATCCTGATCAGGATCTCAAGACATTCAACTTTTTTGAAGCATCCTCCATCCGCAAGGTGGGAAACAAATACATCACGGTCTTCAGCGGTTATTCAGGGCCCGAATATGGTGTAGGCAGCTCCAACTCTACGCTGCGCTATGCCGTGGGAGACTCCCCGTTGGGTCCCTGGAAGAGCGGCGGCGTGCTGGTCGATTCACGCGCTCCGGTACTGAATCAAAACGGATCGGAATTACAGACGACGAACGGTGGTCACAATACCCATGGCAGTATCGAGTTGATCAATGGTCAGTGGTACGCTTTTTACCACAGGCCCCCCAGAGGATTTGGCTTCGCACGCCAGGCCATGGTGGCCCCCATCAAGGTGGAATGGGATGATAAACCGGTGTCGGAAGGGGGCACTGTCACCATCACAGGATTCGATCCCTTTGCTGAGGATCTTAAATGGACGGCCAAAGACAAACAGGGAAGAGAATATACGGGAGCAGAGGTGACCTCAGAAGGTTTTCATATCTATGGCCTGGACCCCTATCAGTATTATTCAGCCGGTTATGCCTGTTATCTTTCCGATACAGGTATCCAGCAGGATTCATGGGACATCTGGGATAACCACATGCCTGTTGCAAATGTAAGGAACGGCCATATCATCGGTTACAAGTACTTTGGTTTTGGCGGGTTGAAGAAAGACACCAAAGGGCTGAAAGCTTTCAAGGGAACCCAAAAGAGAAACAAAACTGCGTTCAATCTGTTCCTCACCCCAAAAACGGACAAAAGTTTTAAAGTCAACGTATGGCTGGATGGACCCTGGGATAATGATACCTGGAACGGGACGAAAATTGGTGAGATAATCGTTCCGGCGAATGCCAGTAAGGAAACGACGCAGTTCTCAATAGATGTATCCCGGTTCGTGGATCATCTCGATCAGAAACATGCCATCTTCCTGGTGGCAGAAGGTGATGAACAAACAGATCTTTTCAATTTGTCCGGACTGGGATTCAGCTCGAAAAAGAAGAAAATCTCCCGTCCTATCGTTCCCACAGTAAGCATTGCGGTCAATGGGAAAGTGGTTGAACTTCCTAAAACACCCCTCAGGTCCACCGATTCCAATGGTATTACAGGTTACGATATCTACCGCGCAACAGTTAAGTTGCCGGCAAACAGCATGGAAACACCCACTGTGACCGCCTCATCTGATAATAAGGATGTAAAAGTAACAGTGACACAAGCCGATTCTCCTAAGGGAACTGCGAAGGTAGCATTTGATTACAAAGGTGTGGTCAAAACATACCAGATCGTATTGTCAGCAGAATAAGTAAGTTGCCAGGCAGAATCATACTGCTGATTAATGTTGCTGCATGAACAGATAAAATCTGCCCGGTTTTTTATATCATTGCATTCATAAATAAATTCCTATGAAAAAAAATATATTGTTTGCTGTTGTAAGTACGGTGCTACTCTTAACGAATGTGAACTGTTCCGGCAAAAAAGCCGGGACAGCAATGATCAAAGAGGAAATGCATGTTTACCTGTGCCTCGGTCAGTCGAATATGGAAGGTGCTGCGAGATTCAACCCAGTCGACACGACCGGGATTAATAACCGCTTTATGGTCCTGCAGGCCGTCGATTGTCCTGATCTGGGACGGGAAAAAGGAGTATGGTATAAAGCAACTCCCCCACTCGTGCGTTGTCACACAGGCCTCGGGCCGGCAGACTATTTCGGACGGGCTATGACTGCTGCCCTGCCCTCCCACATCAGTGTAGGGGTGATCAATGTAGCCGTGGGAGGATGTAAAATTGAGCTCTTCGATAAGGAGAACTTTCAGGGATACATAGCATCCTCTCCCGACTGGTTGAAGAATATGGCTGCGGAATACGACAACAATCCTTATCAGCGGCTGGTCGATATGGCCCTGATAGCCAGACAAAACGGAGGGATCATCAAAGGGATTCTGCTGCATCAGGGAGAGTCAAATACAGGAGATAAAGAGTGGCCTGTGAAGGTGAAGAAAGTATATGACAGCCTGCTGAAAGATATCGGACTAGCTCCCAACTCCGTTCCGCTACTGGTGGGAGAAGTGGTGCATGCCGACCAGCAGGGTGTCTGCGCATCGATGAACGAAATCATTCAGACTTTGCCCGGAGTGATCCCCAACAGCCATGTCATCTCTTCCGCGGGTTGTGAGGCAGGACCGGACCGGTTGCACTTCTCTACTGAAGGTTACAGGATGCTGGGTGAACGCTATGCCGATCAGATGCTTGCCATCCTCAACCCATAAATAAAATGAACGCTGTGTGATCAACCTATAAATTATGTCTATCCATCAAGCTATCCTGTTGTTTATCAGCTGCACCATGCAACTCTCATTTGCTTCCTATGCAGGAACGCTGCAAGGTGATTCCCCCGATAGGATTACAATTGCTGTCGGGGGAGACACCCTTACCCTTGAGCCGCTGAATGACAATGCCATCCGCGTCAGATACCAACAGTCTGCAGTTCAACTTTACCCGGAAGATATTGTATACACGGAGGAGGTGACGACACCCCATTATGAGGTCCGGGAAGATGAGGAGACTATCAGGCTTATCATGGGGCAGATTACGGCGGTCTTTCACAGGAAGAGTAACAGTCTTTCTTTCCTCGATGACAGTGGAAATGTCATTTTGAGAGAACAGGATGGCGGTCGGCTCATTGAGCCGGACAGCCTGGACAACCTCGCGGTATACAGGGTGGCACAACGGTTTGTCTCACCTCCCGA
Organism: uncultured Proteiniphilum sp.; assembly: GCA_927407015.1. GTDB lineage: Bacteria > Bacteroidota > Bacteroidia > Bacteroidales > Dysgonomonadaceae > Proteiniphilum. Next base: position 67,779 of record CAKMJT010000001.1, on the reverse strand, counting down.
CGAATACCTGTTCGGCTCCGGTCAATTCCAGGACGGACACCTCAACATCAGGGGATTACCCCGGAGGCTCACACAGGTGAACAGCCAGATATCCATTCCCTTCATCCTATCCAGTAAGGGATATGGCCTGTTATGGAACAATTATGGGCTTACTGAATTCAATCCGGGAGAAAATGTGTTGCCGCTGCAGCGCGAAGATGATCCGACAGAGACCATCACGGTGGATGCTACCGGTACCAGCGGCAACAGAAGAGAGACCAGAAGCATGAATCGCTTTACGGGCACACTGACTGTTCCTGCTGCCGGCAGATACGCGCTGCTGCTCGATGTGGGGCAGCAAATGGCACGTAAGCATCACCTTGTCATTGACGGAGATACACTGGTGGATGTGAATAACATCTGGTTACCTCCCACCACATCGCTTATCACGGAGTTGTCGGCAGGAGTACATCAAATAACCGTAGAAGGTGAACAGATGGACCGGCCTTTGCTCTTCTGGGGTGCTGTCACCGATGAGACCGTTTTCTCCTCACCGGTAGCGCAGGCGCTCGATTACACCGTCTTCGCCGGAAATGGTGATGAGGTGATTGCCAGTTACCGTGAATTGACAGGACCGGCACCAATGCTACCGCTCTGGGCATTTGGCTATATCCATTGCCGAGAGCGTTATCACACTCAGGAGGAGCTGCTGGAGAATGCACGCACCTTCCGGAGCAGGGGAGTGCCTGTCGACGTGATTGTGCAGGACTGGCAATACTGGGGTAAGCATGGCTGGAACGCCATGCGTTTCGATGAGGAGCGGTATCCCGATCCGAAAGAGATGGTGAATCAGTTGCATGCAATGAACCTACGGATGATGATCTCTGTCTGGTCGAAAATGGACAAACAATCTGAAGTAGGAAAAGAGATGGATGAGATGGGATATTTTATCCCCGGCAGCGACTGGATTGACTTCTTCAACCCCGATGCGGCCGCTCACTATTGGAAGCACTTCTCTGAGAAGATGCTGCCCTACGGCATCGATGCCTGGTGGCTGGATGCCACTGAGCCGGAGAATGATGATCTCCGGTACCGGAAAATCCGTAACGGCACCCTGCCGGGTGAACTGCTGCGCAATGTATACCCACTTTATGTGAACAAAACGGTTTATGAAGGGTGGCGCAGCGATGATCCCGGAAAGCGGAGAGCTTTCATTCTTACACGCAGCGCCTTTGCCGGTATGCAACGGTATGGCACCGCCACCTGGTCGGGCGATGTGGGTCACGACTGGGAGACACTGCGCCGCCAGATCACCGCGGGACTGGGACAGATGAGTGCGGGCCTGCCCTGGTGGACCTATGATGCCGGCGGCTTCTTCCGGCCCCATGACCAGTACACCAACCCCGGTTATCATGAACTTTTTATCCGCTGGTTCCAGACTGCAGCCTTCTTTCCCCTGCTGAGGGTGCACGGTTATATGAGTAACACTGAACCGTGGCGTTACGGCGAGCAGGTGGAGAAAGTAGTGTTACAGACCCTCGAACTGCGCTACAGGCTGCTCCCCTACATCTACTCGGAAGCATCACGTGTCACCTTCAGCGGATCCACCCTGATGCGTCCCCTGGTGATGGACTTTGCCAATGACCCTGTAGCGCTGGAACAAAAACATCAGTTTATGTTCGGCCCGTCCCTCCTGGTGGCACCGGTCACTGAACCCGGTGTGAAGCAGTGGCCCGTCTATCTTCCCGTCAATAAAAACGGATGGATCGACTTCTGGAGTGGCGAGAAGAGAAATGGAGGGATTCCTGTTGATGTACACACAGACATAAAGACTCTTCCCTTGTTCGTGAAAGCAGGTTCCATCATCCCGATGGGGCCTCTCAGACAATTCACCTCACAACAATCCGGCGAACCGCTGGAGATTCGTATCTATCCGGGAGGTGATGCCTCCTTCACGCTTTATGAAGATGAAGGAAATAATTACCATTACGAAGAGGGCCTGTTCAGCATTATTGAATTGAAATGGGATGAGGAGACTGCCACATTTACTGTCGGAGAGAGAAAAGGCTGCTTTCCGGGTATGGAGAAAATAAAGCCATTCCGTGTGGTTTTGGTGAAGCCGGTAACCACTATAGACACCGATAAGGCTGAGACATCAGTCACCATCACCTATACCGGAAGGAAAAAAAGTATATCTTTGAGGTAAATACAATGTAAAGTAAAAATATCATAGATATATAAAACAACAATCCCTGTAACATGTATGGCAGATTGCCTGCCTCGCGGCGGGTTTGTAGCGATCATCAAATATTTCCAACAACAAGAGATATGAACAAGATATCACTTTTTATCACCACGCTGATCTTCCTGTTTGCTTTTCATCTGCCCGCACAGGATCTGAAGTTGTGGTATGACAGCCCGGCTACCTTGTGGGAGGAAGCACTGCCCCTGGGCAACTCGAGGTTGGGTGCCATGGTCTACGGCAAGCCCGCGGAAGAGGAGATCCAGCTCAACGAGGAGACCCTCTGGGGCGGGTCACCCCACCGGAACGACAATCCCAAAGCGGCCGGAGCGCTAAAGAAAGTACAGGAACTGATCTTCCGGAAAGAATATGGGGAAGCCGACAAACGAATCAACGAGACCTTTTTCGGGGGACCCCATGGCATGCCCTACCAGACAGCCGGCAGCCTGTTGCTCCATTTTGAGGGTCACCGCAATTGGCAGGATTACTACCGCGAGCTGAACCTCAACAGCGCTGTTGCTACCACCCGCTATACCGTGAACGGCGTCACCTACAAGCGTGAGCTCTTCTCCTCCTTTGCCGATGACGTGATCATCCTGCGCCTGACAGCCGACAAAAAGAGAAGCATCTCTTTTGCAGCGGCCTACCGCAATCCCTCACAACACACCGTCATGAAGAGAGGTGACCACCTGGTGCTGCGTGGCAGGGGAGTCGACCATGAGGGGATCAACGGGAAAATCGAATATGAGATTCAGACCGCGATCCGTCAGAAAGGTGGAACAGTGGAGGTAAGTGAGGAGCAGATCCGCGTCACCAACGCCACGGAAGCGATTCTATACATTTCAATAGGCACCAGTTTCCGGGATTATCAAACGTTGGACAGGGATCCTGCCGCAGTGGCCTCTGAACTGCTGGAAGCGGCTCTCACGAAGCGATACAGCAAAGCGCTCAAAAGTCACCGTGAGATCTATGGCCGTCAGTTTCACCGATTCAGCCTTGATCTGGGAGAACAGGGTGAGAGTCAGAAGCTGACCACTACACAACGGATCGCGTCATTTGCCGACAGTCAGGATCCGTCACTGGTGACGCTGCTGACACAGTTCGGCCGTTACCTACTGATCTCCTCCTCACAGCCGGGGGGACAGCCGGCCAACCTGCAGGGCATCTGGAACAACAGCACCCACCCGGCATGGGACAGTAAGTATACGCTCAACATCAATGCCGAGATGAACTACTGGCCAGCAGAGGTGACCAACCTCACGGAGACCCATGAACCTTTCTTCCGGATGATGGAGGAGCTGAGCCACACCGGACTGCAGACGGCACACAGCATGTACAACGCGGACGGATGGGTGGTACACCACAACACCGATATCTGGAGAATCACCGGCCCAGTCGACTTTGCAGCAGCCGGGATGTGGCCTACGGGCGGAGCCTGGCTCTGCCAGCACCTCTGGGAGCGCTACCTCTTCACCGGCGACAAAGCCTTTTTGGAGAGATACTTCCCCGTGATGAAGGGTGCTGCCGACTTTTTCCTCTCAACGCTGGTCTCACATCCCGACAACGGATGGATGGTGGCCTGCCCCTCCGTATCACCCGAACATGGGCCCGTGACGGCCGGTACCACCATGGACAACCAGTTGCTGTTCGACCTGTTCACCCGTACAGCCGCAGCAAATGACCTGCTGGGCGGGGATCCGGCCTTCAGCCGTCAGCTGCGCAACATGGCCGACAGGTTGCCACCGATGCAGATCGGCAGACACGCACAGCTGCAGGAGTGGCTGGACGATGTGGATGACCCTGCAAACGAACACCGCCATGTGTCGCACCTCTATGGTCTCTATCCCGGCAACCAGATTTCCCCCTACGCCACACCGGAACTGTTTGCCGCCGCCAGACAGTCGCTGCTCTATCGCGGTGACCAGGCCACCGGCTGGTCCATCGGCTGGAAGGTGAACCTCTGGGCACGTCTCCTGGATGGTGATCATGCCTACCGTATCATCCAAAACATGCTGACGCTGGCCGGTCCCGATGGCAACAGAAACGGGAGAACCTATCCCAACCTCTTCACGGCCCACCCCCCCTTTCAGATCGACGGCAACTTCGGCCTGACAGCCGGTGTGGCGGAGATGCTGCTGCAGAGTCACGATGGAGCGGTGCACCTGTTACCGGCACTGCCGGAGAGGTGGGAGAGCGGTACAGTCAAGGGCATCATCGCCCGCGGAGGGTTCGAAGTAGCCATGGATTGGATGGCAGGCACTTTGCAGGAAGCCACTTTCATCTCCCGGCTGGGAGGGAATCTGCGCATACGCGCTTATGTGCCGCTGGAGGGAAAAGGACTCATACCGGCATCAGGAGAAAATTCCAACCCCCTCTTTCAGAAGGCTGCAGTGAAAGCACCCCTGATCAGTGAAGAAGCGGTTGTGGCCGTGAAGTATGAACACCGGAAAGTCTATGAGTATGATCTCCGGACCGAAGCGGGCAAGCAATATCAGATAAAGAAAAAGTAGGCAGGTATCATAAACCGCCCATCACTTATAACAGATAGGATTGAATATGGAATACCGCGAATTGGGCCAAACCGGGATGAAGCTCTCCAAAATCAGCTTCGGTGCTTCCTCCCTCGGTGCTGTCTTCCACCCGATGAAGGAGGAAGAGGGTATCCGTGCGGTACACACCGCCCTGGAGCAGGGTATCAACTTCATCGATGTCTCTCCCTATTACGGCCACCTGAAAGCAGAGAACGTGCTGGGAAAGGCATTGAGAGGGGTGGAACGAAGCCGTTACTATCTCTCCACCAAAGTGGGCCGCTACGGCAGGGATGGGGTGAACCAGTGGGATTACTCCGCTTCCAGGGTGCGGGAGAGCGTCTATGAGAGCATGGAACGGCTGGGTGTGGAGCAGATCGATCTGATCAATGTGCATGACATCGAGTTTGCCGACCTGGAACAGGTCTGTCACGAGACATTGCCGGCCCTGGCAGCACTGCGCGACCGGGGTATCGTGAGACATATCGGTATCACCAACCTGAATTTGCGTCACTTCCGGTATGTCATCGAACAGGTGCCGGCAGGAATCGTGGAGAGTGTCCTCTCCTTTTGCCACTACACGCTGAACGATGACTCGCTGACGGACTACCTCGATTTTTTTGAGGCACACAAGGTGGGAGTCATCAATGCTTCACCCTACTCCATGGGGTTGCTGACCGAACGCGGGGCACCATCGTGGCACCCCGCACCGGCAGCCCTGCAGCGGCTCGCCAGAAAGGCAGTCGACTACTGCAAATCGAAAGGAGTCTCCATTGAACAGCTGGCGGTAAGTTACAGCACGGACAATCCGCGTATTGCCACCACCCTGTTCAGTTCCTCCAGCCCGGAGAATGTATTGAGAACCATCAGCTACGCCGGTACACCTCTCGACAGGGAGTTGTTGGAGGAAATACGAACCATTTTAGCGCCGGGATTTAGGGATAGCTGGGTGAACAGCTGAACGCATCAATAGAAAAAAAACAACAAATGAAAACAGTTCAAATAACCGGACCGGGAGCCATTGAGCTTATCCAGCAACCCAAACCGGAGATCAGCACTGGTGAGGTGCTGCTGAAGATCAGATATGTCGGTTTCTGTGGTTCCGACCTCAACACCTTCAGGGGAGCCAATCCCCTGGCTCGTTATCCGATCATTCCCGGTCATGAGATAGGGGCAGTGATTGAGGCAGTAGCCGCTGATGTGCCTCCCCACCTTCGCCCCGGCATGCACACCACCTTCAACCCCTACTCCAGCTGCGGCAAGTGTCCAGCCTGCCTGAACGACCGCCCCAACGCCTGCGAATTCAACCAGACACTGGGTGTACAACGCAACGGAGCCATGGCGGCGTATATCACGCTGCCCTGGGAGAAGGTGCTCACCGACGACCTGCTCTCCGTGCGTGACATGGCCCTGGTGGAGCCGTTGAGTGTCGGATTCCACGCCGTGGACCGTGCAGGGGTGAAAGATACCGATAGCGTGATGGTGATCGGCTGCGGTATGATTGGACTGGGAGCCATCATCCGCGCCGCAAACAGGGGCGCCGGGGTGATAGCCGTGGACCTTGATGAACAGAAGCTGTCCCTGGCAGCTTCACTGGGAGCCCGCGAGGTCATCGATTCTTCGAAAGAGGATGTGAAGGAACGGATCAGGGAGATCACCGAACAACGGGGTGCTGACGTGGTGATTGAGGCGGTGGGCCGTCCGGAGACCTATCGCACAGCCATCGCTGCCGCTGCCTTCACCGGCAGAGTGGTTTATATCGGTTATGCGAAGGAGGAGATCGCTTTCGACACCCAGTATTTCGTGAAGAAAGAGCTGGACATCAGGGGGTCACGCAACGCCCTCCCGACCGACTTCCGGGCTGTCATCGCCTATCTCAGGGAGGGGCGCTGCCCGGTAGACAGGCTTATCTCCGGCATCTATGCCCCCGAAGAGGCACAGGCTGCACTGGAGCATTGGGCATCAAACCCCGGTAAGGTTTTCAGGTATCTAATCGGCTTTGAATCATGAGTACCCTCCTGATAGATGCACATGCACACCTCTGGCTGTCTCAGGATGCGGAGGTGAACGGCCAGCAGATCAAAACAATGACGAATGGCAGGTCGCTCTTCATGGGTGAGGTGCGGCAGATGCTGCCGCCCTACATGACCGACGGCAGGAACAGCGCGGAGATATTTCTCTCCAACATGGATTATGCACAGGTGGCAGCCAGCGTGATCACACAGGAGTATATCGACGGGAACCAGAACGACTATCTGATGGAAGTCCAACAGCGCTACCCCGACCGGTTTCTCTGCTGCGGCATGGTGGACCTGCGCAAGCCCGGTTTCTACCGGGAGGCTGAGCAACTGATCGAAAAAGGGTTCAGGGCCATTAAGATACCCGCACAACGGCTGATCACCGACAATGGCAGGACATGGCTCACCGGTGATGAGATGATGCAGCTCTTTCACCTGATGCAGGAGAAGGGGATCATCCTCTCCATCGACCTGGCCGATGGTGCCACCCAGGTGGCAGAGATGGAGGAGATCATTGCCACCTGCCCCTCACTGAAGATTGCCATCGGTCATTTCGGCATGGTAACACGAAGCGAGTGGCAGGAGCAGATCAAGATGGCACGGCACGAACAGGTGATGATTGAATCAGGGGGAATCACCTGGCTCTTCCACGAAGAGTTTTACCCCTTTTCAGGGGCCGTCCGGGCCATCCGCGAAGCGATCGGCCTGGTGGGGATCGACAAGCTGATGTGGGGATCCGATTACCCCCGTACGATGGTGGCCATCACCTACCGGATGTCGTATGATTTCATCCTCCGGTCATCGCTCCTCTCAGAAACAGAAAAAGCCCTTTTTTTAGGCATCAATGCACAAAAATTCTACGGTTTCGGCGTAATGCCTGAACTGCCCTATATCAAAAATATGTCGGAATAATTATCCGGAGAAAACAAAAAAAAGACAGAAATTTTCCACAAAAAAAAAGTCAGCTATGAGACACATCATTTTCAGCACCTTCCTGTTGATTCTATCTATCCTGTGCCTGCCGGCACAAACCACTGCTCCGGCAAAGAGCAATCTGCCTATCTACCTGAACACGGCCTACTCTTTTGAGGAGAGGGCAGCCGATCTGGTCTCACGGCTGACACCGGAAGAGAAGCAGACACTGCTGGGGAACACCATGTCACCGGTGCCGCGACTGGGCATCAACAAGTATGATGTGTGGGGCGAAGCACTGCACGGGGTGGTAGGCAGGAACAACAATGCCGGGATGACAGCCACCTCCTTCCCCAACAGCATCGCCGTGGGCAGCACCTGGGATCCGGAGCTGATACGGAAAGAGGCCTCCGTGATTGCAGATGAGGCCCGTGGTTTCAACAACGAACGTATCTTCACCCTCACCTACTGGTCTCCCGTCATCGAACCGGCGAGAGATCCCCGCTGGGGCCGTACCGCCGAGAGCTACAGTGAAGACCCCTTTCTGGTTTCCGAGCTGGCCGGCGGCTTTGTGAGAGGCATGATGGGTGATGACCCCGTGTACCTGAAAACAGTACCCACCGGCAAACACTATATCGCCAACAACAGTGAATACAACCGCCACAACGGCAACTCGGAGCTGGACGAAAGGGATATGCGTGAGTTCTATCTCACCCCTTACAAAGCTTTGATAGAGAAAGATAATCTCCCTTCCATCATGACGGCCTACAATGCGGTGAACGGAGTTCCTGTTTCTGCCAGCAAATTTCTGGTAGACTCCATTGCCAGAAAAACATTTGGTATGCATGGATATGTGACGGGCGACTGCGGAGCCATCTCCGACATCTTCCAGGGACATCACTTCCTGAAGGATGGCGTGGAGGCCACTGCTGCCGGTTTGAAGGCCGGAGTAGACTCTGACTGCGGGGGAGAGTACCAGAGCAATGCGCTGGAAGCACTGCAACAGGGCCTGATCACCATGGCTGATATCGACAGGGCATTGATCAATATGATGACCATCCGCATGCGGCTGGGCGAGTTTGACCCTCTTGCCATCGTCCCCTACTCCAGGCTCAGACCCGACATCATCAACGACCCTGCGCACAACGATCTGGCACTGGAAATCGCTACGAAAAGCCCCGTCCTGCTGAAAAATGAACCGGTGGCATCCACCGCCACAAAAGCACTCCCGTTACAGTCCGCGAAGATCAGGACTATCGCCGTCCTGGGACCACAGGCCGACAGGGTGGAGCTGGGTGATTACTCCGGTCCGGTGGAAGGACACCTGAGCATCTCCCACCTGCAGGGATTGCGTACTTATATCGAACAACACAATCTCCCCATCGAGCTGTTCCACGGTGAGGGAGGGAATACGAGCCGTAGAACCGATTTCTTTACACTGCGCAGCTTCACCACACGCAGCAGCAGCGGTGACCGCAAAGAGTACAACGCCACCGACTTCGATGCGGCTGCTCCCGGCATCATCGCCACGGAACGGTTTGGCAACCCCACCCTGCAGGGGATCAAGGATGGCGACTGGACAGCCTACCACAACATCAACCTGACCCATCTCGATTCGCTGATCCTGCAATTGAATGTGGCACAAAGTGGAGGTACCATTGAGGTAAGAGTGGGTGCGGCTACCGGTAATATCATTGCTTCACAGCGGGTTGAAAGGGCAGAGGGTGACCGCTCCTTCGGCAGAGGGGTTACCCTTCCGGTAAAGGTAAACACACTGGGTATCACAGGACCGCAGGATCTTTATGTTGTCTTTCGGGAGCCGCAACCGGAGTCAGTAGACCCCGAGACACTCAACAGGGTGGCCGCAGCCGATGTGGCACTCATATTCGTGGGCACAGACCAGAATACCGGCAGAGAGGAATCCGACCGCTTCTCCCTCTCCCTTCCTGGCAATCAGATGGAGCTGATAGAGGCGGTGGCTGCTGTCAATCCCAATACCATCGTGGTGATGCAAACAATGGGCATGGTGGAGGTGGAAGCCATCAAGCAGAACCCGCACATTCCCGGATTGATTTACACCGGCTATAACGGTCAGGCACAGGGAACGGCCATGGCAAAGATCCTGTTCGGCGAAGTCAATCCCGGCGGAAAGAGTAGCGTCACCTGGTATCGCTCCGTCAATGACCTTCCTGAGTTCGGCGATTACGCACTACGGGGTGATGAGACCCGGAACGGCAGGACCTACTGGTATTTCGACAAGGAGGTCTCCTACGAATTCGGATACGGACTCTCCTATACCTCTTTTGATTATGGTGACTTCAGTATCAGTAAGAAAGAGATCACTCCCTATGACAAAATAACCATCTCCTTAGATGTCACCAACAACGGAGCAATGGACGGCGACGAGATTGTACAGGTCTACCTCAGGACAGCCGATGCCCAGGCGAAAGGACGGCCGCTCAAACGGTTGAAAGGGTTCAAAAGGGTCACCATCCCCGCCGGACAGACCAAAACCGTTTACATCGACATCGATTGCGCTGATCTCTGGTACTGGGAGGCGGAGCAAAACCACAACACATTCGACCAGGGAAACTACACCTTCGAGGTAGGCGCTTCATCCCGCGACATCAGGGGCAGTGTGGAAGCGGTGATGAAGGGACAATTCAAGCCGATATTGGAGACGGTAGTCGCAGAGACGGATAATATAATCCTGCAACCGGGAGAAACGGCACAGACCCGCCTGACGGCAACACTGCTGGACGACAGCTTTATCGCAATCGATGAGTCACACATCGTCTATAAAAGCAACAACCCATCGGTGGTGAGTGTGGACCAAAACGGAACAATCACAGCAGAACTCCCGGGAGTTGCTTCCGTCTTCGCCTACGTTACTTACAACGGCACCACAGTATCCGACAGCTACCCGGTCAAGGTGGTTCCCGACCTGACACCTGCCACCATCAGCGTGAACGGCATACCGCTTCCGTCGTTCAAACCGGAAGTGAAGGCATACAGCTTCCTGATGAAGGAACAATCCGCCATTCCGGTAGTGAAAGCAGAAGCTATAAGCGAAGGAATCGGCGTGGAAGTAGAACAGGCGTCTACCATTCCCGGCACAGCCATCATACGCTTTATTGATTACCATACGATGGAAGAGAACAGTTACTATCTGCATTTCGATCGCCCCTCTCTGAGCGATGAATTCAACGGGAGCCAACCCGGATCACAGTGGAAATGGATCAGGGAAAACAGAGTCAACCACTCCTTCACAGCCCATCCCGGATCACTCACCATCACCACCGAAAAGGGGGATATCTCAGAGAAGAGCAACAACGCCCGCAACGTGCTCCTGCAGAGTGCCAATAACGACTGGACCATAGAGACAAAACTATTTGGCTCACGGGCTCCCTCACAACCGGAGAATGCAGGAATCATTGCATGGCAGGACGACCACAACTTCGTGAAGCTGATGCTCCGTGCAGTAACCAAGACCACCCGCCAGAAAGGGCCACAGCCGGGCACCATCGACCTGCTGGTGGAGGAGAATGATATTGCTCGATCGGTGGCATCGTTCGATCTGAAGGAGATGATCACCGGTGATCAACACCTCTACCTGCGACTGATCAAGGAGGGGGCCCGCTACACTGCCTTCTATTCAACCGACGGCAGGGAGTACAAAGAGCTCGGAAGGGCCGATGCTACATTGCGGGATGTCAGGGTGGGTCTGATTGCCTGTGACGGCATCATCACGCAGAGCATGACCAGCACCTTCTGGTTTGATTCCGATACGACCAAACCGAATTCTCCATTTACTGTTTCCTTTGACTATTTTCACATAAAAAACAGGGGTATCACCTATGATCAGATGAATAAATAAAACAGAGGTAAGCAATTGGCTGCAAATCGAAAGAATCCGGAAACGTTTATGTTTTTTTAAGCAATTGTTACTATCTTTGAAGATTGCTTGTGCTGTCAACGATGCCGGAGGTATCGCTCCCATTGATGACTATAGTGATTCCCGGAAACTGTTTGATTGAGTTCCAATAAGTAAACTGTCAATGAAAACCAGATTATTCATAGCCGCTTTCTTTTTTTCCATTCTTGTCAGCTATTCCTCCAATGTAAAGTTCTATGATATCAACACCATTCATGGAATCAGCATGAGAGAGATCGCTTCTGTTTGCAGGGACAAGAACGGATTTATCTGGGCTTCCTCCAAAATTGGTGTGCTTCGGCTAACGGATAACAGTTACCATATCTATCAGTTGCCATACGAAACACCCAACATCATCAATACAAAACTACTGTATGAAAAGGATTCGTTGCTGGCATATACCAACAACGGACAGATTTTTTATTATAATGCTGTTTTTGACCGGTTTGACCTGTTGGTAGATATCCGCAAGCCACTGAATGACAGTCATCTGGTGCTAAACAGGATCGTAATTGACAACAATGGCTCTTTACTGATTGCGGCCACTACTGGTTTGTATAAATTTCAGGATAACAAGCTGATCCACTTGGGGAAAGAGAAATATGCCGAAGTACAGGATTTGGAATGGTACGATGATATTCATCTGTTGATGGGGACCAATAACGGATTCTGGCTCATGAACACCCATTCACTTTCAGACCGCCAGATATTCAAATACACGGACAATAATACGGTTAAAGTCACAAAACTCTTTTACAATAAAGCGGATGATAAGCTATGGGTAGGGACAAGTTCTGATGGCCTATATTTGTTTGATGTGAAGAGAAATATTTTTAGGGAATCACTGCTGCATCCTTTTCCCAAACAACCGATTTACGCCATTGAAGCGAACACAGATTCAACACTGATGGTCGGGATAGACGGACAGGGTATTTGGGAATTGTCAAAGGACGGCAGCAAGGTATTGAACATCTATAAGGAAAATGCAGATAATCCCTTGTCGTTGAAGGGCAATGGGGTTTATGATATTTTTCTTGACCCGCATAAACGTGTCTGGATTTGCACCTATAGTGGTGGATTGTCCTATTTTGACCAGGGATCGGCTGACATTACTCAGATCACACATCAAATCAACAATGCCAACTCACTGAGTAATGATAACGTAAACAAAGTCATTGAAGACAATCGGGGTAACATCTGGTTTGCAACCAATAACGGAGTGAGTTGCTGGTATGTCTCAACAGACAGCTGGCGTACGTTTTATCAGAACGAACAGGAGCAGGCACAAGTGTTCCTCTCTCTGTGTGAGGACAGGAAAGGCAATATCTGGGCCGGGACCTACTCATCCGGCGTATACGTCATCGATGGTACATCCGGCAGGGAGATAGCCCATTATTCGAGCGAAGATGACCATTCATCCCTGACCAACAATTATATCTTTGATATTTTCAAAGACAGCCGCGGTGATCTTTGGATGGGGAGTCCCCTGGGTCAGATCTTCCGTTATATAGAAAGAGAAAACCGTTTTATGGAATATCCTTTTCAACCGGTCTATGCTTTTGCCGAACACTCCCCCGGTAATCTCCTGTTGGCCTGTACCTACGGATTATCGCTGCTGGACATACAAACAGCCCAGACCCGCACCATACTGGATGGTTATCTCCTGTATGATCTGATCATCATTGGTGATAATGTATGGATGGCAACCTCGGGAGATGGGCTGGTGCGGTACAACCTGAGAGACAATACGGTTGAAAAATTCACAACCGATACCGGATTGCCCTCTAACTATGTGAACAGTATCCTCAGGGAAGGGAAATACTTATGGCTGGGGACAGAATCGGGACTCTGTAAATTTGATATGGAGGAGAAAAACATGCTTGTTTTCTCATCGCTGCCTCCTTTTTTCAATGTCTCTTTCAATCAGAACGCATCACTGCAATTAACGAACGGACAACTCATCTGGGGTACCAGCAGCGGTGCCTTGATGTTCGAACCCGACGCTGTACTCTTTTCACCTTCCAAAGGGAGAATTTATTTTCAGGATATCGTCATTTCAGGCCGTTCATTGCGAAACAGTCCTTTTGTGACAATCGACTCTCCGCTGGATGAATTACAGGAGATATCACTGAAGTATAATCAAAATACATTGACGCTGGATTTTCTACCCATCGGCACCACCGCTCTCTATTCCAAATTCTCATGGAAGATGGAAGGGATTGACGGGGAGTGGACCCAGCCAGCCAACTCCAGGGCTATCACCTATGCCAGTATGCCCAGTGGCGACTATACGCTGAAAATACGCATGTACGACAGCTCAATGAAACAGATTATCAACGAGCGATCACTACTGATTCATATCACCCCTCCCTGGTGGAATACAGTCTTGTTCCGTCTGGGGGTATTCTTTGTAATGGTATCCATACTGTTCTTTGCCCTCAGGTATTATATTAACCAGATCAGACAACACCATGCAGAAGATAAGATCCGTTTTTTCACCAACATGGCTCATGACATCCGCACATCCCTGACCCTTATCAATGCACCTATTGAGGAGCTGAACAAGGAAAAAAACCTGTCGGGTGAAGGACGTTATTACCTCAATCTGGCCACGGAGCAGTCTGAACGTCTATCCTATGTGGCCAATCAATTGCTCGATTTCCAGAAGGTGGATATCGGAAAAGGGCAGGCCTTTTTTGTGATGACCGATGTGGTTAGGATTGTAAGTCAGCGAAAGTCAATGTTCGATGCAGCAGCCCTGAAACACGGGATAAAGCTTCTGTTCAGCGCTGACAAAGAGTCCTATGTGACGGCAGTGGATGAACTGAAAATTGAGAAAGTGATCGACAACCTGATATCGAATGCCATCAAATATTCACATCCGGAGGGTGAGATTGAGATCAAACTGACCAGTGACCCAAATAAATGGATGCTGGAGGTAAAGGATCATGGTCTGGGAATTTCAGAAAATGCCCGGAAAAAACTCTTCAGAGAGTTTTACAGAGGCGACAATGTGGTCAACTCAACCATTGTGGGTTCGGGTATCGGTCTGTTGCTGGTCAAGAACTACGTAGCCATGCACAATGGTACCGTATCGCTGGAGAGCAAAGAGAATGAAGGTTCACTGTTTCGCATCATCATACCCTATAAGGAGGTCACGGCGACTTCTCCATCATTCTCTGCGGGTGCACCACGAAATGAAAATCATGCCTCGCAACTCCTCATCAAGGACGAATCCATCCCGGAAAACCAACCCGACAGCGATCAAAAAGAACAACTCCTGATTGTGGAAGACAATGATGATTTAAAAAAGTTTCTGCAGCAATCATTACAACGCAAATACAAAATAGCTGTCGCAAAAGATGGTCAGGAGGCCTGGAGTATGGTGCAGAAAAAATTGCCCGATTTGATTATCTCGGATGTCATGATGCCCAATATGGATGGTTTTGAATTATGCCGGCTCATCAAATCAACCTACGAAACCTCCCATATACCGGTTATTCTGCTGACCGCATTGAATGAGAAATCGCAGCAGTTACACGGACTGGGGCTGGGTGCGGATGATTATCTGACAAAACCGTTCGATATGACATTGCTGCTTCAACGCATATCCAATATCATTCAAAACCGTAGGACGGTCAGAGAAAAAGCCCTTCGACTCATCGATGAGGAAGAGGGTGAACCTATCTACCTGAATGAACTGGACGATCAATTTGTCAGGAAAGCAGTGTCTGTGGTACATGCCAATATGGATAATTCAGCGTTCAACAAAGAGACCTTCGCGTCAGAAATGAACGTCAGTTCATCCCTTCTCTATAAAAAGATCAAATCGCTGACGGACCTGTCGCCTATCGATTTCATCAGAAGCATCCGGTTGAATCATGCCTTGAAATTAATTCAGTCGGGTACATATACCATCACAGAGGTGAGTGAGTTATGTGGTTTCTCCAGTGTAAAGTATTTTAGTGCTGCCTTTAAAGCTTATTTTGGTAAATCTCCTTCCAAGTTGTGATGTAGTTCTGTTTTATCTATAAAAGTGAATTAACTATCCAAAATCAGGATGCTGTTCTCATGCAGAGTCATATATTTGTCGTGTTGATATAAATTCACCTGCAAATAATACTTCCCCGCAATGAACCGAACAATGAATCTCACGCTACAGCTGACTGCATTAACTTTGTCGTTTACCGTTACCGGGATCAACGCCCAAAAGAGAGTTAGCTCAAACCACCCCGTTTTCAGTCAATTTATCTATCAGGGTGAAGATCCTGTGTACGAAGAGAACCCGCTGCAACCGGATGAATTCTATAATCCGATCCTGCAGGGCTGTTATCCAGACCCCTCCGTTACCCGCAAAGGAGAAGATTATTTCCTTGTAACTTCCTCTTTTGCCATGTTCCCCGGAGTCCCCATCTTCCACTCCAACGACCTGGTGAATTGGAAGCAGATTGGCCATGTTCTCGACCGGAAATCGCAGCTGATCGTGCATGACAGCGGCATCAGTGCGGGGATCTACGCTCCGGCCATCAAGTACAACCCCAACAATGATACTTTTTACATGATCACCACCCAGATTGCCGGCAACATTGGAAATATGGTGGTGAAAACAAAAGACCCCCTGAAGGGATGGAGCGAGGTGCAGAAACTCAATTTCAGCGGTATCGACCCCTCTCTCTTCTTCGATGACGATGGCAAGGCCTATGTGGTCCACAATGATGCACCCGACAGAGGCAAAGAGCTGTATGAGGGTCACCGGGTGATCAAGATATGGGAGTATGACATGGAGAAGGATCAGGTGATCCCCGGCAGCGACCAGATTATTGTTGATGGCGGAGTAGATATTACCCGGCAACCGATCTGGATTGAGGCACCCCATATCTACAAAAAAGAGGGTACCTATTACCTGATGTGTGCCGAAGGGGGTACCGGTGACTGGCACAGTGAGGTGATCTTCACCAGCGATCACCCCAAGGGTCCCTATACGCCGGCTGCCAACAACCCCATTCTGTCGCAGCGTTACCTGCATCCCGACCGGGAAAACAAGGTGGACTGGGCAGGACATGCCGACCTGGTTGAGGGTCCCGACGGGAAATATTACGGTGTTTTCCTGGCTATCCGCCCCAATGAACAGAACAGGGTGAACACCGGTCGTGAAACATTTATCCTTCCGGTTGACTGGAGTGGCAGGTACCCCGTGTTTGAGAACGGGCTGGTGCCCATGATGCCGAAGCTGAAAATGCCGGAAGGCGTGTCGAATAAAACCGGCAGGGAGGAGTTCTTTCCCAACGGTAATTTCACCTTTCAGGATGATTTCCGGTCGACAGCGCCGGACTACCGCTGGATAGGGGTGAGAGGTCCCCGGGAAGAGTTCATTAAAGCAGACAAAAAAGGAATTCTCCTCACACCGTTCGCGGTCAACCTCAAGGAGACAGCTCCCACCTCTACCCTCTTCCACCGCCAACAGCACAGACATTTCACTGCCACCACCACCGTGCAGTACAAACCATCCTCGGAAAAGGAGCTGGCCGGCATGGTCTGCTATCAGAGCGAGCGGTTTCATTATCTCTTTGGTGTCACCCGGAAAGGGAAGCAGGATTACCTGGTGCTGCAGCGCACAGAGAAAGGATTCTCAACCATCATGGCCAGCACGCCTATTGATACGGAGAAACCGTTCTCACTACAAATCAATGCAAAGGGAGATGCTTACCGCTTCAACTATGCAACAGACGGAAAGACCTTTCACAATCTGGGTGAAACGGTCTCCGGAGACATCCTCTCCACCGATGTGGCGGGCGGCTTCACCGGCAACCTGATCGGACTGCATGCCACCACGATGAACGATGCTCTCCCGGAATAGATCAAACCGGCTTGCCGGAGAACCAGCATACCGCAGATCACTGAATCTGCAGATCCATTGATTCTATACCCGATCCCGGTGCAGCTGGGCAACGAAAAACAGATTACGATGAAACATTGTCAAACATTCAGGAATGCTACCGGATTGTTGCTGCTCCTGCTCTTTTATCACCCTGTGGCTGATGCCGCCGGGTGGCAGAAAACCGTTAGCGGAGCCAGGATCATCACTGACAACAGTACGATAGAAGTACAATTCTTCTCTCCCGTCATCGTGCGCATATTGAAATGGTCGACCGGAACCAACTTTGCGAAAGAGAGTCTCTCGGTGATCAGGACAGCGGAAAAGAGTGCGCTTAGATACGGGACGAAAGGTGATCGGATCACGCTCTCCAGCGACAGGTTGAGCGTAGAGGTGAACAGCGTCAGCGGGCAGGTACTCTTCCACACGGAGAGAGGCAGGCTGTTGCTGGCGGAAAAGCCCTCCGGAAGCACCTTTAGCCCCTTCAACGATGCCGGAAGTGCGACCTACAGCGTGGGACAGACTTTTCTGCTGGAGGAGGATGAGGCGATCTACGGTCTGGGGATCCAGCAACAGGGGAAGATGAATCAAAGGAACACAAGCCTGCGCATGATCCAGGGCAACACCGATGATTACATTCCCTTCTTCCAGTCGGTGAAGGGATATGGTCTCTTCTGGGACAACTACTCACCCACGCAGTTCACAGACACGCCACAGGAGACCTCCCTCGTCTCGGAGGTGGGTGACGGCATCGATTACTACTTTCTCTACGGGGGCGATGCCGATGGTGTGGTTGCCGCGATGCGTGAACTCACCGGCGATGTACCCATGTTTCCCCTCTGGAGCTATGGTTACTGGCAGAGCAAAGAGCGTTACAAGAGCCAGGATGAGACGGTGGGTGTAGTCAGGAGATACAGGGAACTGGGGATACCCCTCGACGGTATCATCCAGGACTGGCAGTACTGGGGCAACAACTACCTCTGGAACGCCATGGAGTTCCTCAATCCCGAGTTCTATGACCCGGCAAGGATGGTTGAGGAGGTACATCGCCTCCATGCGCATATGATCATCTCCATCTGGTCATCGTTCGGCCCCATGACCAAGCCATACAGGGAATTGAAGGAGGGCAATATGCTGATGGACTTCATCACCTGGCCCCAGTCAGGGTCAGAGAAGTGGCCACCCAATCCCGACTACCCCTCGGGTGTGAGGGTATATGATGCGTATCACCCACAGGCAAGAGAAATATACTGGAAATATCTGAACAAGGGCCTGCTCTCCCTCGGCATGGATGGCTGGTGGATGGACTCCACCGAGCCAGACCATCTCGACTGGAAACCGGAAGATTTTGACAACCAGACCTATCTGGGCTCCTTCCGGAAGGTGCGCAATGCCTATCCGCTGATGACCGTAGGTGGGGTCTACACCAACCAACGCAAGGTGATGAGCGACAAACGGGTATTCATCCTCACCCGTTCTGCCTTCGCGGGTCAACAGCGTTACGGTGCCAACGTCTGGTCGGGCGATGTAGTCGCATCCTGGGATGCCCTCCGTAATCAGATATCGGGGGGACTCAATCTAACTCTTTGCGCCATACCACATTACAACAGCGATATCGGCGGTTTCTTCCTTTGGAATTTCCCGGGGAAACTGCAGGACCCTGCATATCGGGAGCTCTACGTGCGTTGGCTGCAGTTCGGCGCTTTCTCACCCATGATGCGTTCCCATGGAGCCGATGCACCCCGTGAGATTTATCAATTCGGTCATAAAGGAGACATACAGTATGATGCCATTGAAAAATTTATCCGTTTGCGCTACCGGCTGCTGCCATACATCTATTCCACTTCGTGGGATGTGACGCGCAACCGATCCAGCATGATAAGGGCGCTGGTGATGGATTTTGCGGATGACAGAAAGGTACTGGATATCAATGATCAGTACCTGTTCGGCAAATCGCTACTGGTGGCTCCGGTGACCGAGTCGATGTACACCCGGGAAAACCGGGAGGATTACTCCGTCACCGGCAGCCGGGAACTCTATCTGCCAACAGGTGCAAAATGGGTCGACTTCTGGTCAGGCGAACTGCTCAATGGCGGGCAGACCATCCGACGTGAGACACCCATTGATATCATACCCCTCTATGTGAAGAGCGGCTCCATCCTTCCCATCGGTCCGGAGGTGCAGTATGCTGAGGAAAAACCCTGGGACAGCCTGGAAATACGTGTCTACCCCGGTGCTGACGGCACCTTCACCCTCTACGAGGATGAGAAAGACAACTACAACTATGAGAAGGGGCTCTTTTCCACCATCACTTTCAGCTGGGATGATGATAAAAAAAACCTGATCATCGGTGATCGCGAGGGTGCGTTTCCCGGTATACTGCAGGAGCGCACCTTCCATATCACGCTAGTGACACCCGAAAATGGAAAGGGAATGGAACCCGGTCAGGAAAACGGCCGGAGCGTACGCTACACAGGAAAAAAATTGATCATAAAACTATAACACGATGAACAAAAGAAATATTTGGTGTCTATGTCTGATAGCCGTCATGACACTCAGCACAGCCCACGAATGGCTCACCTGGCGCAGGTCGCTCTATCAGTTTGCTCAGTTGCTCTTCCAGTAATCATTTCCATAAAAACCGATGAACCGATGAATTTCATTTCACATAATAGCTTACGGGAACAGAAAAGAATCCCGAAAAATTGCCTGTTCCTGCTGTGCCTTCTCCTGGAATGTTCGTTTCCTTCAGCAGCACAGCAGGCCAATGTGAACCTCGATTACAACCCGCACCAGGATACCGGGGGACTGATTCCTTTCAGTGCACCGCTCAACTCACCCGAAGTACATGCTGACCGGACCGTCACCTTCCGGCTGAAAGCACCCGGTTCAGGTGAGGTACTGCTCCCTCCCGGTGCCATCCTTACGGCACTGGGGAAGGGCAATCAGCCCATTCCCTTTACCAAAGGGGAGGATGGGATATGGTCGCTGACCATCGGTCCACTGGATCCCGATATCTATGCCTACCACTTCCGTGTGGACGGGATGCAGATGACCGATCCCTCCAACACCCTCGCAGCCTTCACCGCTATGCCACCCTACAGTCAACTGGTGGTACATGGAGATAAGCCGGGTTACTATGATGCAAAGCAGGTGCCACACGGCAATGTGGTCCGGCATATCTACCACTCCGGCGTCACCAACGGGGATCGTGAGCTGTATGTCTATACCCCACCCGGATACCGCAGCGACAAGCAGTACCCGGTGCTCTACCTGCTGGGCGGGAGCGGTGAGCTGCCCTCCAACTGGGTCTACGACGGCAGGGTGAACCTCATCATGGACAACCTCTTGGCTGAGGAAAAAGCGGAGCCGATGCTGATCGTCATTCCCAATAACCAGATCATCCACAGGAACCATCCCCGCCATGCAGAACTGACGTTCGACCTGTTCGAAAGAGAGCTGCGGGAACATGTGATTCCACTGGTGGATGAGAGTTATTCAACCCGGAAAGAGCCCAAAGGAAGGGCAATCTCGGGGCTCTCCATGGGTGGGCGTCACAGCATGTTCATCGGCTTCCGTTCACTCGACCTGTTTGCCAACTTCGGCATCCTCAGTGCGGGCGACACCGATGCGGAAAACACCCTGCAGCACTTCCTGCAAGATTCGCAGGTCAACAGCAAGGTGGATTATCTCTTTGTCGGCCAGGGAAAAAAAGAAGCTGAAGGCTTCTTCAACCTGCGCTGCCAGGCGCTGCACGATGCACTGACCCATCACGGGATAGAGCATGAATATTACATCGGCGGCAACGGCGGCCATGACTGGTCCACCTGGCGGCATCTGCTATACTTCCGCTTTTTACCCAACTTATGGAAAAAATAATTCTGAAACGAATGATCAAAATCAATTCTTACTTACCATCTCACTCAACAAAAATAGCATCGCGAATGAATATTTCTGTTCCTAAAAGAAAAAAGAGAGTGTTTCTCTTCTTACTATTGATTGTGTTGCAGGTGGCAACCGTCGAACCCGTGATGGCACAGAATCCTATCGTCCAGACACGCTATACCGCCGACCCGGCCCCCATGGTATGGAACGACCGGCTCTACCTCTATACCACCCATGATGCCGATGGTTCTACCTGGTTCACCATGGACGACTGGCGCCTCTATTCCACCAACGACATAGTGAACTGGACCGACCACGGTGTGGTGCTCTCATACAGCGATTTCGAGTGGGCCAAAGGCGATGCATGGGCAGCACAGTGCATTGAGAGAGAGGGTAAATTTTATATGTACGTGCCGGTGATAGCCAGGGAGAACAACCGGGGAGCCATTGGTGTGGCGGTGGCCGACAGCCCCCTGGGGCCGTTTTACGACCCGCTGGGCAAGCCGCTGGCACAGACCGACTGGGGAGATATTGACCCTACCGTCTTCATAGGCGACGACGGGCAGGCCTATCTCTACTGGGGGAACCCCAACCTCTACTATGTGAAGCTGAACGAAGACATGATCTCCTACGAGGGCGATATCGTGAAGGTACCCCTCACCGTGGAATCGTTCGGCAAAAGAGAAGGAGACCCGCAGCGCAGCACCCTCTACGAGGAGGGACCCTGGCTCTACAAGAGAAACGACCTCTTCTATCTCTTCTGGCCGGGTGGCCCCCTGCCGGAACACATTGGTTACTCCACCAGTCAGCACCCGGAAGGACCCTGGAAGTACGGGGGTGTGGTGATGCCTGCCCAGGGAAAGGCATTCACCAACCATCCCGGGGTAATCGACTTCAGGGGAAAAACCTACTTCTTCTATCACAACGGTGCACTGCCGGGTGGTGGCGGCTTTACCCGCTCCGTGGCGGTGGAAGAGCTGCGGTTCAACCCCAACGGATCCATCCCGCAACTGAACATGACTGAAGGGACCAGCAAGGGTGTGGCCACACTGAATCCCTACCTGCTGAACCAGGCAGAGACCATCGCCTTCTCCGAAGGATTCAAGTCGTCGCAGAATGATCAGGTGGGGGTATTTGTGACGGCCAACAGGGACGGCGCCTATATCAGGGTACGTGAGGTGGATTTCCGGGAGAAAGGTGCCACTCAATTCACCGCCCGTGTGGGCACCACACACAATGACCCCGTCACCCTGGAGGTGAGGCTGGGAAGCCGGGAGGGTGAGATAATTGCATCAATGCGCATTCCCCGTACCGGGGGCAGCGATCGCTGGGCTGTGGTGTCGGCTGATCTGGCCGGTGTCACCGGTCTGCACGACCTCTATTTCATCGTCAGGGGAAAACCCGGAAGCCACCTGATGTACTTCGATTACTGGAGGTTCTCTGAGTAAGGCCTCCCACTCCTGACAAACATTAAAACAACGCTCATCATTAACAAAGTAAACAAACACAATGAAGCATTTATTTCTTATCCTCTCCGTCTTATTCACCTTTACCACCCATATCCTCTTTGCGCAGATTGCCACGCTGACCAGCCCTGACGGAAAGCTGAAGCTTATGCTCTACCTTGAAGAGGGGCGACCCCAATACACCGTAGCGTATGCGGGCAAATGCATCCTGGAAAAATCACCGCTGGGGATCATCACCAATGAGGGTGATTTCAGCAGGGACCTGACATTCAAAGATTCTTCAACCTCATTGGTGGAAAAGAACTACACCCAGGAGAAAATCAAACACTCCTCCATCCGCTATGAGGCAAACAGACTGGTATGCTCCTTTGAAGATGCAAAGCAGCGAGGAGTGGAGATTGTGTTCCAGGTAAGCAACAACAACGTGGCATTCCGCTATGAACTTCCGCTATGGGGTGAGAGAAGAGCCTGCGTAGTGGAAAGAGAAGCCACCGGCTTCAAGTTCCCGGAATACACCACCACCTTTCTCTCCCCGATGATGGGGGCCATGGGAGGTTTTGCCAGAACGTCCCCCAGCTACGAGAGTGGCTATACCAATGATGAGCCTGTGGGTAAACCCACCCATGGCAACCTGGGGTATGTCTTCCCGGGCCTCTTCCGCATTGGCGACGACGGATGGGTGCTGATCTCCGAAACCGGGGTGACCAGCCAGTACTGTGCCTCGCACCTGAGCGATGGCACCCAAGAGGGGCTCTACGGGGTGGCATATCCCGACATGCGGCAGAACAACGGCTTTGGTAGCACAGGAGCGCAGCTCTCACTCCCCGGTGCCACCCCCTGGCGCACCATCACGGTGGGCAGCAGCCTGAAACCCATCGTGGAGACCACCATTCCCTTCGACCTGGTGGAGCCGCTCTACGAACCCTCGCAGAAGTACCGGTACGGACGGGGCACCTGGAGCTGGATCGTATGGCAGGACCAGAGTATGAACCGGGAGGATCAGGTGAAGTACATCGACCTGGCAGCCGAGATGGGATATGAATACATCCTGATTGACGCACTGTGGGATACCAACATCGGCTACGAGAAAATGGAAGAGCTGATCAGCTATGCCCATTCCAAAGGGGTGGATGTCTTCCTCTGGTATAACTCCAACGGAGGATTCAATGATGCACCGCAGGGACCCAGAAACAGGATGAACACATCCATTGCCAGAAAAGAGGAGATGAAATGGCTGAAAAAAGTCGGTGTGAAGGGATTGAAAGTGGATTTCTTCGGCGGCGACAAGCAGGAGACCATGCGCTATTATGAGGATATCCTCTCCGATGCCAATGACAACGGGTTGATGATTATCTTTCACGGCTGCACCCTGCCCCGCGGATGGGAAAGGATGTACCCCAACTATGTGGGGAGTGAGGCGGTGCTGGCCTCCGAGATGCTGATCTTCTCGCAGGATGTGCGGGAGAAAGAGGCGTTCTATGCCACCCTGCACCCCTTTATCCGCAACAGCGTGGGGAGCATGGAGTTCGGAGGGGTTTTCATGAACAAATTCCTCAACAGGGGAAACAGCAGGGGGCAGAAACGTCTCACCACCGATGTGTTTCAGATTGCGACTGGCATCCTCTTTCAAAACGCGGTACAACTGTTTGCGCTGACTCCCAACAACATGACCGATGCACCTGCTTCCCTGATCGATTTTATGAAAGAGATCCCCACTACATGGGATGAGACACGTTATATCGACGGCTATCCCGGTAAATATTCGGTTATCGCCCGCCGTCAGGGTGAGCTGTGGTACATTGTCGGGGTGAATGCCCTGGAAGAACCGCTGGAACTGGAACTGAACCTGCCCATGGTGGCTGGTAAAAAAGTGACCATATATTCCGATAACAGTAAGAGAGAGGCAATTATCACTAACGAAAGGATCAAGAGAAATGGGAAGGTGACCGTCACGCTCCAGCCCAATGGCGGTTTTGTGATCAGACAATAACCGATTGCCCCGGCTTCTTTTATCCGTAACATGTAACTGCATTTTGATGGATTCTTACACGTTCGGAATGGATTATTCATTCAATGAAACAGAAATGAAAACAAGAATAATTGGATTGTTCGTTTTTCTTTTGCTCAGCATTGCATCTGTTCAGGCACAGGAGAAACTATACAACAACACGTTTCCGATCTCGGATGTGACGCTGCTCGCGGGTCCGCTGGAACAGGCCCGTGACCTGAACCTTAACGTACTTCTGCAGTATGATGTGGATCGCCTGCTGGCGCCCTATCGCAAAGTAGCCGGTCTGCCGGAGAAGGCTGAAAGCTATCCCAACTGGGATGGGCTGGACGGACATATCGCCGGGCATTATCTTTCAGCCATGGCAATCAATTATGCGGCTACCGGCAATGAAGTGTGCAGAGAACGAATGGAGTATATGCTGACGGAGCTTCGGGAGTGTCTGGAGGCAAACGGGATCAACAATGCGGAATGGGGCATCGGTTACATAGGCGGCTTTCCCAATAGTGCAGTATTGTGGTCAGCTTTCAAAAAAGGCGATTTCAGTATTTACCTGTCGGCCTGGGCACCTTTTTACAACCTGCATAAAATGTATGCAGGACTGAGGGATGCCTGGCTCTATGGTGACAGCGATGAGGCAAAAGCGCTGTTTCTGCAGTTTTGCGACTGGGGCATCGGCATCACTTCTGCCTTAAACGATGAGCAGATGCAGACGATGCTCAATATGGAACATGGCGGTATGAACGAGATCTTTGCCGATGCTTACCAGATAACAGGCAATGAGAAATACCTGGCGGCAGCAAGAAGATATTCCCATCAGCAGTTTCTTGAGCCATTATCCGAAAGGATTGACAATCTCGATAACAAGCACGCCAATACCCAAATACCCAAATTTATCGGTTACACGAGAATCGCAGAACTGAGTGGCGACAAAGCATATGAAGAAGCAGGGCACTTCTCATGGGAAACCATTGTGCAAAACCGGACGCTCGCTTTTGGAGGGAATAGCCGCCGGGAGCACTTCCCCAGTGTGGCTTCATCCGGCGACTATATCAATGATGTGGACGGTCCAGAGACCTGCAACTCCTACAACATGCTGAAGCTTACGGAGGATCTGTTTCGCATGCAGCCATCGGCACATTACGCCGATTACTATGAACGTACGCTGTTCAACCATATCCTCTCTACCCAGCACCCGGAACATGGGGGATATGTATATTTCACCACTGCACGTCCCCGGCACTACCGGGTATATTCCACACCCAACAACGCCATGTGGTGCTGCGTGGGCACTGGCATGGAGAACCACAGCAAATACAACCAGTTTATCTACACCCATGCCGGCGATTCACTCTTTCTGAACCTCTTTATTCCCTCTGAACTCAACTGGAGGGATAAAAAAGTCAGGATCAGACAGGAGACCAATTTCCCATACGAAGAGGGTACAAAGCTGACCATTACGGAAGGATCTTCACACTTTTCATTAATGATTCGTTATCCCGGGTGGGTTCAGGAAGGAGCACTTAAAATCAGCGTAAATGAGACAGAGATTGATTATACAACGCTCCCTTCGTCCTATATCTGTATCGACAGGAAATGGGAAAAAGGTGATGTGATCAAAATGGAATTGCCGATGCACAACAGCGTCGAACAGCTGCCCAACCTGGAAAACTACATTGCTTTCATGCACGGTCCCATCCTGCTGGGGGCCAAAACAGGTAACGACGATTTAAGAGGACTACTTGCCGACGATGGGCGATGGGCACAATACCCGGGCGGGAAGATGTTGCCTGTTGACCAGGCTCCGATACTGGTGGAGGATGACATCCAACAGATTGCTAATAAACTGATCCCGATAAAGGATCAGCCATTGCAATTCAAGCTGAATGTCAAAATGGAGAATCCGATGGATGTGACACTGGAGCCGTTTGCAAAAATACACGATGCAAGGTATATGATATACTGGCTGGCACTCACTAACGATGGATACAGTGCCTACAAAGATTCCCTGACGGCGATCGAAAACGAAAAGATCGCCATTGAAAAGCGCACCATCGATTTTGTGGCCACCGGTGAACAACAACCGGAGACAGACCATGCCATGCAAACAGCACATTCATCATCAGGCAACAGCAACAACCAGTTCTACCGTGATGCAAGCAGGGGTGGCTATTTCAGCTATGAAATGAAAACGGGGTCAGAGACCGGTCTCACCCTCCTGGTTCGCTATTGGGGTGCTGAGTGGGGAGGCCGTAAGTTTGATTTATACATTGACGATGAAAAGCTATTAACAGAAGAGAATACCGGACGCTGGAACCAATCGAGGTTTTTTGATGTGGCATATGCTATTCCTGACTCGATGGTGAGAGACAAGCAGCACATCAGGGTGAAGTTTCAGTCACTGGCGGGAAATACCGCCGGGGCAGTTTATTTTATCCGTTTGCTCAGGCAATGACCAACCAATGAAACAATAATAACCATTATATAAACATATGAAATAAATAAGAATATGAGGAATTTTGTCATTTTTTTTCAGGTCTCACTTTTTTTACTGGTGTTGCTTGGAATGGGACTTGAGAGCCCATTGTCGGCTCAGTCAGCTGATCTTGCCAATCTTCGGGAACCGCGAGTTGTGGAAGATGGGGGAACTGGTGCCTATAAGGCGATCATGTATACCGATGCGGGATTAGTGACGCATACCATTTTTCGTCCTGAAGAGCTGAGCCCGTTTGGCAAAAATAACAAATTGCCCGTTATCACCTGGGGCAACGGGGCCTGCGCCAACTCACCCTGGGAGCATGTCAACTTCCTGTCGGAAGTGGCCTCACACGGATTCCTGGTGATTGCCATCGGCCCGATGCCGGAGGAGGGTGAGCGCGGTGGTGGCAGATCTACCGCCTTGCAGTTGCTGGATGCAGTGGACTGGGCCATTGCGCAGAACAGTGATCCGACAAGTCCCTTCTACAACAAGGTGGATGTGACCAGGATTGCGGTCAGCGGCATGTCCTGTGGCGGCCTGCAAACGCTTGAAGTAGCACCTGATCCGCGTGTGACCACAGCCGTGATCTGCAACAGTGGCATCATAGGCAATGGTGGCGGCATGCCGGGTATGCCCGCACTTACCAAGGATCATCTGGTCAAACTGCACACCCCTACCCTTTACCTGCTGGGGGGAGAAAGTGATATCGCCTACCGGAACGGGATGGATGACTTCAAGCGCATCAACCATGTACCGGTATTTGTGGCCAATATGGATGTGGGGCATGGCGGCACCTACCGTCAGCCGCATGGCGGCGAGTTTGCCGTAGTGGCCACTGCTTGGTACAAATGGCAGCTGAAAGGGGATCAGGATGCCGGGAAGCTGTTTACCGGCAACCCTTGTGGGCTCTCCCAATCCACCACCTGGAGGGTCGATAAGAAAAGTCTACCCTAACCGGGAAACAGAAGGGAAGAGAAACCAAATTATTCACAAAACTGCACGTAGTATGTCAGAAAAAATGAGAAGAATCTTTGCTTTGGTGTTCTTGTTCATTGCCGCTCTATATGGAGCGGGTGCTCAAAATGGTCAACCTCCCCAGCGCCCCATCATCCAGACAAAGTACACGGCCGACCCTGCACCAATGGTGCATAACGATACGGTTTTTCTTTACACCAGCCATGACGAGGATGATGCCATGGGCTTTAAGATGCAGGACTGGCTGCTTTTCTCATCCACCGATTTGGTGAACTGGAGGGAGCATGGCATTGTAGCTTCCCTGAAGGACTTTGAATGGGTGCCCTACGAAAACGGTGCCTGGGCGGTCCAGTGCATTGAACGCAACGGGAAGTTTTATCTCTATTGTCCCATGCCCGGTGGCGTCGGAATCGGAGTACTGGTTGCCGATACTCCCTATGGCCCCTTCAGGGATACTATCGGGGGGCCGTTGATCCGGAACAGCGACCATGACATTGACCCGACCGTGTTGATTGACGACGATGGCCAGGCCTATATGTACTGGGGAAACCCCAAAGTCTATTATGTAAGGCTGAATGAGGATATGGTTTCCTACACCGGTGAGATCATGCAGGACCCCACCACGCCAAAGAATTATCAGGAAGGGCCCTGGGTCTGGAAGCGCAATGGTTTTTACTACATGGCCTATGCTTCCACATGCTGTCCCGAAGGAATCGGCTACGCCATGAGCAGGAAACCCACCGGAGCCTGGGAGTACAAGGGGATGATCATTGATGCATCAGAGAAAAGCCGGGGGAATCACCCGGGCATCATTGCGTTTCAAGGAAAATCCTATGTTTTTGGGCACAGTTACGACTTACTGAAAAAAATCACCCCTAAATTTTATGAACGGCGATCGGTGGATATGGACGAATTGGTCTATAACCCTGATGGCACCATTCAAAACCGAACATACTTTACGATTGAGGGGCCGCAGCAGGTGGGCACTCTCAATCCTTTTATCCGTGTTGAGGCAGAGACCATGGCCTGGAGCGAAGGGGTCAAAACCAGGTCTGAAACAGAGTGGGAAGGCGACTTCGACTGGGCCAGGGGCAAAAGGATCGCCGACCGCCTGTTTGTAACAGCCATTCAACACGGTGACTACATCAGTGTGCAGGGCGTCGATCTGGCGGCCGGGGCCAAATCGGTGGAGGTGAGCGTCTCTACTATCTCTGGCGGCAGCATGGAAATCCGTACCGGTCAGATTGACGGACCGCTTATTGCAACCGTGGAGGTGAATACAACCCGTGAATCGGGTCTCTGGCGAACACTCACGGCACCGGTCGGAAAGATCAGCGGTGTCCATGATCTCTACTTTGTTTTTAAAGGAGAGAAGGATCTTTTCGATTTCGACTGGTGGCAAATGAAATGAATCGGAACGTCCGGAGAGAATAAAAGATAACACAATCAGATGATGCAAAAGCTATTTCATCCTATACTTTTTACCCTTATCTGCGCAGCACCCGGTGAAGTGTTGAGAAACGGATATATCCTTTCTCATTATGCAAAATATGCTTCCGGTATGACCCGGATAAAGGTGGAGGTCTGAGATCCTGCGGTGAAAGCAACCGCATACATCAACGAAGATGAAACAGAAATCAGTATTGAACTGTTGAACATGATGGCAGATGGATTGGCTCGGTCAAATTTCATTACAGGGGACAATCAGCCAGATAAGTGCCCTCGAAACAACAGCAGAAAGAAACATGGAACCTACAACCGCCTCAGTCGGGTACGATACCCGGACTGCATCTGTTAAGGTAGCGGGAAATAGCATCGTTCCTGTAAGGATGAAGGTAAAATAAATCCGGTGAGCATCACTATCAGGGCTGCCTCAGAAACTTTTGATCCGGAAGGTGATCAGTTGAGTTTCAAATGGTGGCTGTTGCCTGAGGCAGGGACTTATCCGGGAGCGGTAAAGATAGCAGTTGTCAATACCTCAGGAGCAGTGGTAATGATCCCGTCAGACGCAGCGCAACAAACGCTTCATCTCATTTGTGAAGTAACCGATCAGGGTATTCCCAGGCTGACCGGTTGCAAAAGAATCATCCAACAACCCGAAAACTGAAATAACATTTTTCATTACAATGTAACCCAATGAGAACAAATCAATTCTCCACAACTGCCGTTTTATTATGGATCATATGGTTCAATGTGATACCGGTGAGAGCCCAGGAGATTCCCCTGGTCTATGATGCCGAAAATTCGGTTGCCCCTTTTGAGATCACTCTGCCCGCCATGGAGGAACTGCCTGTGATTGAAACACTACCCGATCCTTTTGCCTGGTCCGACGGCAGCGGACGATCCACCCGTTTCGCGGACTGGGGCCGCAGACGAAGGGAGATCGGCGCGGAGATACAGCACTATGAGATCGGCAGGAAGCCGGGACAACCCGATTCCATCACCGCCGAATACGGAAACGATACACTGAAAGTACGTATCACGGTGAAAGGGGAGACGCTGACGCTTACCTCCCATGTGATCCTGCCCGAAGGTGAGGGCCCGTTTCCTGCCGTGATTGGTATCGGCAGAGGCTCCGGCAGCCTGCCTCCCGACCTCTTCACCTCCCGCGACATCGCACAGATCAGCTTCAACTTCACGGAGGTGATGGCCTGGCAACAGAAAAGAGGCGAAGAACCAATCAACCGGCTCTACCCCGAACTGATCCACATGGGTGCTTACAGTGCCTGGTCCTGGGGCATCAGCCGCCTGATTGACGGTATTGAACTCGTCAGGGATGAATTGCCTGTCGACATAAGCCACCTCGCCATCACCGGCTGTTCCTTCGCCGGGAAAATGGCGCTCTACGCCGCGGCATTCGATGAGCGGATCGCCCTGACCATCGCGCAGGAGTCAGGCGGCGGCGGAGCGGCTGCCTGGCGGGTTTCGGAGACACTGGGTGAGGTGGAGACACTGGGCAGGAGCAGTCATGTATGGTTTATGGAGGAGTTGTTCCGGTTCTCCGATACGGTGAACAAGCTCCCCTTCGACCACCATGAACTGATGGCTATGATCGCACCACGCGCCCTCTTGTGTTTGGGAAATCCGGACTACGAATGGCTGGCAGATGAATCGGGTTACGTATCCTGTAGAGCAGCCAAAAAAGTATGGGAAACATTCGGAATCGCAGACCGGTTCGGATTCTCCATCGTGGCAGGTCACGGCCACTGCATGCTACCCGATGGGCAACGGCCGGAGGTGGAAGCATTCATAGACAAATTCCTGCTGGATGATACCTCTGTAGATACGAATGTGGAGATTCATCCGTATACCGATACCGATGATCAGAAATGGACAGACTGGTGGGGTAATTGATATGATATAGTTTCCATAAAAGTTCCGCTAATGTTATAAATATAACTGATATCTGTTATGTTTATTTTCTATGAAAGTTTTCCGTTCATTTTCATCAACATGGAACAATATAACATATCTTTGTCTTATGATTTATTGCTTCAGCATAGATTTTACGAGATAAAATGCTGATACATTGTATGAAAGATACAGTTCGATCATTTTTTTAGTGGAGTAGAGCGTTTAAAATTGATCAAGGTATGTTGTTAAAGTGAGTTGTGTACGTCCACAACTCCAGATTTTATCAATTTATTTAACAGTTTTTCAGGTATACAGTTATGGAGGGTTGCTTTTTAATCCATGTCGGATACGTGTTTTTTTAACTGCTGAAATTTGTTTTGTGTAAATTAGAAGTGCCGGGGAAAATAAACAATACAAATGCCAATGATGCTGCTGTTGAATATCATATTATGCTTACTGTGTACGTCCACATTATCTTTTCTTTCGAAGCAATATCGATCTGTTGTGAATGAAAAACAGTTTTAAATAAACAAAGATATCGGAAAGCAAAAAAAAAGGAAGGAATACAAGATAATCAGACTAAGAGATCCAATACAACACTCCGTCGGGATAATCAACTTGTAAGCTTTAGACAAATAAATCAGACAATGATCTACACTCAACACTTTATTAATTATTAATCTAACAAATCAGAGAATGAAAAGAAAATGTTCAAATCTATCAAGAGGAATCTTACTCACCCTGTTGGGTATGGTTTCCTTCTGTCTCTATGCTCAGAACGTGACGCTCAAAGGAACGGTAGCTGATGCACAGGGAGAACCGCTGATCGGTGTCACGGTTCAGGTACAGGGCACTACCAATGGTACAATTACCGACATGAACGGCAATTTCACCCTTTCCAATGTACCTTCAGATGCCATGATTGAAGTTTCCTATGTGGGAATGCGTTCGCAGTCGATTGCCCTCAACGGCAGAACAACCCTCCAGATCATACTGGCAGAGGATACCGAATTACTCGAAGAAGTAGTGGTGGTTGGATACGGGACCATGCGACGTGAAGCGGTTACCGGCTCGGTATCGTCCATGCAGGGAGATGCCCTGCGGGATATCCCCACCGGCAATGTCACCACAGCCCTGCAGGGGCGTTTACCCGGTGTGCAGATGCAGCAAAGCAGCTCCAAACCGGGAGCAGATATGCAGATCCGTATCCGCGGTACCCGTTCACTCAATGCAGAGAACGACCCGTTGGTAGTGCTTGATGGGATTCCGTTTGCCGGATCACTGTCCGACATCAACCCCAATGATATCAAGAGTATTGACATCCTGAAGGATGCCTCATCCACTGCAATTTACGGATCAAGAGGTGCCAACGGGGTGATCATGATCAGCACCTTCAAAGGCATGGCAGGTCAGAAGCCCAGAGTAAACTACAACGCCTATTACGGAGCAAAGACACTCTTCAACCGTTATCCGATGATGAGTGGTGAGGAACTCTACCAGTTGCGTCAGGATGCGGGTATCTACAAGGAGAACCTTGAAGGTGGCGGCACCCGCCCAACATTGGGGAGTGATGAAGCAGAAGGTGTGAACACCGACTGGCAGGACCTGATGTTTGAATCAGGCATGGTGATGAGCCATGACATCGGTGTATCCGGTGGTACGGCCGGGGGCAGCTACACCTTTGGAGCCGGTTATTATGAAGACAAATCACTGATGCCCGGACAGAATTACAACCGCATCAACCTGCGCGCCAACATTGATCAGAGCATCGGCAGGTACCTCCGCTTCGGACTTACCTCCAACAACAACTATAATGTGACCAACGGATCAAATCTGGGGATGTACAACGTACTGGCTACCTCTCCGCTGATCGACCCCTACGCCGAAGATGGAACAGTGAAACCGATTATTCACTCCATCGCAGATGACTACTGGACCTTCACCCGTGACAGAGTGCTTGAGCTGGGAGACAGATATGCCGACAACCGGACAGGTTATGGTTCTTACAATTCGCTCTACGGTGAGGTGAAGATACCCGGCGTGGAAGGACTCAGCTACCGCATGAATCTGGGATTAAACCTGAGAGGGTTTAACAGGGGACAGTACCAGGGAACAGGCGTTTTCAGCTCTACGACGACAGCGGCTTCTACCGGATCGCTCGAAAAATCACTCACCTACCAGTGGGTGGTGGAGAATGTGGTCACTTATGACAAGAACTTCGACAAGCATCACCTCAACTTCACAGGACTCTATTCAGAAGAAGCCACTCATTACGACCGTTCGCTGGTGAGTGCGCTCAATATCCCTTCCGACCATTTCCAGTACTGGAACCTGGGCCAGGCCTCCAAGGATGATGTGACCGTCGACCCTGACGACCAGCATTACGAAGAGTGGGGACTGAAATCCTGGATGGGACGTGTCATGTATGACTACGACAATCGCTATATGCTCTCTGTCGCCTTACGTTCAGATGGTTCCTCCCGTCTTTCACCGGGTTACAAATGGCATACCTACCCCGCTATCTCTGCCGGCTGGAATATTGCAAGGGAGTCGTTTATGGAGAATGTCACCACTGTGGACAACCTGAAGCTGCGTCTCGGATGGGGACAGACCTCCAACCAGGCTGTCACACCCTATGCCACACTCGGCAGGCTCTCACTGCGGCCCTATAACTTTGGCAGCAGCACCACCACCGGTGCCTATGTGTCTGAAGTACCCAACCCGGAACTGGGATGGGAGTTCTCCAGCACCTACAATGTGGGAGTCGACTTCTCATTGTGGAACAGCAGACTGCGCGGTTCTGCCGATTACTATATTGTCCACACCAATGATCTGCTGATGAAGGTTAACCTTCCCTCCACTTCGGGTGTAAGCAGTTTCTGGGGTAATGTGGGAAAATCACAAAACAAAGGTTTGGAGCTGGCGCTCACCGGCGTGATTATTGAGAACAACAACGGCTGGAGCTGGGATGCAGGGCTCAACTTCTACTCCAACAAGAACGAGATCGTGGAACTGGCTTCCGGTCAGGATCGGGATGAGGGTAATGCCTGGTTTGTGGGATATCCCATCAACTCAATCTTTGATTATGAGAAAATAGGACTATGGCAGGAAGGTGATGCCTATCTGACCGATTTTGAAAAGGGTGGAAATCCGGGTATGATCAAGGTGAAGTATACAGGTGAATATGATGCAAACGGCAAACCCGTCAGAGAGATCGGTACGGATGACCGGCAGGTGATCAGCGCCGACCCTGACTGGCTGGGAGGATTCAACACCCGGGTGGCATACAACAACTGGGACCTGAATGTGATCGGTACCTACCAGCATGGTGGTATCCTGGTAAGCTCACTGCACGCCTCCAACGGTTATCTGAACTTGCTTTCCGGACGCCGCGGTAACGTGAAAGTGGACTACTGGACCCCTGAAAACACCGATGCCAAATACCCGAAACCGGGTGGTATCCAGAGCGGTGACAACCCAAAATACGGTAGTACCATGGGTTACTTCGACGCCTCCTACTTCAAGGTGGGACAGATCACACTCGGTTACAATTTCGATCCCAACACTTCGTGGGTAAAAAGAGCAGGTATCGCAAATGCACGCCTCTATTTCAGCCTTCAGAATGCGTTTGTCCTGTTCTCTCCTTTCAACAAGGAGTCAGGATTGGATCCGGTGACCAACTCTTTCGGTGATGAGAATGCTGCGGTAACATCCAGCCTTCCTTACAACGAGAGCACCATGCTTACTGTAGGTACCAACTCACCGCAGACACGCAACTATCTGTTCGGAATTAATTTGACTTTTTAATCTCCTTATCACACAGACATATGAAAAGTGCCGTATCATCATTTACACACAGGAGAATGAGTAAGGCGAGTTCCATACACCATAATGTGAAAAATAATAATCGTATGAAAAAAATAAATTATAAAAATATGTTGGGAATGATCGTAGTGGCCTTGATGGCTTTCGGTTGCTCCAACGATATTCTGGAGGAAAAACCCCGCTCCATCTACGAGCCCGGATTCTTCAAAACGGAACAGGGAATTCAGTACGGATTGACTTCCCTCTATGCACATACCCGTTATTTTCTGGGTCAATATTATTATGCTGCCACACAGAACGGTACCGATGAGTACACCTATGCGCAGAGTGCAGATAATAATTTCAAGGACACCGATATGTCGGGTGTGGGATCACTGAACCCTTCCAGCAGCCGTTCCGACGCGCTCTGGGGAGGTGTATACAGCAATATCAATACCGCCAGCGGAATCATCGAAAATGCCAGCGAGGTCGGACTGGCAGAGTCACTGATTTCAGAAGCACGCTTCTGGCGCGCTTACGACTACTTCCTTCTGGTACAGACATTTGGCGGCGTCCCCCTCGATCTGGGTTCCGGTGAGCTGAAGTTCAATACCTCACCCTCCCGCGTTTCGGTCCGCAATACAGTACCTGAAGTGTATACAAAAGCTGTCTTCCCTGATCTGAAGACCGCCATTGCCAACCTGCCCGAAACAGGCCGCGTGACCGGTGGTGTCACCAAAACCGCTGCCCGTCTTTTCCTGGCAAAGGCCTTTCTCACCTATGCCTGGTGGCTGGAGAATCCGAACGGTATTCCTACCTATCCGGAAACACCCCGTACCGATCCCGACGGACACGATGCTGCCTGGTATTATCAGGAAGCTTACAACGTATCACTCGAGGGTATCAACAACCCAGGTCCGTTCGGCCTGCTCGACCATTACTATGATGTACACCTGGGCAGCAACGACCGTAACAAGGAAATTGTACTTTACTCAGATCATATCGAGGATGAATACTACAATCAGGCAAGCCTTTCCTGGTCTAACGGTGCGCCGCCTGAGAATTATGCTGTCTGGTATGTGACCTGCAATTACACCAACGTGCGCAGCTCAGCCAACGGAACAGACTACAGCATCTCCTCCGTACAGCGGGATGCCGTTCAGTGGGGAGGCCGTCCCTGGACGCGTATGGCACCGACCATAGAAGCTTTTACCGAAACATTTGACGATAAAACGAATGACAGCCGCTTCGACGGTACGTTTGCTTCCGTATATTACGGAAATTGGGGAAAAGGCGGCCGCACTGAGGAAACGCTCTTCAATGCCAATGGACTGCCTGTGAAGAATGGGGAACCGGTGCTTACCTTCCTGGAAGAGGAGCCCCTTATTCCTGTCACCTATCCTGCCGGTGGCGGACCGAGCAACGTGGGTGCCGGCACACTGCCGGGCAGAGCCGACTGGGTGATAGCTCCCAGCGGGATCAGCCGTATCTATTACCCTGGTCTCTGGAAGTTGGGCACTTACCGTACTGATAACAAAGATGGCCTCGGACAGCCCAATGGAGCGATTACCCGTCCCTGGAATATAGCCAAGTTCTCTGAGTTCTACCTGATCGCTGCCGAGGCAGCCGTGAAAGGTGCCACCGGATCGATGACAGCCCGCCAGCTCGTGAACGTACTACGTGCACGTGCAGGGAAATGGCGCTGGAAAAACAACGGGAACTATGCAAAGGTGGAAGACCGCAGTGCTGCCATGATAGCAGCCACACCTGCCGTGATTGACATCAATTATATCCTGGCGGAACGCAGCCGCGAGTTCTTTGGTGAAGGTTACCGCTGGCACGACCTGATCCGTACGCAGAAGTGGGCTGAGCTGGCCGGATCTTACTCTATCTGTGGATCGGCTGCCGGTGATCATAACCGGGTAGTTTATAACCGCACCATCGAGAAGTACCATTATCTGCGTCCCATCCCGCAGGGACAGATTGACGGAATGACGATGACTGAAGAGGAAAAGAAAGCCTATCAGAATCCGGGCTATTAAGTATTTGTAAGTAAACAGGAAATACAAGGAGAGCATTTCTGCTCTCCTTGTATTTCCTTTAAACATTTTTAATTATATTCATACTTTAATTGCATATCCATCTGTTCTCTACTTTATTGATCCGGATATACGATCCGTTGTCCATCTCTGACGGTTAACAGACAAACATATATGAAACAGTTGAATCAAACATGCAGGAAGATGATGATTACCGGTACAAAATACCATGCCTGCTCCAATCTCTATGAGATGTATTATGCCATGGCCAATAACAAATGGTACGCTAAGAAGGGTGATCCGGCAGCCAACTATTGGGCCGACAAGGCAAAAGAGTGCTTCAACCTCGATTCATTGCTTACACATCATTACAACAATGTGATGGCCGGGGGTAAGTGGGCCCATATGATGGATCAGGTGCGTATCGGCTACACCTACTGGCAGCAGCCGGAAAAGAGTGTGATGCCTGCAGTGACCTATGTGATTGAACCGGATCTGCGGCAGCCGAAAATGTTTATGGAAAGAGAAGGTTATATCTCCATCGAAGCAGAGAATTTTTCCCGTTCACAGGGTACGGATGCTATTCACTGGGAGGTGATTCCGGGGTTGGGAAAAACTATATCGGCGGTAACCACCTTTCCTCAGCACATCTATCCCGCTGCCGGTGAGCCAGTATATCTTGAATATGATATGGAGACCCTGTCGGCAGGTGAAATGGAACTGCATATACTGTTGTCTCCTACCCTCAATTTTAATCAGAACAGGGGGTTGCGTTACGCCGTTTCATTCAATGGCGGGGAAGAGACGATTGTCCATATCAACCGGGACTACGATGTCAGACAGATGGAGCAATGGCAGGCCCGCAGCATCAACGAAACCATCACGACCCATACCCTGCAGGAACCGGGCAAACAAACGGTACGGTTCCGGGTGCTTGATCCCGGAATTGTTTTACAAAAGATACTGATCAACTTCGGCGGACTGAAAAAGAGCTATCTGGGTCCCCCGCAAAGTAAAACAAAATGAAAATGAACACAATAAGACTGATTTTGATCCTGCTCGCTTATTTGTTGACACAAACCGGTGAAGCGAAAATAAAGCTGCCTGTGCTGGTCTCTGATGGCATGGTGCTACAGCGTGATCAGGATATTACCATCTGGGGTAGTGCCGATGCCGGGGAAGAGGTCAATATCCTGTTTCTGAACAGCAAATATGTGACTGTTGCCGATACCGGTGGAAACTGGCAGGTAGTAATTCCACCCCAGCAAGCAGGGGGTCCTTACCGCATGGCTATCAACGAGCTGGAAATAAGCAATATCCTGATTGGCGATGTATGGCTGGGTTCCGGTCAGTCGAATATGGAGCTGCCGGTGAGCAGGGTGATGGATTTATACCGGGAGGAGGCAGAGAGCTACACCAACCCGATGATCCGTTATCTGAAGGTGCCGTTATCCTATAACTTCCATCATCCCCTCGATGAAATCAAACCGGCTGCCTGGAAGGAGCTGACAGCGGAGAATGTACCATCCTTCGGGGCACTGGCTTACTTTTTCGCCAGGGAGATGTACGAGAGAACGGAGGTGCCGGTAGGTGTGATCAATTCGAGTGTAGGCGGCTCACCCGCAGAGGCCTGGATCAGTGAGGAGGGGTTGAAGCACTTCCCTGCTCACCTGAACGACAGGGATATATACCGTTCCGACAGTCACGTGTCGAACATGCAGCGTCTCGACCGTGAACGACGGAACCTGTGGAACAACGTTCTCTTCCGGAAGGACAGGGGTCTGAACGAGGCCATACCATGGTTTGCGCCGGATTACAATGATGCTCACTGGGAAGAGACGGATCTCTTCGATGAGGAATGGGCAAGTGACGGTTTAAATCCGGTAAACGGTACCCATTGGTTCCGGAAGGAGTTTACGTTGACGGCGAAACAGGAAGGAGCACCCGCCGTGCTCAGGATGGGCTGTATCGTGGATGCCGATTCTGTTTTTATCAACGGTGTCTTCATTGGAACAACCGCTTATCAGTATCCACCGCGTATTTACCCGATACCGGCCAATCTCCTCAAAAAGGGAGAAAACATTATTACCGTAAGGCTGATCAGCTACTCCGGCAATCCGGGATTCGTGGAGGACAAGCCCTACAAGATTGTGTTCGGCAAAGGAGAAGAGGAGGTCAGTCTGGAAGGGATATGGAAACACAGACAGGGTACAAGGATGCCTGCACTGGCAGGAGAGACCTTTTTCCAGTACAAACCGACGGGGCTGTATAATGCGATGATACATCCCCTGAAGAACTGGGGCCTGAAAGGGGTACTCTGGTACCAGGGTGAATCGAACACGGGGAGGTACAACGAATATTACGACCTGATGACAGCACTGGTCTGTGAATGGAGGTCTCTCTGGGAACGACATGATCTCCCCTTCCTGATGGTTCAACTACCCAATTTTATGCTGGACCCGCCCTACCCTGCCGAAAGCAACTGGGCTGAGATGAGAGAGATACAGCTGCAGCTATCAAAAACGATCCCCCACACAGGATTGGCAGTGACGATAGATATAGGTGAATGGAACGATATACATCCCCTGAACAAGAAAGAGGTGGGAAAACGACTTGCTCTGCAGGCTGAGCGGATTGCATACGGAAATCTGCTGGCGATCAGCGACGGTCCTCTCTTCCGCACCATGAGGGCCGACGGGAACAGGCTGATTATCCATTTCAAAGAAGGCACCGACAACCTGCTGCCTGTCGATAAGCTGAAAGGCTTCTCGCTACAGGGTGCTGATGGAAGGGTTGAATGGGCCGAGGCACGCATCGAGGGGAACAGTGTGATTGTCTGGAACGACCAGATCACAGAGCCGGTTAAGGTGAGATACGCCTGGGGCAACAATCCCGAGGGAGCTAACCTGAGAAACAGGGAAGGTTTACCGGCATCACCCTTTGAAGCTTCATTCCCCGTAACGGAATCAAACGATGCCACTGTCGGTGGAAGAACGTCAACTAGAAGATAAAAGTAAACTGAACCATACATAATCAATTCAAAAAAATGCAATTAAAGACACCAACTATTGGAGAATCGAAAGGTTTTTATAAACTTTCCATGGTGCAGCGTATCGGCTTCGGCTCGGGAGATCTGGCTCAGAACCTGATCTATCAGACTGTCTCGATGTACCTGCTTATCTTCTATACCAACGTTTTCGGCATACCTGCAGCGACGGCAGCGGTGATGTTTCTTATTGTCCGTCTGATCGACGTGATCTGGGATCCGATTGTGGGAGCCTTTGTGGATAAGCACAACCCCAAACTGGGAAAATATCGCTCCTATCTGATCCTGGGAGGGATACCGCTGACCGGTTTCGCCATCCTCTGTTTCTGGAACGGTTTCTCCGGTTCATTGCTCTATGCCTATATCACTTATGTGGGTATGTCGATGTTCTATACCCTGGTGAACGTTCCGTATGGCGCATTGAATGCTTCTCTTACCCGCGATACCGACGAGATCACCAAACTCACGGCGGCACGGATGTTCCTGGCAAACCTGGGTGGTCTGGCCGTAGCCTATGGGATACCCATCATCGTAAAAACACTCTCTCCTGACGGTAAAATAAACTCAGCGGAATCCGGCAATGCCTGGTTTATCACCATGACCATCTATGCACTGGCAGGACTGGCACTGCTGATCTTCTGCTATACCCAGACAAAGGAGCGGGTGGTGATGAATGAGAAAGACATGGCTTTGGTAAAGGTGTCAGATCTTTGGACAGAATTCAAACGCAACCGTCCGCTGCGGGTGCTCGCATTCTTCTTTATCACCGCCTTCGCGATGATGGCTATCGGCAATTCCGCCGGCTCCTATTATATGATCTATAATGTGCATGCACCCGATATGTTGCCTTACTTCATGGCTCTGGGTTCCATCCCTGCATTTATCTTTATGCCGATGGTTCCTGCCATCAAAAAGGCGATAGGTAAGAAACAGATGTTTTATGTTTTTCTTTCCATAGCCATTCTCGGGATGGCGATATTATATGTGGTGTCAGTGGTTCCGGCTTTGAAAACGCAGGTGTGGCTGGTGCTGACAGCCCAGTTTATCAAATCAACCGGCGTCATCGTTGCCACCGGATATATGTGGGCACTGGTGCCGGAGGTGATCTCCTACGGTGAACATACCACCGGCAAACGTATCTCGGGGATCGTCAATGCCTTGACTGGCATCTTCTTCAAGGCCGGAATGGCACTGGGAGGCGTTGTTCCCGGTTTTGTGCTGGCCATTGTCGGGTTCGACGAGAAAAATGCCGTTTCACAGACACCCTTTACCGAACAGGGGATACTGTGGCTTGTGGCCGTGATTCCGGCGATACTGCTGATCGCGGCGATGTTCATCATCTCCAAATATGAACTGGAAGATGATGTGATTGACAAAATCAATATCGAGATTGAAGCGAGACAATAATAATTATCTCAATAAATTACCATTATGATGAAGACAAACAGTTGGGAGAGCAAAATGGGTTTCATCGCAACGCTGCTGAGCGTTGCACTGATGAGCTGCAACAGCACGGTAACTGAACCGACATCCTCTTTGAAAGATGCCTACCAGGGCAGGTTCCTGGTAGGAACTGCCTTGAACAAGAGCCACAATTATGGCAATGACACCCTGGGAATCAGTCTGATCAAACAGCATTTTAATTCCATCGTGGCGGAGAACTGCATGAAAAGCATGCATATCCAACCCACCGAAGGGGTATTCTTCTTTGAAGAAGCCGACAAGTTCGTTGAATTCGGGGAGGCAAACGGCATGTTCATCGTCGGACATACACTGGTCTGGCATTCACAGGCACCTGCCTGGCTTTTCGTTGATGAAAACGGAGCAGATGTTTCACGGGAGGTGATGATCGAAAGGATGAGAAACCATATCCATACCGTGGTAGGTCGCTACAAAGGACGTGTAGATGGATGGGATGTAGTGAACGAAGCGATAATGGATGACGGATCATGGAGGAATACTAAGTTTTTTGAAATTATAGGAGACGACTATATCAAACTGGCGTTTCAGTTCGCCCATGAGGCTGATCCCGATGCGGAGCTTTACTACAACGACTATGCCATGTCGATGGAAGGCAAAAGAAAGGGTGTGGTGGAGCTGGTGAAGCAGCTGCAGGCAGAGGGTATAAGGATAGATGGTATCGGCATGCAGGGACATATGGGGATGGATCACCCTGATATCGGTGAGTTTGAGAAGAGCATCCAGGCTTACGCAGCGCTGGGAGTCAATGTGATGATCACAGAGATGGATATCACCCTGCTTCCCTTTCCCGGTGAGGAGACAGCGGAGGTTTCGCTGAGTGCCGCCTACCAGGAGAAGATGAACCCGTATGCTGCAGGCCTTCCCGACGATATCGCTGCGGCGTGGGAACAGAGATATACCGACTATTTTCAGCTGTTCCTGAAATACAGTGATCAGATCAGCCGTGTGACACTCTGGGGTCTGACCGATGCAGATACATGGAGAAACGACTGGCCCATGAAAGGCAGGACAGATTACCCGCTGCTATTTGACAGACAATATCAGCCGAAACAGGTGGTACAAAAGCTGATTGAACTTACGGAGAACAAGGAATAAATGATTGTTGGCGACAGGCTTTTCCGGCGGGATGAACGGTCACCCGATGATTGCCTGTACCTCCCTGAATTAAAAGACAAAGAGATATGAAACATACAACAAAATACCTGGTGCCCGGCGATTATATGGCCGATCCGGCAGTACACGTTTTTAACGGCAAACTCTATATTTACCCCTCTCACGACAGGGAGAGCGGCATACCGGAAAACGACAACGGAGATCATTTCGATATGAAGGATTACCATGTCTTCTCGATGGATGATGTCGGGAACGGCGAAGTAACCGATCACGGCGTGGTGTTGCGTACGGATGATATCCCCTGGGCAGGCCGCCAGCTGTGGGATAGCGATGTAGCCTGCAGAAACGGAAAATATTATATGTACTTCCCGCTGAAGGACCGTAACGACATCTTTCGCCTCGGCGTAGCCGTCAGCGACAAACCGGAAGGGCCCTTTATCCCGCAGGAGAATCCGATGAAGGGGAGTTACAGCATCGACCCATGTGTCTGGAAGGATACAGATAGTGAATACTATATGTACTTCGGTGGACTGTGGGGTGGCCAGCTGCAGCGCTACCGCGACAATAAGGCGCTGGAGTGTGCCCAACTGCCTGAAGGAGAAGAGCCGGCGCTATGTCCCAGGGTGGTGAGACTGAGGGAAGATATGCTGGAATTTGCGGAAGAACCACGCGACCTCGTTATCCTGGATGAGAACGGGAAACCGCTTACCGCCGGTGATACGGATCGTCGTTTCTTTGAGGCATCCTGGATGCATCGCTTCAACGGGAAATACTACTTCTCCTACTCCACCGGCGACACGCACCGCATTTGCTACGCCACCGGCGACAATCCACTGGGACCCTTTACCTATCAGGGGGTCATCCTTACCCCCGTGGTAGGGTGGACTACCCATCACTCCATCGTGGAGTTCAGGGGGAAATGGTACCTGTTCCACCACGACAGTGTGCCCTCAGGAGGCAGAACCTGGCTGAGGAGCCTGAAGGTGGCTGAACTGCTGTACAATGCCGATGGAACCATACAAACCATTGAAGGATCATTGTAACAGGAATGAAGATAAAGGTATCCATACTTCTTTATTGTCTCCTTTCAGTGCTTCAGCTGAAAGCGGATGACGGGAGCCGTCTCTGGCTCCGTTTCCGGCCACAGGAAGTGAGTGAAATACCCTCCTTCAGCAGCTTGAAAGGTTCAGAGACGTCTATGGCTATGATGGAATTTCAGCGGGCATGGAATGAGATGACAGGCAGTTTTCTCCCAGGAACCAACAAGTTCAAAAACAACACATTGCTGATAGGGACAATCAATGATCGTACCATCCGCAGACTCCATCTCGACAGTGAACTGCTGGAGGCAGGCCCTGAAGGATATATCATCCGGTCTGTCCGGCAGGGAAAGAT
Source organism: uncultured Proteiniphilum sp. (assembly GCA_927407015.1). Lineage (GTDB taxonomy): Bacteria > Bacteroidota > Bacteroidia > Bacteroidales > Dysgonomonadaceae > Proteiniphilum. Next base: position 23,245 of record CAKMJT010000001.1, on the reverse strand, counting down.
TAACATGACGGTGGTGGCCTCTGCGGATGAGCGCGGACTACTCTATGGTGTGTTTCATCTGCTGAGGATGATTCAGACGGGACGGCTCACCAGCAACCTCGATATGACGGAGAAGCCGCGCTTCGATATCCGTATCCTGAACCACTGGGATAATCTCAACGGTACCGTAGAACGGGGGTATGCCGGTCATTCCATCTGGCGATGGGACGAACTACCCAGAACAATCTCGCCCCGCTACAGGGAATATGCACGGGCAAACGCTTCCATAGGGATTAACGCGACAGTACTCAACAATGTGAATGCCACACCCGACATACTTACCAGGGAATACCTGGAAAAGGTGAGGGTGATCGCTGATCAGCTGCGGCCTTATCACATCAAGGTCTATCTGTCCATCAACTTCTCATCCCCTGCCGAGCTGGGAAGACTGGAGAACTCCGATCCACTCAACGCAGCGGTACAGCAGTGGTGGCGCACCAAGGTGAACGAGATATACCGGTTGATACCCGATTTCGGTGGGTTCCTGGTAAAAGCCAATTCAGAAGGGCTGCCCGGGCCACAGGACTATGGTCGTACCCATGCCGAAGGCGCCAATATGCTGGCCGATGCATTGAAGCCGCATGGCGGTATCGTGATGTGGCGTGCTTTTGTCTATAACCCTACTGAAGAAGATCGTGCCAAACAGGCCTACAGTGAATTTGTGCCGCTGGACGGACAGTTTCGTGACAATGTGATCATCCAGGTGAAGAACGGACCGGTCGATTTCCAGCCGCGTGAGCCTTTCAGTCCCCTCTTCGGGGCTGTGAAGAAAACCGCGGTGATGCCCGAGCTGCAGATCACACAGGAGTACCTCGGTTTCTCCAACCATCTGGTCTATCTCGGCACACAATGGAAAGAGTTTCTGGGAAGCAACACCCACTGTAGCGGTGACAACTTCACCGTAGCCGGAACAACCGACGGAAGCATCTACCCGCATCCGGTCAGCGCCATTGCCGGCGTGGCCAATATAGGTGAGGATACCAACTGGTGCGGTCACCATTTCGCACAGGCCAACTGGTACGCGTTCGGCCGGCTGGCATGGGATCATACGCTTCCTGCTGAAGAGATCGCTGACGAATGGATCCGTGCTACCTTTACACACGACAACAGCTTCGTGGAACCTGTGAAGCAGCTGATGCTCGGCTCATGGGAGACGGCTGTGGATTATATGATGCCACTGGGGTTGCACCATATCTTTGCCTGGGATCACCACTATGGTCCGGAACCATGGTGTAATATCCCGGGAGCCCGCGCCGACTGGCTTCCACCCTACTACCACAACGCCAATGAAGTGGGTATCGGCTTCGACCGTACAGTAAACGGAAGTAATGCTGTCTCGCAATACTGCTCTCCGGTAAAGGAGAAATACAACCATATTGAAACATGTCCCGAAGAACTGCTGCTCTGGTTCCATCATGTCCCCTGGGATCACACGATGAAGAACGGCCGGACCTTATGGGATGAACTTTGTTACCGCTACGACGGCGGTGTACAGCAGGTACGGACGTTTCAGAAAGTATGGGATCAGATGGAATCCTATGTCGACAATGAGCGCTTCCTGCATGTGCAGTCACGCCTCAGGATACAGTCGCGTGACGCCGTCTGGTGGAAGGATGCCTGTCTGCTCTATTTCCAGACTTTTTCCGGCAGACCCATTCCTTACGACATTGAACGACCGGTACATGAACTGGAAGAGTTGCAAAAGATAAAACTGGATCTCAAACATCATAATTGATGTGATACATTCATAGTCCATAGTCCGATGTTTGAAGTTAAAAAAGTTTTTAAGTTGATACGATACTAAGATATTACGTGAGTGCTGAACGCTGATAGCTGTGAGCTGAGTGCTAAATAATAGAAAAGTAAAATGGAAAAAACATGGCGCTGGTTTGGAAAAAAAGATAGCATTACGCTGGAGATGCTGCGTCAGATCGGCGTGGAAGGCATCGTCACGGCACTCTACGATCTGCCACCCGACGAGGTGTGGACGGAGGATGCCATCAATGACCTGAGCCGCTTTATAGGAAATGCGGGTCTGCACTGGTCTGTGGCGGAAAGCCTTCCCGTGGCGGAGGAGATCAAGTACGCCGGCGCAGGCCGCGATCAGCTGATTGAAAACTACAAAACAAGTTTGATCAATCTGTCCAAAGCAGGGGTGAAGACAGTATGCTATAATTTCATGCCGGCCATCGATTGGGTGCGTACCGATTTGAACAGGATATTGCCGGACGGCACCTCCACGCTCTACTTCGACAAGATTCGCTTTGCCTATTTCGACTGCAGGATCCTGCAACGAGAGGGAGCTGAAGGAAATTACACCCCGGAGGAGCTGGAGAAGATAGCCACGCTTGGTCAGTCAATAACGGCAGAGGAGAAAGCAGCGTTGATTGATACGATCATCGTGAAGACGCAGGGATTTATCCATCGCAAAATATCGGAAGGAACTGACCCGGTGGAGGAGTTCAGGAAGCTGCTTCAGCAATATCAGGGGATAGACAAAGACCAATTGCGGGAGAACCTGAAATATTTTCTGGAGAAGGTGATCCCGGTCGCAGAAGCAGAAGGGGTTACCCTCTGCATCCATCCCGATGATCCTCCCTTTCCGGTTTTTGGGTTACCCCGTATCGTTACCGGAGAGACAGATATTGCATGGATCATGAATCTGCTCGACAGCAAGCGTAACGGTCTGGCCTTTTGTGCCGGTTCATTGAGCGCCGGTGCGCATAATGACACACCCCTACTGGCCCTTAGATTTGCGGAGAAGATCGGCTTTGCCCACCTGAGAAGCACTGAATTACTACCCGACGGTGATTTTATCGAAACATCCCACCTCGGGGGTAACGGGAAGCTGATAGAGGTCATCCGTATACTGGAAAGGGAGAAACCGAATATCCCCATGCGGGTTGATCACGGCAGAGTGATGCTGGATGATGTCCATAATAATCATAATCCGGGTTATTCCTTTTACGGGAGAATGTTTGCTCTGGCACAGGTGGAAGGGATGATGGCCGTGGTGCGGAATGAGATAGATTCTGAATAACTAACTATAAAAAATAAAAGATGTATTTACTCGGATATGATGTAGGAAGCTCTTCTGTGAAAGCTTCCATTGTTGATGCAGAAACAGGAAAAACCGTCGCTTCGGACTTCTTTCCAAAAGTAGAAATGCCCATGTATGCCCAACGTGCGGGATGGGCAGAACAAGATCCGGAGATGTGGTGGAACAACCTGAAACTGGCCAGTGTATCAGTGCTGGAGCAATCAGGTATACAGTCTCAGGATATCAAAGCCATTGGTATCTCATGGCAGATGCACGGCCTGGTGATGATCGACAAAAACCGGCAGCTGTTGCGCCCCTCCATCATATGGTGCGACAGTCGTGCGGTCCCCTACGGGGAGAAAGCTTTTGAGGCGATAGGAGAAAAGAAGGTCTTATCGCATTTACTCAACTCTCCCGGCAATTTCACCGCATCCAAGCTGGCATGGGTGAAAGAAAATGAACCGGAATTATACGCCCGCATCGACAAGGTGATGCTACCCGGCGATTACATCGCCATGAAGCTTACCAGAGAGGTCTCTGTCACGGTGGAAGGATTATCGGAAGGGATTTTCTGGGATTTCAAGGAGAACAAGCTTTCACAGGATATCCTTCATCACTTCGGATTTGACGAGGCTATGATCCCCGAAGTAGCACCCGTCTTCGGGCTGCAGGGCAGGGTCACCGCTTCAGCAGCGGATGAACTGGGACTGCATCCCGGCACACCGCTATGTTACCGTGCTGGAGACCAACCCAATAATGCTGTATCGCTCAATGTGTTCAATCCCGGTGAGATTGCCTCTACGGCCGGCACATCGGGGGTGGTCTACGGTGTGTTGGATGAAGTGAAATATGATCCCTTGTCGAGAGTCAATATCTTCGCCCACGTGAATCACAGTCAGGAACAAACCCGCCTGGGTGTACTCCTGTGTATCAACGGGACAGGCATCCTGAACTCATGGATCCGGAAAAACATGGCCTCAGGGAAGATGAGTTACAACGATATGAATCATCTGGCTGCTGCCTCACCCATCGGAGCCAGGGGTATCTCAGTCATACCTTTTGGCAACGGAGCGGAACGTGTACTGGAAAACCGGAATGTGGAGTGCTCCTTTCATGGAATCAACTTCAACATACACTCCCTGTCCGATATCCTTCGGGCGGCTCAAGAGGGAATCGTATTCTCTTTCCAGTACGGCATGGAGGTGATGAAGGAGATCGGCATGGATATCAGGGTGATTCGGGCCGGTAACGCCAACATGTTCCTCAGTCCCCTCTTCCGTGAAACGTTGGCCTCCGTCAGTGGTGCACAGATAGAGCTGTTCGATACCGACGGGGCTGCCGGTGCTGCCAAGGCTGCCGGGATGGGTGCCGGGATCTATGCTTCAAACGAAGAAGCATTCTCCTCACTCAAGAAGATCACAACCGTGGATCCGGACAACATCCGTAGCAGCAATTATCAGGAGGCTTATCAACGATGGAAATCACTTATTTAATTAATCATTTATAGTACACTATTTAAGTAAAACAAATTATGGAATCAGCAAACAAACGAACGGAGTATTTCCCGGAAATCGGGAAGATCAAATTCGAGGGTAAAGAAAGTCGCAATCCACTGGCCTTCAGGTACTACAACCCTGAGAAAGTGGTTTACGGGCGTAAGATGAAGGATTGGTTTAAATTCTCTATGGCTTACTGGCACACGCTTTGTGCAGAGTCGAGCGATCCCTTTGGAGAAGAAACCAAGGACTTTGAATGGAATAATGGCAACACGGCGATTGAAAAGGCCAGGAAAAAGGTAGATGCAGGTTTCGAATTCATGCAGAAAATAGGAATCGATTATTTCTGTTTTCATGATGTGGACCTTATCGAAGAAGGCAACTCGCTGGAAGAGTACGAAGCCAACCTGAAAGCCATCGTCGCCTACGTCAAGGAGAAAAAGGCCGCAACGGGCATCAAACTGCTCTGGGGCACGGCCAATGTGTTCAGTAACAAGCGTTATATGAACGGAGCGGCCACCAATCCCAATTTCGACAGTGTAGCCTATGCAGCCACACAGATCAAGAATGCACTCGATGCGACCATTGAGCTGGGTGGTGAGAACTATGTGTTCTGGGGAGGACGTGAAGGGTATATGAGCCTGCTGAATACAGATATGAAACGTGAGAAAGAGCATCTGGCCATGATGCTGACCAAAGCGCGTGATTATGCCAGGGCAAAAGGGTTCAAGGGTACTTTCTTTATTGAACCCAAACCGATGGAACCGACCAAACATCAGTACGATGTGGATGCTGAAACGGTGATTGGTTTTCTGCGTGCCCACAACCTCGATAAGGATTTCAAACTCAACGTGGAGGTGAACCATGCCACACTGGCAGGCCATACTTTCGAGCATGACCTGCAATGTGCCGTGGATGCGGGGATGCTGGGCTCCATCGATGCCAACAGGGGTGATTATCAGAACGGATGGGACACCGATCAGTTCCCTATCGATCTGTATGAGCTTACCCAGGCTATGCTTGTGATTCTACAGGGTGGCGGACTGCAGGGCGGCGGCACCAACTTCGATGCAAAAACGCGCAGGAACTCGACCGATCTGGAAGATATCTTTATCGCTCACATTGCCGGCATGGACGCTTTTGCCCGTGCGCTGGAAGCAGCGGCAGCCATACTGGAAGAGTCGCCTTATCTGTCGATGCGCGAAGAGCGGTATGCCTCTTTCGACGCCGGTAAGGGGAAAGAGTTCGAAGAGGGCAAACTGACGCTGGAAGATATGCGTGCCTATGCCCTTGCGATGGGCATGGAGCCTGCACAGATCAGTGGCAAGCAGGAGCTCTATGAAGCAATGGTTAATATGTATCTATAAATTGTGATATCGGGTATTCATTGAAAAAGAGGGTGAAACATGCTTTGATTTCACCCTCTTTCCTTATTCAGACACCTTATGTATTGATTCGGTCCTTTGGATCTTATTACCGGTTATGAGATATTTATCCGGTATCAGACCGATTACATCAACTGTTTACGGACGTTCACTTCACATTAAACACCACCCGCAGATCTTCGATTTCCTCATCCCCGATAGGTTGCAACGGGCCGATAGAAGCGGCCATCACCAGCGAGTTGGCGGAGAACTCCGCTACCTCCAGGTAATCAAACGTGTTCAGCAGTTTATCACCGGTGATGAAAACGCTGTCATTCTCGACCAGTATAACCCGATTCTTGTTGAACATCTTTGCCACGCTATCCACATCATTGTATATCAATCCAAAAGGAATGGAAGGCACATCCTGCAGGAAGATCCAGCTCTCGGGGATGGTGCGCACATCAAATTTTGAACCGCTCACGGCATGGGCCATCAGGTTAACAGGTTGAGTACAGATGATGGAGTTGATTTGCGGATTCAGCTGATAAATACGCTGATGCAGTGCGACTGATCTGCTGGGTATCTTGCCCGCTTCAGCCATCCCGTTTTTGATTTGCACGATATCACTGGGCACAATATCCCACCGGGCAATGTTGCTGGGCGTAATCAGGAAGTCGTTATCCTTCCAGCGGACAGAGACTGTTCCATAAGTCGATATCATCAGGCCCTGGTTACAGGCCCTGCGGATGATATTGACCATATCGGTACGGATGGCCCGCTCCTCTGACGGATGATCAATATCCATGAAATGCGATACATTCGTCGGCAGGTGATGCACATATTGCGATACCTGCTCATCTGACAGGTAGTTCACATTCCCCAGTCGTTTGGCATTGACGATGGTGCGGCAACAGAACTCCAGTGTCTCAAAGCGCTGGTAGGCATCCATCATATCGGTACCGCCCAGTACCACCCCATGATTCTCCATGATCACGGCTTTATAACGCTTGTCTTTGAACTCAAAGGCAATTTTCTCGCCCAGGTCTTCACTTCCGGGTGTTCCATAAGGGGCAAAACCGATATCTCCGCAGATATTGTGTGCCTGCGGAACTATTTTCGTGTCGGGGACAATACCGGCTATACTGAAAGCGACCAGGGCGGGTGGATGTGCATGGATAATGGCCATTAGCTCGGGACGCTCTTCGTAGATCGCTTTGTGAAAAGGCAGTTCCGATGAGGGTTTATGCAGACCTATGAGGGTGCCGTCTTTTTTCACCTGCATGATATCTTTTACGGTGAGAGACCCTTTGTCTACTCCCGAGGGAGTAATCCAGATATCACCGTTCTTATCCCTGACAGAGATGTTACCTCCCGAGGTGGTAGTCATTCCACTCTTGTATATTCTGCCGATGATCACATTGATCTGTTCCACCGGATGCATTAAATTCACATCTAATTGTTTCATATATTCAGTTTTCAGCTTTCAGCAGTCAGCTGTCAGCTTTTAGTTGGGTTGATAATGCTTTCAGCGTTTTTGGGTTTATCGATCAGTTTTTTAGCGTTCAATGTTTAGCGTTTAGCGTTCAGCAGTCAGCTGTCAGCTATCAGCGGTCAGCGGTCAGCGGTCAGCGGTCAGCGGTCAACTTTTAGTTGGGTTGATAATGCTGTCAGCGTTTTGGGGTTTATCGATCAGTTTTCATTTTTTTTGACTTTTAACTTTAAACTTTCTAACTTTCAACCTTTTAACTTTCAACCTTTTAACTTTCAACTTCTAACTCTTTCTGATTTCCGAAATGATTGAGCAGGTATGATTCTGCCTCTACGCTCCATAATCCGTTGTGTTTATGGCAGATCAGTGCCAGCTCACGGAACAGTTCGCTGGACTCACCCAGTTTTTCAAAGTCGGCAATGGGGGTCAGCGGCATCGACAGATGGGTATAGATCAATTTCTTTCCTCCCGGAATATCGGGCAGATGATTGGTGGCCTCAGCCACTGCATCCAGTCCGCCGATATGTGTCACCAGACCAGCAGGGTCAAGTCCCCGGCTCATGATATCGAGTGCCTCCACCATATCGTCGTTATTACCTCCACTGGTACCTACAATATGGGTATAGGCATAATGGACGTTATAAAAATTAAACATCGCACTGAAGTTGGGGTCACCCGGGCCGGCAAAGAAGTTGAGGCAGCCGTCGAAGGCAAGGATGGCATCCCCCTGCTCTACTACCGGTCTCACGGGGGCGAACACGAAGACATCGTCAAATCCTGTATCACCGCTGATGCCCTTCAGTTCTTTCACCGGATTATCCATTTTTCCGGTATTTATATAGCGCAGGTCAATGCCCCGCGAAGCAGCGAATTCAACGGTATAGATCGTCGCTGCGCGATCCAGACGCGTCTGGTCCACATCGGTCACCACCAACAAAGAAGGTTTGCGATCCTCACGGCGAAGTACATAGTTGACAGCCGCAAGACCCATAGGTCCCACTCCCGCCAGTATAGCCATTTTCCCACCGTCCATAATCTCCATCCTGTGTGCGTAGCTACCCGGGGTTGTGTGATAGTTGGCATGCATGGCACCAATCACACAGGAGAGCGGCTCTGCCAGCGAAGCGGGATAATATCCCTCTCCCTGATAGGGCAGCAGGCAGTTTTGTTCCATCACCTCGTTGGGTATGACCACGTAGGTGGCATCACCCCCGATGTATTTGTAGCTGTAGCCCGGTGCACTCAGTATGCCAACCGGTCCGTCTTCGTAATAGAGCGCCGGCTGGATGGAGAATTTATCACCGGGTTTGAACGTGTCTGCCCATTTAGCCCCTACTTCCAGCAGCTCACCGGCAAACTCATGTCCGATGATGATGGGGTTATCTGCCACGTCACCGGGGATACGCTTATGATCGGTTCCCTGCGTGGATGCCTTGTAGGAGGACATACACAGTGAGTCGGAGACCACTTTGGCCAGGATTTCATTCTCTTTAATCTGTGGCAAATCGAACTCCTCCATCCGAAGGTCTTTTTTGCCGTAAAGTCGAACTGCTCTTGTTTTCATATTTGCTGTGATTAATTAATTCAACATCACCTGTCCGCCGGTGATAGGTAGCGCCTGTCCCGTCTCGCCGCACTGTTCCATCAGATAGAGAACTCCCCTGGTCACATCCTCTGGCGTACATCCTTTTCGCATAGGCACTTTAGCGAGATAGAACTCCTTCACATCCGCTATGGTTTTCGCACCGGGTACTTTCCCTGCCTGCAGGTACTGTACAAAAAGCCCGTTCTCCGGGTCACTCCAGAGAGGGCCTTCGTAAAAGTTACCCGGACAAACGGCATTCACCTTGATGCGGTATGGGGCCAGCTCCAGAGCAAAGGATTGCGTCAGCCCGATCCCTCCGAACTTGCCTCCCGCATAGGCAAAGTTGGCTTTGCTCCCTTCCAGTCCTGATTTGGAGTTGATCTGGATGATATCGGCATAGTAATTATCCTTAGCATATTTTGTTTGCAATTTCATGATGCTGCTGACCACCCTGGTGCAATAGAAATAGGCACTATAATTGATTTTAGTGACAAAATCGAAATTGGCGGGTGTCATATCCTCCAGTCCACCGGCACGCAGAACACCGGCATTGCTGATAAAACAGTCAATAGCCCCGAACTGACAAACGGTTTCGTGCATCAGATGCTCCAGGCTCGTCATATCAGCCACATTCGTCTTGATAAAAACAGCCCGGTTACTTTTCGCCATCGTGTTGAAAAGGTCTGCAGTCGCCCTGCCCGCCTGTTCATTCAGGTCGGCAATGACAATATTCGCTCCCTCCTGCAAGAGACAGCGGCCAATACCCTCACCAAATCCCTGGGCAGCACCGGTAATCACAATGGTTTTATTCTCTGCACGACCCCTGGTAACACCGGCAGCCACACTACGCCGGTAGTACTCCACTTCCCAATGATCAATAAAATCAATCTGCGTCGCGGTCATCGGGTGCTCACCACCGAACGACTGAGCCAGGCAGGCTATCTTCATCGCATCCTCAAAGACATCGAGGATGGTGTTGCACTGTCCGGCATTATCGCCCACGGCAACCAGACCGATCCCTTTTATCAACAGCACTTTAGGCAGATATCCATGTTTTTGGGTAAAAGAAGGAATCTCTTTTTCCGCTTCATGCAGCACCTTTTCCGGTGTCTCTTCATTCAGGAAAATATAATTTGATTTGCAATAGACGATGGCATCGGGCGTAAAGGGCCTGGCTATTGATTGTTGATGCTTCTCGCTGTCGTAATAATACTTTATCAACTCGTTTTTCCGCACTCTCAATGTCTTCAATCCGCTATCTGACAGCATCATTCTCAGGGCTGGGAGGATCTCTTCCGTGCAGCGACAGGTCTCTCTCTCCCCTGCGGGAAATGGCTGAGTAATGGCGTTCTCGAGCCTTGTCAGCAGATCCGTATAGATCGTTCTGATCTCTCCTGTGGTGTCTGCAGCCACAAAAATACCGTGATTCTGCAGCCAGATCACCTGAGGCTCCTGGTTATATTTTTTCCGGTACGCTTTGATCTGATCATACACCTTCTTAAAAAGCACATATCCGGGGTCGGTATATTCCACATACAACATCTTCTCACCGAAGAGTCTCACCAATTCCGATGCCGCATTGCGGGCACACATCAGCCCGTTCACGATGGTAGGGTGAAGGTGTACCACAAAAGCATATTCAATCACATTGTGCATCGATGTCTCCACAGAGGGACGCTTATCCCTGGTGAGCGTAGCCTCAGCCAGGTCATTTTTCACCTGCTCTTCCCGCTCTGTGGCATTGCTGCTGTAGACTTTTCCGGACATTCGGTTCAGTTTGGACCGGTCCAGCACGGCAAAACCCTCTTCCGTGATGGTCGCCAGTGATGAACCGCTGGCTTTCACCCATATTTTTTCACTGTTTTTATAGGAAGTGTTTCCACCGCCGGCAATCACAAAACGATTGTCCCGTCCATACAATTGCGATATTTCAATTAACTGTTGAATCTCCTTCATTTTTTCTCACTGGTTAACAAGCCATTCACTATTAATCAACGAATCTCCCAACTTCCTAAACTCATCTCTCTTTGAACGGTCGGCCATCCCATTTCCGGCCACATATCCATCCAGCCCCTGTGCAACAACATGCTGGTGTGCCGCTATAACACAAGCTCCTTCATAGTTGATCTGCTTCAGCCGATCGGTCAATGGTGTATGGTTCCGCGCAGAAAGTTCAATGGGTTCCATGGCAGGTGTATTGTGCTCGCTGCCGAATGTCACCACAAATCCCTGCTCATAGAGAGAGGAAGCATATTTTTCCAATAGCTTCACATCATTCCGTGTTGTAATAAACTCAACCGAATGAAATCCTCTCCCGGTAAGTTGATCTGCCACCCGCTCCGGATTGGATTCAAAATCGGTATAATTGCCATTTACATCGTCTGCCAGAAAGGGATAGGTGGGAATGCCCCCTGCCGCGACAATCATTTCCTGCACCTTTTCCATTGGCAGAAAAGCGTCGTGTCCTTCAGGAACGAACGCAACACCGCCTGCCTTCAGCAGGTTGGAACGAATTTCGTTCTCCACACCGGCTATATCGTTCAACAAAGATTTTACTGCCTTTCCATCGAAAAGATTCTCCAAAACCGATTGTACCGCAGAGACATCATTATCACAAGCCGTATATACTGCCAGCCGCAGTGCTTTCGCCAGATGACGTTCACGGAGGGATCCTTTGGTCAGTTCATTCCTGATCTGTGCCACATCGAGTGTGATATCTACCTGCTTATGCCGGAGATAATCGTTCAGTTTCCTGCACATCGCCTCCACCTGCCTGTTTGATGCGGCTTGTACGGCTGAGAGTTGCGTAGCATAAGGTTCTGCCAGCCGGAAAGGATAGGACATTCCCTTTCCGCTGAGATAGGTGCGACCGGGATTGGCAGGGTCATTCACCCGTAATCCGGCTTTCTGATCCGATTCGTTCAGGCTGATAAATTCGATACCAAAAAGCGGATAGAGCTGCCTTTTTTTACATCCTTCAGCCCACTCCTCATACCCTTCAGTGGTGTAGAAATCATTGATCCCCAACACTTTAACTCCTTCGGCAACCGCCCTGTCCAGCGCATCATCGATATCCCGGAAAGCACTAAAGGAATAAGGGGTATGCAAATGGGCATTTACATTCAATATCATAAATTGATTAGCAGATTAGCAGATTAGTTGATTAGTCGATTAGCAGATTAGTTGATCTGTTGATGAATCATCACATCACCGGATCATCTTATCAAATCCCTTTTTTTGCCCGTTTCACCATCTCACCGTCGGTGAAGTTCTGTCCGGGAATATAATCCCTGAGCGGTTGAATCCGTTCATGGATCATATCGATGAACCAGCCCGGCTGCGGGAAGAAGAACTCTTCCAGTTCGTGTGCCGGCGTGACCCAGTTGCGTGAACCCAGTACGCACACGGGGGCATCGAGATAGTCGAATGCCAGCTGGCCGATGCTGGCAGCCAGATCGTTCAGGAACGAACCGCGGGTAGTAGCGTCACCGGCCACAATGATCTTCCCCGTCTTTTTCACCGATGCAATCACCTTCTCGTAGTTGAAGGGCACCAGTGAGCGGGCGTCGATCACTTCGGCACTCATACTGAAACGCTCTTCCAGTTCTTTTGCCGCCTTCAGGGCGGGATAGAGGGTGTGACCGACGGTCAGGAAGGTGATATCACTCCCCTCCTTCTTCACATCGGGATCACCCAGCGGAATTTCATAATATCCTTCAGGTACGCCTCCTTTATGGAATTGCTCCCCTATATCGTAAATACGCTGACTCTCGAAAAAGATCACCGGATCGGTACCCTGCAGTGCGGCGTTCATCAACCCCTTGGCATCATAAGGTGTCACCGGGAAGCAAACCTTGATGCCGGGGATATGTGCCACCAGCGAGGTCCAGTCCTGCGAGTGCTGCGCCCCATATTTCGATCCTACCGATACGCGCACCACCACCGGCATTTTGAGTACGTTGCCGCTCATGGCCTGCCACTTGGGCAGCTGGTTGAAGATCTCATCCCCCGCCCTTCCGATAAAATCACAGTACATGATCTCAGGAATCACCCGTCCGCCACACATGGCATAACCAATGGCGGTACCCACGATGGAGGCTTCCGAGATGGGTGAGTTGAACAGTCGGTGATAAGGCAACGCCTCCGTCAGTCCGCCGTAAACGGCAAAGGCACCGCCCCAGTCGCGGTTTTCCTCACCATAAGCGATGAGAGATGCATCTTTATAAAACCGGTCGATAATCGCCTCGAATATGCCGTCGCGCAACTGGTATTGCTTCATCTTGCTGAACGGTTTTCCTTCCGCATCGAAGGCGAAACGCTCCTTACCGGCTATCTTTTTCACGCGGGAATTTTCATCCATCGGCATCAGTACATCCGGTTTTTCATCGGAAAAAGAATCCACCGATCCGTTGGAGAACATCATCTCACCAATGATGTCAGCATTGTCCATGCGCGGAGATACTTCCTCGTTGATGGCCAGCAGGAACATCTCATTCACCAGCTTGCGGATTTCATCGGAGATGTTGTCCAGATCAGCCGGCGTGGCCACCTCAGCCTCCTGTAACTGTTCACCGTAGCTGCGGATGCAGTCCTGTGCTTCCCAGGCCTCCACCTCTTCCTTGGTCCGATAGGAGGACGCATCGGAAGGAGAGTGACCGCTGTAACGATAGGTAAGCACATCCAGCAAGACCGGTCCTCGCTTTTCTTCAATCACCTTGCGTTTTCGTTTGTAGGCATCAATCACGGCCAGGGGATTGTAGCCATCGACCCGCTCGGCATGCATCTGGTCGGCATTCACGCCGGCACCAATGCGTGCTGCAATACCGTAGCCCATGGTCTCGCCGGCAGTCTGCCCGCCCATGCCGTATTGGTTGTTCATGATGTTGATGATCACGGGAAGACCGCCCTGCATCTCTCCTTCCCATAGTTCGCGGAACTGATCCATGGCGGCGAAGGAGATTCCCTCCCACACCGGGCCGCAAGCCAGCGAGGCATCGCCGATATTGGCTACCACCAGTCCCGGTTTACGGTTCACTTTCTTGTAAAGTGCCGCACCCACGGCAATGTCGCCCGAACCGCCCACGATGGCATTGTTGGGATAGACGCCGAAGGGCGTAAAAAAGGCATGCATGGAGCCGCCCAGTCCCCTGTTGAATCCGGTCTTGCGGGCAAAGATCTCCGCAAGTGTGCCGTATACCAAAAATCTTTTTGCCAGCTCTTTCACCGGGCCGTTAAAATCTTTTTTTACGATCTCATAGACCGTTCCGTCGAAAAATGTTTCCATGATCGTAGTAAGCTGACCGTCATCCAGCTTATGGATGGCCGACATTCCCTTGGCCAGAATCTCACCGTGAGAACGGTGACTCCCGAAAATAAAATCATCCACCGTCAGTGTCCAGGCCATACCCACCGCAGCCGACTCCTGACCGATGGAGAGGTGTGCCGGACCGGGATGGTTATAGGATGTACCGTTGTATTCACCTTTGATTTTAATCAGGTTCAACATGGTTTCAAACTCACGGATCAACACCATATCATGGTAGATGGCTTTGAACTCTTCGTGGGTGAAATTCTCTTTTTCTTCTGCGACGCTCTTTTGATACTGATTGACGGGGATGGGCTGAAACTCTACAAACCCCGGCTTACGGACTTGCGACGGATCAATGATTTGAACTTTTGGCATACTATTTTGATTTGTTGATTTCCTTATTATTTGTTCACGTCGTTCACGTTATTCAGCTTACGCCGTTATTTGTTCACGTCGTTCACGTTATTCGCTTCGCGTTACTATTGAATTACTACCAAATTACTATTGAATTACTATCGAATATTGGCTTTCAAAAGGTAAATACCGTCTCTTTCAATATCTCACTCACGGTGGGATGCGGGAAGACCACCTCCTGCATCTCTTTCAGCGTCATCTCCTGTTCAATGGCCATGCAAGCACCGTAGATAATCTCGCTGGAAGGATTGCCGAGCATATACACGCCAATCACCTCACCATGCTTCTCGCCCACCAGCACCTTGCAAAGACCGCTACCACCCTCGTTTTCGGCGACGAAACGGCCTGCATAGGCCATGGGCAACCTGGCCACCTTGTAGGCAATCTTTTTCGCTTTGGCCGACTCTTCCGTTTCTCCCACGCCGGCCACTTCCGGGTTGGTATATACAACTCCCGGAATGGCGTTGTAACGCATGATATCATTCCGTCCGGTGAGGTTGTTGACCACCACCTCTCCCTCGCGGCTGGCGGTATGGGCCAGCAAAGAGAAGCCGGTGACATCACCTGCAGCAAAGACTCCGGGGACATTGGTCCGCATCTTCTCATCCACCTTAATGCCGCCACGCAGCAGCTCCACGCCCAGTTTCTCCAGCCCAAAGCCCTGTGTAACCGGGCGACGACCAACGCTCAACAGTATTTTTTCACCTTCCACCGTGTGGGTCACACCCTCTTTCACAAAGACAACCTTGTTGCCATCCACCTGCACCACTTTTGCATTCAGGTTGAACGAAATGCCTTTTTTTGTGTAGATATCACGCAGCATGGCCGATATTTCGAAATCGAGTCCTCCAAGTATTTCGGGGAGCATCTCCACGACTGTCACCTTCGTTCCCAGACTATTGTAGAAACTGGCAAACTCCATCCCGATCACGCCGCCACCGATTACCACCAATGAAGCAGGTCGCTCGGTCATCTCCAGGATCTCCCGGTTGGTGAGGATCACCTCTCCAGCTTCCTTCAATCCGGGAATGGGAGGTATGGAGGCCTCGGATCCGGTACAGACAAGCAGGTTTTTCCCAATATATTTTTCACCGTTACAGCTGACCTCAATGCCGTCGGTGGAACGTCCTTCGATCATCGCATCTCCTTTGACCACCGTCACCTTGTTGGCTTTCATCTTGCTTTCCACACCGGAAACCAGCTTTCGCACCACCTTATTCTTGCGGGCGATCATCTTTTCATAATCGAAGCGGATGTTATCTCCAAAAACGCCGTATTTTTCACCATGCAACGCATTTTCGTACATTTTGGCACTGTACAGCAATGTTTTTGTGGGGATACACCCTTCATTGAGGCAGACACCTCCCATTGCTTTCTTCTCAAAAAGAACCACGTTCAATCCATTGTGACCGGCTCTTTCCGCCGCCACATATCCGGCAGGACCCCCACCGATAATCAGTAAATCTATCATAGTCAAAATAATTTTTTAGTTGTCAGTTGTCAGCTTTCAGTTCAATTCACATCATCATATCGCCGAATCATCAAATCAGCACATCAAGTTCCAGATTCTCAATTTCAGTGGCAATCTGCTTCAGGAAGCGGGTTGCCTCACCGCCGTCGAGCGACCGGTGATCGTAGGTCAGGCTTAATCCGATATAGGGTACAAAAGCATAGACCCGGTCACCCAGATCTTTCGGACGAGGTACGATGGTATTGACACCGAGGATGGCCGACTGTGGCAGGTTGATCACCGGGGTGAACATCTCTACCCCGTAATTGCCGAGATTCGATACGGTGAATGTGCCTGCCTCGGCAGCCAGTATATCGGGGTTCACACTGCCGGCACGGCAGGCTGTGGCAATCTCTTTGAGCTGGCCGCAGAGCCCGGCAATGGACAGGTCATCGGCATTGAGCAATACCGGAACCATTAACCCGCGTTCGGTATCCACAGCCAGGCCCAGATGTACTTTGTGGAAATATCGCTTGCTGTCGCCCAGAAAATGGGCATTCACTTCGGGGAATTTTTTCAGCGCCTTGATGACAGCGAAACACACCATATCGTTCAACGTGATGTTCACAGCAAGTTTTCCGGATTCAAGTGCAGCTTTGGCTTTCTTGCGCAGATCGAGAATGCGTCTGGCATCCGCACCCAGATGATGGGTAAGCTGTGCGGAATTTTGCAGCGAGGCATACATCGATTTTGCAATCAGCCTACGCATGTTCGATATCTTCTTATCCTCATAATCAACGCCGTATATGGTGTTTACCGGAGCGGACAGATCTACCGCACGGGATCTGCCCGCCAGACCTGTTCCCGGCGCCGCCGGTTGCGCACCCCCTTCGGCAGCTACTTTCTTTGCCAGAGGTGTCATTTTGGGACGATTGACCAAATAGGCTTCTACATCCTTCTCTATGATCCGGCCCCCCGGACCGGTGCCGGTAAGTTGTGCGACAGACACCGCATTTTTCTCAGCCAATATCTTTGCCCGGGGAGAGATGAACCGGTTTTCAGGGCTTCCTGCCTGAACCGAAGCTCCCTGTAGTGTCTTGTCGTTATGGGTAGAGGCGATGGTCGCTGTCGATGTTTCGGCTGCCGGTTCTACTGTTTGTATATCGGGAGGAGTAACGCCGTTGCCCGTTTCATCGGGGTGACTTCCCGATGCAGCCTCCTGACCTACGGTCAGCAGTGGGGTGATATCTTCACCCGGTTCTCCGATGATCATCATGTTCTCCAGGACGGGCACTTCATCACCTTCGCCGTAAAAACAGGCCAATACGGTCCCGTCTGCCGGTGATTCCTCCTCAAAGGAAGCCTTATCTGTCTCGTAAGAGAACAAGACATCCCCCTTTTTCACGATATCGCCTTTTTTCTTATGTAATGTTGTGATGATACAACTCTCAACCGATTGCCCCTGCTTGGGCATGATTACTACAACTGCCATTTATAAATGATTTAAGCATTTCCAAAATAAAACACTGTGCTGAACTATGCTGAGACAAAGTTACTTTTATTCCATAAAAAATCCAAAAAAATAGCAGTATACTTGTTTCTTTCCCCACATCATATAACAGGTTTCTAATAACTACGATCAATAAGAAGCACAAATGTATTTAATTTGTCGCGGATACCATTCCAATAATTGATTTTTTAGCTGTGTTTTTTGACATCTTCTTTATGCACGTTTGGGATAGCATTGGTTTATGATTATTTTTTTGAACAATATCAAAAAACACAGTCATTAAATCATTTTTTTCATTGCAAGGATTCGTTTTATACGCTATTTTTGCAAACAATCTTTTAGAAAAATTTAACCTCATCATGAGTGAAGGCAATTTAATCTCTTTTTTGGCGATCGATTTAGGAGCAAGCAGCGGCAGAGCCCTGCTGGGAACCGTTCAAAATGACCGCCTGGTACTGAAGGAAATTCATCGTTTTTCCAATCCCCTGGTGGAAGTGAACAGTCGTCTATACTGGGATTTGCTTTATTTGTACGAGCAAATCGTGCATTCGTTACGCGAGACCAAGCTCCGGAATTACCCCATCCTCTCTGTAGGGATCGACACCTGGGGAGTAGATTTCGTCTGTTTTGGGGCTGACGGCGAACCGCTGCGAATGCCTTACAGCTATCGTGACTCCCATACACAGGGTGCACCGGAACGTTTTTTCTCCAGGATACCGAAAAAGGAAGTATATGAGAAAACAGGCATTCAGATCATGGACTTCAATTCATTGTTTCAACTGGATACGATGCAGAAAGAGAACTCGTCCATCTATCCCCTTATCGATAAAATCCTGTTTATGCCTGATGCCCTTTCGTATCTGCTGACCGGACAGATGGTCACGGAGTATACCATCGCATCCACATCGCAGATGATCAACCCCTACACAAAAGATTTTGAGCCCTCTCTGCTGGATGCCATTCGGCTGACGAAAGAGCAGTTTGCTCCTAAGGTGCTCTCCGGAACAACGATAGGAAAGATATCACCCTCGGTGCAACACCTGACCGATCAGGAGGATATTTCAGTGATCGCGGTGGCCGGGCACGATACCGCTTCTGCCGTGCTGGCAGTACCGGCAGAAAGTGCCCATTTTGCCTATTTAAGTTCCGGCACCTGGTCGTTGATGGGGATTGAGTCCGATGAACCTGTCATTAATGAGGATACCTATGCGCTCAATTTCACCAACGAGGGGGGAGCTGACGGTTCCATCCGTCTCCTGAAGAATATTTGCGGCATGTGGCTCATTGAACAATGCAAGAAAGAATGGGAGAAGAATAATCCGGTAACGTACGAGGAGATTGTGGCAGCAGCTGAGCAGACTGCTCCTTTTCAATATTTTATCAATCCTGACGCATCTTGCTTTGCCAATCCTTCTTCCATGATTGCGTCTATTCAGCACTATTGCCGGCAAACAAACCAGTTTGTACCGGAAACCATCGGCGAAATTGCGCGCTGTATATACGAAAGTCTGGCCTTCCGGTATAAACAGGTATTACAGGATTTGCAGAAACTGGCCAGTTTTTCCATCGAAAAGCTGCACATCATTGGCGGAGGATCCAGAAACAACATGCTCAACACTTTTACGGCCAATGCCATCGGCCTGCCTGTTGTTGCAGGACCGTCAGAAGCTACCGCCATCGGGAATCTGTTGATGCAGGCCAAAGCTGCAGGACTGGTAAAGAACAA
Source organism: uncultured Proteiniphilum sp. (assembly GCA_927407015.1). Lineage (GTDB taxonomy): Bacteria > Bacteroidota > Bacteroidia > Bacteroidales > Dysgonomonadaceae > Proteiniphilum. The sequence continues at coordinate 3,821 of CAKMJT010000001.1, read as the reverse complement.
AGAGGAAATACGCCGTATTGTCCGTAATTCCACAGAATTGGAACTATTTGAGCCTTCCGATACCGAATTATGGAATGATCATTACCAAAGATATCTTGAAGTGTACAAAGAAATATAAATAGAATGGGCAATTCATCATAAAACAGGGATAACACGCTGATGATGAAATCAGGCAATTCCAATCTATAAATCTATAAAATAAACGTATGAAGGAAGAACAGATTAAAAGAGCATTTGAGGAAGCAAAGGAGCAGTATGCCTCATTGGGAGTAGATGCAGCACAGGCAATTGAGCAATTGGACAAGTTGTCTATTTCGATCCATTGCTGGCAGGCTGATGACGTATCGGGATTTGAAAATCCGGATGGTGAGCTTACCGGAGGCATTCAGGCGACCGGCAATTATCCCGGTAAAGCCAGAAACATTGAAGAGCTGAGAAATGATTTCGAGAAAGTGTTTTCGCTGATACCCGGCACACACAGGATAAGCTTGCATGCCATCTATGGTGATTTCGGCGGTGAATTTGTGGATCGTGATCAAATTGAACCCAAACACTTTCAAAGCTGGATCGATTGGGCAAAAGAAAAAGGAGTGAAACTCGATTTTAATTCCACCTTCTTCTCGCACGATAAGGCCAACAGCGGTTATACCCTTTCCGACTTCGATCCGGAAATCCGGAGATTCTGGAAAGAGCATCTACGTCGTTGCCGCAGAATAGCGGCAGAGATTGGCCGCCAACAGGGCGATCCCTGCATCCACAACATCTGGATACCCGATGGGGAAAAAGACAAAACGGTATCCCGTTATGCACACAGAAAGCTGCTGCAGGAATCATTGGATGAAGTACTGTCAGAAAAGATCAGCACCGATTATCTGAAGGATTGTGTGGAATGTAAACTTTTCGGCATTGGCAGTGAAAGCTACGTAGTAGGTTCTCACGAATTCTATATGGGATATGCCGTAAAGAACAACATGCTTCTGACATTGGACGCCGGTCACTTCCACCCTACCGAAACCATCTCCGATAAATTATCCTCCCTGTTGTTATTTGTTCCTGAAATAACCCTGCATGTGAGTCGTCCTGAACGCTGGGACAGCGACCACGTGGTGATCCTTACCGATGAACTGCTCGCTATCGCTCAGGAGATTGTTCGTTCCGGCCAGAAAGATCGGGTACATGTGGGACTGGATTATTTCGATGCCTCCATCAACCGCATCGGCGCGTACGTGGTGGGCGTACGTTCCGCACAGAAAGCCATGTTACAGGCATTGCTGGAGCCGACCGACAAGTTGAGGGATTTTGAGAAACAGGACAGGAACTTCGAGCGAATGGCTTACCTGGAAGAGCTGAAAGCGATGCCATGGAATGCGCTGTACAGTTATTACTGCCAACAGCAGGGTGTTCCCGTGGGGGATGCCTATATCAAAGAGATTGAGGAGTATGAAGAGCAGATAACCTCCAAAAGGGTGTAAACAATGAATACCATTATCGGTTTATTGATTATTGCTGTGGGAAGTATGGGCCAATCAAGCTCATACGTTCCCATCAATAAGATCAAGGAGTGGTCGTGGGAAAATTTCTGGCTCACCCAGGGAATTTTCGCATGGCTTGTCTTTCCTTTGCTGGGTGCATTCATCTCCAACTCCCCGGCAGAACTGATTGAGATCTATACCATCCACCCGTCTGCTACATGGCAAGCCATTGGTTACGGCGTATTGTGGGGCGTGGGGGGACTTACTTTCGGGCTCAGCATGCGTTTTCTGGGAATTGCCCTGGGGCAGTCGGTCGCATTGGGTACCTGTGCCGCATTCGGGACACTCATACCGGCCATACTGACCGGCACCGACCTGTTCTCACCCAAGGGTTTGATCTTGTTACTTGCCGTGGCGGTCGCCTTGGTTGGGATCGCACTGGTTGGGTATGCAGGTAGTTTGCGATCCAAAAACATGACTGAGGAAGAGCGACGGAAAGCCATCAAAGATTTTGCACTGAAAAAAGGGCTGCTCATTGCCTTGCTTTCCGGCGTAATGAGCGCCTGCTTCAGCCTGGGACTGAGTGCCGGTATTCCGATTAAAGAAGCAGCCATTGCTGCCGGAGCAAAGGAACTGTTCGCACAGAATCCGGTTACCCTGTTGGTTACCGTAGGTGGATTTATCACCAATCTGGTTTATTGCCTTTACATGAACCGGAAAAACAAGACCGGCGGAGAAATAGGCCGTTCCTCCAAAGCTGTGCTGACAAACAATATTTTATTTTGTGCGCTGGCAGGGCTGCTATGGTACTCACAGTTCTTCGGATTGGGAATGGGACAGAGCTTCTTTACACCGGACAGTATCATGATGGCTTTCTCCTGGAGCATTCTTATGTCGCTGAACGTCGTCTTCAGCAATGTATGGGGCATCATCCTGAAGGAGTGGAAGGGAGCAGGACAAAAAGCGATCACTTTCCTGGCTTTGGGCATGGCGATATTGATTTTTTCTTTGGTGATACCCAATTTATTCCAATAAACATACACATTCCGGATTCATTCTCTGAGATGTGTAACAGCACAATGCGGCACCCTGCATAATAGGGAACCAGAACTGCATTGTGCTTTGGCGTGATTTTATTTGTATATTTACACGTTAAAAGACAAAACATATGCAAATCTAAAACAGAAAACATGCGATACAATGATTTCGGCATTGACTTTAAATACCTGCTGGTCAGTGATAAGGATAAGAAATTTGGGCTGACTGTCAACACGGTGGGTTTTCAACCTATCCCCCCGAACACGTTGTATCCCTCTACCGACCATCCCAAAAACTACTATTTCAAACCTGGAAACGGACGTGTCTTATCGGAATATCAAATTGTTTACATCAGCAAAGGCAAGGGAACCTTTACTTCGGCCACCACGAAGAAGACAAACATATCCAAAGGGCAGGTGATGCTCCTTTTTCCGGGGCAGTGGCATACGTACTGCCCCCTGAAAGAGACCGGATGGAATGAATATTATATCGGCTTTGAAGGCAAAATCATCGATGCCATTGTTACGAATGGATTTATTTCTCCCGACAATCAGGTGCTCAATGTGGGGGTCAATGAAGATCTCGTAAATCTATTCTCGACAGCCATCAAAGTAGCAAAAGAAGATAAAACTGCAGCGCAACAAAATTTGGCTGGAATTGCATTTAATATTTTAGGAACCATTTTATCATTGGCACAAAACAAAAACTTCGAATCAAAGGATTTGGCCCAAACAATAGAACGAGCCAAAGTCATCATGCTTGAGAACATTCATAAAGATATAGATGCGAAAGAAATTGCCTACAACCTGGGTATCAGCTACTCCTTGTTCAGAAGGGTGTTTAAAGAATATACCGGATATGCGCCGGCACAATATTTCCAGGAATTAAAACTCCGCACGGCAAAAGAACTACTTGCCGAAACAAACCATTCTGTCAAGGAGATTGCGTATGAGCTCAATTTTAGCTCCTATGAGTACTTTCTCTCATTTTTTAAAAAGAGAGTCGGATTCACTCCTCTGGAATACAGGGATTTAGGGAGGATAAAATAAAAAATTAACGGCAAAAACCCAACTTTTCATCTTTTTGTAACTACTCAGGTATACCCCCGGTCATAGACAGAGAGTCCTGACTATTCGTCAATAACTATGCTATACACGAAACTACGCTTGAGAAAGGGTTGCAATAACCTGAAGGACCTCAAAGGGGTTCTGTCCGTTCTTGACCGCCGTTTGGCAATATAGTCGTTCATTCCCACAGCGGTACATTTGGCCAGATCGACAGTGGTCACATCGGCAGTAAGCGCAATGGAAA